>CAYHTZ010000008.1:0-39821 GCA_964359735.1 uncultured Candidatus Saccharibacteria bacterium
AGGATTGGGTCCAGGTGGAGGTGGTTTGGTTCAGGGTCAAGGCGGCGTCGAGATCGAGGGTGTCTTCGAATTGGGCAAAGTCTAGGGTATCGTCAGTGATTTCGGCCGCGGCGACGGCACCAGCTGGGAGGACAACTTCGCCGGTGCCGGTGCCATCGGTCGTAAGAGTAATGCTGGTGACATCAGCGCTGCCGATCGTGATCGCCCCAGCACCAGTAGTGTCGTAGACAGTATCTGCCGCACCAGCGTCATCGGCACCTAAGATGGTAACCGTGCCGGCAGTGTTGCGGATAAAGGTGAAGGTGGCGTCAGCGGCTTCCGCGATATCAATCGAGTCACTGTTGGCACCAGTGATGTCGCCACCGGAGACGGTGAGGTCGCCCGTCACTGTGACATTCCCGACCGTGCCACCATCAGCAACGGTCATCAAATCGTTGCCAGAGGTATCTTCGATGGTGAGTGTACCAGTGGCAAGTTCAGCCAGGCGAATGCCATCTAGTAAGAGGAAGTTAGCACCGGCGTTCAAAGCATTCGTAATATCACCAGCTGAAGCATCAATGGCATCGACAATATCGCCAGCAGTGCCCGACGTAGTCGTAATCAGAATTGCGTCCGTCACGGCGCTAGCAGTGTTCTCAGCGTTACTGAGACGAATGAGAGCTTCATACGAGCCAGCACCAGCGTTGGCGGTGGCCGCGGAATTAATAACTAAGCCAAAGACATCGGCATCGGCGTCATTGGCGGTTAAGGTAGTGACAATACTTTCAAAGTCAGTCGCCGCAGTGGCACCATCATTCACGGTAAGAGCCACGTTGATGCCATCCACGGCGGCATTCCCCGCCCCCACATTAATGTCTAAGACACCCGTGGTGGTGGTATTGGCAGTGGTAGAAGCATCAATCGTCAGGAAGCCAGATGCGGGGAAGGTAAAGTCAATCGTCGAGTCATCTTCGAACAGGGCAACATTCGTAGTCCCGTCTCGAACAGCAAAGTCTCCCGTAGAGTCAAGATCAACACTGAGAAGATTCGCGCCGAGATTGATGTCAGTGGCAGCGTCTACGTCGAGAGTGTCTTGGAATTGGGCGAAATCGAGGACATCGTCACCTACGTCGGCGGCGGCAATGGTGCCGTCTAAGATTTCGGTGGAATCAATGCTGCCGGCGGGCAAGGCTACCTCAGCAGTGCCGGTGCCATCGGTAGTGACGGTGACGCTAGTGACATCCGCAGAACCTATCGTAATAGCATTTGCTCCCCCGGCGTCATAGGTGGTGGCACCGTTGCCGGTAAAGGTGGTGCCGGTCAGCTGAAGGGTGGTAGCTGTCACATTGACAGTGCCATCGGTATTATTGTCGATAGTCTCATCATTCTGCAGCACGATGTCAGTGGTGACATCGGTGTCATCAATATTAATGGCATTGGTGACCCCACCCGCAATGTTGCCAGTATTCACAATGCGTAAGGCATCAGTGACCACGGTGGAGCCGGTGGTGGAGGTGTCGGCATTGTCAAGAGTGAGAAGCGCGGCCACGGCGTTATCGGTAGCGTTGGTGGTAGCCTGGTTTTGAATGCGCATGGCCGTCTCGGTGTTTCCCGCGATGGTGGGGTTGTTGGTGAAATTAACGGTCAGGCCAGCAAAATCAGAGTTAGCAGCTGTGCCTTGGGCATTCGTGAGATCAAACTGGATCTGTTGGATGGCAGCATCAGAGGTAGCAGTATTGGTGGCGTTGACATCTAAGGCTGTGCCAGTGGTGAGGCTAGTGGCGCTGTAGGTGAGCCCATCAGTGGTGGTGCCGGTGAATGATTGGGTCCAGGTGGAGGTGGTTTGGTTCAGGGTCAAGGCGGCATCAAGGTCAAGGGTGTCTTCGAAGCTGTCGAAATCAAGGCTGTCATCGTCAACACTGATCGTGACTGTGTCGGTTGCTCCCGCGGTGGCGGTAAGATCTGCACCGGTAGCGATGGTGACAGTGTTGCCGTCGGTGATGGTTTGGGAAGTACCGGTATCCCCGGCGAGAGTGAAGGAACTCATGCTGCTCGCCGCGCAACTCTGCCACTCAAAATCTCCGGTTGTTGTCTCATAGGTGAGGCATTCTTCGTCAACGGCGGCGTCGACGGCTTTGAGATCAGCTTCGAGTAAGGTGTCGTCGAGAATTTCGGTTGAGTTAATTGCGCCGGTGGGTAGGCTCACTTCACCGTCGCCCGTGCCATCGGTGGTGACGGTAAGGGCATCGAGGCCAGCAGAGCCGAGTGTAAGTGTGCCGCTGGCATCAACGCTGTAGGAAGTACCAGTAATAGTATTGGCACCGACGTTGAGGGCATTGGTAATGTCAGCAGCGGAGGCGTCGATAGCGTCTACGATGTCCCCCGCTGTCCCAGATGTCGTAGTAATTAAGATAGCGTCGGTAACGGCGCCGGCGGTGTTTTCGGCGTTCGTTAAGACAATCAGACCTTCATAACTGCCGGCGGCAGCGTTCGTAGTGGCGGCTGAGGATATTACCAGTCCAAAGAGATCGGCATCAGCGTCGTTAGCAGTGAGAGTAGTGACAATTGCTTCTTGATCCGTGCCGGCGGTGGCACCGTCATTTGAGGTCAAGGCTACATTAATACCGTCCACAGCGGCGTTGCCGGCGCCTACATTAATATCAAGTACACCTGTGGTTGTAGTGTTAGCTGTAGTTGAAGCATCAATGGTAAGAAACCCAGCCGCGGGGAAGGTGACATCAACGGTGGAGTCGTCTTCGAAGAGAACAACATTAGTCGTGCCGTCACGAATGGCGAAGTCGCCAGTGGAGTCGAGATCAACTGAGAGAAGATTCGCTCCCAGATTAATGTCAGTGGCAGCATCTACATCCAGGGTGTCTTCGAAGTCCACGAAATCCAGAACGTCATCGGTGATGTTGCTGCCGCCCACGCCTGAGACGGAAATACTGTGGGCAATGCCTTCGCCCGTGGCGGCACCGGTGGTAGAGATGCCCGAACCAGCGGCAATGGTGGCAACGTAGTCACCAGTAGTATCGGTGGTTAAGGCCACGGCGTTAGCGGCTATGGCGAGGGTGCCGGTGGTGCCAATGGTGGCATCGCCGCCCATCACAACCGGGTTAAAGTTCGTGCCATCCGCCACCAGCACTGCCCCGGACGTATTGGTGGTCATGAATAGGTCGTCGCCGGAGATGGTGAGATCACCGGTCACGGTGGCATTACTGCTGGTCGTGACAGTGCCAGCCGTTAGCGTGATAGTGCCATCGGTGTTGTTATCAATGGTTTCATCGTTCTGTAAAACGATATCGGTCGTGATGTCAGCGTCATCAATGTTAATGGCGTTGGTGATACCTCCGGAGATATCACCAGAATTGATGATGCGTAAGGCATTCGTAGCCACGGTGGAGCCGGTCGTGGAGGTATCAGCATTGTCGAGCGTTAAGAGAGCAGTGACGGCATTGTCGGTGGTGTTCGAGGTGGCTTGGTTTTGTATACGTAGAGCCGTTTCTGTATTGCCCGCAACAGTCGGGTTATTCGTAAAGTTCACCGTAAGCCCAGCAAAGTTCGTGTTAGCGGCCGTGGCCTGGGCGTTAGTGAGGTCGAACTGCACTTGCTCGATTGCGGCATCGGCAGTGTGGGTGTTAGTGACATTCACATCAAGGCCAGTACCGGAGGTTAAGGAAGTAGCGCTGTAGGTGAAGCCATCGGTGGTAGTGCCGGTAAACGATTGCGTCCAGGTGTTCGTGGTCTGGTTGAGAGTTAAGGCCGCATCGAGGTCGAGGGTGTCTTCGAAGTCCACGAAATCCAGAACGTCATCGGTGATGTTGCTGCCGCCCACGCCTGAGACGGAAATACTGTGGGCAATGCCTTCGCCCGTGGCGGCACCGGTGGTAGAGATGCCCGAACCAGCGGCAATGGTGGCAACGTAGTCACCGGTGGTGTCGGTAGTTAGGGTGACGCTGTTGGCCTGGATTGTGAAAGCACCAGCGCTACTGACATCGACGTCACCCGAAGCATCGACTGGATTAAAGTTGGTGCCGTCGGCAACCAGGATGAAGCCAGATGTATTGGTACCCATCACAAGATCATCACCAGAGATGGTAAGGTCGCCAGTTAAGGAAAGGTTGCCGGTCGTGCCAGCATCGGTGAGTGTCATTAATGTGTTCGTTCCATCGGTAAAAGTAAGGGTAGAAGCGTCTAGAGCAATGGTGTCGGCTAAGCTTGCACCATCAATTGAGTCTGCCTCCACAGAAATGGTGATGGTATCGGTGGCAGAAGCAACGGAGTTGATGCCCGTGCCGGCGGTGATGGTGAGCGTGTTACCGTCGCTGATGGTTTGACTGGTGCCGGACTCCCCAGCCACGGTGAACGAGGTCATACCGCCGCTCGAAGTTGACCACGAGAGTTGTCCGGATCCATCGGTAGTTAAAATTTGGTTAGTGCTACCGTCGGAAGATGGGAGAGTCCATAAGACACTGGAGCTAATAGTGCCCGGAGCTTGGAAGCCGATATAGTTATTTGATCCGGGTGCGGCAAAGCGAACGTCTGATTGGCCGGTGAGGGTGAGGTTGCCCGACATTTCATCGCCGGTATTGAGCACATAAATATCCTCAATCTGTTTCTCGTTGAGACAGTTAGTGCAATCTACGCCTCCCACGGTTACCTCTCCGAAATTTTTCCAGACAGGAGTTTGCCCCTTGCCTTGACTCGTAAGCACTTGGTTGGCATCGCCGGCTTGGCCATCAAGGGTGAGTGTGCCTTGGATGTCGAGTTTTGACCCACCGTGCGCGATAATATTTTTGTCGTGGTCGATAGTGAGAGTATCGTGCTCATGGTCGCGCACAACGAACTTGGTTCCATCATCACGCAGATCTATATATAGGTATTCGGCGGGAGCGTAAATGTCGAAGGAGAGGCCGCCTTCCTTGTCATCAGCAGTAATGGCCCTCTCAATGCCAGGTTGCTGATCATAAATAGACTCGAAGGTTATGCCATGTCTTGCAGAAGTAGTCCCGGCCACGCGGCTGGCAGATGAAGACGAACCTGGCATCCTCTCTTCACTGGTAGTTATCCCCACTACTTCAGCCATCTGCTCTTCCGATGAGATATCCTGCTCTTCGCTTGGTTGAGGCTCTATGTTGTCTTTAGCCCACGTGATATAAGAAGGATTCGCTGCTTCCCCTCCTTGCAAAGTAGGCTGGCTAGCCGTCCTACCCCAGGCTGCCACGGCTACGAGAAAGAGAACTACTGCTGCCACGGCCCAGCGAGGATTGCGAACAAATAGCTTTTTGACTCTTTCAAAAAATGTCCCCGGCCTGGCAATAGTTTTTGGTCTACTTGGGACACTGTTTAGTAACGGCGCCGCCTTGAGGGCAGATTTTCGCTCGCGCCGACGGGCAGCCGCCACCCTAATGTATTGATGAATCGTTTCCTCGGAATAGAGACGCTCTCCCCCTTCACTGCGTTTTGGGGTAAGGAGTCCGTCTTTTTCCAGACGGCGAAGAGTAGAAGCGGAAACCCCCAACTTTTTGGCTGCTTCTGAAATGGTCAGGGGCTGTGTGGCCTTCACTCTTTCTAGCTCAGCGACATCAAAATACCGGTTCCTCCCCTTCAGCCGATTGGAGTGGATGATGCCTTTTTCGTCCCAGCGGCGGATTGTATCTATGGAAACACCAAGCAAGCGGGCAGCTTCCCGGATCGGTACCCAACGAGAGGAGTAAGACTCCATTACCTTTACGCTGAAGGATTAACCGCCCTTTCTTGCTTCCCCGAATGTTCTCCCCTATGCAAACCCTGTTCAATGGCTATGGTTTGCCCATTCAATAGCTTAATTTTACCATGTTTTGCTACCTTCTTTTAGGGTCTGCAACTCTCATCTAGGATTACTTATCCACAGTTCGATGCGGTCGCCTTTGGCGACCTTACTCACTGTAAACACCCTGACATCGAACTATCCTGAGTGAACGAAGTGAGTCGAAGGACACCACTTCGCTCGGTGGGCTTCACAGTGCAGGCACCTCAACCCCTCACTTTTGCTCTTGAGGAGGACCCATAGAAGATTTCGCCTAGGATAACTAGGAATCCAGCCACAATGCATATATCAGCCAGGTTAAAGGCAAAGTTCTTTACTGTAAAAATGTCCAGGACTTGCTGTCGGACAAGAAGGTCGAGAAGGTTGCTACCCCCGCCCCCCACGATAAGAGCTAGGCCGCTGGAAGGATACTTAGCCAGGCCCCATAGCGCCACGACTGTGACCGCGAGCGCAAGCAGAGGGTGGTAGAGTTCTCCCTGTAAATAAGGAAGATGAAACGCTACGGCAGCAAGTTTAAGCCCCTGGTCAACAACTACAACACTGATAATGAGAGCCAAGAGGCGCCAACTCATGTAACGAGGGTGGTAGCGGCAGGGTTAGCGTGCAGGCGCTTTTCGGGGATAATCTCGCCTTTATCAGTAAGGCCGTATTTGCCTTCGGCGATACGGCTCAAGGCGGCATTCACTTCTCGGAGGCGTGCTTCCTTAGCCTCGGTGACGGCTGATTTAGCGGTGTAATCGGCAATTTCAGTAGCATTATCCTCTTCTCCCTGGCCATAAACCGGGAAATCGGCCACATAATTACCTTCTTGTTTGTGGGCACTGCCACCCAGCTCTTGCTCAAGGCGGCTCTTCTCTTCTTCTAAGAGGCGCCTCATTTCGGCTATAAACTCATCAGAATGGGCTTTAGGCATGGGTTTAGTGTATTCCTTCGCCCGGCCGTCGCCAAGGCTATGGCCGGCAGGCGAGGCTACGCGGGGCATTTTGGCGGCAAAATGAAAAAGGCCATCAAGAGCCAAATAGAAAGTTTATAGGGCCGATGGCCTTTAAGCTCGCGCTAAAAGCCATCATATCGCCTATTCTGTCTGACCTTGTAGGGGGAAACAAGATCAGACTGATAAGGCGATCGATAGCAATTTTACAAGCGTGAGCTGTGTGCATCTCTCATCCCCTTCTGCATGGGATAAGATTCCTTGACTGCGATTGCGGATTCGGTAGAGGCGGTATGTTTGTGCCTCACCATCTCCGCGGCAATGAACGAATGAACAAACGCGTGTTTGATCATATGTTTGTGTTTGCTATGTGAGGCCTGTGCAGGCAGGCACGTCCTCGCAGCAAAGGGGGTACTCTCTTTCACAAGGAAAGGAAGTACGGTTAGGGAGTATAGGGGGACATACTCCCTAAGCGCACCTCCTATCTAGGAAAGAAAATACTGAAGTGGGTTGGGAAGGAACTAATCTGGGGGCCTGGAGTGCTGTACACGAGGTATGCTCACCAGGTCCCAAAAAGCTTATTTGTCTTGCTTTTTTGTGTTTTAGGCTGATTTAGCCTACTTGTAAAGCTAATTATAGCACGTCGTTGACAGGGGATCAAACTAAGTAAACCTCAAGTTGTACACAATCAGTGTTAACAACTTTTGCTGCACTTTTTCACCCCGGGAGAGGAATCCAGTTCCACTCCCGGGGTGTTTATAAGATCAGCACCCCGCGAAGCCCCGCCAGCCGGCGGGGCGAAGTGGGGTTATTCGGGGAGCCCCGCTGCCGCCACCCGTTCCCCCCTCAAATTTTTAGAGTGTCTTTTGCCAGCGAGTGATGGTTTCGGGACCAAAGTGCTCTTCAATTTTTTGGGGAAGTTCATGCTCCGCAACTACTTCCACCGGAGCCGGGGGAAGAGCGTGGAGTACACCTCGCCCATATTTTTTTTCGAGCAACCTTTTATCCAAAAGGATGACTACCCCCCGATCAGTGGTGGCGCGAATCAGGCGGCCGACTCCTTGTTTCAGCCGGAGTGTCATGCGGGGAAGCATCACTTTTTCGAAAGAGTTCGTGCCGGCTTGTTCGGATAACCCTTCGATAATGGGATCAGTGGGTTGGGAGAAGGGAAGCTTCGGGATCACTAGCACAGAAAGAGTTTCCCCGGGACTATCAAAGCCATCCCAAAAACTATGAGTCCCAAGCAGTATGCTAGAGTGCTCATCTCGGAAGCGCCTGGCGATATTATGCCTGCCTCCTGATATTTTCTGAGAGAGCAACCTGGTTTTGCCTCTATTAAGAATAGAAGTAAGCATCTCATGAACCGCCCCGACGCTGGCCTGAGACGTAAAGAGAGCCAGTAGCCTGCCGCGAGTGACTGCGCCTACTTTTCCAATTACTTGAGCGACGAACTGGTCGAATCCGCTACTCCCTGCTAAGGGGCCGTCTTCGACAACGAATATGCGCATTTGATCGCGGAAATCATAGGGGCTTTCAAACTCTACGGTCGGCCAATCAAAGATGCCAAAGCGCTCCTTTATATAGTCAAAGCCCGTTTCGGTGCTCAGAGTGGCCGAAATGAGGATAGTGGGCTGAATCATACCCAGACACTCAGTGGTATAGGGGGCAATACTAAGGGCAGCATCGTGGAAGCTTACCTCTTCACTGGCGGGATCTTGCTCTATCCATTGCACCCGCTCACGGCTCTTAGGGTTTACGATGTCCTCAAGCTCTAGCCGGAACTTCTCTATTTGCCTGATCGCTTCTCTATAGAGCGTCATTTCTTCTTTTTTCACTGACTTCTCTTGAGAGCGTGCCAGCCCCAGCAGGAAAGAAATACGACTCAGGCAGTTTACCCCTGATTCTTTTAGCTCGTGAAATAGCCGGCTGCGGCGTAGCGTAGGCGAGAGCCTCAGGCGAGTCTCTTCTCCCCCATGAGAGTGAAGCAGGAGAGCCCCACGATCTTGGAGTAGGTCGAACTGTTTTAGGAGCGAGGTGGTTTCTTCACTAATTTTTTCATGACCAACAAAGCTTCGGAGAGTCTTCAGCAGTTCGGCAAGTACACCGGCAGAAAGTACCACTTCGCTGGCGGCCGTTGCCGCATCTTCCAGCTGGTGCCCTTCATCAACAATGAGAAGGCTGTAGTCACTCCCGAGGCGATCTTCTCCCGGGGAGGCGTGGAGCAAAAGGGCATGGTTCACGACAGTGATGTCGGCTGACTGAGCTGCTTCTCGGGAGCGCTGGTATGGGCAGTTCTCACAGCGCCGGGTGCAAGCGGCTGTATTCGCCGTAAGAGCCTGAATGAGCCATGGAGGCTGGTGAGAGAGATTCAGGCGTTCAATGTCGCCGCTGCCTCCCCTCTCCAGCCACAACAGTACTTTTAGTAGTATCCAAGCCTCAGACGGCGAGAAGCGTTTGCCCTCGAGTAATTTTCTGAGCCTCGTTCCGCACACGTAATTGCGCCTTCCTTTCAAAGTAGCCACGCTCCGCTCGACCCCCAGGCTGGCCAGCAATGCGGGGATATCCTTTTCGACGAGCTGATCTTGGAGTACGCGGGTGTGGGTAGAGATGAGGGTGCGTCCGCTACTCTGTAGGGCGCTCGCAAGATAGGCAAACGTCTTACCTATACCTGAAGGCGCTTCAATAATGGCGGAGGTTTTTTTGGCGATACTCTCCGATATATACTCGCTGAGGCGAACTTGCTCTGCCCGCGCAGTAAAGCCGGCGAGGGATTTCTCTAGCTTTCCTCCTGGTCCAAGTACTGAGGCAACTGAGACTTCCTTTGCATCAGGTTTCCCGGCTATCTTTGGCTTCCTTACTATCTTTTCAGGCATCTCATAACCGCCTGGAGTGAAGAGAGGCAGATAGTGCAGCTGGCCACTTCCCTGCAGGATATGCTTCACCTTTTCTTTCAGGCTGGCAGAAATTTTTAGGTTCTCACGAATCTTCTGTAAGAGCTTCCACGTGAGTACGATATCTGCGCCGGCGCGGTGCTCGCCGGTTACCGTGATGCCTAGGTCTTTGGCGAGCGTACCCAGGTTGTAGCTATCGGCTTCCGGCCACGTGACAGCCGCCAGCGGGAAGGTATCCCAGACTGGCTGCGGGAGACGGCAGCCGTGGGTATGTAACCAGGAAAGATCGAAGGGAGCATTGTGGGCAAAGAGGGTATCTTCTCCTACGAACTTTTGTACCTGTTCAATGTGTTCCGAAAATGGCGCCATGCCTTCAACCATGGCGCCTGTTATCCCCGTAATAGCGGTAGTTTCTAGAGTTATGGGGCGGCTGGGGCGGCAGAGGACCTCAAAGCGGTTAAGCTCACGGCCTTCTTCCAGATCAAAGCGGATGGCAGCTACTTCGATAATCTCCCCTGCTTTCGGGTCGAGAGCAGTGGTTTCGATGTCTATTCCCACCACAGTTTTCACCATAGAGAGTTATTTCTGCTCAGCGGAGAGCGGGAAGACGAGTGAGACTTGCCTCCCATCTCCCCACGCCAGCAGCCCAAAAAGGCGGGGCAGGGAGAGTTTCTGCATGATTTCAGCGCTGAGACTGACATGCCACAGTGAGGCAGGAGGCGGGGAGGAAGCCAGGGTAGTGAGGGCCGGCGTGGTAGAAAGTACAGCCCGGCCAGGAGTTTGGCAGAGGAATAACGAGAGCTCAGAGTTGCGGCAGCCCTGGTCATCCGGAGGGGTAGTAAAGGCCGGGACGAGCGCGGCCGGGCGCTTCTCATACCCAATCGTACCGTCGGGCAGACGAAAGGCACGGGTGACGGGGTGAGCGTGGGCTACCTCTTCCCCCACCCAGGAATCGGCGAGTACGATAAAACTTTCTTCCTGCCTGACAGTTCCCAGACGAGCTTCGTGATTAATCCCTGCCTCAATGTGATCAAAGGCAGCGAGTGCCTCCACGAGATCAGGTTTGGAAGAACGCAAGCCAAACCTTTGCCAGAAATATTGATTCCACACTTGCCTTACGGGAGTAGGGAGTGCGGCAAGGTATGATCCCGGAACGGAGACCTGAAACCCGGCCGGTAAGGTAAAGGGCGGCACTTTTTCCGCGCTCGGCCAATTCTTTCCTTCGGAACCTGCTACAACAAGCATGTCGTTTCGGAGTTCAGCCACCAGGTGGAAATCGCCGGGCAGTACGGGGAAGGCCGAGGCAGAAAGAGAGGCGAGCAACGTGGGTCGAAGAGGCAAGCGGTCGTGAAAGAGCCACGAGGGCAGGTGCTTCAGACCGGCGAGAAGCAGCTGGGATGACTTTCCCTGGAGAGCGTCTTCCCGCCGGCTTGCCAAAACAAGCAGGCCTAGGCGCCGGCTATGCCAACCCTGCTCGGTGAGGTTAGCTGGCAACCCGTAGAACGTACTCAACTTGGGCAGCAGCACGGCACTTTCGCCACTGCCCGAGCGCGTATAGACGACACGGGAAATGGAGCCGAGCGGCAGAGCAGAAAGCTCGTCAAGGTGGTACTGGCTGCGGAGGGACTCAAGAAGTTCTACTGCCTCACCTCCGTCGACATATACTTTTAGCGGAGCATCAGGGACGAGCCCCCACATGAAGTAGGCTGAAATGTGAATACAGTAGCTCGCCGCGGCGGCGGCGAGGATAAACCCAGTGATCAGGCCGATCCCGAGAAGCACTTTCTGGGACATGGGACTTTAGATTACTTCACTTTCGGGCTCGCGCCTAGGGAGTGGAAGTTGGTGTTGCGGAAGGTGCAGGCGAGGTTGTCGGGCTGGGTACAAGCGATGGGCTAGCCGCAGGAGCTTTTCCATGAACTATGACACCAGAAAGCCTAATACCGGTGGGAGTAACTTCCTGAGTAACGGCCGCGGGCAGTTTCGCCTCGGCCGCGGGTAGAAGATCCAAGAGCGGCGGGAAACTGAGGTATCCCAATAGGAAACCTTGAGTCACGGGTAGCACTCCCCATTCCTTGAGGAGTACATTCCACGGTTCACTGGCTTCTAAAGTGGGGGTGCGTTTCGCGGCGACATCCAGGAGAGTAAACATGCCTTCCTTTGAACTCGCAAAGCCTACGTTGTTTTCGCTGAGGGTGTAATCCAGCGCCTTCGTGGACCCCGCCACGTTCAGGAAGCGTAGGGGGGCTTGCTCGTACGCGCCATCGGCAAAGGCTAGGGTGACAGCAGGTTTTCCCGACATAATGAGGGGCAGTGCAGCGGAAAACGCTTGCTCGAGCGCAGTATCCCCCATAACTACGGGCGGGGTAACTTCCGCCGGTATGGTAAAGATCAGGCCTATATCGGGCGACCCATCGCGGCCAACTCGCTCATAGAAAGCGTACGGGCTAGTAAGCTTTCGGACGAGGCCAGCCACGGCAGCTTGATCAAGCACGGATTTATCCAAGACGCGGGCTATGTCTTGCCAGGCAGCAATGTCGGACGCCAAATTGGCGCCCAGGCGCACAAAGGTGGCATCCGGCGGCAAACCGCTCAGAAAGGTTTGGTCTACTTGACCAGCGGGGGTTGGGGCAGCAGCACCAGTTGTTAGGCTCGCCTCCCCGAGGCCATCAAACAGGAGCGCCTGCCGAGAAGAGGTGAGGCGGGCGGACAGCAAAGCAGTTTTTACTGAGCCGGCGGCAAACTGCTCCCCTGCGCTGCTCTCACGGATTTGATTCAAGGCCGACTCGGCGAGGTAGATCCGGATAGGGCTTACGTCCCCGGTATCTTTGAAGCGGGTTTTTACCGCATCACTCATTCCCTTCCCCTGGGCCAAGGCTTCCAAAAATGGAGCTGAGTTTAAGGCGTGGAGAACGTACCAGCCGCTTACTTCATTAATCTGGCTGGGGCTAAACTGAGCTAATTCCTGGTCGCCCATTCCTTCTTTGGGAACGAGCAAGTAGGGGCGACTTTCCCCTGAGAGCGTCACGTACATCAACTGTTTTACATTCGGATTGTTCAGGAAGACCTTGGGGTTACCTTGGAACAAGGTTTTATTCGAACTTTGCCAGAACCCCAAAAGTTCACTGCGATCGCTCCCAGCTTCAACCCGATAATGTAAGGCAATCGAGGCCGAAGCCGGTATGACCTCGGTTGCTTCCACCGCAGCTACCAGGGGTTGTTCCTGCGCGGGAGCTGGCGCCGAGACAAACGTTATAAACGCCCACGCTCCCCCACCAACGACAACAATGAAGAGCAGAATAAGGCCGCCCCACATGAAAAGACGGCGGCGATTGCGGCGCGCTACATGAGGCAGGGTGCCTATTGAGGTAGCTGCCGCCGCGGGGACGGGAGCAGGTTTTGGTTCATTGCGTGGGGGGAGAGGAAATTGGGCTGGGGCTGGAGGAGTTTTAGCGGCAGCGGTGGAGGTAACAGGGGCAGGCGAAGGCGGGGGGGTCAGTGGTTTCGGGGCTTGCCCCGTTCCTGACCCAGTCCCAACGGGCCTGGCAGTCCCGCCAGGGGCGGGACTTATCAGGAACGGGGTGGAAGAAGCAGGGGGCACGCTCGCAGGAGAAGGGGTAACCGGCGGCGGAGAGGCAGGTTTTGCCAAGCGAGAGGTAGTAATAATGGGGCCTAGGGCAGGTACTGCAGGCAGCGGCTTGGCCGGCCCAGCTTTTGCTAAACCTGCCTGGCCGGCAGGCAGGGCTTCGGCGGGCAAGTTAGACGGTTTTGCAGTACCGCTACCCGACAAATCGTCCTTCATCGTGTGGATAAAAATGTTGTCCCCTCCCTGATCTGCCATTTATTTATTTTACCATGGCAGCCTAGCCTTCATAAACAGGCATTTCTGTGGCCTGGCGTACTATCAATACCGCTAACTAACTGCAGGCTGCCAGGGTGTTTTGCGCCGAAACGCCAAACAGAAGAAAGCGGTAATCGCAACTATTAGCACCGCGGAACCCACAATCCAGACTGGCTTATTAACAACATTGCTGTAGACAAACAAGGGTAACCCCACGAAAGTAGCTGTGATAATACCCCACATTACACCGCGGGCATCGAGGCGCGACCAGTACAAGCTTAAGATCGTCGGCACAGCCACAGTGGACGCTACCGCATTGAAGACCCACCATAATTGTTGCAGACCAAATTTCGGAGTGAAAATCACTGCCAGCGCCACGAGAAATCCAAGAATGGTAATCACTACCATAGAAGTTCTGCCTCCGCCCAGCCGCCGGGCGTCGAGTAAATGCTTGTCCAGTTGTTCACGGTCGGTCATCGGATTTCCCTCATCATGCTTCCGCAATAGCTTTCGTTCGTAGTCGGTATATTTCATGATGTCCGTGGCGTACAAAGTAGCGGCGGCGTTCATGCCAGAATCAAGCGTTGAGGAGAGCGCGCAGAGCAACATAATGACGAAGAGGAACACGGTCCAGGTTGGTAGCAGCGTGGTTACTGCTGCCACACCAATCATGGAGGGGTCAGTTCCCTGCGGCAGCGCAATGCCTAAACTGGGGTCTGCACCAATAAATCCAATCAGCCCCAGTAAAATCGGCACTATCCCAAAAGCAAGTGCCCCAAAGATGAAGGCTTTGCGCAGGTGACCTTCGCGAACCGCAAAACCTCGCTGCCAGTACTGCTGGTCGGAAACCGCCCCAGCCAAGAGGCCGATTGACGTCACAATTCCCAAGGAAAATGCAATGCCAGGGTTAAAAATGTTTGCGCTGCCTTTTGTGCCAGCCAGACCATTCAAAAGCACGTGCGGGCCCCCGGCCGCTGAAATCAGCCATGGTACGATAATGAGAATAGCAACGATAATCAAGAGCAACTGAAAGAAATCCGTAATAAGGGAGGACTCGAAGCCAGAAACCAGCGTATAGATCAAGGGAATAGCTCCTAAAATAACAATGGTTATGATAGTGGTGGCTTGATAGACGGGAATTCCAAGTAGCACACCCAAAAGAGTTCCGCCCGCGAAGAGCTGGACCGTAACAGACATGAGCTGATAAAAAAGGAACGGGATAAGATAAATCTTATGCAACCGTTCGCTTTCCAAGCGATATTTAATCCATTGCGGTAAGGTATATCCAAACGGCATCTTCCTACGAATAGTTGGAGCTAAAACTGCAAAGATGGCTAGGGCTAATATGTTAGGCGCCGTGAACCAAAATAGGCCGGCCAAGCCGCTTTCATAGGCGAACAACGTGGAAACAAATACGGCTGGGGCCCAAATCCATGAAGCCGCGATGCCGGTTCCCCCTAAAATCCAATTCACCTTACGCTCGCCGATTAAGAAGTTTTCTACCTTAGATGATGCTTTGTTCCAGCGCGCAAACAAGTACGTAACAACGAGCATGCCCAAGCCAAACAAAAACAAGATGACGTAAGCCTGGCCAGGACTGATTTGTACAAGTTGATTCGTCATGGGTATAAAAACTTGAGTTAATAATACGCGAGTCTAGGTTCGCGCACCTGTGCATAACTTGACAGGTATGGAAAACAGAGTATCGTGTTGCACCATACGTTCATAGAGTGGTAAATAGCACTCTAGGGTGGTACTCTACACCACATATGTATCGGGAGATATTTCAACAGTTAGGACTCTCAAAGAATGAGGCAGCGATCTACGAGACCTTGCTCACGCATGGTGAATCTTCGGTTGACCTCATTTCTCGCAAATCGAAGGTATATCGGCGTAACGTCTATGATTCTTTGCGCCGCCTCATGGAGAAGGGATTAGCGTTTGAGATTTTGGCGAGTCGCGAAAAACGTTACCAAGCCGTTGAGCCGGACAAGCTCATGGAGCTGCTGCAGGAGAAGGAGGCAATGTTGGCGAACGTGATGCCGGAGCTTAAGCAACGCTACCGCTCTATCCCCCGCGAGCATGCCGTCTTTATTTACCGGGGGCCAGAAGGCTGGAAAAACTATCTCAGTGATATGCTACGCAATACCAAAGAAGCGCACTTCATTGCGGCTAAGGGTGCGTGGCTGGATAAGCGGATACAGATGGCCTTTCCCCAATTCTCGAGTATGGCGAAGAAGAAAGGACTCACGTTCTACCACCTCTTCGACCACGAAGTGAAAAAGGATTTCCCAGAGATTTTGAAACACGCGGGCAGCAACTACAAGTTCCTGCCTAAGGGGTATTCAACGCCGGCGGCCATCGATGTGTTCGGTAACCGTGTGTATGTGCTCTCTGATATTCGCATTGGCGGTTTCGAGGAGGATTTTGCGATTACGGTGATTGTGAACCAGCAAGTCGCGGATGCGTTTCGGACGTGGTTTAAGCTAATGTGGGATTTGCTGCCAGAAGAGAGACGCGCAAAAGCCAAAACCTAACGGGGTGGGCGGGGGCCGCGGAAGGGGCCGGGACGGCCGCCGCCGTGATGAGGGCGACCTCCGCCTCCATGGCGAGGACCACGGTCACGTTCAACGGGTTTATAGTTCGGGTTTACGGCCGCGATGTGCGATAAGTTAATGCGGCCCATAGAATCGATTTCGGTCACTACCACCGGGATGACATCCCCTACCTTTACAACATCGTGAATGTTTTCTACGCGCTCTTCGCGGAACTGGCTGATATGCACCATGCCTTCGACACCGGTGCCGGGGATTAACTCGACAAAGGCGCCGAAGTCCATCAGGCGGGTGACTTTACCGTCGAAGCGCTCCCCTACCTGAATTTCGCGGGTCATGTTCTTTACCCAGGCGACGGCTTTCTTCATGGCCTCGGCATCATTGCTGGTGATAGACACTAAGCCGTCGTCAGCGATATCAATTTCCACGCCCGTTTCTTCGATAATGGCGTTGATGTGCTTGCCTTTGGGGCCAATGACATCGCCAATCTTTTCCACGGGGATGCGGATGGTTTCAATCCTCGGTGCATACGGGGACATTTCTTTGCGCGGCTCAGGCAAGACAGCATTCATGGCATCTAAGATCTCTAACCGGGCTTTCTTGGCCTGCGCGAAGCCTTCGCGTAACACGTCGAGTTTGACGCCATTTAGCTTAATGTCCATTTGCAAGGCAGTAATGCCATCCGCGGTGCCGGCTACCTTGAAATCCATGTCGCCTTGTTCGTCTTCTACTCCCGCGATGTCAGTTAAGATGCGGTGCTCCCCTTTCTCATTCACGAACAAGCCCATGGCAATACCGGCCACCGGTTTTTTGATAGGGACACCGGCATCCATCAGCGAAAGCGAGGAGGCGCAGGCAGAAGCCATGGAAGAGGATCCGTTGCTTTCTAAAACTTCTGAAGTTAAGAGCATGGTGTAGGGCCACTCTTCCTGAGAAGGCAGCACGGGAATGAGGGCGCGTTCCGCCAAGGCACCATGGCCGATTTCACGCCGGCCAGGGCCGCGGGAAGGTTTGTTTTCTCCCACCGAGAAACTAGGGAAATTGTAGTAATGGATGTAGCGTTTTTTCTCGTCGACTTCCATGGTGTCTATCCACTGCACATCAGATGGGCCGCCGAGGGTTGCCACATTCAAGATTTGGGTTTCCCCGCGCTGGAAGAGGCTGCTGCCATGTGTGCGAGGCAGGAGACCGGTTTTCACCACCAGCGGGCGGATTTCATCGAAGGCGCGGTTGCCTTCGCGCCAGTTGGCCTCGAAGGCTTGCGAGCGGGCGTAGGTGCCGCGTACATCGTGAATGGCGTGCCCGATCATTTTGTCAGTGATAACTTTTTTCTCTTCTTCGGAAAGAGCAGCTTTGACTGCTTCCACGGCAGCATTTTCTGCCTGAGAAATTTCCTTCTTGGTACGCGCGGTTTTCATCTTCTCAATTAAGACATCGCGCCCCAGGCCTTGGATTTTGGTAAAGATTTCCGTGTCGTGCTTCATAAAGCTGGGTTCCTGCTTGGGTTTGCCATAGTCGGTCTGGAGTTTTTGAATGACCGGGACAATTAAGGCTAAAGCTTTTTGGGCTTCCGCGAGTGCTTCTACCATGACGTCTTCGGGTACTTCGTTGGCACCGGCCTCGATCATGACAATGTGCTCGCCAGTACCGGCCACCACGAGATCAAGGTCGCTGGCTTCTCGTTCTTCTTCCGCGGGGTTAATGAGAAATTTTCCGTCCTTGCGTCCTACGCGCACGGCGGCAATAGGGCCGTTCCAGGGTACGTCGGAAACAGATAAGGCTGCGGAAGCGGCAATAAGAGCAGGAATGTCGGGATCATTTTCCCCATCGTAGGAGAGAATAGTAATCATGACCTGCACGTCATTAATCATGTTTTCCGGAAAGAGCGGACGGATGGTGCGGTCAATTAAGCGCGCGGTAAGTGTGGCCTCGTCAGAGGGTCTGCCTTCACGCTTGATGAAGCGGCTTCCCTTAATTTTCCCGGCGGCGTAGTAGCGCTCTTCGTAATCAACTAGAAGGGGCAGGAAGTCCCCGTCTGGGTAGAGAGGTTTGCGGATATTAGCTGTGGCCAATACGACCGTGTCGCCATATTGAACTAACACTGCGCCGCCCGCTTGCTTGGCAAGCTCGCCAGTACTTAAACATAATTCTTGCCCCCCAATTTGGGTGGTGCATCGCGCGGATGCCGCTGTCACAATTGAACTCATAGGTTGTAGAGATCCAGCGGGTATGGTGGAGTGTAATCTTCAGGCTTCTCGTCCCGTGATCGCCATGAGCGATTTTACGGGATTAAAAGTCTAAAGACACTTACTCACCTTTTCGCTGAATCAGGTTAAAAGTGAACTTAGGTAAAGATTTTTGCTAACCGCTTGGTTGGTTTTGGTTTTCTATCTGATATTAAAAACGTTTTCGGATCAGAAGACAAGTCTAGGAAGCTATCGGCGGCGGCCACTAAGGCGCTGCTGGTGCTTTCGCGGAAACCCATGACTTCAAAGCGCAACCCCTGTTGTTGACCAAACTGGATCAAGGGAACGAAATCGCCATCGCCGCTCACCAACACCGCCACGTCGAGTTTCGGCTGCAGGCTCAAGATATCCATAGCAATGCCGACATCCCAATCGCCTTTCTTCTGTCCACCGATAAAGGTTTGCAAGGGTTTCGTTTTCACTTCAAAGCCTTGCTTCCCCAGTGCTTGGTGGAACTCTCCTTCGTGCGCTTCTTCCGTGGTAATGCCATAGGCAATGGCGCGCACGAGCTGGCGGCCCGCGACAGCGCCTTCCAGCACGCTGCTAAAGCTGACCTTTTGGTTGTGCAGGGCACGAGCGGAATAGTACATGTTCTGGATGTCGACAAAGACACCGACACGTTGCTGGGGGAACTGACCCGGTTCAGGCATTTTGCTGTTTCAAATCAAGTTTCTTGGTGATAGCTTGGTACCGTTTTTCGTCCTGGCGTTTTAGGTAGGAAAGGAGCCGGCGACGCTTGCTCACGAGACCTAGGAGACCGCGGCGGGAATGAAAATCCTTCTTATTCTTTCTCAAGTGCTTCACGAGCTCCTCAATTTTCTCGGTAAAAATAGCCACTTGGACTTCCGGGGAGCCCGTGTCTTTATCGTGCAGCTTATATTTCTTAATAATCCCACCTTTTCGTTCGTCGACTTTTGACATGGAATATGGAATCTAAGTTAGAATGCGGAATTACTACTTGCCTTAAGAATATGCCAGAATACCCGAACTGGCAAAAAAGTCAAAACTTGTCTCCTGAATGGCCTAATTTTTCTTCTTGGGGGTCGGATGCGTGTCTCGAGTGCCCAAGTAGCCGAAAATAGCGATGATTGTTAATGCAATCGCAAGGGTAAAATAAAACAAGAGGAAATCTGTGGTTTCAGGGGCCATATGATGCTTTCTTTATGAAGTATGGGCTCGCGACCCAGGCGGCGCAAGATACTCCGAGGCCAAGAAGAACAAAGGTGGGGTTGCGGACCTGAAAAAGAAAAGGAACTACTATACCCGCAAGGCTTACCTGGCCAATATCGGCACAAATATCGCCTACTTTCTTACGTTGATCAGAATTCAGCGTGAACATACGAGATATTGTACACTATTTCTATGTCGCAAAACCTTAAAGGGCTCCATATCGATTTCTTAGAGGACCTGGAAATTGGGCAGGGGCGGAGTGGCAGAACAACGGCAAATTACGACCGGTATCTCCAGGCGTTTTATGCGCAGGAAAAACTGGAAAAGGTTCCCGATATTACGCTTGATGCCGTGAGAACGTTCCGGCGCTGGCTCAATGGGAAGAAGTTGGACTTGGCCACGCAGAACTACTACCTGATTGCAATCCGCCAGTTCCTGAAATACTTAATCAAACGGGACATTGCGGCGCTTTCCCCTGAAAAGGTGGAGCTGGCCAAGTTGCCGGAGCGCAATATTGACGTGCTCTACCCGGAGGAGATCGACCGGCTGCTTGAATCAGTGGAAGGAGCTGATAGTGAAGCGCTGCGAGATAGGGCTATGCTGCACACGCTCTTCTCCACGGGTATGCGTGTGTCGGAGCTGACGAGCCTCGATCGTGACGATGTGCGAGAAAAAAGTGCTGAGATTGCCATTCGCGGAAAGGGCAATAAAGTGAGAGTAGTTTTTTTATCATCAGAGGCAAAAGAAGCGATTGCGGCTTACATTGAGAAGCGAGAAGATGTCGACCCGGCTCTCTTTGTCCGCCACAAGAAGGGGGCGGGTAAGGCCGACGACCTGCGCCTTACTCCCCGCTCGGTGCAGCGCCTCGTCAAAAAGTACGCGGCGGCGGCAGGGATTACCAAAGACATTACGCCGCACACGCTGCGGCATTCATTTGCGACGGATTTACTTTCCAACGGCGCGGATGTGCGGGAAGTACAGCAGCTTTTAGGGCACGCTTCGATTACAACGACCCAGATTTATACGCACTTAACCGACACTCGGCTGCGCGAAGTGCACGAGCGCTACCACCGTAAGCGAACAGGTTAATCTAAAAGCTCCACGCCGCAGGGAAGGGTGTGGTTTATTTCCGCAGCAGCCAAGGTAATACCCAGCGGGGTCCAGACAAAGTTGCCATCGTGCTCAAACTGAATGAGGCCGTAACGGGCCAGGAGATCGTTGATGAGAACCTGGTTGATGACAATGGGCAGGGCTGACTCGTGGAAGAACCGGGAGAGGGATAGGCGCACGGGAGTCTGCAGTAAGCCCTGCTCAGCCCACAGCGGCGCAAAGATTTCGATGAGGCTCAGACACCACACCTGTTTATCGACAACTTCGCCCGCGCGGGCATCTTCCGCCAATTCCCAGAGCAGAGGCACGTAATCTTGGATAACACGCAGTTCGTCGTGCCAATCGGGAGCATACTCCCCCCAACAGACGTGGTAGACATCGGCATGCCAGAGCACGAAGTACTGATAGCTGCGGGGGAGGCGCAAGAAAGTTTTGAGGCGGGAACGGACGACTTGGAGCTCCCCTTTGTGGTTCCTGAGCAGGCGTACCGCCGAGAGGAGATCGCGCAAGCGCTTCAGAGCCGGGACATCCCATTCACTGCCGCCCCGGGAGGGAGTCTCTCCTTCGAAAGAATCCAGCCTTTTGAGGAGCCGGGGAATATCCTGCGGGTGAAGCAGCGTTTGCCCGCCGCGGTGAATGAGCCGAGCCGGCTTGTGGGTGAGAGAGTCGAGGAAGCTTAAGGCGTCCAAGAGAACAAACGTGCTCGTGGCCTGCTGTTTCGTAAGGGGGATGTCGGGTAAGGAGGGAATGTCGGGGTGGTGATGAGCCCACAGAGCCGTGAGCGTTTTGCGCCACTTTGCCACTAACGCCGGAGAGTCAGAGAGAAGTTCCTCTGAGACAGCGGCAAAAACGGTGGCTGGGTCAGGAGAGGTGCGGGTCAGGCTTTCTAGCTCCCCAGCGGTAACCCCCCGGCGAAATTCACTCAGCTTCAGCAGGGCTTTGAGGTGAGCCCGCTCAAACAGACGCTCAGGAGCTTTCGCCATACACCCCTTCTATACCACGTTTTTCCAAAGGTCGTCAGTGGAAAAGTTATTCTTTTTCCGATTCTAACCTTCTCTTTACAGCCTGGAGAACTTTACCATACCCCGCTGGTCCCACCAGCTGGCTCGGCAAAAAGTTAGTCTCAGTTCCATCTTTCTTCCTTATATATCCTTCCGGAGTTAGCTCGCTAGAGTACTCGTTCAGAAACCACTCGGCATCCTCTGTTGTTAAGTAGCGAAGGCTTTCTTGTTCCAATACTCGTGGATACCGAGGATCTCGTTTTAACTCATTGACGAGCTGGCGAAGGCTATCTTCATTACTCACTGGGGCTTCACTCTCCAGCCTTCGCTGGACAGCCTCAAGTACCTGTGCATAGGGGGCCCCGCTTATAAGCTGGCTGGGCAAGAAGTTACTCTCCCTCCCATCATCTTGCATGAGATATCCGCCAGCACTAAGTTCCCCAGTATACCCTTGCTCAGAGAACCATCGGGCATCGGTAGTGGTTAAGTAGCGGAGGCTTTCCTCAGCCAAAAATCCTGGAAATCTTGGATCTAACCTTAGTTGCTCTTCTAGTTCCCGTAGAGGATCTTTTGGTGCTTTAGTTTCGACTGGGGGGCTATCTCCTGATGACATATTGAATACTATAACATGGTTCTAGGGTAGTGGCTAGAGCGCGCGAAAACCTTTTGGGTTTTAGACAGGGGTAACTTCCTTTTGGGTGCGGCCGACTTTTTCGAAAGCGATATCGTCACCGCGCAGGACGGCCTTAATCGTAGAGCCCTTGGGGAACTGCCCCGAGAGCAAGGCGGTGGAAAGCTTGTTTTCGAGCCGACGCTGGATTTCACGGCGGAGGGGGCGGGCTCCGAACTCCGGATCAAAGCCGTCAGAGGCGAGGCGGTTTTTCACTTCTTCGCTGATTTCAAGTTTCAGCCCGAGCTCTCCCACCCGAGTCACCACTTCTTTCAGCAGTAGGTCGGCGATTTTTTGCACATGTACCTTCTCAAGAGGGTGAAAGACAACAAATTCATCTATACGGTTCAAGAACTCGGGACGGAAAACGGTCTTGAGTTTATCAACGACCAACTCCTTCGTGATGCTATCGCGAATGACGTTACTGGTCATGATAATAAGGGTGTTCTTAAAGTCGACGGTGCGGCCTTTGCCGTCGGTCAGGCGGCCATCATCAAAGACTTGCAACAGAATGTTGAGGACATCCGAATGAGCTTTTTCAATTTCGTCTAAGAGAATCACTGAATAGGGCTTGCGCCGGACAGCCTCGGTGAGCTGCCCCCCCTCCTCGTGCCCGACATAGCCGGGAGGAGAGCCAATCATGCGGGCTACAGAGTGTTTCTCCATATACTCAGACATGTCGAGGCGAATCATCGCGTCTTCGCTGCCAAAGAGGACGTCGGCTAAGGCCCGTGTGAGCTCCGTTTTCCCCACGCCGGTGGGGCCCAAGAACAGAAATACTCCTTGGGGGCGGTCAGGGTCCTTCAAGCCCGCGCGGTTTCTGCGGATGGCCTCGCTGACCACCCGGACCGCTTCCTCTTGAGCGATCACACGCTTATGCAACTCGTCTTCCAGGTGGAGAAGCTTTTCTTTCTCAGCCTCGGTAATCTTTTCCACCGGGATACCTGTCCAGGCGGCAATGATGTTTTCAATATCGGCGGCTTTCACCTCCGCTTGAGAAGTACCGGTTTTCTTTTGCCAGGTTTCCTTGAGCGCGGCGAGCTCTTTCGTCAGGCGCTCCTTTTCCGCTTCAAGGTCTTTCCGCTTGGTTTTGTTCTTGGCACGGGTGGCCGCGGCCAGCTCTCGATTCACACGCTTCAATTCCGCTTCCTTGCTCGCAATCTCATCAGGGTGGGCCATACTTCCCAAGCGCACCTTGGCGGCAGCTTCATCCATGAGGTCAATGGCTTTGTCTGGCAAGAAGCGGTCGCGCAAATATTTATCGGAAAGTGTCACCGCGGCCACAATGGCTTCATCTAAGATACGAACTTTATGGTGGGCTTCGTAGCGGTCCTTGAGCCCGCGCAGGATTTCAATCGCATCGGGAATACTCGGTTCCTCTACCAAGACAGGCTGAAACCGGCGCTCGAGTGCCGCATCTTTTTCAACGTGTTTCTTGTACTCACTCAGAGTGGTAGCCCCGATGGCTTGGAGCTCGCCGCGCGCTAAGGCGGGTTTTAAGATGTTGGCGGCGTCCAGTGTCCCGCCTTCCCCCCCTCCGCCAGCGCCGACCACGGTATGCAACTCGTCAATGAAAAGAATAACTTCCCCTTTGGCTGCCTCAATTTCATCAACTACTTTCTTGATACGCTCTTCAAACTCCCCCCGGTATTTGGTACCGGCCACCATGGCGGGGAGATCGAGCGCCAACACACGTTTGTTTTTCAGCGTGTCAGGCACGGCGCCATTGACGATGCGGGTAGCTAACCCTTCCGCAATAGCAGTCTTGCCTACGCCGGGTTCGCCAATGAGGACAGGGTTATTCTTCGTGCGGCGGGAAAGAATTTGGATGACGCGCTGGACTTCATTGGTGCGGCCGACCACGGGGTCGAGCTTGCCGGCGCGGGCGAGCTCTGTCAGGTCGCGGCTATACTGGTCGAGCGTAGGAGTATTACTTTTCGTTTGGGCCGCACCGGTTTTCTTACCGCTTTTCCCCACCGCGGAGAGCACTGCTTGGCGAAGTTTAGTTTGAGTGAGGCCATACTTCTTGAGGGTCTGGGCAGCTAGGCCTTCGCCTTCTTCCAGGAGCCCTATGAGCACGTGTTCGCTGCCGACGTAGTCGTGCTCTAGGTTGCGAGCGGCGTGCCAGGCGAGCTCTAAGGCTTGTTTAGCGCGGGGGGAAAGCTCAGGAACCACGCCTTCCGCGTACTCCTTCGTACCTTTACTCATATTTTCTTTCAGATAGCTGACGAGCTCGCTGGGGTTGATGTCGAGATTCTTTAAAATGATGGCGCCTACCTCAGGCTCCTGCGCCACTCCCAGGAGTAGGTGCTCGGTGTCTAAACTCGGGGAGCCGGCTTGCTGGGTTGCTTCAGCTGCTTTTTGGATAACCTGTTTGGCTCTATCAGAGAAGGCGTCCAAGATGTTGACCTGTTCTACTCCAGGGGAGGCGCTGAGTCCCCCATGCTGATGACGACCCCGCGCCAAAAAAGGGTCGTCTGCCCAGCCTTCTCGGCCGAAAAAATCACTGAAGCCGGGAAAGCCTGAAAACGGCCCCACTTCGCTAAAGCTACGCGGGGCAGAAGAACTCACCAGGCCGAGTTCTTCTGCACAAGCCTGGCAGAGGCGCTGACGGGTAGTTCTTCCCGCCAGCGAGCGCTGGACTTCTAGAGAAGCTTCTCGGGAGCGGCAACGTTCACACACCATACATGTATCATAGACATTTCCGTTAAACCGTGGTAGCGTCAAGAGTTTTATGAAAATTATTTTCGCTGGGCAACCTAACCTCTCCGAGCGGACCGCAGCCCTCTCGCCCTTACTGGCTAGAGCCGGCCATGAGGTTACGGTACTTGAAGGAGCAGCACGCACTTCTCCTCGTTTGCGCACTATTCAAGGAGTGAGGTTGAAACGCGTTCCCTCGCGTCTGCCCGGCCAGCTGGGCGAGTGGTTGTATACTTTGGCCGCAGTGCTGCGAGCGAGCTGGGCGGGCGCGGGCGTAATTCACATTCACGGTTGGAAGCTGGCGGCCGCTGCCCCGCTGCTGGCGGCACTGGCACCGGGCGCTGTGATTGTTTGGACAGTTGATAGCCTACCGGCGCGGCCCAGATGGCTTTTGCGATTTGTGGCGAGAAGAGCGCAGGCGCTCGCACAGGCGGTGACAGTCACGCGCCGCGACCTCCAGTGGCATCTCCTTGAGATTTCAGGGGTACGAGCAGAGTACATACCAGACGGGTACAGCGAGAGCGACACCCCGCTGATTTCGCCGCGCCGTTGGAAGCTGTGGACGGGCCGTTATATCGCGGCGACGGCTGAGAGCAAAGCGGAGTTAGCCTTCTTAGCACAAGCATATGCGAAGGTACGCAGCCGCAAGAAATTGGTGGTGCTGACTTCAAAGGCGGCCGAACTCTCACCGCTCTCCCGCAAACACCCGTTCATTACCCTGGTTGAAACAGAGAGCCCGCGGGTGGCGCGATCTCTCATGCAAGGGGCGGCCGCGATTATTTTGGGAAGCCGCCGCGACACGCTGCCTACGTTGCTTTCTGCTCTGAGATGCGGGAAGCCGGTTGTGGCTGTCGCTGAACCTTTCCACGAAGAGACGCTCGGCGTATGCGCCCAGTATGTGAAAGAGGGCGATAGTGAGACCTTGCGACGTTCCTTAGCCACCGCTGGGCGAAACGCTCGGCAGGCAGACAAGGGGCGCGTACGGGCAGAAGCCCATTTCCGCTGGGAACGCATTCTCCTGGATTACCTACATTTGTACCAGCCGGCAGTATTCTTAGTGCCGATTGATTCAGCCCAAGGCGTGAAGTTTTCTGAGCCAGTGGTAAACTAGCCCTTACGCGGATGTGGCGAAATGGCAGACCCAGCCTACGCTAAAGCTACGGCGGGCAGGCGCGCACTTTATTCAATTAACAATCATGCTGGGGTGGTGAAACGGCAGACACGCTAGCTTTAGGAGCTAGTACCCGAAAGGGTGTGCAGGTTCAAATCCTGTCCCCAGCACACAGACTCCTCCCGCGCCCCGCGAAGCCTTGGCGAAGTGGGGTCATCCGCACCCTTCGACAAGCTCAGGGCAAACTACACGAAAATCAGGTTGAAGATAGCGGCGGAGAGCGCCAGCAGGGTTAAGAGAATCAAGGCAATGGCCATCCAAAAGCGGATACGCGCCTGCTCAGGGCCGTATCCCACCATCCAGGTGTGCCGGGCGGCTAAAATCAGGACAATAATCGCGAGCACGAAACCAATCACAAAGAAGGTCGTATTCAG
Source organism: uncultured Candidatus Saccharibacteria bacterium (assembly GCA_964359735.1). Classification (GTDB taxonomy): domain Bacteria; phylum Patescibacteriota; class Andersenbacteria; order UBA10190; family UBA10190; genus CAYHTZ01. Next base: position 26,449 of record CAYHTZ010000008.1, read on the forward strand.
ACTCACGAAGAGTTGTGGGGTCATGGATGCATTGTAGCGCGTAATGTGCAATGTGTAATGATTAGTAAGAAAAGAGCCGCCCGAATTAGAGCAGCTCTTATTACTCGTTACTGGTTACCTTTACTCGTTACTTTTTCTAGGCTTGTCCGATGGCACCCACCACGAAGTTCACGATAGCAGCGGCCAGACCGATGAAGATCAAGCCGATGACAGCGTAGAGAATGCGATTTTTCGCTTTTTCTTGGCCGCTTTCATCGCTTCCCGAGGTAATGTATTGGACACCACCGATAATCAGAAAGATCCCGGCGACCAAGGCGGCTAAGATGAGAAGAATATTAATGATGTTCGTAACCGCCGTAGGGAGGTTGCTTTGAGCAGTGCCTTGGAAAGGCTGGATTCCCGATAAGCCTTGGGCAAGCGTAACGGCTGGCCAGAACCCGGCCAAACTCGCGAGTAACGCCCGCTTCATTGTTTTTAGATTCATGAGCTGCTCACCTCCTTATGATTCAATCTTAACATGGCTATCGCACAATGTCACCAGGCCCCCGGATAACTCCGCCTCCACCAGGAATATTGATGCCCCCGCCCGTGCCGCTGCCCCGGCCTTGAATAGCGTTGATCGTAAAGTTCACAATGGCGGCGGCAAGACCAATCACAATTAACCCGATGACGGCGTAGATAATTTGGTGTTTGGCTTTCTCCTGACCACTTTCGCTATCACCCGAGGTAATATAGCGCACGCCTGCCAAAGTCAAAAAAATCAGCGCAGTAATACCTGCTAGGATCAAAAATGCATTTGCGATGCCCTGGATTGCAGGCGCAAGCTCGCCGCTAGCCATGCCGGGCAAGGGGGTCACAGGAATGAGGCCTCCTTGATTTTGAGCGTGAGTGACAGCCGCTGGGGCAACGAGGAGTACGGCGATGGCAGAGACGATGATAGCGATTTTCATGCCAACTACTTCCCACGAATGGCAAAGACAGTGAAGTTCACGATGGCAGCGGCGACACCGATCACAATGAGCCCGATGACAGCATAAATGATAGCTTTTTTCGCTTGCTCGGCATGTTTCTCATCACCAGAGGAGGTAACATAGCGAATGCCGGCAATAATGATAAAGAGCAGAGCTACGACTGACGCCAGGGTTAGGACAATTTTCGTAATACTGATAACCACATCAATTAAGTTGGTTTCTTCCCGAAGCCCCAGATTCTTGGCTTGATCTTTGGTGATAGGCCCGAACCCGGGGAACTTAGGAACAGCAGCCAGGGTAGGCGCCGCAGTGCTGGCTACGAGACTCATGCTGAAGACGAGGGTAATCAGTTGAGCAAGAATCTTTCGGCTGTGCTTCATAATCAGATTTTCCCTTGAAGTGTATTAACAACGAGATTGACAATGGCCACGGATATACCGATAACCACGAGACCAATTATAGCATAGATGAGGGCTTTTTTTGCTTTCGCGGCTTTTTGCTCATCGCCGCCGGCTGTCACATACATAAACCCAGAGACAACGATAGCGATAACGGCAATAATAGCGGCTAAGGTAAGCGCCACTTTCAAAAACGTCAGGATGATATCCACAGGCCCGACATCCTTGATGCCAGATTTATTTCTGATTTCCTTGACGCAATTGAAGCTCGTCTTGAGACTCAGGTTAGTAATATCGAATGTGCACGTGCCGGCTTGGGCGGCAGGGGCGCCGAGCAGCACGGTGATCACACCAGTCCAAAAAAACGTTCTCAGTAAGGTACTCATTGCTTCTTACCCCAATATATCAGCCACGAGGCCGACAATTAAGAACGAGAGCCCAGTGATAATCAGCCCAATAATGGCGTATAAAATGGTGTTCTTGCCTTTGAGAGCTTTATGTTCCCCTCCCGTAGCAGCCCCCGTGGTAATCTGTATCCCTCCCCAAATAATCGCGCCCACGGCGAAGACAGCCGAAAGACCGAGTAAAATCTCAATCGCTGTCACAATCACGTCGCCAAACCTCTGCGCAGCATTGCCGCCCTTCAAGCCGCTCTTCCCGATTTCCGCGGCTACATCCGGATCTTTGTTCAAGCCTAAATCAAGCTGAGCAGAGACAAAAGAAGGGATAAGACCAGCGAGCATGACTACGCTTACGGCGATGCCTACAATCTGGGGGAGATATCTCATGGAACCAGCATTATTTGACACCGAGAATGTTACCAACCAGCACCAGAATAGCCCGGGAGAGAATGATCACAATGAGACCGATAACGGCGTACAGGAGAATTTTTTTGGCTTTGCCAACTTTGCTCTCATCGCCGAGCGAAGTGGCATACGTGAACCCGGCAAAGACAATGGCGCCAAGGGCGAATATGGCTGCACCGGCCAAGAATGCGTTGATCGTGCGAGCGAAAATACCACCCAGCGTCACATCCTTCCCGAGAGGGTTCGTAAAACCGGCGAGGGCCAGGCAAGGATACAAGAGCAGAAAGAGGAAGATAAGGGAGCGGGGCATACTAGGGTGCGGGAGCTGCACCCGCAGGGGGGGTGGTTATAAGCTGCTCGAGCTGGTCGGCACCACTGCGCAAGGCTTCGGGGACGGTGACGCCCTCTTTGATAACACTGTTCACCATACGGTTAAAGATACCATCGGCGGCGAGGATATCAACGCGCGGCCAGGTGGCGGCAATGAGCGACTGCTGGGCAAAGGGGCCAAGGATGGGGTCGCGGGCAAACGTCTCAATCGAATCCAGGCGGGCGGGCGGAAGCACCTGCGCCTTGTTCAGAGTCTCTGAAGCCTCCTTGCTGGTGAGAAACCGGACGAGCTGCCAGGCGGTCACGGGAGCGCGCGAGGTGTTGGAAACAGCAAAGGGCCAGTATGAAGCAAAGGCACGCGGGTTTTGGGTGCCGCCGATTTGAGGGACGGGGGCAATGCTGAAGTTAAGCCGCGGTTGTTTACTGCGCACGGTGGGGATATGGTAGGAGTAATTAATCATCATGGCTGTCTCCTGCTCACTGAAAGCATCGATGGAGAAATCCTGCGTGACATCCTCCCACGTAAAAACTTTCTTCGATTTATTAGCGAAGTCAGTGTAGAACGTAAGGGCTGTTTCCCCGGCCGGTTGGGTGAAATCGATTTCACCTTCGTCATTTGTAATGGAGAGCCCGCTTTGCAACATGAGGAGCTGCACGATATCGCTGGCGCGGTTTACATTATCGGCGGTGCCGAGCGCGGCAGCCGACTGCTGCAGCTGCCCAGTGCGCGTGACGCGGGTAATGCTTTGAACAGCGGCGGAAAATTTTTCCCAGGTGGCGGGAGGTCCGGGAACGGCGTTGGCATTGAGAAGGTCGTTATTCACATAGAGGGCGAGGGTATCAACGGAGGTGGGCAGAGCATAGACAAACCCATCGCGCACGACATCTTTCCTAACCACTTCTACGAATTCATCTTGCACCGCTCTCTCGTCAATGACTTCCGGAGGAGCCGGGCTCATGAGGCCGCGCTTGCCTTCTACCCAGGTGTGGTGAATCACAAACACGTCCGGGCCGCGGCCTTGGGCGAGAGCCTCGAGTAATTCTTTTTCATAGGTAGCGACGGAGGCGCGCTTTTGGTAGTCGACTTTCACTCCCGTCTGAGCCTCAAAGGCATCCAGCAAAGGTTGGATCTGCTCGCTCTCCTGCCAAAGCCCCCATACCACGAGAGGTTGGTCCAGGGCATCGCCCGCGCCGCTGGGACGGCGGCAGCCGAAGCCGGTCAAAGCAAAGACACTGACCAGACCGAGCACAACCAAAGCGAATTTAGCGCCGCGTGAGGATGAGTCCATAGTGGTAGGGGCTCGCATCAAAGGTTTCCTGGGTGACAAGACCGACGCTTTCCGCAATTTCGCGGACAATCTCTTCCTTGGGAATACGCTTCGTCGGCGGAGGGCCGATGGGGCTTGCCACCACATCCCACTCCACCACTACCAGTTTGCCTTTGGGCTTTAAGAGACGCTTGCCTTCCGTGAGTAACTTTTTGGGGTCAGCCTGGTGAATGATATTGGCAACTAAGACGAAGTCGGCTGACTCATCTTTGAGTCCGCTGCCGCCGGGAGCTTCTAAATCCCCGCGATGGGTCTCAACAATATGGTCCAGGTGTTGCAGCCGGGCGCGGTTCTCCGCTTCCGAGAGCATGTCGGGACGGATATCCAGCCCAATGGCTTTGCCGGAGGCCCCCACCATCTTCGCCGCCGGGATCAGCCAAAACCCGGCGCCGCAGCCTAAGTGGACAAAGGTATTTTCCGCGCGAAGGCCGATCTTTCGTAAGACTTCTTCCGGTCGCAAAAATGAGGCGGAACTCCCTACTCCCATGCCTCCAGAATACCACAAACGCTATAGCGCTTCACGAACCCCTTTACGCTTCGGTCCAAGTGGTGAATGTCGATATGGTTCCCGTTTTTTCGTCCGGCTTCATGAGGCGGACACCTTGGGTGGCGCGGCCGAGACGCCGGACTTCACTGGCATGGAAGCGAATAACTTGGCCTTTCTCGGAAATAATCAGAATGTCGGTGTGATCAACGTTGTCGCTTGAGATAAGCTCGGCATTTACCAGCGGCCCGGTTTTGCCGGTGATGCTAGCGGTTTTAATACCGGAGCCGCCGCGGCCTTGGATGCGGTACTCTTTCACGGGCGTGCGTTTGCCCAACCCTTTTTCGGCAATCACGAGAACCTCGTAGTTTAGGTTGGGCACCACGTGCATGGCGACTACGTGGTCGCCCTTTTTCAAGCGAATACCTCTCACCCCGGCAGCTACCCGGCCCATGCCGCGGACATCTTTCTCTTTAAAGCGAATGGCCTGGCCGCCCTTCGTGATAATCATAATTTCATCTTTGCCGCTGGAGGTCTCTACCCACTCCAGCGTGTCGCCTTCGTTTAGGGTGATGGCGCGCAGGCCCGTGCGGCGGATATTTTCAAACTCCCGGCGCGAGGTTTTCTTGATATGTCCCAGGCGTGTGGCCATAACCAAATACTCGCCGACGTCTTCCTTGGTGGGCAGAGCTTGCACGGCGGTAACTTTCTCATCCGGGCCGAGTTCCAGGAAGTTTTGAATCGCCTGGCCCTTGGCAGCGCGGGTGGTGGCGGGGATTTCGTACGCCTTGGTGGAGAAGACGCGGCCTTGGTTAGTAAAGAAGAGCAGCTGTTTATGAGTAGTGGTGGCGAGAAATATATCGACGACATCCTCTTCGCGCGTTTGCATACCGCGTACCCCTTTGCCGCCTCGGCGCTGGGCCTGATAGGCAGAGGTAGCCAAGCGTTTAACCGTACCTGCCTGTGTCACAATGACGACCGTGGGGTCATCGGGCACTAAATCTTCTTCAGAGAATTCCCCTATACCGTGCGCGATGACGCGGGTACGGCGTTCGTCGCCGTACGTGTCCACGAGAGCTTTGTACTCGTCTTTCAAAATGGCTAAAACTTTTTGGGGATCTTTCAAAATACCTTCGAGTTCCTTGATAAGCGCGCGTTTTTCTTTGAGCTCATCTTCAATCTTCTGCCGCTCCAGTCCCGCTAACGTGGAGAGGCGCATTTCCAGAATCGCAGTGGCTTGTTCCGGGGAGAGGCGGAAGCTTTTCTGCAGGTTGGTATGGGCTAGCTCCTTGGTTTTGCTCTTCTTAATAGTGGCAATGACTTCATCGATGTGATCGAGAGCTTTCTTTAGCCCTTCCAAGATATGAGCGCGCTCGCGGGCGCGAGCGAGGTCGAATTCCGTGCGGCGCGTAACCACGTGGCGACGGTGGCTGATGTGTTCTTCCAGAGCTTCCTTGAGCGTGAGAACTTTGGGCTGGCGGCCTGCCTCGACGAGCGCCAGCATGTTGACGTGGAATGATTTCTGAAGATCAGTAGAGGCAAAGAGCTGGTTTAAGACTTTCTTGGGGTAGGCGTCGCGCTTTAATTCAATGACAATACGGATCCCGTCTTTGTCGGATTCGTCTCTAAGATCTCGAATGCCGGCGAGTCTCCCCTCCTTGACGCCTTCGGCGATCCGGGTAATCAGCGCGGCTTTATTCACGAGGTACGGAATCTCGCGGACGATAATGCGGTGGCCGCTGCCCTCTTCTTCGATTTCAGTCACAGCGCGTGTGACAATGCTACCCTTGCCGGTGGCGTAGGTTTGTAAGATCTCCCGTTTGTTATAAATAGCGGCGCCGGTAGGAAAATCAGGGCCGGGGATGTGCTTCATCAGATCCTCAATGGAAGCTTTGGGGTGGTCAATAATATGAATGAGGGCGGCGCAGACTTCGCGCAAGTTATGAGGCGGGATATTTGTGGCCATGCCGACGGCAATACCGACGGTGCCGTTCAGGAGAAGCTGCGGGAGTTTGGCGGGTAACACGAGTGGTTCTTCGCGAGTGCCGTCGTAATTGGGGACAAACCCGACGGTTTCCTTATCTAGATCCTGCAGCATTTCATCGGCAATCTTGGTGAGTTTGGCCTCGGTGTACCGCATGGCCGCGGGCGCATCGCCGTCAATGCTGCCCCAATTCCCTTGGCCATCGACAAGCTCGTAGCGTAAGGAAAACTCCTGGGCTAGGCGGGCGAGAGCTTCATAGAGGGCGATATCGCCGTGGGGGTGGTATTTTCCCAGTACGTCACCGACGACGTGAGCGCTTTTGCGAAACTTAGCTGTGGAACGGATACCTTGCCGCCACATGGAATAGAGGATGCGCCGAGCCACTGGTTTTAGACCGTCCCTGACATCAGGCAGGGCGCGCGCCACAATAACGCTCATAGCGTAGTCGAGGTAACTCCGCTGAATCTCTTCGGAGAGACCTTGGGAAATTACTTTGGAATCGGAAGTAGTAGAGGTAGCCATATTAATGGGTATCAGGAGTTAAAACGGGCGTGGGAGTGGCGGCCGTATCATCTCGGAAAGCCCGCCGGATTTGCAGGGGTAGGAAAACAGCCACCCAGACAATGCCGATCACTGCCCCAAGGATAATGGTATAGCGGATAGCCACCTGGAGGCGAACATGCTCAGGTTCGCGCCGAAGATCCTCGATTCTCTTTTGGATGCGTTGGCCAAGCATTACGGTTTCATCACGGTACTAAGACAGCTACTTGCATGTCTTCCTGAGACAAGCGGCTGGCTTTAATGAGGATTTTATTTTGAGCCTCCGACGATTTCAATCCGAAAGCCTGGCTGAACTCGGTGACACTTTCAAGTTTTTCAGTAAGGCCGGGAAGGGCATAGTAGATAGGAATAACCAGGCGAGGCTCAATGGTTGTAATCATCTTCAAGGCTTGTTTGGTGGTGAGAGACGAGCCGCCTCCAATGGGGACTAAGAGAACGTCTATGTCCGTTTTTTCAATCTCTTGGAGCTCGGTGCTGGCAAGCTCTCGATTCAGGGAAGCCAGGTTTAGGAGTGTGACATTCTCAATTTGCCAACGGTGAATGGCGCGCTCGGAGCCATCCTCTGCCTGCCAGGGAATAGCGTTTAAGGTGAACCCGTTACCAGTGAGCTCTCCCGGGCCTGCGAAAACTAACGGTTCCCCCTGAACGGCTTCTCGGTGAGACATGTCCTTATTGCCCGGGTGGGTTAAAACGACCACGTTTCCCTGTGCGCGAAAAGGGCGGAGCCCAACGCTGGGAGCATATGGGTCAGATACGATCGTCGTATCTTGCGTCTGAATTTTGAGGGTGTATTGCCCGTGCCAGGATATATACATATTAGGTAAGGTAGCTCACTTTTTGACTCGTGTCTACGTTTGTGGCATGCTGCTGCGCATGGTAACAACACAGGTGTCAGAAGACAACACAGCTCAGGGAGCAATGTCACAACTTCTCAAGGACAACGAGGCGTTAGTACATGTACCGCGCTTGGGTGAAATTATGACCGGCACAATTTTGGAGAAGGCCAGTAACTCACTCTATGTTGACTTAGGAAACTTTGGGGTAGGGGTGGTGTACGGCAGAGAGTTATTTGACGACTTGGATTCCTTCAAGCATGCGCGGCCAGGAGACACCATTCAGGCTACGGTCCAAGAGCTGGATAACGAAGATGGATACATTGAACTTTCACTGCGATCAGCGTCTCGGGAGCGCAGCTGGGGGGAGCTCCGCCGCAAGATGGCGAATGATGAGATTTTTGAAACGGAGGTACTGGATGCCAATAAAGGAGGGCTGATTGTACGGGTGAGTGGAATCACCGGGTTTTTGCCGGTGTCGCAGCTGGCGCCTGATCATTACCCGCGCGTAGAGGGGGGAGACCGGACAAAGATTTACGACCGTTTGAAAGAATATGTAGGTGAGAAGTTCCGGGTAAAAGTTATTAGTGCGATTCAGGATGAAGAGAAGCTGATTGTCTCAGAAAAAGCCGCCGTGGGCGAAGAAATGCGGGATGTGTTGGGCAAACTCGGCGAAGGTAAAGTGATTGATGGCGTGGTCAGCGGAGTCGTAGACTTTGGAGTCTTCGTAAAATTTGAGGTGGATGGGAAAGAGCTGGAGGGCTTAGTGCATATTTCAGAGCTGGCCTGGCAGCGGGTAGATAGCCCAGCTGACTTTGTGAAGGTAGGAGAAGAGGTGAAGGCTAAGGTAATCGGGGTAGACCAGGGCCTCCGAATTTCCTTGTCTCTTAAGCAGATGACACCCGACCCATGGCTTAAAGTAGGAGAGAAGTACAAGCTGGGAGACAAAGTGGAGGGAGAAATTTTCAAAGTGACACAGTTTGGAGGCTTCGTGAAATTAGACGAGGATATTCATGGATTGATTCACGTCTCCGAATTGCCAGAGGATTCCCAGCGGGAACCGGCGGCCGTGCTGAAGCCGGGAGAGGTGGAAGAATTCACGATCATTTCTCTCGAACCGGAAGAGCACCGTTTGGGCCTTTCACTTCGCACGAATCCGGAGCTAAAGCAGAAAATGGCAAAGAAGAAAATTGCCGTGGAGGCGGTAGTGGGTGAGACCGAGCCAGAGAAGCCAGAAGGTGCTGAAGCGGTTGTGAAAGAGCTAAAGGCCGGGGAAAACAAAATTGAAGAGAACCCCACTTCGCTAAAGCTTCGCGGGGCAAGGAAAACCGTGAAGCGTGCGACGAATCCCACTTCGCCTAAGGGGCTACGCGGGACAGGAAAATCCGAGGAGAAATCTGAAGAGAAGTAGAGTTCTGTATCACGGAGGACCGTGTCTAGCTCTTTCTCGGAAAGGTTTTATCGATTTTACTTTGTAGGGTCTGATAATATTCTTTTAGGATTTTCTCCGGCTCTCCACTGTTGAAATATGGCCCATGCTTCTCAACGAGAGCTCGATAGAGAGCGGGGCGAGAAAGGCTTGCTAGCTCTTCAGGGTTAGGTTCTATGTCCTTCAAACTCACGGTAATACCTAAACCGACATCGGAAAGATGGTAATAGGGCCTATTTTGTGTTTCAGCTTCGATTTCTTCAAAAGTAGGCAATTGGTGTTCCTGAAGATACCTGGGAGAAACACTGATGCGAGGGCGTAGGGTTATTTCTCTAATGTCGTGCTCACCTCGTATGGAATACTGCTCTTGTTCTACATCCACTCGGAAATTTGGATAACGAGAGCTAAGTTCTGCCTCAGTTTCGCGTATGGCCTGCGCAAATGCGCCAAGCTCCGCCGAACTATAGTCCACCAGAAATTCGATGTACGGTTCATCGTATTCAAGGCCGTTTTGGCTAAGTTCAGTAATAGCACCTGTTATTTCCCCCTCCGCTAACGCATGTGTTGCGGCCACATCCATTTGAAATTTTTCCTTGGTAATTGGAAAATGGCCACTGCACACGTTTGTAGTTTTTGCAATGTCTAGACGATTTATAGTTCGAGCAAGCTCTCGGACACCTTCATCAACAATCGGGTAGTACTCTGAATCATCTGGCATGTACCATGGTTTCCTCGACTCTTCGGAATCACCCTCGGCTTGTTTTCTTTGCCAATCTAATAAGGCCTGCCTGAGTGCTACGCCCTCTAGTTCGTGATTAGGGTCAGTCTCAGACCGCGGAGGCAGAATTTGCATATGTTCCTCCCATCTGACAGGACTGGCATCTCGTTGTTCAGCAGGAGGTGTGTATCCATCTGGAATCTGTGCACCGCTCTTCCAAAGGCTAGCGCCTGCTTCAGACTCTTGATTCATGTCGGGGATGCCGGATTCGAACCGGCGATCTCACGCACCCGAAGCGTGCGCGTTACCACTACGCTAATCCCCGGTGGACTTAAGGGGAATCGAACCCCTGTCTCAGCAATGCGAATGCCGCGCACTACCACTGTGCTATAAGCCCGCGCCCTTGTGGACCTATGGGGAGTCGAACCCCAGACTGATCCATGCCATGGATCCGTAATACCGTTTTACTATAGGCCCATTTGGTAAACACTATGATACGATAGACCACATGCGAGTGCAATTTTCAAGCATTTTTCCCTACCTCTTCTTTGTTAGCCTGGCTTTGCTTCCCCTTTCCCGTCCACCATTTCACTTTTTTGAAGTCCTTTTGGCCGCTGTTCTCGCGATCTTTTTTGTGAACGCTTCCTACTGGCGAAGGGTGCGCGAGGTACATCTGATGCTTGGAGTTTCACTGTTCGTTATGGGAATAACTGTACTGGCCGCTGCTGCCGCTGATCCTCAGGGGAATTGGTTATATGTAGCACGTTTTGGTTTAGCCATCTTTTCTCTCCCAGCTGCAGTATTTTTGTTACGGAAGCAAGGTAAGACGTTCTTTGCGCTCGTTTTTATCAGCATACTATTGCTTCATGCGCAATGGGGGGTTCTCCAGTTCATCTGGCAGCAAAGTTTAGGGTTGTCATCTATAGGTGAAAGTGTGCTCTCTCCGCTTACGCCGGTAGTGGCAAAGTTTTCCTTCGATAGTTCTCCAATTATGCGTGCGTACGGGCCCTACCTGCACGCGAACACTTTTGGGGGTATGGCCTTGATGGGCTTGGTATGCTTAGGCTGGCTTTGGTATAGAAAGAATCTTTCTCCTCAGCATATATTTTCTCTGGCTAGCTGGCTTACCTTGGCGCTAGCGGTCATAACTTCGTTTTCAAGGGCGGTGTACGTTGGGGCAATCGTCCTTCCTCTCCTGCTGGTGTTCCTCTTTCGTGTGCGCATTGCCCATGTTTCACTCATCAGTTTCATAATTATTCTATTGTTTCTTCCGCTGCTGCAGGCACGGTTTTCGGACACCCAAGATCGCGCCACACCCGAACGAGCCCGTGGATACAGCTGGTGGCAGGAAATCCTTACTCAGTATCCCGTTTGGAGAGGGGCTGGCCCCGGGCAATACCCATTGGCTCTTGAGAATCATTTAAACCAAGAGCAAGTACGGTATGAAGCGTGGGAGATTGCCCCTGTTCACTCTGTTCCACTGCTCCTGGCGGCGGAATGGGGTATGATCGGAGGGGGATTTTTACTGGGGTATGCTCTTTTCTGTCTTCTCCGGAGAGACTGGCAAAATATAGCTTTCTGGCTGCTGCCTATCCTACCTGCTCTTCTCCTCGACCACTACTTTCTTACCCAAAACGCTCCTCTGGTATTCCTTATGGTGCTGGGACTGTTACACTTTCAACCGGCGAAGTCGTAGGCAGATTAATAAGCGACTCAAGAAAACCGCTGCGATATTCCAACCAGGCCCCAGCGGCAATCACTAAAGCGGTAATGACTACGGTAACTACGAGACGACTCAGTTCTTCTCCTAGGTATTCCATGATCTTACTGTAGCACCACCATGGTATAGTGGAAGGGTGGAACCATATCTTGCCTCAGTAGAAGAAGTTTTGCGAGAGCTGCGGGTGCGTCCAGATACAGGTCTTTCCGGCACGGAGGTGAAAAGGCGTCAAGCGCACTGGGGAAAAAATGTTATTCCGCGGGATGACCCGTGGCGGCTGCTCAAAATTTTTTTTGAACGCTTCCGAGACCCGCTGGTAGTTATCCTCTTAGCGGCCGGCGTTATCTCAGTCGCCACCGGAGAGATTGGAGATGCCATCATTATTGTCATTGCGCTTCTGCTTGATATTGCTTTGAGCTTTGCGCAAGTACTCCGTACGGAGCGGACGCTGCAGCGCCTGCGAGCCGAGGTGCCGGATTTAGTCAGTGTTATCCGGCATGGAAAATCACAGCCGGTACCGGTGGAGTCGCTGGTGGTCGGGGACGTTATGGAAGTGAGGTCGGGAGAACGGGTGCCGGCAGACGCCCGAGTGATACGGTCCCAGGGGTTGCTCACCCAGGATGCCGTGTTGACCGGCGAAGTCCGAGATGTGGCCAGGACTACGGCGCGCCTTTCTGGCAAAGTGGCGCTCTCCGGGCAGCAGAATATGTTGTTTGCTGGAGGTACGGTGGTAGCCGGCTCAGGAGTAGCAGTAGTGACGGCGACGGGACTTAAAACACAATTCGGGAAAATTGCGCAAATGTTACGGGCCGAGAAGTCGCCCCCCTCTCCACTGCGCAAAAAACTTCACCGCCAGGGGGTGGTCACGGCCTGGGTGATTGTGATCGCGGTGATGATACTCTCAGCCGTAGGCTTCTGGCAGGGCAGGACGCTACCGGAAACGGGGAGACTGGCGATCACGCTGGTGGTGAGCGCCATTCCCGAAGACCTGACGGTGATTTTGACGATTGCGCTTACGGTGGGAGTGGCCCGCATACTGCGGCACCGAGGTGTGGTCCGCGACTTAAGCTCGGCGGAAACGCTGGGAGCGGCGACGGTTATTTGTACGGATAAAACAGGCACCTTAACGGAAGGGAAAATGAAGGCCACCAAACTTAACTTCTTGCAAGGAGACGTACTGCTCCCCGGTGAGCGCGTAGGAAAGGATGCCTGGCATACGCTGGCTCTCTCCGGCTTGGTGCTGGCTTCGGCGGCTTACCGGAGGGCCGGCACCGAACAGGAATTTTTTGGTTCGGCGACAGAGCGAGCGGCGCTGGCGTTTGCCGATGAGAGCGGCGTTAACCCGGAAGAGGTGAGAGCACGTTGGAAAGTAGTGAACGAGATCGGTTTTGACCCCCGCTGGAAATACCGAGCCGTGCTGGCTCTCCACCCCACGCAATCTCATCAACTCATACTGGTGACCGGGGCTCCAGAAATTTTACTGAATCACAGTAGCACTACCTTAAACGAGCGGCGTGAGGTAGTGCGCTTAACTTCGCGGCGACGCGAGCGCTTCTTGAAAGCGTTTCACGAGATGGCTTCACGCGAGCAGCGTTTAGTAGCCGTAGCGGTGAGACGCCAAGTGCAACTGGAGAGCCTCTCGCACCGCGATATTCGAGGCTTACTCTTCCTAGCCGTGCTCACGATTACCGATCCGGTACGGTCAGAAGTGGTGAAGGCAGTTCGGGAAACGCAGCAGGCTGGCGTAGAAGTGAAGCTGGTGACCGGCGATCTTTCGGCGACGGCTATAGCCGTCGCCCCCCCCGTGGGGG
>CAYHTZ010000009.1:0-38795 GCA_964359735.1 uncultured Candidatus Saccharibacteria bacterium
TTGGTCAACATCCGCAAGTTTGTTAAAGGCCGTAACAGATTTCTCTGGCACAAAGGCATCGTCTTCATACACTACCCTGATGCCAGATCCTTCATTACTTAGATCCTCCCGCGCAATCTCGAGTGCCGCCTGGACATCTTTCCCCACTTTGCTGAGATTCCCTGAGAGGGGAAGAATCGCACCAATTTTAATTTCTGATGTTGATGCTCCTCCACGATAGGAGTTTACCCACCAGGTCATACCAAGAACCGCGAGTATTCCTATGACTGCTACGAGGGTGATTTGAGATTTGTTCATATTCCGATAGTTGAGATTTGTGCCCGTACTTTACAAGTGATCCTTGACGTGGTAAAAAGTTTCACTTATAATGTGATGAAAGTGTATAGGACACTAAGCCAAAAAATCACTCTGCTTTCACAGCAAAACTATGAAAATTCTAGAGGAAATTGGGTTAACGAAGCGAGAAGCGGAGATTTACAAGACGCTGCTGCGGCTGGGAGAGTCCCCTATTTCAACTCTCATCCGAGAAACTGGCTCCCACCCCCAAGTGGTCTATCGCCTAATAGATTCCCTGGCAAAAAAGGGTTTAGTTATTCTAACGAAGCGTCGTAATCGTACCTATGCTCAGGCTGAAGCTCCCAGGCAACTGGAGAAGCTTGAGGAGAGCCGCCTGGCCAGTTTGCGCAAAGCCTTGCCAGAGCTTGTGGCTTTGCAGAAAAGTGAAGAAGCCGCAGTGGTGCGTACGGCTAAGGGAGATGAGACCGTACGGGTGCTACGAACGCGGGCATACGATGAGCTGAAGCGTGGGGATACGCTATATATTATTGGTGGCTCGGGTGACAGATTCTATACTGCCATGGGTGAGCGCCACGCTGAGGCAGAGCGCAAGCGAATACGAAAGCGTATTCAGCGCAAATTGATTGTCTTTGAGAGCCAGCGTACAAACATTGGTAAGCATGACCCATTTCGAGAAATGACTGAGATCCGCTATCTGCCTGAGGAATACCCGGCTATTTCAAGCACAAATATATTCGGTACCACGGTGGGAATTATCATCTGGTCCCCTGACCCGATTGTGATCACCATCGAAAGCCGGGAAGTGGCCGAAAGTTATAAGCGCTACTTCTCCGCGCTCTGGCGAATGGCAGAGGTGTAGTAGCGGTCAACCCTCTTCCATGTGATAAAGTGTAGTGAGAAACCATGCCTCGCATTTTGATTTCAGGTTCTATCGCCTACGACATCCTTTTGGGCTTTGAGGGGTCTTTTACCGATACCATCCGCCCGGAAAGTTTAGAGACTCTCTCGGCTTTTCACCTCTCCCCCCACTATGTGCGCCGGAACGGGGGTACAGGAGCAAACATTGCCTGGGGAATCGCCACGCTGCAGCAAAAGCCGCTGCTGGTGGGTGCAGTTGGGCGCGATGGGAAAGAGTATGTGTCGTTGCTCAAACAGCGAGGAGTTCTTACTCAATATGTGGAGCAGTTGCCTGATCACATTACGGCGACCGCCATTATTGGTACAGATAGCAAGGAACGGCAAATCGGGTTCTTCCACCCGGGAGCAGACGCACATGGCACGTGGCCTGACTTAGATAGTGAAGCTGCTGAGATTGGATACGCAATCTCGAGCCCAAGAGATGTTATAGCAATGACTGCCTGTGTGAAGTGGTGCCACCAGCAAGGTATCCCAATACTATTTGACCCGGGGCAGCAGGTACATATTTTTAGCGACGATGAGCTCCGGCGGGCGGTAAAACTCAGTTCAATGGTTATAATGAATGCGTACGAGTGGAATATACTCAAAGGGAAGTTGGCCTGCGACGAAAAAACGATCACAGAGTATGTAGATGTAGCGATTGTTACAAAAGGAGAAGCGGGGCTAACGTACTTCGATAGTGCTGGAGCTCATGAGATCGGAGCTTGCCAGCCACAGGCTGTCGTTAACCCGACGGGCGCAGGGGATGCGCTGCGAGCCGGGCTGCTCTCCGGGCTCACGGCTGGTTGGCCTTTGCCGCAAGCGTGCCAGCTTGGCTGCGCGATGGGTTCATTTGCGGTGGAAATTGACGGCACGCTGATTGAGATAGATGACCCTGAGATAATTTTTGAGCGGGCACAGCAAACCTATCGCGAGAAGCTACCCGCACTGGCCGCCGCCTAGCCTTGCCCGAATGAGTATTTTATGCATATGCTCATGGAATTCCACCTATGTCATACGTGCGTGACCCCAAGCTGGCCAAGCAGGGCCTTCTCAATCTAGAACTAGCCGAGAAGCGCATGCAAGCGCTCCTCTCTGTACGAGACCGTTTCCGCCGAGGGAAGCCTTTTCGGGGGCTGAAGGTAGGCCTGGCTCTTCACATTACGAAGGAAACAGGCGTGCTCGTCCGCACTCTTCGAGACGGCGGAGCGAAGGTGGCCATCACCGGGTGCAATCCCCTGTCCACCCAAGACGACGTAGCCGCGGCACTGACCACAGAACGCAACGTGCAGGTGTGGGGGTATAAGGGTGAGACGAATAAGGACTACTACACCTTCCTGCATAAAGTGATTCAAACCAAGCCTGACATTACGATCGATGACGGCTGCGACTTGGTGACTGAGATTCACACCAAGCAGCCGCAACTGGTAAAAACCATGCTCGGGGGGTGCGAAGAAACTACGACGGGCATTCTGCGCCTCCATGCCATGCAGCGCGCGGGGGAGCTGAAGATGCCCATGATTGCTGTCAACGACAACAAGACGAAGCATTTAATGGACAATTATTACGGCACAGGGCAATCCACACTGGACGGAGTCTTGCGTTCGACCAACATGCTGGTGGCGGGCAAAACGGTGGTGGTAGCCGGCTATGGCAGCTGCGGCAAGGGGGTGGCCATGAGAGCCAAGGGGCTTGGCGCCAAAGTCATTGTCACGGAAGTGGACGCTTTCGCAGGTCTCCAGGCGGCTATGGATGGGCACGAAGTTATGACCATGAGAGAAGCAGCCCCCAAAGGAGATCTATTTGTCACCGTGACGGGCAACTACCATGTGGTCCGCTTGGAACACATGCGCCGCATGAAAGATGGAGCCGTCATCTGCAACTCCGGGCACTTTGATGTGGAGATCGACTTAGCGAGCTTGAGTAAAGTGGCCGTGCGTAAACGCCGAATGCGGCACTATCTTGACGAATACCAACTGGCCGGCGGGAAAACTCTTTACGTGGCGGGAGAGGGGCGGCTGGTGAATTTGGTTTCAGCGGAGGGCCACCCCAGCGAAGTTATGAGTTTGTCATTCTCCGGCCAGGCGCTGGCCTGCAAATATTTAGTAGACCACCGGGGCAGGCTTCTTCCCGAGGTAATAACGCTGCCTCCTGAAATTGACGATGAGATTGCGAAACTGCAGCTTAAAGCGATGGGATTGGCTATCGACAAACTTACCCGCGAACAAGTGAAATACTTACGCAGCTGGCATATTGGCACATGAGACAGCTGGTCAAAGGATCGGCTCGACCCGCTGCCAGATTTCCTGATGAATATCCTGAACCCCTCTCTGCTTCCCCTGCGAAGTCATACTACTAACCACTGCCCATTTTTGCTCACGAGCGAGTGTGAGATAGCTTTTACGGATAGCTTTTAACTTCGACATACTCTCGTGATAATTTTTGGGCTCATTGCGTAGGTGGTGTAAGGACACCTCGGGCGGAGTATCTAAGAGGATAACCAGATCCGGCTCAGGGAGTTTCGGAGTTGCGCCTCGGGCCAAAAAAGTAATCCAATCTAGCATTTCGCGGCGGGCTTTCCCCGTAAGCCCCTTCGTTTGGTAGGCCAAGGCGCTGGTGTAGAACCGGTCTGAGACAATCAGAGATTCTCTAGGCCCCCGCAAGGCGGCAGTGATATCGGGCTGACGTGAAAAGAAATCTTGCATGTAGATAAGAGCCTGTTCGCGGTGAGAAAGATTGGGTTGATTATGAGTATTCAAAAACTTGCCGTAGATAAATTGCCCCGTGGGGCGGTCTTCCTGAGGGAAATGAAGCTGCAGAGGTTTATACCCTTCCCGCTTGAGGTGCTTTACGAGCGCATTGGTTTGCGTTTGGCTGCCGCCGGCGTCAAGCGCCTCAATGACGATGAACGGCCGCCTTTTTTTCTTCGCCATCAAAAAAGCCTACCATCTGATAGGCTTGGGTGTAAACTTCTTGAAGACTCGAGTGAATCAGTCGTCATCTTCAAGCTCCTCATCATCAACCTCCTCGCCTCCCCCGCCATCGTCCTCTACACCATCAGTTTCGTTCTCGTCAGCAATAAGCTCCTCATCTGGGCCTGGATCTGGATATTCATTTACCGCTTGCGCGCCTAGGGCACCTCTACTTGGGCTTTCCTCAGCATCGGTTGGCAGTCCAATTGGAACTTCAGAAGCTACATGATCTGGTTCTCCGTTTCCGGAAGCGGGTTGCGCTCCTATCAAGGAACGCTCGGCAGCAGAGGATTCAGACATAATGTTTGTGTTAAAATTATTTTCCTATAATAGCACTTCCGAATCGTTCTTTCAACCCTTCCCAGACGAGTTCGGCGACGTCGTCGATGGCGAGCAGCTCAGTGCCGGTGGTAATTTTGAGACGTAGGTAGCGTTTGGGGTCATCAGTACACATAACATCGTACTCATTATAGAGGCGCTCCATGACGTGCACGTGGTCGGTGTATTCGTCGGCATCTTTGCGGTACTGCTTGCGTTTTTCCAATAACGCGATGGAAACATGCACAGGCACATCGAGAAAAATTGAAACTACCTCGCGCGGCATGCTGTTTTCTTCGTACTCCAATTGCTCAACCGCCCGGTGAATTTCCGGGCGGTGAAAATCAGCATTTTGGGGAGTTGTCCCCTCAATAGTCATGAAGGCGAGGCTGCTGGGAATGTAGCGGTCGTAAATTACTATTTCGCCGCGGCCCAGCGCGGAAACTACCCGCTCGCGCTTTTCAGCGCGGTTCACGGCAAACATTTTCGCCTTTTCTTGCCAGGCCAGTGCATGCCAGTTTCCCTTCTTGCCTTGCAGCCACAGTTTTAACTCTTGGCCTGAAGGCGTGTTGTAATCAGGGGTCGTAAACTCATGCACGTCTTTGCCGAGATACCGGAAACGCTCGGCTAGCAAGTGAGCCTGTGTAGCTTTACCAGAAGAATCTATGCCATCAAAGGCAATGAGGAGACCGGCGCGGGGACTTTGCATACATTTTCACCATGTTAGCACATTACCTGCGGGCTGTGCAGGGGGCTACATTGATACTCGAATAGCAGGTGACATGGTACTTTTCACCACTACTTTTTTGACGAATTCTCCTTTGGCAGTGGCGGGGCGGGCCGCACGTACCGCTTCAGAGAGTGCCTTAATGTTGGCTGTAATCTTCTCAGCATCCCAGCTGAGTTTGGCTACGGCTTCATGGATATTCCCCAATTGGTCCATTTTGAACGACACCTTGCCCCCCGCGAGCTCTTTGATCACGGCCTCTGGATTCGGCGTCACCGTCCCCGTTTTAGGGTTCGGCATAAGCCCTTTCGGGCCTAGGATACGGGCAACCTTGGCAATGCGCGGCATCATATCGGGGGTAGCTATCACGACATCGGCTTCGAGCGTGCCATTCTTCTCGATTTCTTCGAGAAGCTTCTCCGAGGCGGCGTCATTCTTAATGACGACAACTTTTTTCTCTTTAGGCGCGCCGGCTGGCAAGGTGACGCTGCCACGCACCACTTGATCAGATTTCGCCGGGTCTACACCCAGGTGAATGTGCACTTCCACCGTTTCATCAAATTTCTTGTGTGCCTGTTCCTGCAGCGTTTTTACGGCCGTGCCCACATCCACTGCTTCTGATGGCGTTTTCTCTTTGGCTGCTTTGTAGGCTTTGCCGCGCATATTTACCCTTCCACGGTGATGCCCATGGACCGGGCCGTGCCCTCCACGATCTTCATGGCGGCTTCTACATCCCGGGCGGAGAGATCTTTCATTTTACGCTCGGCAATTTCGCGTACCTGGGCTTTCGTTACCTTGCCTACTTTGGTGAGGTTAGGCGTGGCTGAGCCCTTCTCGGCGCCAGCGGCTTTGCGCAGCAAATCAGCGGCGGGCGGAGTTTTGAGTTCCAGAGAAAACGAGCGGTCTTCGTAAATGGTTACAACGACGGGGACAATATCGCCGCCCATGCCCTTGGTCATGTCGTTAAATTGGTTAACGAAGTTTTGCAGGTTAATACCTTGGGAACCGAGTGACGTTCCCACCGGAGGCGCGGGGGTAGCCTTGCCGGCGGGTAATTGTAATTTCACTTTGGTAGCAACTTTAGGCATAGAAACGCTTAAGATTCTTTCTTAACTTGCAAAAAGTCAAGTTCTACCGGGGTTTCGCGGCCGAAGACATTAACCAAGACTTTCACCGTACCGCGGGCCTCATTCACTTCGGAAACCTTGCCGTCAAAATCCTTAAAGGGCCCGTCCATAATTTTGACTGAATCGCCGGCGTTAAGATCAAGCTTGTACTTAGGCTCTGCTTCGCCCATGCGCGCGAACAGCCGATCTACTTCCTCGGGAGCCACGGCAGTAGGCGTTGTGCCCGAGCCCACGAAGCCGGTGACATTGGGGGTGTTGCGCACGACGTACCAGGAATCTTCGGTAACAATCATTTGGACCAAAACATAACCAGGAAACAAGCGCTCTTCAATGGTCTGGCGTTTGCCGTTTTTCACCTGGATTTTCTTTTCCCGGGGGACGACTACCTGGAAAATCTTGTCTTCCATGCCCATGGACTCAATGCGTTGGCGCAGGTTCCGCGCCACATTATCTTCATACCCGGAGTAGGTATGGATGACGTACCACGAACGCCCGTCGTCCTCTGCGCTCGCAGCCGGAGATGGGTCGGGAATCAGATTGGTCTCTTCGGCCATAGTATTTAGAACAAAAAGGTTTCGAGCGCTTTCGTGAAGGCGAAGTCGAGCCCGCCGATCACAAACCCAACTACCAGAGAAGCGCCGATTACGATCAAAGTATAACGGACGGTGGTCTGCCGGGACGGCCACGTAACTTTGCGCAGCTCGTCGCGCGATTCTTTGATGTATTGGAGCGGCTTTACCTTAGCCATATCGGCAGATTACCACTTTCGGTCTTAAAAACAGCCCCGGAGGGCTATTACTACGACAATAGGATACCTTCAAAGAAAATGCAAACGTATTATTCCCAAGGCTTCCGGCCCCAGCCGAGAAGTTTACCCTCCGTGGCGTCATCATCTGGTTCGTCAGGCGTAATTACGACCTCACCATAGCATGTCCCGCCACATGTATCGCATACTGTGCGTCCACCGCAGTCTCCATGCTCAGGGCATGAGTAAATAACTCTGGAACCCATGAAGTACTACCTTAGTTATATGTCCAAATTTTGCACCCCACTTCATTAAAGCTTCGCGGAGCAGGCAGTTTTGGCTAAATGTCTAAGTTCTGGACTGTCTTTGCATGTGTCTGAATCCATTTTTTGCGCGGGGCGACTTCATCGCCCATTAAGACTTCGAACATATTATCGGCCTCGGCGGCGTCGATAATGGTGACGCGCTTCAAGACACGGTTCTCCGGGTTCATGGTAGTTTCCCAAAGCTCGATCGGGTTCATTTCCCCTAAGCCTTTGTAGCGCTGAATGTTAATCGTTTCTCCCTTGCCAATTTTTTTCACGAGCGCGTCTTTTTCTTCGTCGGAGTACACGTAGCGGGTTTCTTTGCCATGGTCGACTTTGTAGAGCGGAGGTTGAGCAATATAGAGGTAGCCACCTTCAATGACAGGCTGTAGGTGGCGGAAGAAGAGGGTTAAGAGGAGAGTGCGGATGTGCGAGCCGTCCACGTCGGCATCGGTGGCGATGATCACGCGGTGGTAGCGCAGCTTTGAGATGTCTAAGTCGTCGCCAATGCCTGTGCCAAGGGCAATGATGAGAGCTTTGATTTCATTATTGGAGAGCATTTTATCGAGCCGGGCGCGCTCGACGTTCAAGATCTTCCCCCGCAGCGGCAAGATGGCTTGGAATTTCCGATCGCGGCCGGATTTCGCTGACCCGCCGGCACTATCCCCTTCCACAATAAAGATCTCACTCCTAGCTGCGTCGCGTTCGGAGCAATCGGCTAGTTTTCCCGGAAGAGCGAAGCCGTCCAGCGCGCCTTTGCGCAAAACGGTTTCGCGGGCGGCGCGGGCAGCCAGGCGAGCCTTGGCCGCTAAGGCAACCTTCTCAATAATGCTGCGGGCATCGCGCGGATGCCCGTCTAAATACGCGCCAAACTCTTCCCCCGTCACCTGGGCTACGTAGGTGCGCATCTCCGGAGTGCCCAATTTGGCTTTGGTTTGGCCTTCAAACTGTGGGTCGCGTAATTTCACGCTCACAATGGCGGTGAGCCCTTCTTTCACATCGTCAGCAGTTAAGTTTTCATCTTTCTCCTTGAGCAAGCCGCTCTTGCGGGCATAATCGTTCAGAGTGCGGGTGAGGGCAGTCCGGAAGCCGGTGAGGTGCGTGCCGCCTTCCATGGTGTAAATATTATTGGCAAAGGTAAGAATATTTTCGTTGTAGGCATCGGTGTACTGAAGAGCGAGCTCAACTAAGTTATCATTCTCAAGTTCTTTGCGAGCGTAGAAAATCTCAGCGTTTTTGATGTCTTTCCCAAGATTCAGCTGTTCGACATACGATTTGATACCGCCCTCAAAAAGGAGGGTGTATGAGTGCGCATGTACAGCGTCCCGGGTATCAACGACTTCAAGGCGCACTCCCGGCGTGAGGTAGGCCTGCTGACGCAAATGTTGCAAGATTTTCTGCCAGTCGAACTCAATCGTTTTGAAAACTTCGCTATCGGCTTTGAAGGTAATAATAGTGCCGGAGTCTTTGGAGGTACCGACCTTCTTTACAGGGCCGGCCGCTTTCCCCCGCTCGTACTTTTGCTTGAACACCCCGCCATCGCGATGGACTTCGGCTTCGAGCCACTCAGATAACGCATTCACTACCGATACCCCAACGCCATGTAGGCCACCGGAGACCTTATACCCTTCCCCACCGAATTTTCCCCCAGCATGTAAGGTAGTTAAGACAGTTTCCAGAGCTGACTTCTTGGTTTTCTTGTGCTTTTCCACGGGTATGCCCCGGCCGTTGTCGGCTACGGAGACGATGTTGTCAGCACGAAGCTCGACGGCTATTTCGGTGCAGTAGCCCGCCATAGCCTCGTCAATGGAGTTGTCTACTACCTCCCAGATCAAGTGGTGTAACCCATCTGTACCCGTGCCGCCAATGTACATTCCCGGACGCTTGCGCACGGGGTCTAGACCCTCGAGTACGGTAATGTGCTCAGCGGTGTATGAACTTGATTTTGAGGACAGTTTTTTAGGCACAACAGGCTTTTATTAATCTAAAAAATGGGGCGATTTTCCACCCGCATTTCTTAGATTTAGTTTAGCAAATTTTGCCCGCTTTGGCCAGTGGGAGAGGAGGATTTTATTTGGCTCTACAAAGCTTAGAAATTACGTGATAATTCTATCGAATTTGCGCCTCAATTTCTTCCTCAAGAGCTTGAATAATTTGGGCATGAATCGGGTTAATTTCTTGGTCGGTGAGAGTACGGTCTTCGCGGCGATATTCAATGTGAAAAGCTAGGCTTTTCTGGTTGCTGCCGCGCGGTTCGAACTCATCAAAAAGATCGACATCGGCCACGATATCTTTCCCTACCCTCTCAATTATTTCTTGGGCCTGTTCTACCTGCAGATCAGGATCAACGAGCATCGAGATATCGCGAAACACGCTGGGGTACTTGGGAAGGGGTACATATTGCTTAGGATTGGGCAGCTTTGCCTGCAAATCTTTTAGTGAAGGGGTGGCGGGCACGCGCTTCTCGACCTTCATGAGGAGCTCATCGAGATTTATTTCAAAGCCAAGCACGGGGAGGTAATACTTGAGTTGGCGGGCTATGGCGGGAGTAACAATAGTAGTCAAGACTGGTGGGTCGACACTCAAAGCTTCGCCAAGTGCGCGGGCTATATCATCGAGTGCGGCAAGGCTCCCCACAGCTATGGCTGCCAGATGAGTTTCTTCAATTACACCAGGGACCTGACCTTTCTTTCCTGGTCTAAACACATGGCCAATTTCAAATAGTGAGCTTTCTGCGCTTCCCACACTGCGCTGGAACACGTCGCGATTCTTATCGAGATGGGCTAATAGCCCCGGCAGGAGGCTCACGCGCAGGTTCGTGAGCTCCGGAGCCGGCGGATTGACGACGGATATGTGAGGGTTGGTATCGACTCCAGCCAGTTTTGCGAAATTCTCATTCTCAAAAGAGTAATTGTAGGTTTCTGTGCACCCCAGCTCTACGAGAGTCTGCCGGACCACTTCCCGCCAATAGACAGCGTGTGGAAGCGGCGAACCCTTGGGAGACACAGGCGGACGCGACTCAATTTTATCGAGGCCGGTGACGCGGATGACTTCTTCAATAAGATCATGTTCACCTTCGAGATCAAGCCGAACGGTGGGAGCCATGATCTGCCAAACCTCACCCGACTCCCCATGAGTCGGCCTCTCCTTCGTAAGGAGAGGCACTTCTCCTTGAGAAGGAGAAGTCGGCTGCAAGCCGGATGAGGTATCAACCGTACAACCTAGGTGTGTCAGGATTTTTTCTGAGTCCTTCTCATTAAAGATATCTGAGCCAGCCACGCTGCCTACCCGGGCCGGATTGAAAGGGATTACCCGAGGAGAAAAAGGCTTAGGATAGGCCTCGGTTACACCAATAGCTTCTCCCTGGGCAAGCTCAGTTAGGAGCGTGAGACACCGCCAGGCAGCGGTTGAAACGAGGTTAGGGTCGAGCCCCTTACTAAAACGTGTGGATGCCTCTGTGCGGAGGCCTAAGCGGCGCGCTGTTTCCTGAATAGTGTAGGCGTTAAAATTAGCGACTTCAAGGAACCCGCGGGTGGTAGCTTCGCCCACTCCGCTCTGTTTCCCCCCCATGATACCAGCCAGGGCGATAGGCTTTCCGGAGGCGGCGATGAGAAGATCTTCAGGGAAAAGTTCCTGCTCGGTATCATCGAGGAGTACCAGTTTTTCTCGCTGCGCGGCAGACCGGATGGTAATGCGCTTGCCGGGCAGCAGCCGCTGATCAAAGAGATGAACAGGGTTGCCATATTCGAAGGTAACGTAGTTGGTGATGTCGACGAGATTGTTGATGGGCTTGCCTCCAGCCGCAAGTACGCGCGCCTGCATCCACAAGGGAGATGGCGCCACCACCAAGTTTTCTATGAGGGCACCAAAGTATCGGGGGCACGCGCGCTCAGCTTCAATCTCAATGACCCACCCGGGAATGATTTCTTCAGTTATCGGGGAAGTAGAAGTGGCCGGGTCAGAGGCAGGCAGGCGCAAGAGAGCCGCGACCTCGTGGGCAATGCCGATGTGGCAGAGACAATCATGAGCTCTGTTCAGGGTAACATCGGCTTCAAGGAGCGTGTCGTACGGAACGAGCTGGGCAAGTTCGCGGCCGAGCGCTGTATCATCAGGCAGAATCCAAATACCAATCTGGTCCTGATGCAGACCGAGTTCGCGCAACGAGTTAAGCATTCCCGGGCTCGCAACACCACGAATCTTTGCTTCCTTGACCACGAAGGAAGCACCTTTTTCATCTTTTAACTCAATGCCAGGGGGAGAATATGGCACTACTTGCCCAACTTTAATATTGGGTGCGCCGCAGACAACCGTTATCTCCTGCTGTCCATCGGTAATGGTGGCCAGCCTGAGTCTATCGGCATCGGGGTGCTTCTCTAGCTTAGTAATGCGGACTGTTTTAACCCCGGCCGGGATGCCGTATTCTTGACCGACTACAGTTTCAAAGCTGTGCTTGGTTAAGAGCTCCGCGAGCTCGCGCGGCGTCAGCGTGAGATCAGGTACCAGGCTTTTCACCCAATTGTAGGAAATACGCATACTTAATTGAATTGCTTCAAGAAACGGATGTCTCCGGACCAGAACAAGCGGATGTCACCGATGCCATGCCAGAGCATCGCCAGGCGGTCGATGGCACCACCAAAGGCGTACCCTTGAAACTTCTTAGGATCAACGTTCATGTTGCGTAAAACATTCGGGTGCACCATGCCCGCGCCCATGATTTCAATCCAGCGCGAGTACTTGCAGACTCGGCAGCCATCGTTGCAAAAAGGACAAGTCACATCCACTTCAAACCCAGGCTCAACGAAAGGAAAGTATGACGGCCGCAACCGAATACTGACTTCTCGCCCGAAAAACGCGGAATAGAAAACTTCGATCACGCCTTTAAAATCGGCCACCGTGACATCGCTCCCCACGGCCAGCCCTTCAAACTGGTGAAAGGTAGACTCGTGCGTGGCATCAGTACGCTCGGCGCGGAATACGCGCCCCGGGGAAGCCACCTTGAAAGGAGGTGCAAAGTTGTTTTCCAATACAGCGCGCACTTGCACGGGCGAGGTGTGAGTGCGCAGGACAAGGCCAGTTGGCTCTTGGATCTGAAATGTGTCCATAACTCCCCGGGCCGTGTGTTCGAGGGGAATATTCAGTAAATCAAAGTTGTAGTGGGCTTCTTCTACTTCGGGGCCCTCCGCAATATAGAAACCTAGGCCAGCTAAGATATCTCGAACCCGTTGAATAGTTAGCGTAATCGGATGAAGATGGCCGCGAGTTAGCTTACCTGCCACGGCGGCAGGTCCGCCGGGCTGGCGGATACCTTCAAATTGCTGAGAAACCTCTCCCTTCTTCCTTTGATATAGTTCTTCTAGCTCATGGCGCAAAGTATTGGCCTCCTTCCCCACTCTTTTGCGCTCAGCCTCAGGCAGATTTTTAACGGCGCGCAGGAGCAGCGGCACAGCTCCCTTGCGGCCGATGTATTTTACGCGCCACGCTTCCAGGTCGCGCGCAGTCTCAACTTCAGCCAGCGCTGGCAGAGCCTCTTGCTTCAACTGTTGCAACTCGTCGGGTGTTGCGGTCATAACTTAGGAAGACAAACTCTACACATAAAAATAAGACTATGAGAATTAGCGTGAGCCACCAGCGGCTCAAGCGCAAGAGCTGTAGGAGCAGCATGGCATCAAAGAAGACACCGAGCAGAATACCTTGGCGAAGGCTGGGGCGAACGTGGTGAGAAGGATGAGTCGCTCCCCCAATCAGCCGGCGTGCTCCGTAGCCGGCGATGGCGGTGGAGGAGGCCACGGCGAGAAATAAGGCGAGAAAGAATAAGATGAAGCCGACTGACCCGGCTTGCACAGGGTCAAGCCAGGCCACGATAGCCACCCATACCAGCCAACCTAAGATAGCACCAGCAATTGTTCCCCATACAAACGTCTGCAAGGTCATGGGGATAGTATACGCGAAGTGTAGCGGGGGCAGGAATTGCACCTGCGATTTCCTGGTTATGAGCCAGGCGAGATACTACTTCTCCACCCCGCGGTATATCTCTGATAAGGAATCAGACACTAGGGCCACGCTCTAGTGAGGCCTAATATAGCGAGAATTGCCTCTGGGCGCAAACTCCTGTCACAAAAATTTTACAAGACGGTGCAAAACTCAGCTTGTATGACTATGTATTCAGGGCACGCTGAAAGCACAGCAGTGGGGGAGATATTTTGCCGAAAGGCACACAGATCTATCTCATCGTTAGTTAATCCACTGCCCAATGGTAGCACTGTGCGTTTCAACGCACAGATGTCTCACAGCCTCCTAAATGGGGGCTGTCTTTTATGTAGCGGGAGTGGGGATCGAACCCACGACCTATGGCTTATGAGTCCATCGCTCTACCACTGAGCTATCCCGCCGTAGTAGTGAACAGTATAGACAAAACATCATATTTTCAATATTCTAACGTCTACAACACATTTGGGCCCGTAGCTCAGTTGGTTAGAGCGCTTCCCTGTCACGGAAGAGGCCACCGGTTCGAGTCCGGCCGGGCCCGCACTAGAGATGCTAAACTAGGCATGATGCGTGGGTATCATGTCTTTTTTATTGTTTTGGCGGTATCGCTCGCGGTACAGGTATGGATTTGGAAGGTAGACACTTTGACTGATGAAAGTATTTGGGTGCAGCGACTGCAATACTTTGCCGCAGATGTGCGCACTGGTCACTTTCAGCAACTTCACTACTCCGCTCATCCCGGACTGCCATCCTTCTGGGCAGCGTTGCCGTTTCAGATGCTGGGAATGTCACCAGAGAACAGCCTGGAAATAAGTGTGATTATTCTGGTGAGTTTGCTCGGCGCCGGCATGGCCACCGTAGCATACAGCATTCTGCCTCACTCCTGGTGGTGGGTTACGGTGGCGGGAATAACAATCTTGCATCCACTGTATGTACAAAGTAGCGTTGCGAACGCCATAGCTGGGCCCGCCGCTGCCTTGGGGTTACTGTGTTTGCTTCTCTTAGAGAAACGGCCTACGGCTCGGACTGCTGCCATTCTCGGAATAAGCTTTGGTGTAAGTTTGCTGAGTCACTTTTCGATAAGTCTGTTGGTAGTTCTGCCAGTAATATTTTTTATTTTCTACCGGCACGGAAGAAGACTGGGAAGCATGGCGGCTCTAACTACGGCAGCTGTGTTTACGTTGCTTAATCCCTTATTCCTTGAGAATCCCCTAGAACATTTCCGTTTTAACTTTCGCTATGTTTCTTTGCATACGTATGTTTTAGGAGTGGCGCGCCTAGGCACCGAGGACATTTTCTTGATATCACCCTTCGCGGCTTTGGGCTTCTTTGTTGGAATAGTGACAGCATTCACTGGTAGACCCATTGTTTCCCTGCCGCGCGACACAGTATGGTTCTTGTTGGGGTTAACAGTGGCAGTAACGGCTGTATTGCTGTACGCTCAAACTCAATCAGTCCGATATTTTTTCTCTTTAATGCTTTTTTGGGAAATAATGTTCGCCGGAGCATGCTTTGAGCTAAGTTTGCGATCACGATCACCACGCTTAGTCTCAGCTAGCTTGGTGTGTTTATTTGTGGTCGGGCAGGCTATGTTACTGGCACAAGCTTTGTACTAGGGTATGCGACCGAGGTCTCTGGTGGTAACTATTTTGGACGGCTGGGGAATCAGCTTTATTGCGGAAGGCAATGCCATCGCGGCTGCGAAAACACCAACGATGGATGAGTTCCTTTTCCACTACCCGGCGGCGGCGATTGCGGCCGCGGGTGAAGAGGTCGGGCTCCCCTGGGGAGAAGTAGGAGATTCTGAGACAGGACATAAGAACATCGGCGCCGGCAGCGTACAGTACCAGACACTAGAAGGAATTAACCACTTCATTGCGGATGGTTCCTTTTTTAAAAATCCGCTGCTCGAAAGCGCTTTTCAGCACGCCCGCGAGCGAGGCTCGCAGCTGCACTTAATAGGCTTAGTATCGCCTGGGGGGGTACATTCCCACATGAATCACCTGTTTGCCTTGCTGGACGCGGCCATGCGGCAGAAGTTCCGCGAGCGCGTATACGTTCACTTATTTACGGACGGGCGTGATACTCCCCCTAAGGCAGCGCTTACTTTTCTCGCGCAGCTCGAAGAGAAAATGGGGAAATACGGCGTAGGAACGATTGCCTCAGTGAGCGGCAGGTTTTATGCCATGGACCGGAATAAGAACTGGGATCGTACCCAAGCGGCGTATGACATGCTGACTGGGGGCCCGAGGGGCAGTGGCGCCCCGGGCGCCCGGCAGGCAATTGAAAACGCGTATGCTGAAAATGTTTTGGATGAGATGATTCCCGCTACGGCTATTACGCGCGGAGGCGCCCCCATCGCAGAAATTCAAGACGGGGACGCTGTTGTCTTCTTCAACTTTCGGCCGGACAGAGCGAGACAGCTCACCGCGGCATTTGTGCAGCCGGAAACGGTGCCGTTTAAAACAAAAAAATTCCAAGATTTATTGTTCGTAACATTTGCGAAATACGACAGCGCTTCTCCCGCTCCGGCGATTTTTGTTGAACAGCCGGCGGAATACCCTTTGGCTCGAGTACTTTCAGAAAGCGGCCTTACTCAATTCCACATCGCAGAAACGGAAAAGTACGCGCACATTACCTACTACTTGAACGTGGGCCATGAGAAGCCTTTTCCTGGAGAAGAACACGTGTTGATTGAATCTTCATCTGTTAAAAACTTCGCTGACCAGCCGCAGATGGCAGCTCAAGAGATTACAGACCGAACCATTGCCGCCCTCCAAGAGGAAAAGTTTGATGTAATCTTCATGAACTACGCGAACTCAGACATGGTCGGGCATACAGGGAACTTAGACGCCACTATTGAGGCGTGTACGTTTGTGGATACGTGCCTCGCCCGCCTGCACGAAGCGGTGAAAGCGGCGGGCGGCGTTATGCTCGTAACGGCTGACCACGGGAACGCCGAAGAAAAAATAAATCACCAAACGGGCGAGGTATCCACTGACCACACTGCCAACCCGGTGCCGTTTTACTATGTCAATGAGGTGCTCCGACGAACCACCCCGAAAAGCGAATCGGAAACCCGTGACATACTTTCCTCCCCCATCGGGGTACTTGGGGATGTGGCACCAACTATCCTCGAAATTCTCGAGCTCCAGAAACCGCCGCAGATGACGGGCGTTTCCCTCTTGAATTCACTAAGGTGAATTCAGACCCCTCTGTCTCACTTTGTTCGACCACCCTCCCCTTCGTAAGGGGAGGAAAATTAAGAGGGTACTTTTCCCCTCCTTACGAAGGAGGGGGTTGTTCCGCGCTAGCGGAACGGGGTGGTTATTCGGTTCTTGGAATTTCTGGCACTTTTTGCCACCAATCCTGAGATTGCTCGTAGGCGTAGGCAGCTTGAAAGAGGAGATCCTCACGGAAGTGTGGAGCAATCAACTGCATACCCACTGGGAGACTATTGGAGAACCCGGCGGGAACTGAGAGTGCGGGCAGCCCAGCTACGCTCGCGGGATCCGCTAGCAGATCAGCCAGATACATTTTGAGTGGATCGTCGGCCTTGCTGCCTAGTGGGAATACCCCTTCAGGACTGACGGGTCCCGCAATAACGTCAACCTGTTCAAATAGGCTTTCAAACTCACGCCGAATGAGGGTGCGCACGCGGCTGGCTTGTTTGTACCACGCATCTACATACCCGGCGGAGAGTGTGTAGGTTCCCATGAGAATGGCCCGTTTTACTTCAGAGCCGAAATATTTCCCACGAGATTCTAAGTAATGTTCCAGCAAATTTTTAGCCTGTACTGGAAGTTTACCGTAGCGTAGCGCATCGAAGCGCGCGAGATTTGAAGAGGCTTCAGCTTTCACGAGTAAATAGTAGGTAGGAACGGCGGCATGCATGAGAGGCAGAGACACTTCTTGCAACCGTGCGCCCAGCTTTTCCAGCTGTTTCACGGCACCGGAGACAGTTTCGGCTATCTCAGGCTCAACATCTTTACCGAAAAATTCTTTAGGTAGGCCAATGGTGAGGCCTTTCACTCCTTTCTGGCAGGCACCTGTATAATCTCCCACTGGCTCGCGCGCGGTGGTGGCATCATATTCATCTTGGCCTGCTAAAATCTCAAGCAGCAAGGCATTATCTTTCACCGTGCGAGAAAAAATACCTACCTGATCAAAGCTGCTTGCGTACGCAATTACTCCGAAGCGGCTATTACGCCCGTAGGTGGGTTTTAATCCCACCACATTGCAAAAGCTAGCTGGCAAGCGCACAGAGCCGCCGGTGTCTGTACCCAAAGCAGCCCAAGCTTCGCCTGTGGCCACGGCGACGGCTGATCCCCCACTACTGCCCCCAGCTACCCGGCTCATATCCCACGGGTTTTTTACGGGACCAAATGCTGAATACTCATTGCTTGAACCCATGGCAAACTCATCGAGGTTCGTTTTGCCGACAATGATGGCGCCAGCGGCTTTCAGTCGTTTTATTACAGTGGCATCGTATGGAGACTCAAAGGTCTCCAAAATTTTAGAAGCGGCTGTGGTGTGACCTTCGGTGGTCAAAATTAGATCCTTAATGGCAACGGGAAGGCCATGCAGTTTCCCTTGCTCTTTATTCGCGTCAGCTTTTTTCGCTTGAGCACGAGCGCTATCTTCAAAAACTTCTAAG
This sequence comes from uncultured Candidatus Saccharibacteria bacterium, assembly GCA_964359735.1. Classification (GTDB taxonomy): domain Bacteria; phylum Patescibacteriota; class Andersenbacteria; order UBA10190; family UBA10190; genus CAYHTZ01. The sequence continues at coordinate 18,031 of CAYHTZ010000009.1, forward strand.
AACGCGCGAACGTGAGGTTCCCAGTTTTGGATACTCTCTAGAGATTCCTCTATAAGCGTCTGAGAAGATTTTTCCTTGATTTCGCGAGCGTTTTTTTTAGGCATAGTTACTCGAACACCGCCTTTACTTTAAATTGGCCGTTCTTTGTTTCCGGGGCAGCTTTTAGTAATTCCTCTGGAGTGCACAAATCATTTTGCTTAGCTTCATCTTCGCGAATGACATTCTTAAGCCCGGTGACGTCGTCAGAGGTTGGTACGCCTTTCGTTTTAATCTTCTGGATCTGGGAGAAGTGATCCAGAATTCCCGAGAGCTGCTGAGTAGCGCGCTTTACTTCTTCATCGCTTAACCCGAGCCGGCCGAGGGCGGCCACTTTTCTCACTTCCTCCGGTGTAACTTTAGCGCTCATTGCTTCAGCATTTTCTGAAAAGCTTCAGGTGTCAACAGACTAGGTCAGCGCGCTGCGAGCGCATGGCCTAACGGGCGGAACCACCGCTTCCCCCAGCCCACGTACAAGTCGTTGAGAAACTTATTCCAAGAGCCTTGGTCACGATACACTGGATAGGGCTCTGGTTTCGTCGATTTGTCCGAGTTCCAGACAATTTCAAATTGGCCGTCGATATCGATTTTGCCCACACGCACTGCCCGGTAGACATGTTGCGAGTCGGCGTCGATTTCGACTCTCCCTTCAGGCGCGTTGAGACTTAATCCGCCGAGTGCCTTACGGATATCCGCAGGGTCTTCTGATTGCGCCTTTTCCACAGCCTTAGCGAATAGATGAACGCTGTTGTATGCGGCCTCTATCGGATCATCTACAACCCGATCTTTGCCATATTTCTTCTTAAAATTCGATATGAATTTTTGATTTGCTTCTGACTCTAAACTTTGGAAATAATTCCACACGGCATAATCTCCTATAACTTGGTTTAGCTCCATATCGTTTATTTCTTCTTCGGCGATGCTGAACGAAATTGTTGGAATATCACTCGAGCGAATACCAGCATTACGCAACAATTCAAAGAAAGAGAGATTACTGTCTCCATTGATGGTATTCAAAATTACATCAGGTTTTGCAGCTTGGATAGCCTTCACCACATCCCTAAAGTCCGTACTGCCTAAGACACGATATTCTTCGCCTACAATTTCTCCCCCGATTTCGTGAATACGCTCCTTAATGATTTCGTTCGCCGCCCGCGGGAATACATAGTCTGACCCCACTAAGAAAAAGCGTCTGCCAAGATTTTTGAACACCCAGTCTACGGCTGGCAAGACCTGCTGATTTGGAGCTGCGCCTGTATACACAATATTAGGTGACTGCTCTAGTCCCTCGTATTGCACGGGATACCAGAGCAAGTTTTCATACTTTTCAAATACAGGCTTCATAGTTTTTCGGCTGGCTGATGTCCAGCCGCCGAATACGGACCGGACGCCTTCTTTCGTGATCAGTACTTTTGCCTCTTCTGCAAATCGCTCTGGGTCGGATGCACCATCCACGATTTTTGCCATCAATCTTTTGCCTAGCACTCCCCCGCGCTCATTAATTTCATCGATCGCCATTAAATACGCGTCTACAAGGGAAGTCTCGCTCATGGCCATAGTCCCACTCAATGAGTGCAAAATACCGACTTTAATAACGTTTTTTTCCTTGAATTGCTGTCGGTTTTTGCCTGACATCCACTGTATCAAACTGGCCTGTTGCTCTGGTCTGTATAAAGGTTCATACACAATTTTCACAAAGTGGTCGAGAAGTTCGCGACGCTGGTCATAAGAAAGTCGAGGCACATCGATTTGAAACAAGCCCAAGGAAGTGTCCTGCTGTATATCCTTTGAAGATCGCCAAAAAATATCACGGCGTTGCTTTCTTAGTTTCCTTTCTGCCTTTTCTCCGGGTTCTGAAAAACCGACCAATAAGGCGAAATCCTCCAGGGAAAGCGCAGTTTTACTGGTCACTTTGCCAGCCGCTACATTTTTCAAGAATGTCTTAGCTTTTGTCTCCCATGCCTTCAGTCTCTTAGCATCGACTTTTGTGATTTGCAGCCTGGCAACAACCTGGTCAAACAAGCCACCGCTCGCCAAAACATCTTGCTGGATTATTCTCGCTGTATTACCTCTCATCCAATCTGAGTGATACCACGTGTACTCGCCACCTAGTACGGAAGCAACTATTTCGGTCGCCAACTCCACGGTCCGGTAGTTCTTGTCCTTTGAGTAGTTATACTCAGCAACCGTTATTCCAACTACTTTGGTGTGCTGTCCTATATGCCGAGCAAGATTTGAAATCTCTCGGTAGCTAAGGCCAAATCGGTCTGGCATGGACACTCCTGGCGCATCGTGGGCATCGATTGAATCTAGATCCAAGCTCACCCAGACTCCGTCAACCGTTTCGTCCAACTGATTGATTGCTTCAACCACTGGTCGCATACCGTCATTAATAATGTCCACGAGCTTAATCATTTTGATTTGCTCGGCCTCTACCAGTTCAAGCTCGTGCGTATCGAATTGATCCCCACCAATGTGCAACACGTTTTCTTTTCGCACGGGTACCCCGCTCACGCTCGCGAGGCGCTTATCACCCATGCCCATAACAGATGTAAGAGACATGCCATGTATTAGGCCGGAGTCAGTTGTCTTATCTGTACTAATGTCACCATGTTCGTCAATGTAAATGACTCCCAGTTTTCCCTTTAGTGCTTTTGCGGCGCCTGAAATAGCACCTATTTCTGTGGAGTGGTCACCACCGATTACAACCGGACGCCGCCCGCTGCTGATTATGTCTTCAACTTTTCTGGACACTGCACGTGCAACCGCCGCTACTTCATCAACGAAGCGTAGCCGCGGGTTCGTGATCTCAACATCCTTATCTGAATCGCAATCGATATCGCCACTGTCTTCGACTTCAAATCCGGCAATTTCAAGCTTTTCCACTGTGCCTTGCTCTCTAAAAATAGTTGGCCCTTTTGTTAGCTCTTTTAGGCCTATACCCCAATGAGTTGGTACGCCAAGGATTGTGATTTCCTTTTTGTTCATCATAACTAGCTTACCATGCGCTTAAATTGCTCCGGAGTAATTATTTTCAGGCCTAGGGATTCGGCTTTGGCGGCTTTGCTGCCGGCGTCTTCGCCCACGACCACGTAATCTACTTTTTCACCGACGGTTGCGGCAACCTTACCGCCAAGCGACATCACGAGCTGCTTGGCCTCGTCCCGAGTCATCTCGCCTAGGGATCCGGTGAACACGAAGGTTTTGCCTTTGAGCGGGCCCGTATTCTTTTCGGTGGCTACTTGTATGCCCACATCCTTATATTTTTTAACAAGTTCTTTGCCTTCTTTGGAACCAAAGAACTCGGCGAGGCTTTCGGCTACAATATCCCCTACCCCCGAGATTTGTTGAAAATCCGCTAGCGAAGCACCCATGATTTTCTCTAAGATTCCGAACTCGCGCGCAATATCTTGCGCCGTAACAACACCCACATTGGGGATCCCCAAAGCTACAAGGAATCTCGCCAGGGGGATTTTTTTGTGTGACTGAACTTCGTTCACGATATTCTGCGCCGATTTCTCGGCGAATCGCTCCAGTGGAGTTAAGTCGCCTTCTTCCAGTTCCCATAAATCCGGTGGATCTTTGATTAAGCCTTCTTGCAAGAGTTGCTCCACGATTTTTTCACCGAGACCGTCGATATCAAATGCATCCCGGCCGATGGCATGTAGAATTCTTTCGCGCTGGCGAGGGAAACATTTGGGGTTGGGGCAGCGCGTGACCCGGCCTTCGCCAAGGCTGCGGCGGGCAGGCCACTCCACTGGAGATCCGCAGACAGGACATCTCTTGGGCATTTTGAACGGCTTGGCACCTTTAGGGCGCAACTTGAACAATACTTTCACTACTTCCGGAATAATGTCGCCGGCTTTGTGCAGAACAACGGTATCCCCTACACGAACATCTTTGCGAGCAACCTCATCAGCGTTGTGAAGGGTGGCGCGCGAGACAGTACTTCCTGCGACGGGGACAGGTTTTAGGTGGGCAACGGGAGTCAACGCTCCGGTACGGCCGACTTGTACCACAATGTCTTCCACGAGGGTGGCGGCTTCCTCGGCGGAAAATTTATACGCGATGGAGCCCCGCGGGGCTTTGCCGACAATGCCGAGGCGCTTGGCATCCCGCAGATTATTAATCTTGAGTACCAGCCCATCCACTTGAAATGGCAGCTTGGCCCGCTTTTTCTCCCAGCGCGCGGCGAGCTTGGGAAATTCTTTGAGACTTTTGATTGGCTCTCCTCCGGGCGGAGTGGGAAACCCTAGTTCTTGTAACGTTTCATACTCCTGCTCCCGGGTGCTCACGTCGATACCACTCGTGATTTCCCAGGCAAAGAAGCGCAAGGGGCGAGCGGCGGTGAGCACCGGATTGAGCTGGCGAATAGAGCCAGCAGAAAAGTTACGCGGATTCGCAAACAAAGGTTTCTCCTCCTTGGCGCGCTGCCTGTTTACTTTCTCAAAATCCTTGTACAGCATGTACACTTCACCGCGTATCTCTATCCTCCCCTTCATCAATTTCCGCAGCTCGAGTGGAATAGATTCGATTGTCCTGAGATTTTGAGTAACGTCTTCACCGGTGACACCGTCTCCGCGCGTAGCACCTGTCGTGAGAATACCGTTTTCGTAGATTAGGGAAATAGCCACCCCATCAATTTTCGGTTCAATGAAGTAATCAAAATCCTTGGGGAGGATTTTTCGGTTGCGAGCTTCCCAAGCCTCGAGCTCCTCAACGCTAAAGGCATCTTGGAGAGAGAGCATGCGTGTCTTGTGCTGAACGTGGGCAAATTCGGGCAAGGGCTTGCCACCCACGCGCTGGGAAGGCGAAGTTGGGGTGATCAAATCTGGAAATTCCTGCTCCAGTTGTTCAAGTTCGTGCTTCAAACTATCCAGCGCGGCCGCCGATATCTCCTCTTTGTCTTTGACGTGGTAGAGGTATCGGTGATGGTTAATCTCCTGCCGCAGCTTTTCAATTCTCTGCTTCGCCTCGGCTTTGGTCATAACCTGAAAGTATCAGGTATTGAGTAGCAAGTATCAAGTTTCACGATGAGATCAAGTCGCATTCGGGGGGGCCAGAGAAGAGACGGCGGGTTTCATCGCGGTAGGTGCCGCTCGAGAGCACGCACGGCACACGAATATTGTCGCGCACAAACACTTGTCCTTTAAAAGTGTAGGCGGCTTTTTCATTGTCATAGGTTACTTCTCCCTCCCCCTCAACCGTCAGATCCGTCGTAGTTGTCAGGTGGTGCAAGGCTTGCTCATAGCCTGTGTTCGCCGCCGCAAAGGCGCGCTCAGAATTGGCTACCGCCCGGCCGAGATGAATTTGGCGCACGAGAATACTGTTAAAAATCAACGCGCTGCTCACAATCAGCACGGAAATGATTAAGGCCATGTAAACAGAGACTGCGCCGCGTTCACTCATAGGGTTGGGAACACTTTTACTTGACGAGAGGTAACGGTGGTTTGGAGTTCTAAAGGAGGAGTTGCTTTATTGAGCGCTCGAGCCTTGATTATCATAGTGACAAACCCTTGCCGATCGAGGCGGTTGTCTCCCCGGTTGTACACGTTATCCGGAATATCAAACCGCAGCACATCAAATACTACTAAGTTGCTGGTCAGCGGAGCATAACCGACAAAACTGGCGGACAGACAGTCAGTCCCTCCAGCGCTTACCTCGGAACGCTCAAGCGTGCCGTTTTCTGCACTCAGCCGGTAGTTGACGCAATTCCCGTTTTGATTGCGCATGACTATGCTTTTGCCCGTATCATCAGGCAGAGCAAACGTGGCGGCGTACGCAAGCCGTACCTCACGGCTAAATACTTCTAAGGCAAAGCGTACGTCTTCCTCAATGGCTTGTTCGCCCATATCGCGCCGCTCGATAAATACCAGGCGCGTAATGAGGCCAGCGATCATAATGACCACGACACTAAACACCCCCAGCGCTACCAGGAGCTCGATAAGAGTGTACCCTGCCTGCCGGCGGGCAGGCCCCTCGTTACTGCGGCATCCAGTCATAGAGGCGCTCGCTTACGGTCCATTCGTGTTCTTGCCGATCTCCCCCCCGCCAGTTCACTTTGGCGGTCACAAGAATAGAGACATCTTTGTCGCGGCAATCAACTGAGAGGAGCCGCTGGTACGGCGTAGCGCGAGGAGTTATGTCATGGACCCATTCAGCGTTGCTCGCGATGTGCAGGGCGGATTTATCGCTGTCGCCGACTGACTCCAGCCGGCGCACCGTGTCGGCATCCAGGGTGAACTCTCGGGTTTCTGAGAACTGTTCGCCCGTGTCGTCATTGCTGCATAACCCTTTTGTCCAGTGGCGATTATCTGATCGCTTCAAAAACCAGTTGGTGTCCCGGACGGCGCGTACCAGTTCTAGGCCCTCTCGGCCGACTGCAGTAGCCACAATAAATTCCCGGCTGGTTTGGGTAGCCCGCTCAGTGCGTGCGACTAAGCGGCTGACCACCACGGCAGTGGTCGCCAAAAGAAAGGCAGCTAAGAGAGTGCCTAGGAGCGAAAGCCCCAGCTGTGTGCTTTGATTGTTATTGTTACCGTTTGACCACGCCATAGGCAGAAATTGATAAGGATATTGTACGCTCCCGGCTTCTCAAGGTGATGGCCTTCAAAATAACCGTGGTATCCGTGCCTGCTCCCAGGGGGTTCCCATCCACGTATAAAATAACGTTGGGCGGCGTGGCTTCAACGAGCAGGCTGACGGGACTGACGACACTCACTGGTTTTGCCAGCTTACCTGTTTGCACGCGAAAATCTTCGGAATCAAATTGGTTATTATCGTGTATGTCGGCAAACGTGATGATGTCGCTCCCTTGCAGCATAATGCCTAGGTCTGAGCACCTTTTTTGATCCCGCGGAGACGAGCCTACTCGCTCTAAACAATCAGGATGGCGCTGTTCGTCTAAAGCCTGAATTTGTGCCGCCCGCAGGGAGGACGTGAGCTGCTGGGTGGCATGCGTCAGCGCCTCATTTTGCCGCACGATCGGGAAGGCGGAGGCAGTTAAATATGTAACAATCGTAAGCATGGTGACTGTTACCATCACTTCCAGCAATGTCAGCCCTCTATTCCACTGCATAGGTATAAGTGTACTAGACCACGAAAGGTGCGAACAGCAATTCCGGGAGAGCGGGCCAGAGCAAGGCGAGGGAGGCGGCCGCAATGAGGAACGGTCCAAACGGGACGGCCGTTTTTAAGGAAGCCTTCCGTGCTAGCAGAAGACAGGCAGCCATCATTCCCCCGGCCACAAAGGCTACCCACAGTAAGGCGGCCGTGGCGGGCAGCCCCAAGAGAAGCCCGAGCGGAATCATGAGTTTAACATCTCCAAAACCGATGCCCCGGCCGCGGGTAACAAACCAGAGCAGCAAGAGGAAGCCGGCACCCGTGACTGCCCCCACTACGTGCGCCCGGGGTACCGCCGGAGGTATAGCCCAGAGGCGAAGCAAGACCAAGATAGCCAAATACACAATGTAGATGTCAGGCAGGATCATAGTCTTAAGATCGATGAGGAAGAGCAGCAGGAGCGCAGTGAGAATAGCAGCGATGGAGACGGCTAGAGCATACTCCGGTCTACTTTCAGGCCAGGGCAGAAATGGCCAGACCCAAAACAAAGCGCTGAGCACTTCCACCACTGGGTATTGCGGAGAAATAGCCGCTTCACACCGAGCACATCGCCCGCGCAGGACAATAAAGGAAACGACAGGAATTAATTCCCACCAGCGGAGTTCCCCTCCACAGTGCGGGCACCGGGAGCGATCGGTAATGAGAGCGCCGGGCTTGCCATAGCGCAAGCTCAAGACGTTGATGAGACTGCCGAGGGAAGCTCCAACCAGGGCCAGCAGGACTAATTGCCAGGGCATCGCAAGGGTGGATCCCCGGAGGTTTCATCGCCGAAGTCGGGACAAGCGCTGGAAGTGGTGCGGAACTTTCCTGTGGAATCCACACAGTAAAAATTCCCGCTGCCGGCTTTGAGCGGCGCACTCACACAGTAATTCTGCTTCTGACTTTCCCGAACGAGGGTTACATACGGGGGCCCTGCCGCATCACCAGCGTCTTCATCAATTTTTTCCAAGAGCCGCGTGAGATCCGTCTGGATGCTGCTTTCCTTAGACCATTCGAAGTATGTACCTCCATTACTATCGAAAGCAATTTCAGCCAGGAGACGGATTTGGCCAATGTTGCTGCGGGTGCGATTGTCCACGGCCTTCTGACGGCTGGAAGTAACGGTGGCCAGTACCAGCGTCAGAAGTATTCCTAAGACGGCGATCACGAGAAGGATTTCTATGAACGTGAGGCCTTGCTGATGGCGCATATGAGAAATCATACCACAGGAAATGTGTAACAAAACGCCCCGCACCAGAGCACAGCTCGGTGCGGGGCAGGCCCCTTAACTATAGAGGCCTCACTCTCTGCACTAACTTCAGCAGGTATTACCAGCTTGAGTACACCGAGCCGCAGTGTTCTCTTTGAAGTCACCAGTCTGGTCCACGCACACACGTCTGTTAGGATCACTGACTAAGGTAGATTCCACACAGAAGGTGGCAGCGTTTGAGACTGCCGAGATTGTACCGCCGGCATCAGTGGTATCCGAGCGAAGGGACGTAATTGAAGCGTCAATATCGCCCTCACAATTGGCTACCGTACCGGAAGCGCAACTACCGAAGTTCGCATACGAAGCGCTATTGCTATCGTAGTGAACTTCAGCCAAGGTGCGTAGCTGCCCTATGTTAGACTTGATACGAGCATCATTGGCTTTATCCCGGGCATTTCCAAGGGCTACTAACACGAGAGCAGCTAAAATACCAATAATGGCAATAACAACCAGCAACTCGATGAGAGTGAAACCACGTTGAGTTTTAACCATATAACACTCTCACCTCCTCTCGAATTCCAAAACTTATCCACATACGACCGTTTTCAGTATATCACGCTCTACAGTACCAAAACGAGATTGTAAATGGGTAACAGTACGGCAGCCACCACGATGCCAACCCCCACGCCTAAGACGACAATCAAAATCGGCTCGATGAGAACGGTAATTGAGGAGAACGCGGCATCGACATCACGCCGGAAAAAGCGGGCGGCTTCGCCAAACGCGCGGGAGACATTGCCGCTCCGCTCCCCTACAGCCACCATGGTGGTGAGGAGCGGCGGAATAGAGGCTTCGTGCTGCCAGACGGAGGAAAGCGAGGCGCCGTCACGCACGGCTTTAGCGGTATCAACCAAAATGCGCTGATAGACGCGGTTGCCAATAGCATCCCGAGCGAGGGTAAGCGATTGGATAACGGGCACATCGCTTTCAAATAAGGTTTCAAGCACGGAGGATAAGCGTGCCAAGTAGATTTTTTGGATGAGCGTTCGGATCCCCGGCAGACGCAAGAGATAGGAACTAAAGGTGTACTGCCCTTCGGGAGTTTTGAAATATGAACGAGCAATCACGCCGAGAGCGGCCGCAACCAGAATCACAAGCAGCCAGAACCGTTGGAAAAAGCCAGTCACGGCAATGAGGAGACGCGTGGGCCACGGTAGAACCACGCCGGCTTCCGAAAATAAGCCCGTGAGCTGGGGGAGCACGAAGATGAGCATAATCAGACTCAAGATAATCACCACGACCACCACGAACACGGGATAAATTAAGGCAGCGCGAACTTTTTGAATGAAGGCGTAATCTTGATCGATTTGGTTAGCGAGCACTTCTAAGGCGTGGCTGAGTCGCCCGCTTGCCTCTCCGGTGCGGACAACGCCCAGGTAAAATGGATTAAATACATTGGAGTGTTTACTCATGGCCTGCGAAAGAGCTTCGCCGCTTTCCACCCCATAGGCCAAGTCTCGTACAGTTTCTTGAAATGTTTTCTTGTCAATTTGGTGCTCCATAGCACGCAGGGCTTCTAAGACTGGCACTCCCGCTTGGATCATCGAGGCAAGCTGGCGGCTAAAAAGGATTAAATCTTTTCGGTTCATCGGGCTGCCAAACACGTTGCGAGTGAGCACGTTCTTGCCCGCATCCAGAGGAGTGATGTCAACGGGCGTCAACCCATGCGTCCGCAAAAGAGCGGTGGCTCTTTCCACCGTCGGCGCCCGCAGCTTGCCACGCGTCAATTGTCCATCGTTACTCCGGGCTTTGTATGAAAATTGAGCCATACGCGTTTAGCGTCCCGGGGTGCGGACCGAGGTGAAGTATGGGCGGGCATCTTCTAGGCGCACCGCGCCGGCATCGACTAACCCTTGCAGACTCGTGTCTAGGGTTTGCATGCCTGCGTCTGAAGAAGTTTGTATGATGCCTAAAATCTGGTGGTAGTTTCCCTCACGCACAACATTGCGGATAGCAGCGGTAGCCACCATAATCTCGGTGGCTGGAATCCGGCCTCCCTGCGTCCAGGGCAGGAGCCTCTGTGAGATAACCCCCGAGAGCGCTCCGGCGAGCTGAGAACGAATTTGTCCTTGTTGAGAAGGCGGAAAGGAATCGATAATACGCTCGACGGTCTGGGCCGCATCGTTCGTATGCAGAGTGGCAAAGACAAGGTGCCCGGTTTCCGCCACCGTGATGGCGGTGCGCATGGATTCTAGATCGCGCAATTCCCCAATCATGATGACATTGGGATCTTGGCGCAACGTCGCGCGAATAGCGGTGCTGAAGTTATCCGCGTCGCTGCCCACTTCGCGTTGATCGATAATTGATTGGTTATCGTAAAAAGCGTATTCAATAGGGTCCTCAACGGTAATAATGTGTTCCGCGCGCTCTTGATTGATGTGGTCAATTAACGCAGCCAACGTAGTGGATTTGCCGTGCCCAGCTGGTCCTACCGCCAGAACAAACCCCTGTTTCAGAGAGGTAAAGTTAAGAATTTGAGGAGGCAAATGCAGATCTTCTACGGTGCGGATGGTGCTGGGAATAAGCCGCAGCGCCGCGGCGAGAACGCCTAAGTGGTAGAACACGTTTACCCGAAAGCGCGTACCGTCGCTTAACGCGTAGGAGAAGTCAGTCTGGCGTTCCTTAGTAAGCTCTTCCTGACTGCGGGCGTGCTCCTTGAGTAGGGCGTCCATCATCTGTTCCGCTTCCGCCGGGGCGAGCGGCTCGGGGCTCACCGCATGCAGGCGCCCGTCCACGCGAAAATATGGCGGCCGGCCGGAACTTATATGGACGTCAGACGCTCCTGCCTCCTTCCCCTCTTGGAGCAAGTCATTTACGGTTCGCATGACCAGCGAGCACTGCCTTAACCTTGTCGACGACTTCGGAGGGCGTGTAGTGAGCCTTAATGATATAGTCGTCAGCTCCGAGCTTAATGCCGCGTTCAACGTCGGGTTTCTGGCCCAAGTTGGTCAGCAAAATTACCGGCAGCCGCTTGGTGCGATCATTGGCACGCAGGCTTTCCAGAATTTCAAAACCATCTTTCTTCGGCAGGACAACGTCCAGTAACACCAAATCAGGCAGCGGGTCGCGGTTCAGCCTCTCCGAGGCAGCTTCGCCGTCTTCTTGCAACTCTACCTGGTACCCTAAGCCTGAGAGCTTCGTCTGGTACATGCCAGAAATGAAGGAGTCGTCTTCAACTAAGAGAATGGAAAGCGGTTGGTTCATAGTTCCTCTTCTGCATTTTCTGCGGTCACGCGCAAAACATCCTCGTACTGAACGAGTCCGGCGAGGCTTTTAAGGATTCCATCTTGGCGCATAGTAAGGTAGCCTTCGCTGCGTGCGATATCGTGTAGTGTATCATAATCCTTGCCGGCGTCGATAGCCCCTCTGAGTTTACGGGTTATGGGAACGACTTCAAAGATCCCCAGCCGGCCCAGGGACGTACCTTCATGGCAGGCCGGGCAGCCCGGACTATGGTACAAGGCTTTGGGGTTACGCTGGTTATCGAGAGTTTTATACTCCTCGGGCACATGAGAAAGATCATTTTCAATAACGGTGCGGACGGCATCGCTGATTTCTACTTCTTGCTTGCATTCCTGGCACAGACGCATCACGAGGCGCTGCGCCGCTAAGAGACGTAAGCTGGCGGCGAGGAGAAACGGATCGATGCCCATGTCGATGAGGCGAGGGATGACGCCGATGGCGTCGTTCGTGTGGATAGTGGAGAGCACCAGATGGCCGGTGAGAGCAGCATGCACGGCGAGTCCGGCGGTGTCGCCGTCGCGGATTTCTCCCACCATAATAATGTCAGGGTCTTGGCGGAGTATGCTGCGCAGCCCTGAAGCAAAAGAGAGCCCGATTTCAGGGTGTACTTGCGTTTGGTTGACGCCTTCGATTTCATACTCGATGGGGTCTTCGAGGGTGACGATATTAAGCACTGGATCATTAATGGTGGAGAGCGCACTAAAGAGAGTGGTAGATTTGCCCGCCCCCGTCGGGCCAGAAATTAAGATAATGCCATGAGGAGAATTGAGATGCTGCTGAAATATTTTTTGCACGGGCCCAGTTACCCCCAGCTCTTCTAAAGAAGGCGCGCCGCGAGTTTTATCCAGGAGACGCAGCGCGGCTTTTTCCCCGTATGCGGTCGGCATGATCGCTACCCGGAAATCAAAGGCGCGGCCTTCGGCTGTGATTGAGAAACGACCATCCTGTGGCAAACGGGTTTCGTCAATTTTAAGATTGGACAGAATCTTAATGCGCGAGACGATGGCAGCATGTACTTTGCGGGGAAGGAACAGCGAGGTGCGCAAATTGCCGTCGACGCGGTAGCGGATACGCACCTGTTTCTCTGTCGGTTCCACGTGGATATCGGAAGCATTGCCTTCGATCGCATGGCGAATCATCACCGCTACGACTTTCGTGACCGGCGCTTCCTCTAGATACCGTTCAATATCTTTCTCGCTTTGGCTTGCACCCTCAACCTTGGCGGCGGCTTCAACTTCTTTACTAAAATCTTGCAGAGCGCCGCCAATTTCTGCCTGGATCTTGATTGACCCGCCCAGAATTTTTTCAATCGCCTCAGCTGAAGCAACGTATATCTGAGGAGAAAGCCCGCGCTTGCGGGCAATAAATTTAATAGCCTCGAGCGCTTGAAAATTGAGTGGGTTTTCCAGGGCAACGAGCAGTTTATCGTTCTGCTGGTCAAACGCTACGAAACGATATGTGGCCGCGGCTTTGCGGGCAATATCAGCCATAGCTGACTCCTTCACCGCTACCTTCGTAAGGTCGACGTATGGCACGCCGGTGGCGGCCGAAATGACTTGGGCTAAGGCATCGGGAGCAACGAGCCGTTCCTCCCGCAGGATATCAGTGGCTGGGGTGCCGCTCGCGGCCGAGCGTGCTTCAACCTGCTGAGCCGCATCTTGCGAAAGCAGCCCACGCTCGACTAAGAGCTGAACAGTCGCTTGCAACTGATCGGCCATGATGAGGAGGTGCTACAAAAACGGATTAGCCTTCCCTGTTCCCGCGGGCGCTTGGACAGGTAGAGAGCCGGTCTCTATGAGCTGGTGGCTTAGACCTTGGTATTGCGACCGATCAAACAGCTTGAGGTCAAAGACGGCGCCCCCCTGTGCCGCTGGCGGGGAAGGGCGCTCAGCTGACGGCGGGGTCAGCGGCTCCGCGGAAGGCAAGAACCACCACACGGCAGCAGCGCCTACCACGACGAGCAGGAGCAGGCCACCGAGAATAACAATAATGTTAGGCTTTTGGTTCGGCATAGCGATAGAATTGCACTGTCATAGTAGCCGTGACGGAGTCGGCCAGTTGCGCATTGCGGTGGATCTCGAGCGCGGCAACATCTAAAAGCCGGGGGGAGCGCTGCAGTTCAGTGAGAAAGACGCGCAACTGCTGGTATGAACCGGTAAAATCAAGTTCGACTCCTAAAGGCAGCACGGTGGCCGGAACTCTTACTCCCTCCCCGCGAGCGCGGCGGCTGTTAATGGAATTTTGAATGCCCGAGCTAATATTGTTGATCCGCCGCACGGTGCCTCCGGAAGCAGTGCCAGCTTGGTGGATAACCCGCAGCACATCCTCTTCCTCTCCAGAGACGGGTAAAACTACATTCAATTGCTGCTCATGCTTGGCTTCCCGCGCCAAGATAGCGATTTTCTGGTCAAGCGTACGTAAGAATGCCTCGCGCTCAGCCAACAACTGTTCCCGATTCTCGATCTCAACTTGGACAGCTTGAATCTCACCAATGAGCGGTTGCAGGACGGCAAAGAGAAGCGCCAAGCTCACTACAACGACTCCTGCCAAGACTAAATATGATGTATTGATGCTACTGGCCATAGCGTACTTTGGCGGTGTCAAAGTTTAAACTGGCGGCAAACTCATACCGTACCGATATGGCTTCCCCGGCGATATTATCCTGCTGCACCCGGTTTACATTTTCGAGCGTGGCTGAGGAAAAAATGGTAGGCCGGGAAGGTGTCGAGGCAAGACTGGCCAGGGTCTGGGAGACCGTATCTATGTCCGGAGTTTCGCCGCCTAATTCAACTTTTCCCTCGGTAACGTTTACTTCGATACGAGTTACGATCGCAGGCGGAGGTAAGAGTCGTTCCAGATCTTGCAGGAATGGATCCCAGGTCACATGGTCGCTGAGCAGGTCATCAACTGCAGCCAGGCGGCCTTCGAATAGTGTGACGCGCGTCGCTTGGTCGCCCAGGCGGGTGATCTCGGCTTCAACGGCGGCGAGGCGACGGTCAACTTCCCGCTTTTTTTGGATCAATTGCTGCTGATAAACAAAAAGCCCTCCCCAAACTACTGCGACTGCGGCGGCAATCAGAAATGTCCAGGCGTATACGCGCCGCCGGCGCTTCCTTACGAGGCCTAAGTATTCACTGCCAGGAGCGAGGTTGATTTCTGCCACGCCGTTCATTGTACGCCACGCACTCCGCGCTCGGCAAGGCCGACGGCAACCGCGAAGGTAGGTCCAAGCAGTTGCAAGCGAGGTTCCAGAGAAGCAGGGTACGCCAGGCCGCGCCAGGGATTCCCGACAACAGCTACATGTCCGAGCGCCTGCTGCCAGAAATTTGTCAGGTCCTTCAGATTCGCTCCTCCCCCGATAAGAATGGTGCGGCTGAGCGGTTGCCCCCCTTGCGATTGGTACAGCCCGAGTAAATTGCGCGCCTGTTGCACGAGCGGTTCAAGCGCGGCCAGGGTAGCTTCCCGTAATGGCGGCGGGCCACTCGCGCTTAGCCCATGGGCAATTTTCTGCTGCTCAGCCTCTTCCGCACTTATTCCTAGCTTCTCTGCCAAAGCACTGGTCAGAGAGTACCCACCATACTCGATTGTGTGTGACAGCCGGGGGGTGCCGGCTTCTATAATATGCAGGGTGGTGGTTCGGTCTCCGATGTCGGCCACAAGACCGGTGGCGGTGGCAACGTTCTCAAACAAAGAGCGGACTAAGGGAAAGGTTTCTACCTCAAGAGCATGGAGCTGCAATTTTAAAATATCCATCAATTTTAGGTATCGATTGACGATGTCCTTCGGCGCCGCTGTGACAAACACGGGCACTGCTCCCTCCCCTGCCGCCGCTTCCGCCTTCGCTGAGGCGGTGGTGGACAAGTCGGCGGATGTGTTAGTGGTCTGGTCTGTATCCATATGGGGCGCTTCACACAGGCGGCTCCAACCCAAGACCATGTCGTCGAGATCAGCTGGGACAACATCCCGGGCCGCAAAGTGAATGGCTTTATCAATCTCCTTTTCCGGGAGAGAAGGCAAAGTAAGAACTGTAGAAAACACCACGCTATTGGGAAGCGCTGCCACAACCGCATCGGTGGAAACATTGGCGCGATCGAGCATGGCGGCTACCGTGTCAGCGGTTTGAGAGACGGCAGCACGCTCATCACCTTGGGGGTTAATGAGCAAGTTGGGGAAGCTGGCTTGCGCATACGTCGCAATTTCAATGCGCCGGCGGCGGTTGACTAGCTCTACCAGCTTCAAGCTAGACGAGCCAATGTCTAATCCAAGAAACGCACTGGGTGTACCGAAAAGGGCCATATCATCTTCCCTCCTTGCTCATAGATCTTTGGTATTGTACCATACGAGCGATATGAATGTGCTCGCCTGGATTATTGTCATTGTTGTTGTTGTAGTGGCCGCTTGGCTACTCATGACATACAACTCGCTGATCAGGAGACGCAATCAAGTAAAAGAAGCTTGGAGCGATATCGATGTGCAACTGAAGCGAAGGTACGATCTCATCCCCAACTTGGTGGCGACAGTCAAGGGGTACGCCGGTCATGAGCGCACTGCCTTTGAAAACGTAACGGCGGCGCGCAGCGCAGCGATGGGCGCAAAAACTACCGCGGAGCGGGCGCAGGCCGAAAATGCGTTAACAGCATCTCTCCGAGGTCTTTTAGCAGTGGTGGAGGCGTACCCAGAGCTGAAGGCCAACACGAACTTCCTCGAGCTCCAGCGGGAACTGTCTGATACCGAGAATAAGATTCAGGCGGCGCGGCGGTTCTACAATACGAATGTGCGCGATTACAATACGGCAATTGAATCTGTGCCTACTAATATTGTAGCCAAAAGCTTTGGATTTACCCCGCAAGAATATTTTGAACTGGAAGACGAAGCAGAAAAAAGCGTACCGAAAGTGGCCTTCTAATGCCGAACCTTCACGACCAGATTCGTGAAAACAAAACAAAGTCCATTCTTTTAATTGTCATCGTCCTTGCCCTTGTCATTGGTGCCGTAGCCGCATATTCGTACGCGGTGCGGCGAGATTTTACATTGCCGATTATTGCGGCCGTTCTCGCTATTCCCTCTTCGCTCATTGGATATTACTCAGGGGATAAAATTGCTTTGGCGGTGAACCGGGCGAAAGAGTTACCTCGCGAAGCAGCCCCAGAGCTGCACAATATCATTGAAAATTTAGCGATTACCGCCGGCGTGCCCAAGCCGAAGGTGTATTTCATCGACTCTCCGGCCCTTAACGCATTCGCTACGGGCCGAGATCCCGCGCACGCTTCGATCGCGGTAACCCGCGGGCTCGTTGAGAATTTAAGCCGAACAGAATTGGAAGGCGTGCTTGCTCACGAACTTTCTCACGTAAAAAATTACGACATCCGTTTCGCTACTTTAGTAGCCATCTTCATCGGCTTCATTGTGATACTGTCCGACCTCTTTTTGCGCGCGACCTTCTCCCCACTTCGCCCTTCGGGCTACGCGGGGCAGGGGGGCTCACGTAATCGCGAGGGAGGAAATATTGGGGCGATTCTGGCCGTAGTGGGTTTGGTTTTGCTGATCGTCTCCCCTATCATTGCTAAGCTCATCCAGCTGGCGATTTCCCGGCAGCGGGAATACTTGGCCGATTCTTCCGGGGCACTCTTAACCCGCTACCCAGAGGGGTTAGCCTCAGCCTTAGAGAAAATTGCACACGGTTCCGCTATGCCTCAGGCGGGGCACGCCACCGCTCACCTTTTTATTGCCAATCCATTTCGCGGCCGCCAGCTGGCCACCCTCTTTGCCACTCACCCTCCTATTGAAGAGAGAGTCAAGCGGCTACGAGGGATGTAACGAGGTCAATACTAAACCCTCGAGCGAGCAGAAAGCGGTACAGGCGCTGGCGGTCGCCAGCATGCTGGGGGTGGGTGCGCTTCCATTGATCCACAGCCAGCTTGGCGAGGGCAGCCTCGCGACCCCTACCCCCGCCTTGGGCGGGGACTCCCCCTTCGTAAGGGGGAGAAAATGTTTCTCCGAGTACTTCGCGAATAATGTCCTCCCCTACTCCTTTCTGCTTGAGCTTGGCGCGGAGGTAGCGCGGGCCTACATATTTAGTCCTTAAAAGGGAGTCAACATACGCTTTGGCGAATCGAGCATCATTCAAAAGCTTTTTCTCTTGCAAATAACCCATGGCTTTGGCAATTTCATGCTCCATGAACCCCTTTCGTTTTAATTTAGCCTTAACTTCGGCGGTCGAGTGGTCCCGGCGGCTTAAGATTGCCTGCGCCTGGTAGATGGGATCTTGCCTCTTGCCTGCCATAGATAGGGTATACTATTAGAGTATGGAAAATCCCATTCAAGACAAACTTACTTCGCGCTTAAAAAGCGTGCTCTCCGCGGCATCAAAAGTTTCGCAGGAGTTGGAGCATGAACACATCGGCACCGAGCACGTACTCTACGGCATGATGGTGGAAGCGGGCAGCCTCGCCTACAGCATGTTAAAGAAGTTCGGATTTACACCGGAGTTCATCCGCACCGAGCTCGAACGCATGGAGAAGCGGGGGCCGTGGAAAGAAGAGCTTTCCTCGAACACGCGGGCTGCATTTGAAAAAGCCGCCCGCACAGCCTTTCAGCACCACCACCGATACATTGGTACCGAGCACTTACTATTCGGCATTCTCTCGAATAAAAGCTCGATGGCGTACAAGCTGCTTGAGAAATCGCCGGTAGACGTGAAGGCGCTTTTCCAACAAACCCAGATAGTACTCAAAAGCACTTCTCACTTCCCTGATCTCTCGGCTTTCCTGGGGATACCTTCCGGCTTAGTGCAAACTCCACAAAACACCGCCGCTCCCAAACAAGGTCGCAGCTTAAGTGCACCCACTCCTCACGGACGCGAGGCAACGCAAGGCCGCCGCGGGCGCAGCGCTGTGTTTGAATACTTCACGCAAGACCTCACCGAGGCAGCTTCCAAAGGAAAGTTTGATCCCGTGATCGGCCGCAGCAAAGAAATTGATCGGGTCATGAGTATTTTGAACAGGAAATCTAAGAATAACCCTATCCTGATTGGCGAGCCGGGGGTGGGTAAATCGGCCGTGGTGATCGGCCTGGCGCAGCGCCTAGCTGAAGGGCGGGTACCGCCGAAGCTGCACGGCAAACGTATTTTGGCGCTGGATATGGCGAGCCTGCTGGCCGGGACCACGTTCCGCGGAGAATTTGAGGAGCGTGTGAAAGAGCTCACCAAGGAACTGGAAGCGGATAAGAATGCGATTCTCTTCATTGATGAGATCCACACGATTGTCGGAGCGGGTGCGGCGGGCGGCAGCATGGATGCAGCCAATATGTTGAAGCCGGCTTTATCCCGTGGCGAAGTGAGCATCATTGGAGCGACCACGCTAGATGAGTACCGCAAGCATGTAGAAAAGGATGCGGCGCTCGAGCGGCGTTTCCAGCCGGTAATGATTAAGGAGCCTTCGGCCGAGGAAACACTCGAAATTTTGCGCGGGACGCGGGAGGCATACGAGCAGCACCACGGGCTGACTGTCACCGACGAGGCGATTGCGGCGGCGGTGGAGCTTTCCGTGCGGTATGTGACTGACCGTTTCCTGCCGGATAAAGCGCTAGACTTGCTGGATGAGGCTGCTGCTTCGCTTCAGCTTCAAGTAGCGGGCAGCCATGAGGCGCAGCAGGCGCAAAGTTTGAAACAAGAATTAGAAGCGCTGCGCAGTAAAAAAGAGCAAGCCATTGAAGGAGAAAATTACGAAGAGGCGCTTCAGGCGAAACGCCAAGAAGACGCTCTGACGGAAAAGCTGGCGGCTCTTTCCCGTAAAGTCACCGATGAAATCGGGGGCAAGCGGCCGGAAATTCTGGCCGAGCACATTGCTAAAGTAGTATCGGATAGTGTGGGCGTACCGGTGACGCGTATCCTGGCTTCGGAAATTAAGAAACTGTCTAACTTGGAAGAAATTCTGCGCAAACACATTGTCGGGCAAGAAGAAGCGATTGCCGCGATCGCCCGTTACGTACGGCGTAGCCGGGCAGGCATCGCTAGCCCCAATCGCCCCTTAGGTTCCTTTATTTTCTTGGGGCCGACGGGTGTGGGTAAGACCGAAACGGCCAAGGTGCTGGCGAGAGAAGTATTTGAAAATGAAGAGGCTTTGGTGCGCGTAGATATGTCAGAATACATGGAAGGGCACTCCGTGTCGCGGCTCATCGGCGCTCCTCCCGGCTACGTGGGGCACGAAGAAGGCGGCAAGCTTACAGAAAAAATCCGGCGGCACCCTTATTCGATTGTACTATTTGATGAAATTGAAAAAGCGCATCGCGATGTCTGGAATGTGTTGCTGCAGATTCTCGACGAGGGGCAGTTGACTGATTCTTTAGGGAAGACGGTGAACTTCCGCAATACGATTGTGATCATGACGAGCAATATCGGTTCTGTGCAGCTTACTCAACAGGCAAAAATGGGGTTTGCTCTGCCAGAAGAGAGCGGCATGCAAGAAGTAGCCGAGCGGCGGTACGAGGAGCTCAAAGATACCGTTTTGAAAGAGCTGGAGCAAGAGATGCCGCCGGAACTCTTAGGGCGGGTCGACCAAGTCATTGTATTCGCGCCGCTTAAGATGGCAGAGATGGAAAAAATTTCGGAATTACAAGTGGAGGACTTACAGAAGCGCCTTTCTAAGAAGCAAATTACGCTCGATGCTTCCCGGGGTGTGATCCAGGAAATCGCACGGCAGGCGGCCGAGCTAGATAAGGGAGCGCGGCCGATCCGCGGGATTGTGCAGCAGATGATTGAAGACCCCATAGCCTCTGCCATTATTGAGCAGCAGCTGGAGGCGGGCGGTAAAGTACAAGCGCGCAAAACAGGCGGACAAGTACAGGTTAAGGTAACCCCTATCCGAGCTACCCAAACAACTGCCTCAGCAAAAAGTTAATTCGCACAATTATATACGTCTCGAATTTGGAATCTAGAATATGGAATTTGGCAGTTGGGACGCGCTTTTGCCGACGTTATCGCGCCGGCGCGTTGCCTTAACTGCCTTCGTGAAGGTGCCTGGCTGTGCCAAGAGTGTGAGCAGAACACACCGAAATTCCACCAGCGATGCATTGTATGCGATAAAGAGAGGCCGCGCGGGGCGACGTGTGCTGCACA
>CAYHTZ010000010.1:0-37158 GCA_964359735.1 uncultured Candidatus Saccharibacteria bacterium
CGCTGATGCAGTATTGGAGATCAATATAATTACGGTGGGTTTCGAAGATACACCACTCGAGCGGTTGAGTTTGAATGGTTTGAACAATAACAAAGAGGTCGCGACCTTGAATCTCATATTCCCCGTCGGGTTTTTCAGAATTCGCTTTGAGCCAAGCGAGTGCCTGCTGCCACACCGGATGAGTGAGAAGATTCTTATAGGTTTCAGGGTGCTCAATGTGACCGGCCAGCATATACTGACTATAGTATGAAAATTTTGCTGGGCACAGGCACCACGTATCGCACCCACACGTTGAGGGAGACAGAGGAGATGGCGCTCTCGCTGGGGTACGACGGTATCGAAATCATGATGCCACCGCGCCACCATGGGCCTGGGGAGACTGAGCGGGATACCGCTTACGAAACGGTACAGCAGGCGCTAGCGGTACATGCTCCGGGGGACGTGTTTGATGCGGAGCGGTTTGCGGCCTCTCTTGAGGATGGGATAGCCGTGGCGCAAAAAGTTCAGGCCAAGATTCTCAATGTGCACCCGGCATCGGCGAGTTTCGGGGGACGGGAGAATGTCGTACAAGCGATTGAGCTCATACAGCGCCGGCGGGAAGAGACGGGAGTGACTATTTCCTATGAAGTGTTAGTTGACCCGAAGGGGCTTTCAGCCGAGCGCCAAGAGCGCTTTGCCCAGATGCAGGCGTACCAAAGTATGGATGAGTGGGTGGAAGATGTGAAAAAATATAACCTCTTGGCCACGCTCGACACGTGCCATGTAGCCACGTGGAGGCAGGAGCCGGCGAAGTATGTGCAGCGGCTGGGAGAGAACTTAGCGCATGTTCACTTTAGTGATTACGATTCCACCACGGGCACGGAGCACCTCTTGCCGGGTGAAGGCGAGGTGGATCTCGCAGGATTTTTGCGTGAACTTCAAAAGCATCGTCCTGATGTGATGCTGTCATTGGAACTTATTCCGAGGGAAACCAA
This sequence comes from uncultured Candidatus Saccharibacteria bacterium, assembly GCA_964359735.1. GTDB lineage: Bacteria > Patescibacteriota > Andersenbacteria > UBA10190 > UBA10190 > CAYHTZ01. The sequence goes on from CAYHTZ010000010.1 coordinate 975, forward strand.
AGAAGAAAGCACGGAGGCTGCCCGCCGGAGCATCGAATTTATTCGGTCGGCTTTAAAGTAGAGATGTGAGTGCGGCGCCGTTATTTGCAACGATTGGGGTTTGGTCGGTCTTCAGCGGCTTGTGGTGGATCATGCAGCGCAAGGTGATGGAGCGCGGTGTGCCGAAAAGTCTCGTGATGTTGGTATCGGGGGTAGGGTCAGGAGCGCTGGTGGTTTGGTCAGTACTCAGTAACGGGTGGCCCGCCCTTTCTCTGTCGGTTGCGGGGTTGTTTTTACTGCACATTATTCTGGACGCCGCTATTGCCTATGGATTTGTGAGCGCAGCGGCAAAAAGTGATGCCTCGGTGGCGGTGGGAGTGACGGCATTTGCACCAGTGGTAGCGATTGGCACGGGATATCTGTTACTCGGTGAAGTACCAGGGTGGTTGGAAGGGATAGGGATTGGAGTAATTATGTTGGGGACATACGTGCTCCACATGAGCTCAAAGATGCGGGAAGGTTGGCTTACACCCTTTCGCGCCATGTGGAAGGCGCGAGCAAGTTGGCTTATATATGCGCTCTTCATTGCTCTCGCGGGTGGCCTAATATTCCCGATTACGAAGCAGCTTGTGTTAGCTACAGATAATTTGTTTGCCGTAGGGTTGAGTCAGTTTCTCGGGTGGGGAATATTTTGGGGGATCTGGGCCTGGTACAAAAAAGATTTTCAGCAGGTGCAAAGGAGAAAGGGGGGATTGCTTGTAGGCTTATTGGTACTCCTGGCGGCTACCTTTGCAGTTGCGAATGCAGCCCAGGGGGCAGCGTTCTACTTTGGATTGGCAGCGTCAGTGGGGGCTCTCAAGCGTCTTGATGGGCCTGTGACAGTACTCCTCGCCTGGCTTCTCTTGGGCGAGGGCGACATGCGCTACCGCTTGCCGGGCACAATTTTGATTGCAGTAGGTGCCTTCTTGATTGGGATTGGGTAATGTGATAGAAGCGAAAGGTTATGTCCACTAAGAGCAAACCTAGGAATCCCAAACAGGAGCCCGTTACCGTAGTGGCGATCATTCCGGCGCGGGCGGGAAAGCAGAGCATTCATTATAAGAATTTAGTGAAGTTAGGTGGGAAGACGCTGCTGGAGTGGGCGGTGGCAGTGGCGTTTGCCGCAGACAAAGTGGACGCGGTAGTGGTTTCAACTGAGGACGAGAAGATTACCGCGGAAGCAAAGAAGTTGGGGGCGAAAGTGGCGCCGCGCTCGAAAGAGTACTCGCAGCCGACAAGTGATGACTCCGGGTGGTACCACCACGCGGCGACGTGGATGGGAGAAGAACTCGGATGGAAGCCGGAACTCTTGGTAAACCTTAGACCCACGGGGCCGCTGCGGTTTCCCGAAGATGTCGACAAGATTGTGCAGTACATGCTGGATCATCCTGAGGTGGATGGTGTAAAGAGTGTCATTCCTGCTCCCATTCATCCCTATAAAATGTGGCAGTTTGCGGATAGACAGGCATGCAGCGTGGGGCAAGGAGGAGCGATGGAATCTGTCTTCGCGAATGATTACCGAAGGATCCATGGCCCAGACCAGCCGCGGCAAAAAATTCAAGAGATGTTCCCTGTCTACTGGCAAGACGCGCAAATTGATGTGACGCGTCGCAAGTTTGTCTTGCGTCATGAGACGCTAGAGTTAGGCAGCGTGTGGGGGCCGAACATGCACGGGTATGTGCTAGATGCGCGCAGCGTGGTGGATATTGATGCCCCCGAAGATTTGAAGGAGGCCGCGCGAATCTACAAGCAACTCAAAAAAGAACGCGAGAAGTAACTTTACTGCTTCTGATTTTTCAGGTCTCGCTCAAGATCTTTGATTCCTTCTGGTCCTTTTTTCATGGCTTCTTCTACTTTGGCGCGGGTTCCCGCCGGCATTTTGGAGAGCATACCTTCCATGAGGTCTTGGGGAGTAACAGTGGTATGGCCGGCCTTGCGAGCAGCGTCTTCGGCAGCGTTTTTAAGTTGGCTTTTCACCATACTCTTCATCATCTTGGGAACAGGCGCCTGGCTTACCGCCTGGTCAAGCGCAGCTTGGGCTTGAGCGTCCCAGGTAAGCTCACTTGTCCCGGAGGCACTAGGTTCATTGGCTGGCTTCTTTTTCCAGAATTTCAACATGGGGCTACTGTACAAGAGTGGAGCGTGTAATTCAAATAGGTGACAGTACCATTACCTACCATTTGCGTCGCAGCCGGCGTGCCAAGCGTCTCATTCTCCGGGTAGATCATGTAGGTGCGGTAGAGGTAGTGGTCCCTCAGTATGTGGCGTATCGTTTCGGAGAAACTTTTCTGCACCAGCGCATCGATTGGGTTAGGCGAATGCAAGGACATCAACACGGCGGGCTGGGACTCAGGTCCCCTCTCCCCGAGCCGGTGAAGAGTCTCGTGAAAGAGAGATACCAGAAGCAGGCTCAGGGTTACTTTGAGGCGCTGGTGGCGGAGATGGTGCAGAAACTCGGAGTAGCGGCGCCTCGGATTGCCATCCGCGATTTCCGGTCGCAGTGGGGGAGTTGTAACCGCCCAAAAAATCTTCTCACATTTTCGTGGCGGCTCATGGCGGCTCCGGCCGCAGCGGCCCGCTACGTGGCTGCTCACGAAGCAGCTCATTTGGTACATGCGAACCACGGGAAAGAGTTCTGGGGCGTGGTCGAGAGTCTGGACCCTGATTTTCGTGAAGGCAGAGCCTGGCTTAAGCAGCATGGAGCTGGCTTGCGAGTATAAAAAACCCAGCACCCTTCCGAAGGGTGCTGGGGACAACAGTGAGATCACTCACATGTTGCTGCCCGCGCTGGCATCTCCGCCACCCATACCCCCCGCGTCTCCTCCCGTATCTTTTGTCATGTCTTTACCACACGTCGTGCAGGTATTTGTTCCTTCATCATTTGCGGCGCCACAATGTGGACAATTCATACGGATCACCTCCTTCATTATGCTATGTGCCTTATTCTAACATCCTAGTTGACGTTTTTCCATACTTTCGGCTAGTGTCTACCTCATGGTGAACTGGCGCGACGGAAGACTTATGATTTTAGTTTTTCTCTTAATCGGCGGTGTGATTTTGGCGTACGCTGCTTCTGTCTATGATTTTGGATTTTAATGACGTACGCAAAGGGAAGATCATCGTGTTCGAGGGGCAGCCCTATCGAATTACGAGTCATGCGTACTTGCGGAAGCAGCAACGGCGCCCGGTGATGAAGGTGACCATGAAGCATTTAGGCACAGGAGCGACCAAGGAACACAGCTTTATGCAGTCGGACAAGGTGCACGAAGCAGATGTGGAAAAGAGGCCGTATCAGTTTTTATACCGTGAAGCGGGCAAGTTGACATTCATGGATCAGGCGACCTACGAGCAAGTTCAGGTAGAGGATTCGCAGATGGGAGACGGAGCAGAGTTCTTAAAGGATGGGCAAGAGGCAACGGTAGTGCTGTTTGAGGGTAAGCCGGTTACTGTCGAGCTCCCCATTAAAATCACGCGACTTGTCACAGAAGCAGCTCCGGGGGTGAGAGGTGATAGTGCCGGCAGCGTGCAGAAAGAGGTTACGCTCGAAGGCGGCGTAAAAGTACGCGCGCCTCTCTTCATCAACGAAGGCGACAAAATCGTAATTGATACGCGAAGTGGCGAGTACGTGGAGAGAGCGTAGAGACCTCACCGCACTTCGTGCTGCCTCTCCTTCGTAAGGAGAGGCACTTCTCCTTGAGAAGGAGAAGTCGGCTGCAAGCCGGATGAGGTATTTACGACGACGCGCTGCTGTATCTTCGCAGCCCCGCGCGCCAAGCGAGGTTGGCCAGGAGTAGAAAGATCGCAGCTAAGACTGTGGCGACAGGCACTTGCCACCACACGAGACGGCTGGTGAGTGCCTGGGCAGGGACAAAGACAACGAAGGCTAGGGGAATAAAGTAGGTGATCGCGATGCGCGGTCCGCGCGGAAAAATGTCGAGGGGGTACGGTAGCGTTTCCGAAAACAAGTAGAAGAATGCCCAAATAGCCTCGAGCCGCTCCAGGAAAAAGCCGAGGCTGGCCACTATAATGAGGAGGCTGTAGAAAATGGTGATGCCGGCTCCGAGCAGGAGTAGTGTGAGCAGCAGGTGCGGAAGCGACGGAGCGGGAGCGCCAGTAGCGAAGGTGTACCCTAAGAGCGCCACGCCGGTGGCGAACATACCGGCGTTGTAAAACATGAATCGTTTAAAGGCGGCATGCCACTGGGCTGGGATGGGTTTGGTCAGAATGTAATCGAACATACCATCTTGGATCAGCTGAGGTATTTCCCCAATATTGCGGATAAATACCATGTTCATCGTTCCCTCCACGCACCGGGCCAGCGCCAGCATAATCAGGACTTCTGACTTGCTCCACCCCGCCAGGGACTGGGTGTTGCGAAAGATTATTTCAATAATGAATAAGAATATGGCAAACCACAGCAGCTCGCGGGTGATGCCCATCCAGAAGTTGGTGCGGAACTCCATTTCTCGAATGAAGCTGATGCGGATAAACGCCAGCCAGGTTCGGGCGAGGTGTTTGCTATTGGCCAGGAACGACATAGACTTTTAAGCCTTTGCGCCACAAGGCGCGCAGCAGAACGGCACACATACCTATCCAGACAACTTGGATACCGAGGAGTTTCCAGGCTTCGGCGCCAGGAGCTTGGCCGAGCATAATTTCGATGGGAGCCGAGATAATGTAACGGAAGGGCAGCCAGTTGAAGATGGTTTGAAGGGACTCCGGCATGAAGGCAATGGGCACTAAGAGGCCGGAGGCAATGTTCGAGATGACTTCCTTGTACTCGCGAATTTGGATAGCATCCTCGATCCAGAAGGCGAGCATCGCAAAGGCCATATCTAAAATAAAGGCGATGGTGAGGCCGGCGCCGATCGTGGCCAGGAAGAAGAGAATGTTCCGGAGTTCAAAAACGGTGGGAGAAAGGCTAGAGGCGAAAATAGCGAAGATAATTCCAAAGGCTATGGTTTGGGGTACCAGGCGGATAATTTTCGCAGTCAGGTTGCGCCCCAGGTGGTACCAGAAGAACCCGATGGGACGGATGAGTTGCTGAACAACTTTGCCGTTTTGGATTTCCTGGATGAGGAAAAATCCATTCCAGACGTTGGTCATGGAAAGCGTGAAAATGGCCAGAATGTAATAGGTAATAGTTTCCTGCGGAGTAAATGGTCCCGCGCTGGTGCGGGAAACGGTATACCAAATGGCCAGGGCAACCAGCGGAGTCACAATCTCGGTGAGAGACCAGAAAAAGATATCGCCGCGATACGTGAGCGCGCGGGCCCAGCTGGCCAGCCAAAGGCGCAGCAGCTTATGCATAATCTCTCTTCGTAAACCCCACTTCGCTAAAGCTTCGCGGGGCGGGCAACTCTCGAATATTACGCATAGTCTCTTTTGGTGAAGAGTTCACGCACTACGTTTTCCAAACTCGGTTCCTCGATAGAGATGTCTACCACAGGGAATTGGGTTAAGAGAATGGCAGCTTGCTCGGTGGTCTTCTCGCGTTTCACTTGGAGAGCAGCCTTTAACTCCTCGTGCTCCACTACGGTACCGTGTTTTTCCAGGTCAGCTTTGGGGACGGGATGGTCGAAGGTTAAGACGATACGCTTGTGGTCGACGTGCTTTTTGATGAGATCGTCCGTGGCGCCATCGAACATAATCCGACCGTGGTCGATTATGACCAGGCGCTGGCACAGCTCGCGGACGTCATCCAAATAGTGGCTGGTTAAAATGATGGTGGCTTTGTGTGATCGCTGGTATTCTTTCACGAACTCGCGGACTTTGCGCTGGACTACCACGTCCAGACCGATGGTGGGTTCATCTAAGAACAACACCCGTGGGCGGTAGATGAAGGCGGCCGCGAGTTCCCCGCGCATCCGCTGACCCAGGGAGAGTTTTCTCACTTGGACCTTCAAGAATTCATCGAGCTCAAGGAGTTCATTGAGTTCCTCTAAACTCTCTTGGAAGGCAGATTCATCCATTTCGTAAATGTCACGTTGCAAGAGCAGAGAATCGTATAAGGGAAGATCCCACCAGAGCTGAGCTTTTTGGCCCATCACGAGTGAGAATTGCTTCAAAAATTCTTTCTGTCGTTTCCAGGGAACGTAACCTAAGACGTGCGCGGTGCCATTGGTGGGATACAGCAGCCCCGAGAGCATCTTCAGAGTGGTAGTTTTGCCGGCGCCATTGGGGCCGATGAAGCCTACCAGTTCGCCTTCGTGGATACTGAGGCTCACGTGTTGAACAGCTTCTACAGTTTTGTACTCGCGGGCGAAGAGACTTTTCAAGGAACCGGCCAGGCCAGGCTCCTTCTTGTGCACCCGATAGACTTTGGTCAGGTCTTGAATGTTGATGAGGGGCAACATATATGCTTTACAGATTTCGCTTACCTAAGATATAGTGAACGAGGTTTAGGATTGCTCTTTGATCCATAGTCTTACTTATAACGTATAGGCATAACGTATGGCGACCCAACATCGATCACAGGGGGGTGGAGGGAAGAAAGTCCGCCAGCGCAGTGGGCGGGGACGCTCATCAGATAAGCATTCTCACTCAATTCTGAGCCAATACCTGAAGGAGATTGGAGAGGAGGATTTGCTTACAGCAGAAGAGGAAAAACGCTTGTCGCGGCGGATTGCGAAAGGAGATTCCGAAGCTCGACAAAGGTTCTTACGAGCGAATTTGCGCTTGGTCGTTAACATTGCTAAGCAGTACGTGCCAAGCAATGATCCAGAAATGCTGATGGATTTAATCCAGGAGGGAAACCTTGGTCTCATGCGGGCCGTGGATCGGTTTCGCGCAGAATACAACACGCGGTTTTCAACCTACGGAGTGTACTGGATCCGTCAGGCAATCTTGCGGGCGCTGAAGAGCCGGAGGATCGTGCGTCTGCCTGAGAATGTGGTAGATAGAATTCTGCAGATGCAGCGTTTCCGCCAGCGGCTGTACCAGGAACTGGGGAGAGCTCCCACCAGCGAAGAGCTGGCCGTGGAAATGAAAACGTCCCGACGGGAAATTGATAAACTCGAGGAGGCTTCGAGCGAAGTGATCTCTCTCGACCGAGCCGTGCGCGGGCGGGACGAGGAGGAAGAAACGCCGTTACGGGATCTGCTGGAGGATTTCGACACACCGCAGCCACTTGATTTGGCGCAGTCGGCCATTGCTACCCGCGAAGTGCGGGAAGCGGTGGAGAGCCTGCCTGGGCGGGAGCGGGAAATAGTGGAATTGCGCTTCGGTCTCACCGGTAAACCCCCGATGACGTTGGAAGAGATCGGCAAAGAGTTTGATATTAGCCGCGAGCGGGTACGCCAGCTCCAAAATGTGGCGCTCGAGCGGTTACGCAGCCGTAACGGAGTAGTGAAGACGCAAGCTGCGTAGTGACGCGGGTCCTGCCGGCGGCGCTGGTATACTGGTTGAGTGAGTGACTTATTTCTCTATGGCGCGGCGACGAGCGCGCACCAAGTGGAGGGTGGAAACGTGCATAACGATTGGTGGGCGCGGGAGAAAGCAACGCCAGGGATAGCGCGCTCGGGGAGAGCGGCCGACCACTACCAACGTTTTCGTGATGACTTTGCGCTCGCCAAGGCGCTCTCGCACAACGCCCACCGACTGTCATTAGAGTGGAGTAGAATCGAGCCTACACGCGGAGCATGGAACGAGCAGGAACTGGCCCACTACCGGGCAGTGTTGCGGGAGCTCGAGCAGCTCAACCTCGCATCGTTTGTAACTCTGCACCACTTTACGGATCCGGTATGGCTGGCACAGCAAGGAGGGTGGGAAAATCCGGAAGCGCCTATCCTTTTTCAGCGATACGTGGAAAAAGTCGTGGACGAATTGGGGGGACTGGTCCAGTTTTGGATCACTATCAACGAGCCCATCGTGTATGCCTTGCAGGCGTACTGGGAGGGGAGCTGGCCGCCGCAAAAAAAGAGGAACTGGCGGAGCATGCAGAAAGTTATCCGCCACTTAGCGCGGGCTCACACCCTGGCATATCGTGTCATTCACCATGTCTTGCCCCAGGCGAAGGTGGGGATAGCCCAGCACTTTATAGCGGGTCTCTCCCCTTTTCAAAGCTGGCGGTTTCATCACCGATTTTTGCGTACAACCGCTGGCACGCATGATTTTCTGGGAGTTAACTACTATTTCTCTCGCCGGCGTAAGACGTGGCCGGGTCCACGGTCAGATATGGATTGGCCGATTGATCCGGCGGGGCTTACTCAGGTGCTATTGTCACTGCGGTCGTACGGATTGCCTATCTACATTACCGAGAATGGCGTAGCGGATAGCAAGGATCGGCTGCGTGGAGACTTTATTCGTGACCATTTGCGAGCCATTGAGAAAGCACAAGCGGAAGGCGCTGATGTGCGGGGGTATTTATACTGGTCGCTTCTCGATAATTTTGAATGGCAGCATGGTTTTGCTCCCCGCTTTGGGCTCGTGGAAGTGGATTACGAAACAATGGAACGCAGAGTGCGCTCGAGCGCCTATGCCTACAAGGCGATCATTGAGCAGGCTCGCCAGCCAGTGTAGTCTGGAAAGGATGCCGTGGATTCGAAATTGAGCGTAGTAGCTGTGGATAACTTTCTGGGTGTAGAAACAGGTATGTGCTCTTTTGGCAGATTAAGGCAGAATTCTGGCAAAATTTCTTGTTCATGTTGAGCGAATTTTCCACATGTTCTCTTTTTGTTCTTTCATTTTCTACACTGATTTTTGATTTCTTTTTGCTGCCCGATAAGTGTTGTATACTAGTAACGCTTTGAGTTGTTACACAACCGAGATGGTGATACAGTTGTGAGACAACTCGTTTTTCATCCTTCATCTTTTCTTCAACAAGCCTATGGCAGTTGAAAAAATTACCAAGCGCGACGGACGAGTAGTTGATTTCGACCAGGGGAAGATCGAGTTAGCTATGCGTAAGGCTTTTGTGGCGACTAAAGTAGATGTCAGTGAGGAGAAGATCCATGCGATTGCCGAGCAAGTGGTGGCGGGAGTGGAAGAGCGGTTTAAAGACGAAAGTATTCCAGGGGTAGAAGATGTTCAGGATCTCGTAGAACGACAGATTGCCTCCGCTGGCTACTTCGAGGTGGCGAAAGCCTACATTCTCTACCGCTTTCAACAGAAGGAGAAGCGTCAGGAGGAACAAGCAGAAGCGGTAGCCCAAGCGAAGGCCCATCAACTCATGGTTACACTCAGGGACGGAAGTGCTGTTCCTTTCGATGTTAACGAAATTACCGACCTCTTGGTAAAGTGCGCTGGAGAGTACCGGTCTGATATCGATGTTGACGCCGTTGTCCAAGACGCGATTGGCAATGTGTATGACGGCATTACAACTCACGAGCTCAATTTGGCGCTGGTGATGTCTCTGAAGGCTCGGATTGAACGGGACCCAGTCTACTCGACGGTGGCGGCCCGAGTGCTTCTTAACGATCTCTACCGTGACGTATTAGGAGTCAACGAGTTTACTCCTGGCTTTACCGCTACCTACCGGGAAGGGTTTGGGCGGGCCATTGAGCAAGGGGTGGCAGCTGGCAGGCTGGACCCGCGTATGCAAGAGTTTGATATTACGAAATTGGCAGCAGCTCTCGACCATGAGCGTGACACCTCCCTCAAGTACATGGGTGTGCAGGTGCTCTATGACCGCTACTTCTTGCAAGACCGGGAGCAGCAGTTTCTCGAGGTTCCTCAATACTTCTGGATGAGAGTAGCCATGGGACTAGCTCTCTTAGAGGATGCCCGTGAGGAAAAGGCACTCGAGTTTTACGATGTTATGTCCACGCTCCACTACGTGCCGTCTACCCCTACTCTCTTCAATGCGGGTACGACGCGTCCCCAGATGAGCTCGTGCTATCTAACCACCGTGGAAGATGACCTGAGCCACATCTTTAAATCACTGGGTGATAACGCTCAGTTGTCCAAGTACACGGGCGGGCTTGGGAATGATTGGACAAACCTCAGGGGGACGGGAGCCTTAATTAAATCTACTAATGTAGGCAGCCAAGGCGTGATCCCGTTTTTGAAAATTGCGGATACGGTGACAGCGGCTATCAACCGCAGCGGGAAGCGGCGGGGAGCAACGTGCGCTTACCTTGAGGCTTGGCACTATGATTTCGAAGAATTTCTGGAGCTCAGGAAGAATACAGGAGATGAGCGCCGCCGGACGCATGACATGAACACTGCCAGCTGGATTCCTGACCTCTTCGTGAAGCGAGTGATCGAGGATAAGCCGTGGACGCTCTTCTCACCGGATGAGGTGCCTGACTTGCACCACCTTTATGGCAAGAAGTTTGAGCAACGGTACGAGGAATACGAACGGGAGGCTGAGTCAGGCGATATCAAGCTCTTCCGCAAGGTGCAAGCGAAAGATCTGTGGCGGAAGATGATCGAGATGTTGTTCTCCACTGGGCACCCATGGATGACGTTCAAAGACGCCTGCAATATCCGCTCCCCACAAGACCATGTTGGTGTCATTCACAGCTCTAACCTATGCACGGAGATTACGCTCAACACATCGGCGGAAGAGACAGCCGTCTGCAATTTAGGTTCGATTAACTTAGTCCGGCATGTGCATGAGGGCAAGATCGAATGGGAGCAGTTGTCCCAGACGGTGCAGGCAGCTATCCGCATGTTGGATAATGTGATTGATCTTAACTACTACCCTACGCCGGAAGCCAAGCATGCGAATATGCGCCACCGCCCGATCGGCCTTGGGGTGATGGGCTGGCAGGACGTTCTTTTCGCGCTTGATCTCAGCTTTGACAGTGAGGCGGCGGTCGAGCTTTCCGACGAGCTGCAGGAGTTCATCGCCTACCACGCGATTCTGGCTTCCAGTGAACTTGCGAAAGAGCGGGGAAGCTACCAAACATTCAAGGGTTCCAAGTGGGATCGGGGAATTTTCCCTCAGGATACGGTGGCGCTTCTCGAAGCTGAGCGCGGGGTAGAGACAGGCGTGCCTACGGGCGGGAAGCTCAGCTGGAAAAAGGTGCGTGAGCACGTGAAAAAACACGGTATGCGGAATTCCAATACCATGGCGATTGCACCGACAGCTACGATCTCCAATATCAGCGGCGTCTTCCCCTCGATTGAGCCGATTTATAAGAATGTTTACGTGAAATCTAACTTTAGCGGCGAGTTTACGACCAATAATTGGTACTTAGTGGAGGAGCTGAAGGCCTTAGGCTTGTGGAGTGATGAAATGTTAGAGAGGATTAAATATTACGACGGCAGCGTACAGAAAATTGAGGCTGTGCCAGCCAAACTCAAGGCCAAGTACAAAGAGGTTTTTGAAATTGAGCCGAGTTGGCTTTTGAAACACGCGGCCCGGCGCGGGAAGTGGATTGACCAGAGCCAATCACTCAATTTGTTCCTGAACACGACTTCTGGAAAAGCGATCTCAGACATATACGCTAACGCGTGGCGGATGGGGCTGAAGACCACATACTACTTAAGGACGTTGGGAGCGTCGGCCATCGAGAAGAGCACCTTGGATGTTACCAAGAAGTTTGACCAGCCTACGCCAAAGGCTACGGCCGGCAAGGGCAGCCAAGAAAAAGTTTCGGAGGTAGTAGGGGTAGTGAGCCAGGTTAGGACGCCTGCCCCGGTGGCGATGAAAAAGGAACCTGCCTCTGCCCCGGCGCCGAGCCTGGCAGGGCTCAAGCCGAAAGTCTACGTGGCCAGTGAGATGATTTGCGAAGCCTGCGAGTAGGATTACCCGCCATTTCGGCGGGCAATCATTAATATGTAGTACACTAACAAAGCTATGCCTTCCGAACCTCAATCAGTGACTGCTTCCTTTTCGGTTCCTGCCACGGCGGCGGGGAGCCAGCGCGAGAAGACGATCTTGAATTCTTCCACGACAGATCCGAACAAGATTCTGCCGATGAAGTACCAGTGGGCCCGGGGCCACTATAAGACGGGTGTAGCGAACAATTGGGTGCCGGAAGAGGTCAACATGCAAAAGGATGTGGAGACGTGGAAAAGTCCGACAGCCCTTTCCCCTGAAGAGCGGCGTCTCATTATGCATAACATGGGCTTTTTCTCGACGGCCGAGAGCCTGACGGCTAACAATTTGGTGCTGATTGTCTACAAGCACATAACCAACCCGGAGTGCCGGCAATACTTGCTTCGGCAAGCGTATGAAGAGGCGGTACACACTGACACCTTCATTTACTGCTGCGACACGCTCTCTCTCGACCCGGAGGAAGTCTACAACATGTACATTACGATCCCGAGTATTAAGGATAAAGACGAATACGTAGTGGAAATGACTAAATCTATTTTGGACCCGAATTTCAATACGCAGGGTACGGTCAACATTCAGAAATTTGTCCATGATCTCGTCGGATTTTACGTGATTATGGAAGGCATTTTCTTCTATGCGGGCTTTGTGATGATGCTCTCGTTCCTCCGGCGTAATAAGATGGTGGGGGTGGCCGAGCAGTTCCAGTTCATTTTGCGGGACGAGTCGGTACACCTGGCCTTCGGCGTGGATCTCATTAACACGATTGTGGACGAGAACCCGGCAATTTGGACGCCCGAGTTCCAACAAACGCTGCGAGCAAACATCAAGCGTGCGGTGGATTTTGAGAAGCGTTACGTGGACGATTGTCTGCCGACCGGGGGAGTGTTAGGTCTTAACGCCCAATCAATTTATCAGTATGTGGAATACATTGCGGATCGGCGCCTAAAGAAAATTCGTTTGGGGGCAGAGTATGGCTCCAAGAACCCCTTCCCGTGGATGAGCGAGATTATGGATTTGCGCAAAGAGAAGAATTTCTTCGAAACTCGCGTTACCGAATACCAAACCGCCGGTTCGCTCAAGTGGGACTAAGCGCCCATCCTTAGCAGTCGATTTTCCCGCAGCTCGTGCATTCCCACTTTCCGGTTGCGTTTACGTAGAAGCACGTTTTTGCTCCGCACTCGCCACACGTGCCTCCTCTGGCCTCGTGTCGGCCGGGGCCTCCCAAGTCCAATTTTCCAGGACCGGATACAAGTGAGCCTCCCGTTTCCGGGCTGCCTTTTCTTCTTGCCATTCTTCTCACCTCCTATCGGCGTTGATTAGCGGATTCAAGAAGCCGCCTATCTCCGGAGGTTTTCGCGAGCCTACCGATCTCGAGAGGTTTTATTGAGCCTGCTGGTCTCAAGAAAACTTGTGATTTTTTCTCTAACCTATAATCTCGTTAACCATAAGAGCTATCTCTAAGGCATCCTCGATAGCTGCACTAGGGGCTTTTTTGGGCTGGTATTCGAGAGTGAGAAAGAAGCTAGCTTGGATACGCACAGTCACGACAATTTTTCGCCAGTAGGAATACATTACCCAGTTCTTCTGACCGGCTGGGTCAAGTTTTAAGATGCGGTCTTGCTCGAGTACTTTAATAGCGCGTTCAATCTCGAGAGTCTTATTGATATAATCCTGGGAAAAGGACTGGGAGGCAAAAACTTCACCCGAGTCGAGGTCATACACCACGATTCCAATCACCTCGTCGCCTTTCTCATCGAACTGCTCGACTAATTTTTGTATTTTTTGATGGGGTCTTTTTGATGTAACTTTGGACATAAAAAATCCCGTTACCAATTAGCGGGAAGTTTTTTGGAGCTCAGTCCCATCTCCGGAGGTTTTCGCGAGCCTACCGATCTCGAGTTGCAGTTTACCAGGGCCAGATTCAATGTCAAGCTTTGCTTGTCCCCCGTCTTCCTCTATACTCAATTTCATAAGGAGGTGAGGTATTATGGGTAGTAAAAGTTTGAGTTTGTGGGCGGCAGTTCTTCTACTTGTAGGAGGGTTGGTGCATTTGATTCCGGCGCTGTATACGGGGCTCTCTAACCTCACCGGCGGTACACCGTGGATTCAGATTATTGTGGGTATTCTCTCGATTATCGTGGCGCTCGTGATGTTTGCCGGCAATAAAGAAGCGGGCGGCAGCGGCATTTGATTTGGTACGGATATGTGAAAACATCCTGCTTTGAGGCAGGATGTTTTTTGTGTGGTATCCAGGTAGTCACTACCTGGTATACTGAGTCGTGATGGCTGATCATACCCATGCAGCAGACGAGAGATTTCCGATGGCGTCTCACTTTCCTCCGGACGTAAACCAGCGGTTCTTGGGAGCGCTTCAGGTATACCCACCAGGACAAGTCTTCGAGGGACTTGAGCATGACGAACAAGTGGTGTTGCTTATGCGCCGACATCCTACTTATCTCATCTGGCCAGTGCTCACGGGAACGATCTTATCGCTTCTGCCCGTTGGAATTCTGGCAGTCGTTCTCTTCACCCAGCTGGGAGAAGCTTTCTGGTGGTATGGAATAGTATGTGCCTGGTTCTTGTTTACGTTCACTGTGTACTACTTCTTATCACTGTTCTTACGGTACCGGGCGGATATTTGGATTGTCACCAATGAGCGTATTATCGATATCGACGCGAATACGATTGCCTTGCGTTCGGCGACAGAAGTGGACCTAGCCGCGGTGGCGGGAGCGTCTCAGGTGCGGGGCGGCGGGCTCGTGTTGGGCGGCATCGATCGGGGAGCGGTGCTGGTGCGTATCGTCGGTGAGGAAGATGATTTAATTCCGGACGTGCCTATGTCGGGGCAAGTGGCGCGGGTGATTGGAGAGCTGGCTGAGGCAGTGCAGCGCGAGCGCGGAGCAAAAGTTGATGTGGACGCAAGCATGGGGATAGTATGATTACTTCGCTCATTCAAGTAACCTTGCGCGGCCCCGGTACAGAAGCCGGCTTCACGGGCATACTCCTCGTGAGTAAAATTATCATCCTCGTTCTGGTGGGGCTGTACGTTATTTTCGCAGTCCGGGTCTGGGTGCAAGTGCGCCGGCTCGAGCGGTGGTTGGTTCTGCTGAGAGGCCACGGGCTGAGCATTTGGGCGCTGGTCCACTTCCTTCTCGCTATTGTTGGGCTGATGTTGGCGTTGGTGGTGTTGTAGGAGAAACGGTTTCAGCCGATGTAGCACTGGGGTATCCTAGGAGTATGGGCAAGCTTTCGCCTTGGCAGCGCTGGTGGGTAAATGCCTGGCCTCATCGCTGGCGGCTCTTTTGGAGAGTGCCGCAATTTCTGAAAGCTAGTCCGGAACCCTTCCGGGGGGAAGTTTTGGAGGTGGGTGCGGGCAAGGGCTGGACGAGCCGTCGCATTCTGGAAACCTTTCCACAAGTGGAACTTACGGCGGTGGACGTGGACCCCAAAGTGGGCGAAATATTTCGGGGCCTGTCGGAAGTATATGGAAAACGACTGCACGTGCGCCAAGCCGACGCGACTGTGCTTCCCTACGCGCGCGACACCTTTGATTTTGTGTTGGCAATAAATGTCTTACGTCACCTGGAGAAAGGTGAGCGGCAGAAAATATTTACGGAGCTGCTACGGGTGCTTCGGCCGGGAGGGCTCTTGGGACTTTCAGAGGCAGCGGTGGTCAGAGGCAACCTCGATGAGATGTGGGAAGAAATAAAGCGACGGTTCTCCGAAGAAAACTGCGCAGTGCTGTACGTTTCAACAAAAGGCGGCTTTGATGTTTGGGTACGTAAGGAGTACGCGGCACGGGCCTCCTTGACGGAGACAGTGGAATAGGGTATTCTTCAAGGCTATGTCAGTGGCCATCACTGTGGTTCCAAAACTCACGCGCTCAGCTCGAGCGGACGTTTTGGTAGTCCCCCACACTCCCCGTCTGCCGGCGTCAGTGAAGGAAGTGTTGCGAACACGCGATTACAAAGGCGATTGGGGAACAGCTGACTTAATTGTGGCCCCGCGGGGCTCTGAGGTGCCGTTTCTGGGAGTGGTAGGTTTAGGAAAAGAGTCAGACGCGGCTCGGCGGGCGGAAGCGCTCCGGCGGGGGTTGGCTCAGGTGATCGTCGATGCGAGGGCGCACGCGCTTAAAGTAGTGGCGCTGGATCTCCATGAGGAGCCGGACGCGGAAACACTGGCACGGGCGGCGGTGGAGGCAGCGGAACTCACTACGTACGCCTTCGCGAAACACAAGCAGAGCTTGGCGAGGCAACAGCGCGCCAGGGGTGTGCGCACACTGGTGATGGTGGTGGATGGCAAGCGCCTCGCGAAAGTTGCGCGCGCCGTACGGGAGGGACAGCGTGTGATGGAAGGAGTGAAATTGACGCGAGATTTGGTGAGCGAGCCAGCTTCGCACATGAAGCCCAAAACATTGGTAGAGGTGGCGAAAGAGATTGGGCAGCAGGACAGCGTTTCGGTAAAGACGATGAATCGAAAGCAAGCAGAGGCCGACGGCTGGCGGGCATTTTTGGCAGTGGCATCAGGCTCCGCGGAAGAGCCGTACATTATTCACTTAACATACAAGCCGGCGCAGCCAGCACGCAAAAAAATGGTCCTGATTGGCAAGGGCATCACCTTTGACTCAGGAGGGCTTTCTCTCAAGCCGGCTCAGAGCATGGAAGATATGAAAATTGATATGGCCGGCGCCGCTACCGTGCTCGGCGTCTTCTCGGTACTGCCGAAGCTGAACCTGCCCGTGGAAGTACATGGCATCATTGCGGCGTGTGAGAACATGCCTTCGGGGACAGCGTACCGGCCGGGAGATATTATCGAGGCGAGATCAGGTAAGACGATTGAAGTCAGTAACACGGATGCGGAAGGGCGCGTGACGCTTGCCGATGCACTCCACTACGCTACCGAGCTTACACCGGATGCCATTGTAGACTTGGCCACGCTCACCGGCGCCTGTGTCGTCGGGCTGGGCGAAACGGTGGCGGGGCTCTTCGGTAATGATGAGAAACTTAACGATTCACTACTCGCTGCCTCCGCAGCCAGCGGGGAGCAGCTCGAAGACCTGCCGTTACCGCCCGAATATAAGCAGCTCATTGAGAGCAAGGTAGCAGACGTACGGAATGCGACAGATAACCATCCCTACGGAGGCGCCATTACGGCGGCCTTATTTTTGCAAGAATTTGTGGACAAGACCCCGTGGGCGCACGTTGACATTGCGGGTCCTTCTTACATGGATAAGCCCCTCATTCCCTACTGGCAGTACGGCGGCACAGGTTACGGCGTGCGCACCCTGATTGAGTTCCTGAAACGGGTATAGTAAGAGAGTGGAGCTCTCGATTCAAGAAAGTGTGCCACTGGCACCCCTTACCACTATTCAGCTGGGTGGAGAGGCTCAATATTTCGTGCGTTGCCGCTCTCGAGAAGAGTTGCGTGAGGCACTCGTTTGGGCCAACGAAAATAGGGTGCGCGTGCACGTGTTGGGGGGAGGCAGTAATACCGTTTTCCGCGATGAGGGTTTTGAAGGATTAGTTATAAAGATTGAACTGAGAGGAATTGATTGGAGTAAAGACGGGCGGGTGAAGATTGCCGCGGGCGAGGATTGGGATCCGTTTGTAGTCCAGTGTGTGCAAAAAGATTGGGCTGGCGTGGAATGCATGTCGGGCATTCCAGGATTGGTTGGGGGGACGCCGATCCAGAACGTCGCTGCCTATGGGCAGCAAGTGAGTACGGTGATTGTAGAAGTGCGGACGCTGGAACTTGAGAGCAGGGAAGAAAAAGTTTTTCAGCGTGCCGAATGCAAATTTGGTCACCGCGCCAGTCGGTTTAAGTATGAGGATGCTGGGAAGTATATCGTAACAGAAGTGGTGTTTCAGCTGACGCCGGAGGGTAAGCCGTGTTTGGACTACCCTCAAGTGCGGGAGGCTTTGGAGAAATCAGAGGAAGTAACACTCGCAGATATACGCAACACCGTGCTTTCTTTACGGAAGAAGAAGTCGATGGTGCTGGATGCGCACGATATCAACACGCGATCGTGCGGATCATTTTTCGAGAATCCGCTCTTGGAGGAAATTTCAGGTGTGGCAGATGTTGTCACGTTTGATGAAAACGGCCGTACGCGGGTGCCGAGCGCTTGGCTGATTGAGCAGGTTGGTTTCCCCAAAGGGTTTCGGCGGGGCGGGGTAGGTATTTCCGCCAACCACAACTTAGCGCTGGTGAATTATGGGGGGACAGCTCGAGAGCTTCTGAGTTTCGCCGATGAAATTGTCACTGCGGTGCGTAAAAACTTTGGTGTTGTCCTCAAACGTGAACCGGTGGTAGTAGATTAGCTTCTTCCATCGCAAAGTCTTTGTCAGAGTTTTTACTCCTATATTTCAAAATGTAGGAGTAAAAAGTTTACAGTAAGAAATGATTCAGGATGTCGATAATTCCATTTTCATCGACCGTGGGACCGATATAGGAAAATTCCTTACCCTTGGAGGTTACCAGCTTCTTTAATTCTTCACTGGCGTTACCCACGGCGGCTCCGTATTGGCAGAGTTCGATGAATTGCCAATCGCTGCTACTGTCTCCCACTCCTAGAGTGTTTGCGAAGGAGATATCCAAGCTGCGTAAGATTTCAATAGCTCCCTCGCGTTTTGAGATTCCAGGGGCAGTGATAATACCGAATTGCCGGGGCAGAGCCACAGGGTGTATGCCCCAGCTAAGAACTAGATCGCTGTGTAACAACTCGAATATCTCTGTTACTGGTTTTTTCCCTGTCTCATCTTCCGTGACGGGCATAATCTTTGTGATTTCCTGGTCTTTGGCTGCTTCCAAGAGGCCTTCAACTAGTTGAGGTTCACGCTGCAAAATGTGAGTATGCTTTTTCGTTGTTTCGGAGATTTGATCACGTTGTAAGAAGTAATCATCCACAGTATAAAATTCAACATAAATTTGGCTCCTGAGCATGGCACTGAGTACCTGCAATGCAGAATCGGTAGGGATAATATGTTTGGTAGTAATCTCTCGCGTAATGTGATTGATAAGAACAGCACCACCATCGGTGATGTGGGGGTTGCTCAGCGCAGCTGGTTCAATAATTGAGCCGATGGCAAAGTGGGGTTTGGCAGTAGAGAGAATGATGGGAATGCCGCTGGCACGAATCTCTTTTAGGCGAGCGGTAACATCTGAATGAGGATTGGGAGAGTTGAAGCCGATCTTTTCTCCTACGATGACACCATCGATATCGAGAATTATCGCTTTAGCCATTATAAGGTGAGACGGGGGGTGCTACCTCCGCCAGAATAGGGAGACAACAAAGGCTAGGGCGCTCACGACTACAATGGTCGGTCCAGAAGGCAGGTTTAAGGCGGCTGAGGCCAGCATGCCGATACCGACGGAGATGAGTGCAATCGCCACGGCCCAGACGAACATGCTCGACAGTGACCGGGCTAGGTTCTGGGCCGCGGCGGCAGGAGTAATGAGGAGGGCGGTCACAAGAATCACGCCAATGAATTTAATGCTGAGGGCAATAGTAGCTGCCAGCAGGAGCAGAAATGTGAGTTCATGACGGTGGGTGGGAATACCTTCGGCGCGGGCCAGAGAAGCATCGAAGGTGAGAGAAACAAGAGCTTTGCCGGTCAAAAAAAGAATGATGGCAATGACGACGGCCAAGAGGAGGGAGAGTGTAACGTCGAGAGGGGCGACGGTTAGGATATCTCCAAACAAGATGTTAATGAGGTCGGTCTGGTAGCCGGGAGTACGAGAGACAATAATCACGCCGACCGAGACGGTGGCGGCAAAGAAGACGCCCAAAAGAGTGTCAAAACTCTGGCGCGAGATTGCGCGCACGCCCGTGATGGCGAGAGCGATGAGCAGCGAGAAGGCGAGGGCGGCCAGGAAGGGGTTCACTCCGAGCAAGAGCCCCAAGGCAATTCCAGTGAGCGCCGAGTGGCCAATGGCATCAGCGAAGAACGACATGCGGCGCAGCACGACGAAGACTCCCAGAGCGGCCATGAGCGCTCCTAAAATGAGTCCTACAATGAGGGCGCGCTGGAAAAATGGAAACGCGAGTAGTTCGAGCATACGTTAGGTATGGTGGTGATGGTGGTAGTGTTTGGTGGGTGCCTGGTACATTTCGTGGAGGACTTCGGTGGTCAAAGCCTCGGAGGGGATGCCGGCACAGAGGAGTTTCTGGTTCAAGCACACCACCTGATCGGCATAGTGCATGACGACATCCAGTTCGTGGCTGATAAAGACGACCGTTAAATTTTCCTGTTTTTGAATACGCCGTATCAGGGCGTACACCGTTTCTTGGCCGGAAACGTCGATGCCGGCGGCCGGCTCGTCTAAGAAGAGTAGCTTAGGGTGATCCATTAAGCTGTACGCAATCATGACACGCTGTAACTGCCCGCCGGAGAGGTCGGATAAGCGCCGGTCGATGCTGCCCGAGATACCCACCGTGGCGAGCAAGCTTTGCATATGCTCGGCATCGGCCTTGGCCATACCCAATGGGCGGCGGGATTTTAAGCTGAAAAGCCCGTGGACGGTGAGAGGGAAATCTCGATCAAGTTCGAGGCGCTGAGGGACATATGAGACTTGGTGCGCAGCCCGTTGGTACCTTTCGTGAGGGGTGCCCAAGATAGTAATGGCTCCACTGGTTTTAGGAATGAGGCGCAAGATAGTTTTCACCAGCACTGATTTGCCCGCCCCATTTGGCCCGATAATAGCAGTAGTGGACCCGACGGGGACCGTAAAGGAAATACTTTCCAGCACGCGGTGGCCGGCGAGATCAACGGTGACATCTTTCACTTGCAGAGCAGTTTCGGGCATGAAACCAGCTTAGCGTACCCCCCTCTGCTTCGCTAATTCTTGTATCAGGTCGCGGTAGCGCGCTGCTTTTTCGAATTCGAGGTTGGCAGCGGCCAGCTGCATTTTATTTTTCAGTTCTTTGAGAGCGCGTTCGCGTTCATGCGGGGGGATATCGTCGGCTGTAAGGTCGAGGTGTTCTTCGGCGGCTTTGCCGGATAGGCGGGTGTTGCGAATGGCTTTCAGAATTGATTGCGGAGTGATGCTGTGCTCACGGTTATAGGTCTCCTGTAACTTTCGGCGGCGAGTGGTTTCGTCAATGGCGCGTTGCATAGAGCCGGTGATTTTGTCGGCGTACATAACCACACGTCCCTCCACATGGCGAGCGGCGCGGCCCATCACCTGAACGAGAGAAACTTCAGACCGTAAATAGCCTTCTTTGTCAGCGTCTAAAATGGCGATGAGCGAAACTTCGGGAAGATCCAACCCCTCCCGTAAAAGATTAATACCGACTAGCACATCGTAGGTGCCCAGACGCAAGTTACGCAAAATTTCCAATCGCTCGAAAGTATCAATGTCGGAGTGCAAATACGCTGCTTTAATACCCGTTTCCACTAAATAGGTAGATAGTTCCTCGGCCATGCGCTTGGTAAGGGTGGTGACTAGTACCCGGCCTCCGCCCGAGGCTTCGGCGGGCGCGGCGCGCTGCTTTATTTCGTTGATTACATCATCAATCTGGTGTTCTGTGGGTCTGATATCAATGGTGGGGTCGAGGAGCCCAGTGGGGCGCACAATCTGTTCCACTACATGGACGCTGGTATTCTTCTCGTACTCAGCGGGGGTGGCAGAAACAAAGACGGTTTGGCCCACCCTATCCTCAAATTCATGGAATTTCAGAGGACGGTTATCCTTGGCAGAAGGCAAGCGCCAGCCGAAGTCGACTAAGGTTTGCTTGCGAGCTGCATCGCCTCCGGACATGCCGCCAATTTGGGGAATACTCATATGCGATTCATCAATGAAGAGGAGCCAGTCGTCCCCGTAGCTGTGGTTGAAGTAATCGAGCAGTGTGTTGGGGGGCTCCCCTGGGGAGCGGCCGTCGAAGTGACGGGAGTAATTTTCTACCCCCGAGACATAGCCGATCTGTTCGATCATTTCCAAATCGTAGATGGTGCGCTGTTGGATACGCTGTGCTTCCACCAGTTTGTTCGATTTTTTAAAATAGTCGATGCGTTCGGCGAGCTCGGCGCGTATTCCGGTGAGCGCGGCTTGATGCCGCGATTTGGAAATCAGAAAGAAGGTAGCGGGGAAGATGCTGGCGCTCTGGGGTTTTTCGATAACGTTGCCTTTTAAATCATCGAGGTACGCCAGCGACTCGATTTTGGGGCCGAAGAATTCGACTCTTAGCACCTGATCTTCGCCGGCGGGGTGGACATCGATAGTATCTCCGCGGACACGGTACGTGCCGCGGACTAAATCCATGTCGTTGCGGGTGTACTGCAAGAAGGTGAGGTGACGCAAGAGTTCCCCGCGGGAGGTTTCCATACCCGGCGAGAGCTTGAGGCGGAACTCAGCGTAATCGGCGGGGGAGCCAATACCGTAGATACAGGAAACGGAGGCTACGACCACGACATCACGCCGGTCCAAGATGGCTTCCATGGCGGCATGGCGCAGGCGGTCGATCTCGTCGTTGATGCTCGAGTCTTTGGCGATGTACGTGTCGGTGCGGGGAATATACGCCTCGGGCTGGTAGTAATCGTAGTAGGAAACGAAATACTCGACGGCGTTGTCAGGGAAAAATTCGCGGAACTCATCGGCTAGCTGCGCCGCCAACGTTTTGTTGTGAGAGATCACTAAAGCGGGCTGCTGCAGGTTTGTAATCACATTGGCCATAGTGAACGTTTTGCCGCTGCCCGTAACTCCGAGCAAGGTTTGCCGCTGTTTCCCTTCTTTCAGACCAGCCGTGAGCTGCTCGATCGCCTTCGGCTGGTCTCCTGCTGGCTTATATGGGGCTTTTAAGGCAAAATCCATAGTGTGATTGCTAGATTAACGGGAAATGTGGTTGAGCGCGAGGAGAGGGGCCTCATTATAGATGTTTCGGGGGTGGGGTACCGTGTGGCAGTGCTTTCAGGTACTCGGGAAAAAGCGAATGCCGGGGATCAGCTAGAGCTTAAAATTCATCACCACGTGGGGCAAGACGAGGAGACGCTATACGGATTCGAAACGAAAGAGCAACTGATGTATTTCAACCTTCTTCTAACCGTGCCATCGGTGGGGCCGAAAACGGCCATGGGAATTTTGGAAGTTGCCCCGCCGCGCGTCTTAGAGCAGGCCGTGGCCGAGCACGATGTAACGCTCCTCACCAAAGTTTCGGGGGTTGGCAAGAAAACTGCCGAGCGAATTCTGGTGGAACTGAGAGGCAAGGTCAAGACTGAGCGGGGGAGAGGGATCCCGGGAGCCATTCAGCACGAGACGATCGATGCCTTGGTGAGCATTGGCTTTTCTAGCACCCAGGCTCGTGAAGCAGTGCGCCGGCTGCCGAAAGAGATTGCCACGGTTGAAGAAGCGGTACGCGCAGTGCTGAAGGCGCAAGTACCGGCGAGATGAACGTTCGATTTGCTCAGCCTGATGAGGAGCCTGATTGGAACGGGAGTGCAGATAATTTTCTGCAATCCTGGCAGTGGGCTGAGGTTCAACAACGGCTGGGGGTAAAGACCTGGCAACTTGTTCTTGAAGGAGGAAAGCCTCAAGACTGGGTATTCGGATTGCCTGCGGACGCAACCGCACTGGTGATCAAGCGCCCACTTCCCTTCGGGCGCAGTTGGCTCTACGCACCCAGGGGACCATCTGTGTACCGAGACTTCCCGGGAACAATGCGGGGGTGGCTGCCGCTTCAAGAAAAGCTCGCCGAAATCGCAGAACAAGAGGGAGCGATTTTTGTTCGTATTGATCCTTCTTGGCCCGAAGATTTCGTTGATACTCAGCGGCAGCTCGCGGCTTTACGGGAGCAGGGTTGGAGAAAATCGGAACGAGAAGTGCAGCCGAGACACACGTTACGGGTTGATCTTAAGCACAACGGGGAAGAAGAACTGCTGGCTGCCATGCATTCTAAGACTCGGTACAATATTCGTCTCGCCGAGCGTAGAAGGGTGGCGGTGCGGTTTTCGCAGGACGTGGCTGACGTCGAACATTTTTTGCGGCTCTCGCGGGATGTTCATGAGCGCTCGCAGTTTTCTTACCACCCCGATGGGTACTATCGTACTATTCTTGAGGTGTTAGGTCGCAGACGTGAAGGCAACATCCTTGAGGAAATGGATGCTCAGGGGGCAGCTCGGGCAGAAGTGGCGCTGGCGGAGTACGAAGGAGAAATCTTAGCAGCCCATATTGTGATTTCTTTTAAGCTCGTGACAACCTATGCGCACGGAGCGAGCAGTTCAAAACTACGTGAGCTCATGGCTCCCCACCTTTTGCAATGGGAGACTATGAAACGGGCCAAGGCGGCTGGGAAGTTTTATTATGACTTCTTTGGAGTAGCCCCAGAGGGAGCGGACAAGGATCACCCCTGGTCGGGAATCACGCGATTCAAACTTGGGTTTGGTGGGGAGCGAGTGAACTACATTGGTGCTTATGACTTGGTGCTGCGTCCCGGTATGTACCACCTTTTCAACGCCGCGCGGCGGTTGCGTTCTTTTGTGAGGTGAGTACCGTGGGCCTATGTCGCTTGGGCGTGCCTATCAGCAATTAAAGAACGTCTACCATTTCTTTCAGGCCCACTTTTGGCGGGCTTGGTACGGGTGGCCGGAACGTGGAATGGAGTTCTACGGAGTAACGGGGACGAACGGGAAAACTACTACCTCTATTGTGTTGGGAAATATTTTACGGGCGGCACATGGAGCGGAGAAGGTGGGGCTCTTGGCAACGATTGTGTTTTGGATTGGAGACAAGGAAGTCGTCAACGAGACCAAAATGACCACCATGGACAGCCGCGATGTCTTCCGCTACCTGAAAGAGATGCGGGGGTACGGGATGGAGCACGTTGTGCTGGAAATGACTTCGCATGCGCTTGACCAGAGCCGTCTCGCCGGCATTCAGCTCGAAGGAGCCATTGTTACGAACCTGGCGCGAGAACATTTGGATTACCACAAAACGATGGAGGAGTACGCCGCGGCTAAGGCCAAGATTGTGGGTCTCGTGAAACCCGGCGGCGTGGTGGTGGGGAAAGGCGATGATGAGTGGGTAGCGCGCATTCTGCGCGAAGTCAAAAGTCGAAACGCAAAGGTCAAAACAGTTGTATTCACTGCCGAAGAGGCGAAGAGCGTCGAGACAAAATTGATTGGGGATGTGAACAAGGAGAATGTGTTGGCCGCTTCAAAGTTAGCTCAAGCGGTGGGGGTTTCTCGTGAAGTAATTTCAGCCGGTGTGGCGGCTGTCGCGCATGTGCCGGGGCGGATGGAGTGGCTCGATTCCCCGCGAGGGATGCGGGTAGTGATTGACTATGCGGTGACACCTGATGCGCTCGAGCGCCTCTACCGGTACGTGCGCGGGCAGACCCAAGGTAAAGTGTACGGAGTGCTCGGAGCAGCGGGCTTGCGCGACCGGGGGAAACGCCCCGATATGGCGCGGGCGGCGGCACAGCTGGCAGACGAGTTGGTACTCACCCGCGAGGATCCTTGGACCGAGAGCGAAGAGCAAATTTTCCAAGATTTAGAAGAGGGCTTGCGGGACGCGGCCATTCCCTGGCAAAGGATCGTAGATCGCCGGGAGGCAATCAAGTACTGTATTGGCAAAGCTGGACGCGGAGACGTGGTGGTGGTAACAGGGAAGGGAGCCGAGCTCGGCATGGGAGTGGGCAAGGAGGTGATTCCTTGGAATGAGCGGGAGATCGTGCGCGAGCTTTTGTAAATTGTCCCTCTGCAGTATCATGGAATGTAATTATTTATCACCCATGCATGCGTTCCCACTTATTCACTTCTGAGTCGGTCACGGAGGGCCACCCGGATAAGATTTGCGATCAAATTTCTGATGGTATCCTAGATGCCTATCTCTCTCAGGACCCATACTCCCGAGTGGCAGTGGAGGCGGGGGTCAAAGATAATCACGTCTTTCTTTTAGGGGAAGTAACCTCGGCCGGCCAGGTGGATGCGGGAGCAGTCGCCCGGAATGTCATCCGCAGCATCGGCTATACCGATCCGGCGCTCGGGTTTTCGGCAGAGGGGGCAGAGGTGCATGTCCACCTTTCCGCTCAGTCAGCCGATATTGCGCAAGGAGTGTTTCATAAAGATGGCGACATTGGTGCCGGAGACCAGGGGCTTATGTTTGGGTATGCCGACCGGCAAACCGAGGAGCTTATGCCGCTTCCCATCATGCTGGCCCATGCTTTGACGCGCCGCTTGACACAGCTGCGCCGGGAGGGGGCGCTTGCCTACCTTCGGCCCGACGGCAAGTCGCAGGTAACTGTTCGCTACGAAGATGGTGTACCTCGGGAAGTGACCACGGTGGTGATTTCAACGCAGCATAACGAGGATGTCTCCCTCGAAGATCTGCGCGAGGCGGTGCGCGAACAGGTTATTAACCCGCTCATTCCGGAAAATCTCCGCGCGCGCAATATGGTGATGCATATCAACCCGGGTGGCCGGTTTGTGATTGGGGGACCAGTGGGAGACTCGGGTGTTACCGGACGGAAAATTATTGTCGATACGTATGGAGGTTGGTCGCGTCATGGCGGGGGAGCGTTTTCTGGCAAAGACCCCACCAAAGTTGACCGCTCGGCAGCGTACGCCGCGCGGCAGGCAGCGAAGTCGGTAGTAGCTGCGGGCCTGGCCGAGCGCTGTGAGATTCAACTGGCGTATGCCTTAGGGGTGGCTCAGCCTGTGAGCCTACATGTAACTACCTTTGGAACGGGGTCAGTGAGCGATGAGGAAATTGAAGAGCAGCTCTCCGCGATCGACTTTCGCCCGGGAGCAATAATTTCGCGATTAGGTTTACGCCGGCCTGCTTTTCAAGCCACCGCGGCCTATGGTCACTTTGGGCGAGGCGAATTTGCCTGGGAAGTTCCCATTCCTTTGTTAGTAGGCGTGCGCAAGAGCGCATGACGCTCCTCATTGATACATCACACCCGCAGGTGCGAGTGGCGCTCGTGGAGAGCGGCCAGGCTGTCACGATGCGCGAGTGGGAAGGCAAGGGGCGTCTGTCCGCTGCCTTGCTCGAAGAAATCGAGAGTCTCCTTACAAGTCAGAATCTTACGTTTACAGACATAGACCGTGTGGCTGTTCACCGAGGAGGACCACAGAGCAGCTTCACGACCTTGCGAGCCGGCATCGTGCTGGGCAGCCTTCTCGCTGAGGCAACAGGGGTAGAGCTCATACAAATGGAAGGAGAAAGTATCGAAGAGATGGCTCAGGAGGCGGGTACAAGTAAGTCAGTGCAGATTATTGAGCCAAAATACACCTCACCCTCCGTATGAGCGGAGACCTCTCCTTCGTAAGGAGAGGTGCTTCTCCTTATTAAGGAGAAGCCGACCCGTGGCGAGGCGGATGAGGTTTGCCAAATTCTATTGACATTTCTTGACACCCACAGAAAGCGTCCGTATACTGCCTTTTATCGCTTCTAAGCGATACGTGATCTGTGTGCATCACAAGAAATTAGGGAGTGCGGTAAGCACGCAGAGTATTATTTTTAGGCTCTGTAGATAGGAAAAACCTCGTGCACTCTGCAGCTCTCATTGCTACGAAAGTTTTCCACAGGCCGCCGCTAAAGCTATGGCCTGCGAGGCAGGTTTGTGCTGCACGCAATATTTGCGGTCAACAACAATACTTCCAGGCCTGTGCCCGCCGTAGCCTTGGCGAAGGCTGGGCTTTAGTTTTTTTTAGCTAATCCATGCCTTCTTCATCCACCACTGGTTTGCAACCTAATGTCTTGCGGGAGCGCCGCACATTCTCAGCCTATGTACCAGATACGGTGCCGATTCCGGATTTGCTCAAGGTTCAGCAGGAATCGTACCAGTGGTTTTTCCAGGAAGGCTTGCCAGAGCTCTTCCATGAGATTTCCCCGATTAAGGATTACGCGGGGAATTTGGAATTACACTTCTTAGATCATTACTTGGATGCTCCTAAGTACACCGAAAGTGTGGCTCGAGAGAGGAATGCCACCTATGAATCGTCGCTGCGCAGCGCGGTGAGGCTGACCAATAAGAAGACGGGCGAGGTGAAGGAGCAAGAGGTGTACCTCGGAGAATTTCCGGTGATGACGCCCCGAGGCACATTTGTCATTAATGGAGTAGAACGCACCGTAGTTTCCCAACTCATCCGCTCGCCGGGTGTGTTTTTTACTGAGGCCTACACCAAGGGGCGGTCGTGGTATGGAGCTAAGGTCATTCCGAATCGCGGAGCCTGGCTGGAGTTAGAGACGGCTCCCGATGGGGCCATGTATGTGAAAATTGACCGCAAGCGCAAGGTAGCCGTAACGTCGCTGCTCCGGGCCATGGGAGTGGAGAAGGATGCAGAGATTAAGAAACTGTTTGCCAGCGTGGATACGGATAAGGAAGTTCATTATATAGATGCGACTCTCAGCAAAGATGCAGCTAAGAGCCAAGCTGAGGGTTTGAAAGAAGTGTACAAGCGCCTCCGGCCAGGGGACCTCGCCACGGCGGACAACGCACGACAGATGATCCACGACATGTTTTTCCGTTTCGACCGGTACGATTTCGGCAGAGTAGGCCGGCACCGCATGAATCAGCGTTTGAATTTGTCGGTATCGGAGAAACCCGAAGACCGCGTCTTCCGCGTGGAGGACCTGGTGGCGGTTATCCAAGAAGTCATTCGTCTTAACGTTACTCAAGAGTCGGCAGATGATATCGACCATTTGGGGAATCGGCGAGTGCGGACGGTAGGAGAACTCATCCAGAATAAATTCCGGGTAGGGCTGATGCGCATGGAGCGTATCGCCAAAGATCGGATGAGCACAATCGATATTGCGCAGGCCACGCCGAGCCAGCTCGTGAATGCGCGGCCGATTATTGCGGCCATTAAGGAGTTCTTTAGCTCTTCTCAGCTCTCACAGTTCATGGACCAAACGAATAGCTTGTCTGAGGTAGAGCACAAGCGCCGGGTCTCCGCGATGGGACCGGGTGGCCTGGATCGCCACCGGGCTGGCTTCGAGGTACGCGACGTCCACCGTAGCCACTACGGCCGGTTATGTCCGGTACAAACGCCTGAAGGCCAGAACATTGGGTTGGTAGGGCACATGGCGATTTTCTCGCGTATTAACCAGTACGGCTTTTTGGAAACGCCATACCGTAAGGTTACAAAAGGCCGCGTGACTGACACCATTGAGTACTTAGATGCCTACCAGGAGGAGAAGATGGTAATCGCTCAGGCATCAGAACCTTTGCGCGAGAACGGGCGTTTCGAGAATGAGCGGGTCATGGCGCGTGAACGAGGACAATTTTCCGAAGTAGCTGCCGAGCGCGTGAACTACATGGACGTGTCAGCCCACCAAGCGGTGAGCTTGGCTTCGGGGTTAGTACCCTTCATTGAGCATGACGACGCCCAGCGGGCGCTCATGGGATCAAACATGCAACGGCAGGCGGTACCTTCGGTCCGCCCGGAAGCCCCTCGTGTGGGCACGGGCCTGGAAGGCCGGGCCGCCAAGGATTCTGGGCAAGTAGTGTTGGCCGAGGTGGACGGAACGATTACGGAGATAGATGCCCGGCACGTCACCATTGTGGGTAAAGATAAAGAACCGCACGTGCACCCGCTCCACTCTTTCCGGCGGAGCAATCAATCCACGGCCATGACCCAGCGGTTGGTGGTGGAGAAGGGTCAGCAGGTAGCGGCGGGGCAGCTCCTGGCCGACGGATTTTCTACGGATGGCGGGGAGATTAGCTTGGGACAGAACCTCTTGGTTGCCTTTGTGCCCTGGTATGGTGGCAACTTTGAAGATGCCATCGTGATTTCTGAACGCGTGGTATACGAGGAACGGTTCAGCTCCGCCCATATTGAAGATTTCGTGATTGATGTCCGCGATACCAAGTTGGGACCGGAAGTAGTGACGCGCGACATTCCGAATGTGGGTGAAGAGAAACTCCGCAATTTAGGTGAAGATGGCATCGTGAGAATCGGGGCGGAAGTAAAAAGCGGCGATATTTTGGTGGGGAAAGTTACCAACAAAGGCGAGACTGATTTAACTCCGGAAGAGCGCCTCTTGCGCGCTATCTTCGGGGAGAAGGCCAAGGATGTGAAGGACACCTCGCTCTACTTACAGCATGGAGCGGCGGGTAAAGTTGTGGATGTGAAAGTATTTTCCCGCGAGGGAGGCGACAAGCTCCCGACCGGAGTTATCCAACAGGTCCAGGTCAGCATTGCGCAAATCCGTAAGTTGCAAGTGGGTGATAAGCTCGCCGGCCGGCACGGGAACAAGGGCGTCATCGCCAGGATCGTGGCCGAGGAAGATATGCCATACCTCGCTGATGGCACGGCGGTTGATATTGTGCTCAACCCGCTCGGGGTGGCCAGCCGTATGAACTTGGGCCAAATCTTAGAGACCCATTTGGGGTGGGCAGCGGTGAAACAAAATTACCACGTGGCCACGCCCCCCTTCGCCGGCGTCACTGAGGAAGAAATTGAAGCAGAGCTGACGGCGGCCGGTATCGAACCGCACGGCAAAGTGAAGCTGTTTGACGGTCTGTCGGGAGAATCTTTTGATAACCCAGTGACGGTAGGCGTGATGTACATTATGAAGCTCCATCACTTGGTAGAAGACAAAATCCACATGCGCTCCACGGGGCCATACTCGCTGGTGACACAGCAACCTTTGGGAGGTAAAGCTCAGTTCGGCGGGCAGCGGTTTGGAGAAATGGAAGTGTGGGCGCTGCAAGCGTACGGGGCGGCGCATAGTTTGCAGGAAATGCTGACGATCAAATCCGACGATGTGGCGGGGCGAAGCAAGACGTACGAGACCATTGTGAAGGGCGGCGATATTCAACCGCCTCACACGCCGGCCGCGTTCGACGTCTTGGTGAAGGAGCTGAAGGGCTTGTCCCTCGATGTTGAACTGGTGAAGCAAGGCGGGGAGGAAGCAGCTGCCGACGAAGAAGCCGAGAAAGAAGCTGACGAGATGAGGGAAAAGCGGACGCCTCGCCGCGTACGTATTCGTTAGGGCTATTTATATGGAAACGCAAACGCGCACACTTGATTTCGACGCCGTAAAGCTCTCCTTGGCCTCACCGGAGAAAATCTTGGAGTGGTCGCACGGAGAGGTAACGAAGCCTGAAACCATTAACTACCGTACCCAAAAACCGGAGAAAGACGGATTATTCGACGAGCGCATTTTCGGCCCCGTGAAGGATTGGGAATGCCACTGCGGGAAGTATCGCCGGATCCGCTACAAGGGTATTGTCTGCGATAAGTGCGGGGTGGAAGTGACGCGCTCGATTGTGCGCCGGGAGCGGATGGGGCACATCAAATTGGCCACGCCGGTTTCACATATCTGGTTCCTGCGGGGAGTGCCGAGCAAAATGGGGCTCTTACTCGATATTAATGTCTCGGCGCTGGAGAAGGTGGTCTACTTCGCTTCGTACATTGTGACGGATGTGGACGAGGCGGCGAAGCGCGAAGTCTTGGATCGTATTCACCGCGAGTCGGAAAGTAAGCGGGCGGCTCTGAAGTCGGGATACAAGCAGTTGAAAGGGGCATCCAAAAAAGGAGATGCCAAGCGTGAGGAAAAAGTGACGAAGCTGGCCGGTGAAGAGCAGAAAGAACTAGCCAAGCTGGAAGCGGCGATCTCGGCGGTGGAAGAGCAAGTGAAAACTCTCTCGGTGCACAATATTATTTCGGAGGTAGAATACCGCGATTTGTCCTTGAAATTTGGACATGTATTTAAGGCGAGCATTGGGGCGGAAGGGATCCGCGCCATTTTTGAAAAAATGAATTTAGAGGCGCTCTCCAAGCAGCTTGAAGAGGACCTGAAAGAAGCTTCGACCGCGAAACGCAAGCGCGTGATCCGCCGCTTG
Source organism: uncultured Candidatus Saccharibacteria bacterium (assembly GCA_964359735.1). Taxonomy (GTDB): domain Bacteria; phylum Patescibacteriota; class Andersenbacteria; order UBA10190; family UBA10190; genus CAYHTZ01. Next base: position 32,507 of record CAYHTZ010000010.1, read on the forward strand.
GCCTTGGTACGGTCGCTGATGGCCGCTAGCGGCCGGCCAGAGTGGATGCTCCTGACTACTCTGCCCGTGATTCCACCAGACCTTCGCCCCATGGTGCAGCTCGACGGTGGGCGCTTTGCGGCTTCCGATCTCAATGATCTCTACCGACGGGTGATTAACCGCAACAACCGCTTGAAGCGTCTCTTGGAACTGGGTGCTCCCGAAATCATTACGCGCAATGAAAAGCGCATGTTGCAGGAGGCAGTGGACGCTTTGATTGATAACACTGCCCGGCGTGGCTCTACCACCATTAGCACCACGGGACAACGCCGGCAGTTGAAATCCTTGGCGGATATGCTGAAAGGAAAGCAAGGACGCTTCCGCCAGAACTTGCTAGGCAAGCGCGTAGATTACTCGGGCCGGTCAGTCATCGTGGTAGGCCCAGAGCTTTCGCTCTCACAATGCGGGCTGCCCAAGCTTATGGCCTTGGAACTATTTAAGCCATTTGTGATTCACGAACTCATCAAACGGGAACTGGCGCATAATATACGCTCCGCAGCGCGGCTCATTGAACAAGGCATTCCGGAAGTGTGGGATGCTTTGGAAGAGGTAACCAAAGCTCACAAGGTGTTGCTTAACCGCGCACCGACGCTCCACCGCTTAGGTATTCAGGCCTTTCAGCCGGTCTTGATTGAGGGTAAGGCGATTCAAATCCACCCGATGGTGACGACGCCGTTTAATGCTGATTTCGACGGGGACCAGATGGCAGTGCACGTGCCCCTTTCGGCGACAGCTCGCTATGAAGCCGATGAGATTATGCTCTCGGCGCACAATTTGCTGAAACCGGCTGATGGCGTACCGGTGACGACCGCGACACAAGACATTGTGCTCGGCATGTACTACGCAACTGATATCCGCTCAGGGGCCCGCGGCGAAGGACGCGCGTTTGCTTCGGTGGATGAAGCTACCTCCCGCTACGAGTTAGGAGAAGTAGCGGTGAACGCTAAGGTTATCGTGCCGCATCCCTTACAAGAGGGTGAGCATGTGGAAACCACCATCGGGCGGCTCTTGTTCTTCCAGATCATGCCCGAGAAAGCGGAGTTTATTAACGAAGCGCTGGATAAAGCGCGGCTGAAGGGAATTATCGGCCGGGTGCTTAGAAACTATGGCCAAGAGCGGTGTGCGCAATTTTTGGATGATATGAAGGTCCTGGGCTTTACGTTTGCGACGAGAAGCGGGCTTTCCTGGGGCATGGGGGACTTGAAAGTGCCTGCAAAGAAACAGGACATCATTGCAGCCGCCGAGGAGAAAGTAACGAAGACCCGCGAGCAGTATGAAGAAGGGCTTCTCACGGAAGAGGAGCGATACCGCATGACAGTAGGTGTGTGGGACGAAGCACGTGAGGCCATGGCCGCACTCGTTAAGGAAAGTATGCCGAAGGATGGCACGGTGTACACCATGGTGAACTCGGGAGCACGCGGCAGCTGGGCGCAAACCCTGCAGATGGTAGGTATGAAAGGAACAGTAGCCGGCCCGACCGGGCGGGCGGTGGAATTGCCTATTAAGAGTAGTTTCAAAGAAGGGTTTCACGCCTTGGAATACTTCCTTTCCACTCACGGCACCCGCAAGGGTATGGCAGATACGGCCTTGCGTACGGCGACGGCCGGGTACTTAACGCGCCGCCTCGTCAACGTGGCGCAGGATATGGTAGTGCACGAAGAAGACTGCGGCGATGAAGAGGGCGGGCTCATCACACGCTCAGATAGCGAAGAGGTAGGCACTACCCTGACTAAGCGGCTTACGGGACGTGTACTCGCGGAAGCGGTAAAGCACCCTAAAACAGGCAAGGTGCTCTTCAAGCGGGGTAAACTTTTGGAACCTGAAGAGGCTAAGCAGATTGATGAGCTCGGCGTGGATGAAGCGGTGGTGCGTTCGGCGGTAACGTGTAAAGCCAAGCACGGTGTCTGCCGCCATTGTTATGGGTGGGATTTGGGTAGAAACGCACTCGTCAATATTGGGGAAGCCGTCGGGGTCGTAGCCGCTCAAGCTATTGGGGAACCAGGCACGCAGCTGACCATGCGCACCTTCCATACGGGAGGTGTCGCAGGCGAAGATATCACCCAAGGGTTGCCGCGTGTCGAGGAATTATTTGAAGTACGTACGCCGAAGGGGGAGGCAGTGATGTCCGATATTGAGGGCACAATTAGCCTCAAAGAAGAGGGGAATGAAGTGGTCATCACTGTGACATCGAAGGGGGGCAAGAGCCGGACCTTTAGCGTGGTCGGCGCGAAGTTGGCACGGGGGGTAAAGACGGGGAAGAAGGTTCAGGAAGGCGACAAGCTGTTCCAGGATGCCAATGGTGATGATATGATCGCGCCGTTCCCAGGAGAAGCCTCGGTGAAGGATGACAATACCTTAGTTTTGAAGAGCCGCAGCAAGGACGTGCGGGAGTACCGCGTACCCAGCAACGTACTCATTAATGTAAAAGAAGGCCAAGAGATTCAGGCGGGACATCAGCTGACAGAAGGGCACTTGAACTTGCAACGCCTCTTTGCGACGGCTGGGGTACGCGCGGTGCAGCGCTACATTCTGCGCGAAGTACAGCAAGTGTACGCCATTCAGGGGGAAACGATTAACGACAAACATTTGGAGATTATTGTCAGGCAAATGCTCTCGCGGGCACGTGTGGCAGATCCGGGAGACACAGGCTTGGTACCCGGGCGCATTGTAGAAGTAGGCGAGCTGGCGCAGCATAACCGCACGGCGGAAGCAGAAGGCAAGCGACCGGCGCAAGCAGAGCGGCTCCTCTTGGGGATTACCAAGGTATCGCTCACTACAAAGAGCTTCCTCGCCGCGGCATCTTTCATGGAAACAGCCCGCGTCTTAATTGATGCGGCGGTCACTGGCAGAGTCGATACGCTGGATGGCCTGAAAGAAAACGTGATTATCGGCCGCCTCATTCCGGCTGGCACCGGCTACCGCCCTCCGAAAGAAGTAAGCGCCGCAGAAGCCGCCGTCACTCCCCAAACCGAGCTCGCCGAAGAGGCCGCTGAGGCGTAAATTTATTTTCGTTCAATCAGCCGAACCATCCCGTGGTTGGCGTTGACTTCTACGATGTCGCCGTCTTTGAGTGAGGAGGTGGCGATCTTGAGTCCGACAATACAAGGAATACCAAGCTCACGAGAGACAATAGCCGCGTGAGAGGTAATACCGCCAATGTCGGTAATAATGGCGCCCGCTTTTTTCATGGCGGGGACATAGCCTACGGTAGTCATGGGAGCTACTAAGACGTCTCCTTCCTGAACCTTGGCGATTTGGCTGACATTGATAACCACTCGCGCAGGCCCAGTGTAGAACCCACTGTTAGCGGGCATGCCTTTGAGCTGGCTTACTTGGGTAATTTCGAGCTTTCCGGCTAGGCCCATGATTTCTTTGGCTTCTGTCTCGTTTACAAATTCGTAATAGCGATTTGGTGACCGCAAGATCGAAACGCCTGAAGCTACTCTCTGCGCAAGAATTTTTTCGTCTGGGGCTTTGCCGCCGGCCAAGTCGATTAGTTCTTCTAAAGTGGCGTAGTGGAGTGGAAAGGCATTCATGTTTGCCTTTTTGGCAAGGAATTTAATGAGTTCTCCAAAGCCGACACTGGCTTGAGACGTGTGCTGTTTCTTAATGTCGCTATAGAGATATCCAAAGTTACGGATGACATCTACGGCGCGTCGAAGTTCTGGGGGAAGGGAGTATTTTCCTAGGTTCCGAAGCAGTTCCTGCTGGTTACTTTTTACGGAGTCGGTAATTTTCTGAATGCGTGCCTCAATTTCCCTTCGAGATAGTTGTAAAAGTGGTTCGAGCTCTTGGTTGATCGTCTCTACGTCTAATAGGGGGCCGTAGTAATCGTAAAATTTCCAGTAATACTTCTGTTCATGCTCCCGAATAGCGTCTGAGCGGGCTGCTGCTGGCAGGAGGGCAATCTTGAGAAGTGATAGCTCTTCTGCTTGGACAAACGACATTTCGGTGAAGCCGACGAGAGAAGAAAAATACTGCTCAAATTCTGACTCTTTGAGAGTTATGTTTTGCGTCTTGAAGTAGTTCCTAAACTTTTCCTTGATCACATTAATACCGCCGATTTCAAGGCTAAAGTTGGGCGGCTCAACATAGTACGAGGCGAGTCGATACTTTTCCGCAGCTTCTTTTAAGAGAGCAATAATTTCTTTTCCAGACATATGAGCCAAGCGCTCCGAAAGCGTTTCTCGATTGAGTAGTTCATTGACCCGGTTAATGTTTTCCATGTACCCGTCACGGCATTTTTCTACTAAGCCCGGGTTGCCGGTTAGGACTTCCACAACCTTGGGCGTAATACGGTCAATATCTTCCTGATAGAAATACCAATCATTTAGCTTATCGCTGATGATGTCATAAAAAGTACGGTAGTAATCATCAACGCCGATACTATCTTTCATAGGCATCAAGAAGGCATTGGCCATAATAGCGGTAGGGAAAGGCGGCGTCGCACTACGGTACACAGAAGTAATTTTCCCCTGCTTACTCATAGAATCCGGACTACTCCTTTCTCGGCATTGACTTCAATCTCGTCGCCGCTTTGGAAGATTTGGGTAGCGGCTTTGGTGTTCACAATGCAGGGCAAGTTGAGTTCCCGGGAGACTATGGCGGCGTGG
>CAYHTZ010000011.1:0-34592 GCA_964359735.1 uncultured Candidatus Saccharibacteria bacterium
GGGAGTAGGCGTGGGAATATTACATTGGTTATTCCAAATAGCTTGCCCGGCGGCGTCCCAGTTGCGTCCGTCAGCATCCCAAGTGCCTGGAGGAATTATATCTTCGCCATTTTGGTGGCCAGCATCGTTATGGTCCCCGTTACCCAAGCCATCTACGGCATCTTCATCAACTGTTTGTTGATTATATGGGTTGTTTTGGCTGCCGGTGGCATGACAGATGGTTACTTGGGGGCTGTTGTTGGCAGCTGTGGCGCCAGTGTTACTTAAACTCCACAAGCCTACGCTCAAAAGCCCGGCAATCGCAATGACGGCGATAGAAGCCTTTCCCTGAGACGCTTGGTTCATAATTGTGTTCAAAAATCAAACTAAAATCGAACAGGGCACTGTATAATATGCCCCGTTTTTTGTCAAGGAGTAAAGCCAAAAAAATGCCCTAGGGAGCCTTCCTCTGAATAGCTCTACTTAGCCTTATTTTTTCCTGATCAGGATTGTGCTGACGGTTAGTGCTAGTGCTAGTGTAGCTAGCGGGCTTGGTCCAGTAGAGGGGAACTTTTCCAGCGTTTGAGCAGCGGCCACCTGTGGGTCGCCGGCGGTGGCGGTGGTGCTGAGCCCAGCGACTTGGCCGGTGGGGGTAGGTGTGGGAGTGGGTTCACCTGGATCATCGGGGCCGGGGCAGCAGTCGGTGTCAGTAGAGCTGGCTACGCCGCCAGTCGGGGTTGGGGTGGGCGTAGGTGTGGGGGTCGGAGTCGACTGATCGGTCGGAGTGGGTGTAGGAGTTGGTGTATCGGTTGGAGTCGGCGTTGGAGTGGGGTTGTCTGTAGGAGTCGGGGTAGGAGTTTCAGTCGGTGTCGGGGTGGGAGTGGGATTGTCGCTCGGGGTCGGAGTTGGCGTAGGTGTGGGGGTGTCACTTGGTGTAGGAGTAGGCGTCACGGTGGGCGTGTCAGTTGGAGTTACGGTTGGAGTGGGAGTCGGGGTTGGGGTAGGAGTTACTGTAGGTGTCGGTGTAGGTGTTGGAATTTCACAACCGTTGTTCCAAATTGCTTGCCCCTCTGCATTCCAATTCTTTCCGGGGTACTGTTACACCGGGTCCCCGAACTCGAACGGGGGAATAATATCCCCCCAATCAGGCAGGGGGAAGATTGGTCCATTGTGACCATCGTGACCTTGCACATCAGCGCTTTTAGCGGGTGACTGTGAATTATAAGGATTTACAGTGCTGCTTGAAGCGTGACAGATGCCTATTTCGTCAGGTCCTGCCGATGGAGGTGCTGCTACGGCGGATGGGTCACGCGCGATCAAGGCTAGCCATAGTCCGCCGGCAATGACGCTGGATAGAGCTAGCGCGCCAGCTGTAACTCTCCACGTTGGCGATGGCAGGGTAATGACGTGACTCGGGACTCTTACGCGCAGATGGTTGCTTGTCTTCGAATTGACAGCTTTCGAAATTGAACGTCGGGTGGCAGAGTCGAGGTATTTCACAATTGAATTATTTCACAGTGGGCAGGAAATATCCAGCCTGTGTTATCTTAATTGTATGTACATGGTTATTTGGAGGTTTGAAGTAAAGCCCGGGTCGGAGCAAGCGTTTGAGAAAGTGTATGCCGCCAGCGGGGATTGGGCGCAGCTTTTCCAAAAAGCAGGCGAGGCGTACCAGGGAACGGAGCTGTTGCGTGAAGTGGAGCAGCCGGGGATCTATGTAACTATTGACCGCTGGCAGTCGCACAAGGCATACGAGGAATTCCTCAAGCAGACGGTGAATGAATATAAAGAACTCGACGACCGCTGTGAGGTGCTGACCATCAGCGAAACGAAGATCGGAGATCTGGAGCTATAGGGTTTGGTTTTTACTCCCATATTTTGAAATATAGGAGTAAATTGGCTTATACGTATCTTTTGATTTCTGTTAACAGGGCGGGAGCTCGAGGTACTTGGGCTGCAGTACAATGAAGGTATGCGAAATCTCTCCGGGATCCTCTTTGCAGTGGCTGCTAACTTTCTGTGGGGGTTGGTGTTTGTGGTGCCATATGCGTTGCCGGACGTTGACCCGTTTTTGATTCCGTTCGGCCGATTTGCAGCGTATGGGATGGTTTCGCTCGTTGTGTTTATTCTGTTCATACGCCGACCCATCTTGGCACTGAAGAAGGTAGATTGGCTTTGGGCAACAGCGTTTGCCTTGGTGGGCAACGTTGTCTACTACGCGGTGCTGGTGTTTGCCATCCGCCTGGCGGGGGTAGCAGTAGCAGCACTGATTGTGGGGATACTGCCGGTGAGTATGGCGGTTTACGGGAATTGGGTTGAGCGAGAGTTTCGCTTTCGGAGACTTTGGCCGTCACTCGGGCTCATTCTTGTGGGTATTATTCTCTTGAATTTGTTTTCTTTTGTAGATGCGTCTTCGGTTGAGCAAAGCCGCCGTGTTCTCCTCGGCGCAGGCTTGGCGTTTCTCAGCCTGGCAATGTGGACTTGGTATGGTGTAGCGAATGCACGGTATTTAAAGAGGAATCCGCACGTCGATGGCCAGACATGGTCAGTGGCGACAGGTATTACCTCAATTCCAGTACTCGTTGTGGTTTACTTTCTCTTGGCTGTGGTTGGCGTCTGGTCGCCAGGGGATGCCTTAGTCAGCATATCAACTCCACCTGCGCTTTGGATGTTCATTGGAGCGAGTATTTTACTCGGGGTAGTTGTCTCGTGGCTATCATTTGTGCTTTGGAATGCAGCTTCTCGATTGCTGCCTGTGTCACTGGTGGGGCAAATGATCGTTTTTGAATCAATCTCAAGTATTCTCTACGCCAGTTTGATTGATCATGCATTTCCGTCTCTGCAGGTGGTTTTTGCGGTTGTCATCACCCTTTTTGGCGTGTACCTTGGTGTCCGGATAACAAACGAACAAAAGGCTCCTTTGCCGGAAAACTCTTGAAGTTGCTTATATTTGCTTGAGCTGTCTTTTAACTTCTGTCAGCAGGGCGGGGAGTTTTCTTCCGAACTGTCGGAAATGCTGTGGAGATTTCGCTCGGTGCTAGGGAAGGACGCGGTAGACAGCGGTGTACCCTTGTGCGCATAGAATAACTATTGGTCCACCTGAAGTTGAGAATGCGCCGCTTCCAATGAGGTGGGCGGCTATACTATCAGGAGCACAACCGAATAGCTCATGGGGAGCGTGATTGAGAAAACCCGCGGCTGATACAAGGTTTGGGACTAACGCGGCTGTGGCAAGAAGTAGACCGGTGATGCCTCTGAAGGTTGTTTTCATATGACCACCCCCTTTGCAAATACGATGCCTGAGCGCTGGATGATGTTCAAGTCTCTGACTTTCTTCCGGGCTGCCATAAATGCCGTGGAGGATGAGGACGTTTTTCATACGGATCTAATCTTTCTATCATGGCTGAATAGTTTCCAGTAGAGGATGAGGAGAGGGACCAGCAATATTTCTCCTACTAGGAGCGAACGGGCGGGGCCGAGGCGGTCGGCTGCCAACCCAAAAGCGAAGGCGAAGATCGCAAAGAAAAGGTTGCCTCCGAAAGCGTTGATAGAACCCATGGTGGCGCGTTGTTCGTTCGTAAATTCCTTTTGCATGAGGCTGTTTTCGGCGGTAGTTTTGAAGCCAAAGAATAGAGAGGTGATTGGGACGATAATTGGAGAAAGTATGGTTGGGTAGCCATAGGCGATTAGATTCAAAACATTGCTGAGTGCTTTTCCCCCAAGAAGAGTCTTCAGCGCGTTAAACTTTTTGATAACTCTCCCTGCAAACCAAAAGCTTATAAAGGCAAAAAAGTGGTTCAGGAAACTGTAAATGCCGACACCCCAAATGGGCCACAGGGTGGCAACGAAGACAGAGGAGAATGGATGCATGGTTTGGCCAATGCCGTAGTCGATAATAGAAGCCAAACTCAATGTTCGTAGTTTGTAGTTCTCTTTGAAGCGCTTTAAGGCCCCTTTTAAGTGGTGGAAAACGTTTGTAGTCTTCTCCACATGAACCTTTGGTTCAATAAATCGGAAACTCAATAGGAAACAAGTAAATTGGGGGATTACAGAAAGCCAGAGTACCCAGCCGAAAGAGACATTGGCGATGAACCCGCCAAGGAGGGCGGACATGGCGAGGCCGATTTGAAACATCGAACTTGTTCTTCCCAAAAATTCGGCGTACTCGCCTTCCTTTCCTTCTTGAGCGAGCGAGTCGTGTAGCAAAGCTTCGTTATTTCCACTGAAAAAGGAGCGAGCTAGACCGCCAACTACTGCACCGGCCGCCAGTATCCAAAATGAGCCGCCGATGGCGTAGAGGATAAGTCCTATGGTAGCGCTGAGACTACCCAGGATGATCGTTTTTCTCCGGCCGATCATGTCTGAGAGAACACCGGTAGGCACTTCAAAGATTGAAGAAGAGAGAGTGTAGATCGAAAGAATGAGCAGGCTTAAGGCAAAAGAGCCGGTGACCTGAAAGAAGTACAATACTTCGATGGGGTGGTAAGGCCGAAAATCCTCGAAAAGATTAAACCACGTTAGGAGCCGAGTGTTTTTGTGTATGGATGCTGCCACGATTTGAGTGTAGCAGAACACATTCTGGCTGGAGCATTCACTACTATATTACGTAATATAGTAGTGAAAACTTCTAGCCGAAGCCTTTACTCCTATATTTCAAAATATGGGAGTGTTTTGGTCATCGGGCGGTACGAGTTTTCTTTCGGGCTGCCGTAGATGCCGTGGAGGATGAGGAGGTTTTTCATGGCTTTTACTCCAGACTTCTTATCCCCCCTAAAAGTTTCCAGGTAGCTCTCATAATTGAGTATCCGCTCATTAAGGAGAGTGTAACGACGACATGCAGCAAACCTACTTGTGATACTTGTTCAGTGTATAGTAATTGCTCGCTTAGACCCAGAAAAACAATTGAGAGGCCAATGGTGAAGGCAGCTAGTAGGCCCGGTATCTTGATAAGCTTGAACACGCCATCTCTTTGGTCAAGAAAAGAATCGAGGCTGTATGCTATATCTTGAAGAAAGTAACCCAAATCTTTCGCGTGCAGGTTGTATTGTATGATCGAATCTATTAAATCTCTTTGAAGCTCAGAGTTCATCTGGTGACCTAGAATCGAAGCTATATACTCTTTGAGGTGTTTTTCAACCACCTGTGTTTTATTAGGTATCTGATATTTAGCCTCGTGTTTTCTCCTGATGAGTAATACTTTTATTGCTCGGTTTTTGTATTCCCCAATATTTCTATTCAGACTTTCAAGTCTCAAGGTACTGAACACTGCGGCTAGACCTGATATGGCAGCTAAAGTCTGCGCGATTGTACTGAGGGTGTAATACCAAGTGTTGTCTATCATAGAAATTCCAGGACTTCTTTCATAGTTATGTTCGAACCGTCACGTCAATTTTGAGAAAGGCGTTGGGGTTCTTGAGAAGACGTTCGTGCATGGCAAGGAGAGTTTTTAAGCGGTGGGCATGGTATTCATCCCGGGCGACGATTTCCTTCTGGCGCCGGGCGAGCTCGTCTAAGATTTCTTGTCTCACTAAAATGACGCGAATTTTCTCCAGCGGCATCTTTTCAATGCCTCGCTCGCGGGTTAAGGCGACGTGGTAGTAGACGGTTTTGAGGGCAAGCCCAAGTCTTCGGCGATGTACCCGTCTGAGAAAAGGGAGTAAATGGAATTTTCCAGTTCGTTATGGACCAGCCAGCGCTCGGTTTCACTCGGAAATTCCAAGAAAGGGTTCTCCTCAGATGTTCGCTGCGCGGCACGGTAGACGATTTTGGTGAGCTGGTCGTTGTGCATCATGAAAGTGTGCGTTTCGCCCTCGAGCAAGGTGGCATAGTTAAGGGTATTACCGCGGATCGTATTCACGGCGAAACTCATTTCGGTGTGGAATTTCTGCTGGCGAAAGTTCACCCGCGAGCGCAGCCAGTAGCCAATCGAGAGTGCAGCAGTGACTAGAAACGCGATTAAGCTCCAGTATTGGAGGAAGAAAGCTTGGAGGGAAGCAAATTCCATATCAGTCATGTTTTGATACTAGGTGACGGAAGCGGAATGTACCACCGGAACCCGATTTGAGATAGCGTTCGAATTTAATTGCCTCGCCATTTGTTCGGAAGGCGCAGAACCAAGCGATTTGCCAAGGCTTACCGTCGGTTGTGGCTGGAACATCGCCTCGGTTATGTTGCTGAAGTCGAATTTTGAGATTATCGGAATGGCCAATATATTGTTTGCCGGATTGGTTTTGGAGAATATAGGTGAAGTGCCACATAGAGTTAGTATATGGCAGAGAGTCCCCCGTCGCTCGCTTTGCGAGGCTATGGGGGACACCCTCCTTATTTAGGGAGTAAGATTTTTCGCTGTATCGAGAAGTGGCCTGCCACTGAATTTTGATGCCCGCCTTCGCTTGCGTTGCAAGTCTACGGTGGGCACCGACCTTGGGTTGTTGCGATTGACAATCTTCTTTTGAAAACGAGTGGCCTGCCGGCCGTAGTCTCGTCATAGGCGAGCGGAGGTCGGTGGACATGGGGAGAATTGAACTCCCGTGTAAAGCGGCATTGCCGCAATCATCAACGTGTGTGGCTTGCTTAAGTTACTTTCGTATTTCGACAAACAAGCGAAGGGGAATGCGAAAGGAAAACGTGTGCTAGTCGGAGTGAATGTGTTTTCAATGATTCATTCTCAAGCCATCTGATTTGGCACCGCATTCGCAAGCGATGGCACCTGCGAGGCGATGGCTATCGGTATTAAGCGACAGCGTAAGCGAATGAAGGAGCAAAAGCTTGCGCGATTGCTGTCTTCACTTTGCTATACAAGTTTGCACGTACTTGATTGTAAACTGTGGGATTTACGTGTAGAGCTTACGCCACACGACACGCAGATTGGACAAAGATCACCCTAACGATGCCTAGCATGCCCGTAATTAAACTTCCTTGCCGCGCAGCAGCCTGTCAACGTCTCTTTGAATGTCGCGCTCCTTTTTTTGTTCCTTTTTCTCGAAGCGCCTCTTGCCGCGGGCAAGAGCAATCTCTAACTTGAGCTTGCCATGACTAGTATAAACACGAATGGGGATCACTGTCAATCCCTGGGCTTGTTTGGCTCCAATAAGGCGCTTAAGCTCGCTTTTCTTAATGAGGAGTTTACGGGGGCGGATGGGGTCGTAGTCTCCGGGAGCGTTCTTTACCTGCCACGGCGGCACGGTGGAATTCGTTAAATAGGCTTCTTCGTTGTGGATGGTGACGAAAGCTCCTTTTAAGCTCATATGCCCGGCGCGGATAGATTTCACTTCGGTGCCGAGTAGCTGCAAGCCCGCCTCGAGTTTCTCGAGAATTTGGTAGTCAAACACGGCTCGTTTATTAAATGCTAGGTCTTTCGCCATAAGATCATTGTGCCCTACACTAGAGCTACATGTTAAATCTGAAGAAGGCAATTGCGGGGGATGTTGCAGAAGGTGTGAAGGCTGCCTACCTGGATCTTAAATGGGAAGTGCCGGTTGTGGTGAAATTGACCGATAATGCAGAACACGGAGACTACGCGAGTCCAGTCGCCCTTCAACTCGCAAAGCTCGTTCAGGGTAAACCACTGGAAATTGTGGAAGAGATTGTGAAGCGCATGCCCAAGAAGGAGTATATCGGGCGTGTGACGGCCGCACCCCCGGGATTTTTGAACGTACATATTAGTCCAGGCTGGATGACAGCTCGCCTTGACGACGTGGTAGAACAGGATATTTCTGCAGATTTTACGGAAGGGAAAGGGAAGTCAGTGAATCTTGAATTTGTGTCGGCGAACCCCACCGGGCCCATGACCATGGGAAATGCCCGGGCTGGGTTTGCGGCTGATACGCTGGCGAATGTGTTCAAAAGTTTAGGCTACAATGTTACGCGCGAATATTTTGTGAATGATGCTGGGGAGCAAGTACGCAAATTAGGTGAATCTGTCTTGCGACGGATTCTGCAACTGCGCGGGGAAGAGGTTGAATTTCCTGAGGAGTTGTACCAGGGCGATTATGTGAAGGATTTAGCCCAATCAATTGCTGAGCGCTACAAGGAGAATGAGGGGAAAGAGTTTACGAAGGAGGATCTGACCAATAAAGAACTCATCAAAAAGATAAGCCAAGAGGCGGTTGCTTTGGAACAAGCAAAGAATGAGGAAACCGTACGGGAAGTCATGAAAATCTCCTTTGACGTCTTCACGAGTGACCGGAAGTTACGGGAAGAGGGCTTTATGGATAAGACGTTGAAACGTTTAACCGAGTGGGGAGAGACGTATGAAAAAGATGGAGCAGTGTGGCTCAAAACCACGAAATATGGAGACGATCAGGACCGGGTTTTAGTAAAGAAGAGCGGCGACTACGCCTATTCAATGGCGGATATTGCGTACCATCAAGACAAAGTTGATCGCGGCCACGATATTATTTTCACCTTTTACGGAGCGGACCACTTGGGGCATGTGTCGACATTGGCTTTTGCCTTAAAGTCGCTGAGTACGAAGGCGGAGTTTCATTTTCCGATTGCACAATTCTTCAGATTGATAAAGGGCGGCCAGCCGGTGAGACTTTCGAAACGCCGCGGGGAGGTAGCTACGCCTAAGGATTTGATCGATGAAGTGGGGTACGACGCGGCGCGGTTTTTCTTTTTGATGCACGATCTTAAAAGCCACATGGATTTTGATTTGGATTTAGCGAAGGAGAGGAGCGAGAAAAACCCGGTGTACTACGTGCAGTATGCCTACGTGCGGTTGCAGTCGATTTTGCGGAAGGCAAAGCAAGAGGGAGTGATTCAAGAGATTGGCGAAGTAGTTGAGCTCACGAGCGAGGCGGACCTTACGCATACAGCTGAGCTAGCGCTCATGCGGGAAATGTACCGGTTACCTGAGGTGATTGTTGATATCGCGGAGAATTTTGCTGTGCACCAGCTGACGTACTATGCCACCGGCCTGGCCTCGGCCGTGCACTTCTTTTATAAGCATGTGCCAGTGCTGGCTGCAGACGACGCCGAGCTTACGAAACACCGCTTGCAGCTGGTGTTAGCCGCGCGCAAAGTGCTGGGCCAAACTCTGGACTTGCTTGGAATCTCAAAACCTGATGTCATGTAGGTATGCGGATCGGAATTGACGCACATATCATTTTACCAAAACATAAGCGGTATAATCCGGCGATTGCAAAGTATACAGAGGATTTAGTGACCCACTTGGTAGAGGCGGAGGGGGCGGAGGCCCACACGTGGGTAGTTTTCTTTGACCAACGTATGCGCGGCACCGATAAGATGGGCCAATTCGAAAAATTATTCCAGAAGCGCTTCGGGAAGGATTGGAAGAAGAAAGTGGTTGTGAAGCACTTTCCCTTTGTGCAGTACCGTAAATACCTACCGGTGGTGTATTCGCATATGCTCATCTCCAGCTTCCTTACCGGCGCGCGCCTCGATATTTTCCACTCCCCCGAAGGGCTGATTCCTTATTTGTACCCGGGGAAGATCGTGACGACCTTTCATTACATACCGCGTGGCGTGGGGGATTCTGGCATTTTTGTGCGGACATTTATGTTGGGTGCGCGGGCCGCGTTTGCGCAGCTGTGCCGCCGCGCCAGTCGTATTATTGTGAGTAAAGAAAATGATAAGAAGATTCTGATGGAGCGCCACGGCTTTCCGGGGGAACGCGTAGTGGTGATGGAGAATTCCAACGGGAAGGCAATCAATTGGAAGAGCCGAGTGGCCAAGTTGCTCAATGTCTACGAGGAAGTAGGGCAAAAGGCGAAAAAGGCTAAATCCAAGGCTGCTTGACGCTGTTTTCCAGGGGAGATAGCGTTAAAACATGGAAGGTAATTTCTCATTTACCGGGAGAGACCTCTTAAGCCTTGTGCTGTACGGGGGATACGCACTAGCCGCCGGGATTGTTTTCGCCGCGACGTTGTCTGTGGCTGTCTCCGTGTATGTGCCTATTCCTGAGCTTCCTTCCACGCCGCCTATTTATACTCAGGCTACGTGCGAGGAAGCAGATGGAACGTGGGATGCCTTGGCAGAGTACTGTACAAATATTCCTGCTGAAGAAGAGTTTGCTGAGGCACAGGAACGCCAGGGGTATTGGAATAATGTGGTGCTGGCGGTGGGCATGGCCGTGGCGTTGCTCGCGGCGGTATTCGTAGAGGTGTTAGGACCGGTACTGCGCGTGAGTTTAGCTTTTGGCGGCCTGGCTGTAGCCAAATCAATCTATGGCTTAAGCCCCTTCGCACTTATGATTACAACTACGTACGACAAGAAAGTCCTGATCATTTTCGTAGCAGCGCTCCTCGTTATGTGGTACGGTGCCTACTATCTTGGTAAGGTAAAGAGAGTATGGAGCCAAACATAACAATTATTATTAAGGGCATCATTACTCTTCGACGTTAGCGGGCTGCTTGTCGCTATGCATAAGCCCCGCTGCCGCGGGGCGATTTGTTTTTAAGGGTGTTTAAAATTACGCTTCATATATGACATCAAGGAGTAAACCCCACTCCGCTAAAGCTTCGCGGGGCAGGGAAAACAGAAAAGGGAAATTTGAGGATGTGCCGGCGCGGGTAAACGTGGATGAACTCGAGCGCGAGGTTCTGGAATTTTGGGAAAAAGATAAAACGTTTGAGAAATCGATCACGCTCCGCAAGGGGGCCAAGCTTTTCACGTTTTATGACGGCCCGCCGTATGCCACGGGCAAGCCGCACTATGGGCATGTCCTGCAGTCGTCTATTAAAGACGCCGTGCTGCGGTATAAAACCATGCGGGGCTACTACGTGCCGCGCCGGGTAGGGTGGGACACACATGGGCTGCCCGTGGAAGTGTTTGTAGAAAAAGAGCTGGGGTTTAAGAACAAGAAGGATGTTGAGGAATACGGTATAGAAAAATTCAACCAAAAATGCCGCGAGACGGTCTTCCGTTATATAGATGTGTGGGTTGACACGCTAAAACGTCTGGGCCGCTGGGCTGACTACGAAGGAGGCTACGCCACGCTCGACCGTGACTATATGGAGAGCGAGTGGTGGGTATTTAAGCAACTGTGGAATCAAGGCTTGGTGTATAAAGACTTTCGCTCCACGCCTTACTGCATTCGCTGCGGCACGCCGCTTTCGAATTACGAAGCGGGGGAGGGGTATAAAGACAAAACGGATCTGACGGTGTATGTACGGTTGCGAGTGGACGAACAGCTGTCGCTGCTTGTATGGACGACTACGCCGTGGACCTTACCCGGAAATGTGGCAGTGGCTATTAACCCCAAAGTTGAGTATGTGACTGTGGAGCATAATGGCGAGCATTACGTTGCTGCGGAAAAGCGCGCAGAGTTCCTGTTTGGCAAAGATTATCGTGTTACTCATAGGTGGCAAATTGAGGAGCTATTGCAGTTGCGGTATCAACCATTGTTTGGAGCGAAGCTTGAGGGAGACGCATTTAAAATTGTGTTGGGTGATTACGTGACCACTGATGAAGGAACGGGGTTAGTCCACCAAGCTCCTGCGTTCGGAGCAGAGGATGCGGAAATAGCCAAAAAAGAGAACTTGCCGGTGGTTCGCAATGTGGACGGGGCAGGAGTTTACACGCCAGATGTGGTGCCAGAGTGGTTGGCCGGCATGCATATCTGGAAAGCGAATCCTCTTATAACCGAGGACTTAAAAAAGCGAGGTCTGCTGTTTAAGGAAGAGCAATACACGCATAGCTACCCCCACTGCTGGCGGTGCGACCAGCCGCTGATTTACTATGCGCTAGATACATGGTTTGTGAAGGTGACGGACATAAAGGACCGTATGGCGGCGGCGAACGAGGAAATTAACTGGATCCCTGCTCACATTAAGCATGGGCGCTTCGGGAAGGGTATCGAGAGCGCACCGGATTGGTCGGTTAGCCGCAACCGCTTTTGGAGCGTGCCCATGCCCATTTGGGAATGTAGTGAGTGTGAGGAACGCGTATGCGTGGGCAGCGGCGAGGAGCTCAAAGAATTGTCGGGTGTAGGCGATGAGGCTCTCAAGGATCTGCACCGGCCATATGTAGATGAGATTTCCTGGGAATGCTCGAGGTGTAGAGAGGCAGCCCGCCAGTCCGGCGGGCGGGCAACAATTGGAAAGATGATAAGGGTGCCCGAGGTATTGGACGTGTGGTTTGACTCGGGTTCGATGCCATTTTCTCAGTGGCACTACCCATTTGAGAACAAGGAATTTGTTGAAGAAGGTTTTCCAGCCGACTTTATTGCCGAGAGCATTGAAATGACGCGGGCGTGGTTTTACTTCCTGCATGTGCTCTCAGTAGCTGTAAAAAATAGGCCGGCGTATAAGAACGTGATTGGATCGGGCATTATTTTTGGGTCGGATGGGAACAAGCTTTCCAAAAAGCTCAAAAATTATCCTGAAATTGAACCGACCATTGAAAAATATGGTGCGGATACTGTGCGCATGTTTTTCTTGGCGAGCACATTCGGCGAGCCATATGTATTTTCTGAGAAAGAGCTGCAAGAGCTGTTTCGTAACTTCACGATGCGGCTTTGGAATGTGTACTCCTTCTTTGTGCAGTATGCGAATACTGCGGGTTGGTCACCCAAGGAAACTTCACGTCTATCGAGCAACGTACTTGATAAATGGGTATTGGCGCGATTGAAACAATTAGAACATGAGGTCATTTCCGCGAATGACGAATATCGCATGGATAATGCGGCGCGGTTATTTGTGCCGTTTGTAGATGACTTAAGTAATTGGTATGTGCGAAGGAGCCGAGATCGATTCCAACCTAAGGGAGAGATAGATGAAGTTGCATTTCGAACGTTGTATGAAGTTTTGATTCGCCTCTCAAAGTTGCTGGCACCGTTCATGCCGTTTACTACGGAGGCGATGTATCGCAATTTGACAGGCGGAGAATCAGTACATCTCCAAGATTTATCAGATGCAGCTCAACTCACCAGCGATGAGGAGCAGCTTCTTAGGGACATGGTGAGGGCACGGGCTTATGTTTCGCAAGTTCTGGCACTGCGAGCAAAAGCGAATATCAAAGTTCGACAGCCGTTAGAGAAACAAACATTTCAGGGCGATCAACTTCCTGGAGAGATTACAGGAATTGTTCAATATGAGGTAAATGTCAGGAATACTACTTTTGCGAAATCCTTGCCCACAGAAGAGGAAGGTTATGTTGTAAGTAGTCCGGACGCTGGGGAAGCAGGGGTTGCACTCGCGATTGATCTGACGCCTGAACTAAAGCTTGAGGGTATGGCGCGAGAAATTGTCCGTCAGGGCCAAGTTTTGCGCCGGAAGGCAGGGTATAAGCTCAATGACAAGATTTGCCTAGTGCTGGTGAGCGAAAGCGCCGAGGTTGAGCAGATGCTATCTTCACACCATGGGGAGGTAATGCGGGCTTTGCAGGCTAAGGAGCTCGCTTTGAAGGCTGATTCGAAGGAAGATGTGGGCGAAGATATTACAGTCGAAGGTGCGAGGGTCCATTTAGGGGTCAAAAAAATCCCTTCTTGAACACCAAAATCCCGTATCATAAGATGCGGGATTTTCTTTCTCCCTTGGTTACCGGCCCAGGAATCTGCGAGTGATCACAGCTCCAGCGGCGCCGGCCAGGGTGATGAGAATGCTCACTGTTCCTGGACCTGTTACGGCTGTCACAGGAACGGCTACGGGTGCTTCGGGCTTCGGAGTGACAACTTTCGCAAGCACAATTTGTTTTGGAGTCGGTGTAGGAGTAGGTGTTGGAGTAGACGTCGGTGTTGGGGTTGCTGTTGGGGTAGGTGTGGGTGTAGGAGTCGGTGTCGGACTTGGTTTTGGCGTAGGTGTTGCTGTCGGAGTCGGGGTAGCACACCCGATGATCCGAGTAACTACCGGTTTGCTCACCTGCACCTGTCCCGTGCCGTGGTGCCGGAACTTCGCCACGTTCGTAATGTCCTTACACTCATTGGTTACCACTTCAAACCGCAGCTTCCACGTCTGCCCGAAATCCAGGTGCACAGTGGGGCACTCCACGGCATTGCCAATCAAGCGGCAGGTGAGATCCATTCCCCCGGGAGCATTGGGGAAAAATGCTCCTCCGCCCAAACCGGTCAGGTACGGTTGGATTTCACCGGAGATGAATTTGAGTCCCGCTGGCACCTCGTCGATAATTGTCCCCAACGAGATCACGTTGCTGCCTGGTGAATGAATGATAATCGTAGGCGAATACTGAATTGTGTACGTAATGACATCTCCGGGGCGAGCAGTGAGTTGGTCAGTTGTCTTGGTAATGGGGCCATTCGCGAATTCAGGGCAGGCGTGCGCGAGGGAAGGGAGCATGAAAGCACCGATGCCCATGAGCGCTACTGAGAGAGTGAGTTTTGTGATTTGGTTCATATTCTTGGGGCTTTTATGAGAACAGGCGTCGACTCAGGCCAAGTCCGGCTGCGCCTGCGAGGGTGACAACAGCGGCCAGAGAGCCAGCACCCGTGCGGGCGGTGACTGCCACTGGCGTAATGGGACGAGGAGTGACAACTGCGGCCTTCACTTGCGGAGCAACAACGGGGTCCTTTACACATTCGATATCGGTGTTGGTTTCGGCGGTGTCTTTGACGCCGTGCGCGAGATCTTCAGCGGTGGCAACGCTTTTAATGTTTTTGCCACACAGGTTCGTGTTTTTCTTCACGGTTGCTTTGATCTCATACGTGCGCGACTGTTTGGGTTCGAGCGTAATATCGCCTTCGCTAAAGGTCGTGCCTTTGAGAACCTTATCATTCACCGTGATTTTCTCGAACACATTAGGCAGGGAGTTGGTAACCAGAATCTTATTCAGTTCCTGCTCCCCTGTGTTTGTCACCTTCAAGATGTATTTCACTTTGTTGCCAGGGCGGGTGATGGCGTGACTCACTTTACTGTCGATATCGATGTTCGCCTCACCTTTCTTGGGCTGTTCCGGAGCGGGGGCAGGAGCCACACACGCAGCTGGCTCGATGTCGAAGTTTACCGGATTTCCAAGCGTGTTAGTTGTTGAGTGCGGAGGCTGTAATGCCGCGCGGTTCTCTATGATTCTGCCTGTAGGACATGTTCCGGTTGGTACTGCGAATGTTACCTTCAGACGTGCGGTTGAGGTTGCCGGTATCGTGTTAACGACACACGTTGCGGTAGGGCCACTGCCTGTACACTGAGCTGTGACTCCCGCAGGGCTCTCTTCTGCCACCACACCGCCTGAGACGAACTGGAACCCTGACCCTGCTGGAGCAAAGTCCATTACGGTAACTTTGAACACGGGAACGGTTTGCCAGTTGGTTATACCAATCTTGTAGGAAACGGTCGTTCCATCTGTGATCGTGGTTTTACCGTTTTCCTGTATGTTGGTGATTTGGATGGCGTTTTGTGCGGGGTTCGTACACGCGAGTGCGAGGCTGGGTGCGAATAAGAGACCCACGACTGCTGCGATATACTTTTTCACAGGTACCACCTCCTTTGGTTGTGAAGGATTAATGCTTGACTTGCTTACTTAGCGATTTTGCGGACTACGAAGGCGAGAGCAGCACCGGCAAGGGTCATGACTGTTCCGAGAGAACCAGCACCCGTGCGGGCGGTGACTGCTACTGGCGTAATGGGACGAGGAGTGACAACTGCGGCTTGCACACATTGCACTGTCGTGGACTCACTGGCGGAATCACTCAGCCCGCGATCACTGTTGTTGACGTTAACTCGGTTTGTAATGCTGCCACATTTGTCTGCGTCTACTTTCACCGTTACGGTGAAGGTAGCTTCGTCGCCATCAGAATCTTTCTTGTTGAGGCTAACTACCCAGGTGAGCTTATTGCCGTTCTTCTGGGCGCCACCCGTAGCGCTGACGAGCGTTACATCACCAGGAAGCGTGTCAGTGACTTCAACATCTTGAAGAGACACATTTCCGTCATTGATAGCGGTGATTGTGTAGGTAACGGTGCCACCAGCCAAGACGGAGCTTACATTATCGGTCTTTGTAACCTTCAGAGCAGGCTTTGCCTCTGGTGTGGGTGTAGGAGTAGCGGTAGGAGTAGGTGTTGGTGTAGGCGTAGGAGTTGCCTTTGGCGTTGGTGTCGGAGTCGGTATTGGGGTAGGAGTAGCTGTTGGGATTGGTGTTGGTACTGGTGTTGGAGGTTTTGGTAGTGGGCAGGCAAGAGTTACTGAAGGAATAACTCCAAAGACTGCCACCACGACTGCGACCTTTGTGATTTTCCCCCAGCTATTCAGAGTAGTGAACATAAGAGTTAGTTAGAAAATTAATGGAAAACCCGACATCATATGTGAGGTTTGCTTTTTTGTCAAGACTGTAGCCTTCGGTAGGCTCCCTGGATAGCAAAAATACCGCTTAACTAGGCGGTATTTCGGCCTCCCCTTATTATCTGCTTACCAGAACTTCCTCAAGAAGAAGGCTAGGCTTCCAGTTCCAAAGAGAGAGGTGGCAAGAGCGGCGGCGGCAGGGGCTCCAGTAGGAGCAGTGATAGGTACACCGACGGGGGTAACAAGTTTTGGCGTGGGGGCAATAGTGGCGGCTACTTTCGGTGCCTCTTTAACAGTAATGCACTTGGTATCTTGGTCCCGCACGCCTTCTTCGAAGCTGACAGTCGCAGTATTGCAGATTTCAGCTAGAGGAGCGTCATCGTTCACACGGACCTCAATTTCAAATGTTTTCTTTTGCCCTGGCTCAAGCTCGATTCCGCCCCAAATGACTCTCTGTTTATTGTCTGGGTCGGTTTTTCCGCCTGAAGTGATGCGACGAATTGTGAAGTGCGTGGGGATAGTGTCAGAGACTTCGAGGTTGTGCCCTTTCTCAAATTTCTGATCACCAGTGTTTTCAACTTCAATTTCGAAAATGAACGTGTGGCCGCGGCGGGTGATGCCCTCAGTGCGATTGTGAACTTTGGCAACGCGCACGCTTTTTTCTCGATCAGGTGTAGGAGTAGGCGTTGGCGTTACGGTGGGAGTCGGAGTTGGAGTAACCTTTGGCGTAGGTGTCGGCGTTACCGTTGGTGTGGCGGTCGGAGTGGGAGTGGGTGTAGCAGTCGGTGTTGGTGTAGGGGTTATGCTTGGCGTAGGTGTAGGAGTCACTGATGGCGTCGGAGTAGGCGTGACCGTTGGAGTGGGGGTTGGAGTAACTGACGGCGTTGGTGTTGGGGTAGGTGTTACCTTAGGTGTAGGAGTCGGCTTCGGAGTTGGAGTTGGTTTAGGTGTGGGCCAAGGCCAAGGCCATGGTCGGAAAGTCGGCCAAGGTTTAAAGGTGGGCCATGGTTTAGGCCCGGGCACCGGCTTTGGAGTAACCGTGGGGCTGGGCGTAACGCTCGGTGTAGGAGTTATGGATGGAGTAGCGGTTGGAGTTGGAGTAGGGGTGACCGTTGGCGTCGGAGTGGCTGTAGGGGTCGGGGTAGGCATTTGCTGGCAGGCATGAGCGAGAGCAGGAAGAGCAAAAATGCTCACACTTAGTAAAACTGCGATTGTCAAGATATAACTCCTTTTCATAAGAGAACCTAATTTTGTACGCGTGGCTGTTTTTTATGTCAAGTGAGGTATAATGGAGGGACATGAAACGACAAAAAGTGCAAGCATTGATTCTTGGTCGGCGTTCTTGGGGAGAGGCTGACCGCCTCGTAACATTATTTACGCGCGAGATGGGTATTACTCGCGTGCTGGCGAAAGGCGTACGTCTGATTCCCTCCCGCCGAGGGGGGCATTTAGAGCCATTGACTCGAGTACTGGCGCTGGTGAACGGCGCGAGAGACTGGTGGTATCTCACGCATGTGGAAACACAGGATTATTTCCCGGAGTTGCATGAGGACGCTGCGGCATTGGAGCGCGCTCAGCACGTGGGACAACTTCTCTTAGAGACGGCCGCGGAGGGAGAAGCCCATGAAGAGGTTTTTGATTTTCTGGAGGGCGCCTGGAACATGTTTCCGCAGCTCACTCCGGCGAAGCAAGTTTTGCTGGAGTTAGGAGTAACCATGAAAATTTTTTCAGTCGGAGGTATTCTACCCCAGCTCGATGCGTGTCGGCGGTGCGGCAGAGTGAAGCCCGCCGATGCTGTTCTTTTAGATAGCGAAGAGGGGGGTTGGCATTGTCTCTTGTGTCATGACGGACTCTGGGGGGCCTCGGTCTCTCTGCCCCCGCGTCTTTTGGCGGTGCTTCGGTACGCAGCGGCCAATCCATATGAAGCGGTACGCATACGGATTACAGATGAAGAAAGCCGGCAAGTGGCATCAGCTATGCGCGCATACACAGCGCCGCAGGCCCGCTCTTCTTGGGTAGGTTCGATGCAGTATGCCGCCGGGTGATAAAGAACCCGCTCAGCCCCAGGGCGGCGATGATAGCACTTTGAAGCGTCTGCAGCGGGAACTCTACGCGAAGGAAGAGGGGGACGAGCTCATCATGCGGCGTAAGGAACTTTCGCTTTTAGGGAAACACTTGAAAAAAGATTCCGCGCCAGCGGCAGAGAGCGAGACAGCCTTCGCTAATGTGGCGGCTATTCGGGGGGCGCGCCGGCGCAAGATGATTATGTTCGGGGCAGCAGGCGGAGCGCTCGTCCTTTTATTTGTAGGAGCCGTGGTGGCCACAATGGCATTTCGCGCTTCCCGGCAAGTAAAGGAAGAACAAATTGGCATTGAGGTGCGGGCTCCGGGGGATGTGATTGCGGGAGAAGAGATGACATACACGGTGGCCGTGCGCAACGATAGCCGCACACGCTGGAATTCGGTAGAAGTAGTTCTGGAAACCCCCGAGGGGTTTCGGGCGCGCACCATCTCGCCGGAAGCAGAGGCACGCGCGCGGGAAATCATTTGGCGGATTGGCAATATAGCCCAGGGAGAAACAAAGGAGGTTGCCGCCACGGGCCGGCTCTTAGGAGAGGAGGGAGAAGTAGCGGTGGGGCAAGCGGAAGTAACACTCACGCCGGAAAACTTCCCCAGCGGGCGATTTTCCAGGACAGCGATTGCGACTACCCGCGTGGCGGCGCTCCCTATTGACGTATCGCTGGATGCTACCAGCAGCGCTGGGAGCGGAGAGCGTATTCGAGGCGTGGTCCATGTCCGTAATTTGGGTGAGCGGGATCTTGCGAATGCGGTGCTGAAAGTAGCGGCGCAACCGGGAGTAGAGTTTGCCCCCGAAGATCAGGAGTTTAGCCCCGGGTTTGATGCGCTCTCTGGAGAGTGGAATTTGGAAGCCATCCCGACGCTGGGGGAAGTAACCCGCACGATAATTTTCACGGTGGCGGGGCAGCCCGGGGAACGGCGCACGTTAGAGGTAGAGGTAGGCGTACGGGAACCGGCAGGCGAGGGGCAGGCGAGCGGGGAAGTATTTGTACAGCGAAAACTTACGCATGCAGTAACCATTTCTGCGTCTGAGCTCACCATTGAACAGCTTTATAATGACAGCGCTGAATCTCAGGCGGTATTTCCTGAGGAGCCGATTAAGGGACTGATGCGGTATACCAACGTGGGGAATGTAGGGATGAGAAACGTGATTTTGACGGTGAAGTTTGAAGGCACAGGGCTAGATGTAGGTACATTGAAGTTGGGAGGGAATAATGGTGCCTATGACCCGGTAGCTCAAACAATCACGTGGAGTTCGGCGACAGTGGAGGAGCTCAGGGTGGTGCAGCCTAAAGAGGAGGGCACCTTGGAATTCACATTTGATATCTTACCGGCAACTGAGTTTCCTTTAGGAGGAGAGAATGCAAAGAATTTTACCTTAGTAAGCACCGCTACTATCGACAGCCAAGACTTACCCACGCCAGTGGGGCAGGAGAAGAAGGTAATTTCGGATCGGGCGGTGTTATCTGTAGGGTCGCAACTGCAGCTGGCTGCTACCGCCGTGTATGATGACGGCCGGCTGAGCCCCACTATGAAGAGCACAGGGCCGCTGCCGCCGAAAGCCGGGCAGACCACTACGTATACGGTGAAACTCAGGATTGGCTCGGCTCTTAACGATGTCGGCGAAGCGCGGGTTATAGGTGTTCTCCCCGATGGAGTGGCCTACACGGGCAAGACGGTAACGACAACAGGCAGCGTGGAGTTTAACGACCGCTCGCGGGAAGTGATCTGGCAGATCCCGCTCTTAGAAGGGCTCACGGGGCGAACGCGCCCAGCGGAGGAGCTCAACTTTCAGGTATCAGTTACGCCGGGAGAGAATCTGGAGGGTAGGACTATTCCCTTCTTAAACAAGCTCATCGCCGATGGCACCGATACCTTTATAGAGCAGCTTATTACGACCGAGCTGAAGGAGTTTCCTACGACAGAAACAGCTTCACCTGGCAAAGGGCAAGTGGAGTGATATAGTAGAGCCATGGGACTTCTTGGGGATTTCTTTGGCGGCTGGTTTGGTGGAGGGCGCCGCGCAACTAGCAAGGGGGATAAGATTATCCAGGATGCGGTGGACAAGGCTGAGGAGCACGCTGGATTTCTCGGCAGAGCGGTGGGAGGAACATATAATACTGGTCAGTGGAAGCGTGCCTATCGGGACCAGGTTACGAAGCAA
This sequence comes from uncultured Candidatus Saccharibacteria bacterium, assembly GCA_964359735.1. Classification (GTDB taxonomy): domain Bacteria; phylum Patescibacteriota; class Andersenbacteria; order UBA10190; family UBA10190; genus CAYHTZ01. The sequence goes on from CAYHTZ010000011.1 coordinate 20,415, forward strand.
GACGTTAACCGGTTTGATTCCCGGCTTGAGCAGGATCATAAGAAAGATGAAAGGGAGTGGGGCATTTACAGGAGCAAGACAGTTGACCGGATTGGCCGGGAGATAGGTTTGGATTCAGTGGAAGGCCAGCTCTCCCATGCGCAAGAGAGGCTTCGCCATGCGAAACCAGGGCAGGTGCAGCAGTATCAAAAAGAGGTAGATCGACTGATTGATAAGAAGGGCTCGCTAACGCGCCAGAAAGACCGTCGGGTTAAGGAATTGGATTGGTCTCGTACCAAGAGTCTTGACCGCCGTCATTTTCAGGAAAGAGAGCAGCGTCAAGATATTTGGGATACTGGTTCAGAGCGGTTTTCGAAAGACTTCAAGTCAGGGCGGGAGCAGGCAGAAGCGCAGGAGGAACTTAACGAAGCAATGCAACGGCAGTCCCAAGCGGGTCAGTGGGGAGCACGGGGTGGAGGCGTGAGACCCTTAGGGAGAAGAGATGGATTGGGTCCGCAGCAGGGTGGCGGTGGTAGAAGCGGAAGACCCACGTTCACAAACTCAGGGCGGTAGGAAAAAGTTGAGGAGATAGGCAAAAGGGTTTTAAATGAGCGATATGCCTCAGAAAGTTTCGCTGGAGACAATAGTTTCGCTGGCTAAGAGACGTGGCTTCGTGTTTCCTGGTTCGGAAATTTATGGGGGCCTCGCGAATTCGTGGGATTACGGGCCGCTGGGCGTGCAGCTTAAGAAAAATATTTCAGATGCTTGGTGGAAGCGGTTTGTGGAGGAGCGGAGCGATATGGTGGGGATTGATGCGGCGCTCATTATGAACCCGAAGGTGTGGGAGGCCTCCGGCCACGTCCAGAACTTCGCCGACCCTTTGGTGGAATGTAAGCAGTGTCACCAGCGCTTTCGGGCTGATCAAGTCCAAGACTCGTGCCCGAATTGCGATGGGGAATTCATGCCGGCGAAGCAATTTAATTTGCTATTTAAAACTTTTATCGGCCCGGCAGAGGAAGAGGCAGCCCAGGTGTATTTGCGAGGCGAGATTGCCCAGGCTATGTTCGTAGACTTTCCTTTGGTCTTACAAACCACCCGCAAGCGTTTGCCGTTTGGGATTGCTTCTCAGGGAAAAGCCTTCCGCAACGAAATTACCCCGGGAAACTTCATCTTCCGTACCCGCGAATTCAATTTGATGGAATTTGAATACTTTGTGCGCGAGAGCGAGTGGGAGAAGCATTTTGAATACTGGTTGGAGGAGGTGAAGCGCTGGCTCGTGTACATAGGTGTTAAGGAAGGAAACGTTTTTATTCATGAAATTCCTCCGGAGGAGCGGGCTCACTATTCCAAACGGACCGTCGACATTGAATATGAATACCCATTCGGCCGCAAAGAGCTGTATGGGCTGGCGTATCGAGGAGATTTTGATTTGAAAAATCATCAGGAAAAAAGCGGACAGGATCTCACGTACACTGACCCAGTAAACGGCGAAAAGTTCTTGCCGCATGTCATTGAGCCTACGTTTGGGTTGGATCGAACGTTTTTAGTGGCTATGCTTGAGGCTTATCACGAGGAAGAAGCTCCGACGGCTGAAACGGGCAAAACTGAGAAGCGAGTGGTATTAAAATTTCCGGCCTGGCTGGCACCGTACCAGGCGGCTGTGCTGCCGCTCATGAAGAAGCCTGAGCTTACAGCAGTGGCAGAGAGTGTAGCCCAGGATTTACGTAAGAATTTCCGAGTGGAATACGATGTCACGGGCTCTATCGGCAAGCGCTACCGCCGGCAGGACGAGATTGGCACGCCCTACGCAGTCACGGTTGATTATGATTCGCTGGAAGATAAAGCAGTGACGGTGCGAGATCGGGATTCCATGCAGCAGGAGCGTATAGGAATTGACAAGCTTCCCGCTTACCTCAAGGATAAGTTGCATGACTGAGTTTCCTCTCATTCAAAAAACATTTCCGGGGGGCTTGCGGGTAGTATTGCTCCCGCGGGAACAAGTGCAGACGGTTACATTTATGGTGATGATCGGCGTAGGGTCGCGGTATGAGAAGCCGCGGCAGAACGGGCTGTCACATTTCTTGGAGCACATGTTTTTTAAAGGCACGGAGCGCCGGCCGGATAAGAAGGCAATTGCGGTAGAGATGGACGCCTTAGGGGCAGAGTTTAATGCGTTCACCAGCGAGGAAATCACGAGTTACTATGTGAAGGTCGCCAAGGAAAATATCGGCAAAGGCGCGGATGTAGTAGCTGACATTTTACTGCGCTCGCTCTTTCCCGCCGAGGAAATTGAGCGCGAGCGCGGCGTGATTATTGAGGAGATTCGCATGTACACTGACGACCCGGCGCGGCATGTCTGGCACCTGTGGACCCAGGCTATGTACGGTACCCACCCCTTGGGGCGGCGGGTGGACGGCACCGAGAAAACAGTCTCGGCCTTTAAGCGAGCTGATTTTCTATCGTATGTGAAAGCGCACTACCACACTGAGAACGCGGTGGTGGCGGTAGCCGGAAATTTTGAAATAAAGGAAATGCAACGCATGTTGGAGCAGCTCTTCCGCGATTTACCGGTGGGTAAGGAGACATTCCCTACGCTGGCGCCCTCGCGCAAGCCAGCCTCTCGAGCTAATTTTGAACGACGCGCGACGATTGACCAGACGCACGTAGTGGTAGGGGTACCTGGGTTGTCGCTTTTGGATGAAGACCGACCGGCGGCAGAGGTGCTGGCCACGCTCCTTGGCGGCGGCATGAGCAGCCGGCTCTTTTTACGCGTGCGGGAGGATCACGGCTTAGCCTACTCCGTACGTACCTTCAACGAATCCTACACAGACGCAGGGTTTGTGGCCACACAGGCGGGGCTGCGCAGCGCTCGGGCGGCTTTTGCGGTGCAGCTCATATTAGAGGAATACGACCGCTTAATGGAGGAACTGGTGCCAGAGGCGGAGCTTATGAAAGCGAAACAGATGATTCGGGGGCATATGATGATCGGGCTGGAGGAGACGAACGCCCTGGCGCTGTTCGCAGGAACGCAGACGCTGCTGGAGAAGCGTGTACAAACGCCGATGGATATTTGGCACAAGATTGAGGCGGTAACAGCTGAAGATGTGCGGCAAGTGGCCAAGCGTCTCTTGGCGCCGAAGAAGCGTGCGTTGGCGCTGCTTGGGCCGCAGAAATCCGCGAAGGAGTTCGAAAAGCTGCTGGCGTGAATTCACCTCACCCAGCCTTCAGCTGACCTCTCCTTATTAAGGAGAGGTGCTTCTCCTTGCGAAGGAGAAGCCGACTCGTAGCGAGGCGGATGAGGTGGTGTTGAGGCGTATTCATGCTACTCTTTTCCTATGGCCCAGTGGCAGAAAATTGACGTGTCATCGAGTACGATTTTCCGTATCATCCTGATCCTCGTTGGCGTTTGGTTCATCTACATTATCCGCGATATTTTGTTGGTGCTGTTTGCGGCCATTGTTTTGGCGTGGGCCATTGAGCCCCTGGCTCGTTACCTTTCTCGGTTTCGTATTCCACGCGCAGTGACGGTGATCGCAGTGTATGTGGCGGCTATTGCCATTGTAGCGCTGGTGGTGACCATCCTCATTCCTCCCGTCACAGAGCAGGTGAGAAGCCTAGCACAAGTTTTGCCTCAGCTCGTAGGCCAGGTTGAGGGATGGCTGCAACTACCGGGGGTAACAGAGGGTGAAGTAGTCGGCCAAGCACAGCAATTCCTTACACGGGTGGGGGAAAGCCTAGGCAACGTTGGCGCAGGTCTTCTGCAGCAGACTCGAAATGTTTTGTCTAATGTGGTGCTGGTGATCTTTGTCTTCGTGATTACGTTTTATCTGGTTATTGAGAAAGACCCCCTGAAAAAACTATTCCGGCTGTTACTTCCCAGGGAACATACAGCGTATGTCGATCGCATCATTGATAAAGTGCAGCAGCAGATAGCGAGATGGATTCGTGCCCAGCTTCTCTTGGGTGTAGTGGTAGGTGTCGTGGTCGGGCTTGGGCTTTGGCTCTTGGGTGTTCCCTATGCGCTGGTGCTGGCGCTGATTGCCGGGGTGCTCGAAATCGTGCCTGCGATTGGGCCGGTGTTGGCTGCGATCCCAGGAGTAGCAATTGGAGCCACACAGGGGTGGGTCTTGGGTCTGGCCACGCTTGGCTTTTATTGGGCCGTGCAACAGCTCGAGAACCATGTACTAGTGCCCAATATTATGAGGAAAGCAGTCGGGCTTAACCCTATTGTGACGCTGATCGCCGTCCTTTTAGGCGCCCGACTCATTGGAATCGCCGGGGTGGTGCTGGCAGTGCCGGCGGCAATGATCATTAGCGTATTTTTAGCAGATTTCTTCTCGGCTGAGGAAGAACTCTCGGATTAGCTTTATAGCTTAGACCGTCTGGGACGGTGCATTTGTTATGGTGCCCGCTTTCTTACCCCCAAAGCCCATGTAGAGGGCACAGACTGCAATGACAATATGGAGTATCGTGTCGGCGATATTGTTGTACAGTACTCCCAGAACATAGCCACTACCGAAGAGACCAAGAATCGCTATGGCTGCGTAGATAATGCCAAATACTTTGAAGTACATTTTGGCAGTGTTTTCATCTTTCCCAGCAGCCCAAATAAACAGGGCGCCGGTTGTTATGTGGACTATGCTATGAAGACCGTTAACGGCGAAGATGCCGAGCAGCATGCCGTTAGATGTAATCCCTGGGACAAATCCAAGGACTCCAATAATGACGAGTACCCAGCCAAATATCTTTGTCCATTTTTTTTCTTCCATCATGTCAGCTCACCTCCTTCATACTTACTGTGTTTTCATACTACCATAGCTTTATGATTGATAGTCACGCTCACGTAGCCTTTTACCAGTTTGATGGCGACCGCGACAGCGTAATTTCACGCGCGCATGAAGCGGGGGTCTCGTGGATCGAGATTGGAACAGATCTTGAGCAGAGCAGGAGGGCATTGGAGTTGGCCCGCCAGTACGGTGGGCGATCGTCACTCCTAGGAGTGACGATCGGAGTGCATCCGAGCGACGTGGGTCAAGGAATAAACTGGGCTGAGATTGAAAAGTTATTAGACGAACCAAAAGTAGTAGCGATTGGCGAAGTGGGGATTGATTTGTATCACCAGGATAACTTAGAGGAGCAGCTTGAGGCGCTGGAGAGTTTTATCGGTTTGGCGAGAGAGAAGAATTTGCCAGTGGTGTTTCATGTGAGGAATTCAAATCCACCCCCGCCCCCTCCTTTATCAAGGAGGGGGGATGAAAGTTACTCCCTTGATAAGGGGAGGATAGGAGGGGTTTGGAATGCCCACGATGAGATGATTAAGTTTTTGCAGGATCATAACTGGAATCGAGGAGTAATTCATACGTTCAGCGGAACCAAAGCCCAAGCAGAGCAGTATTTGGAAATGGGGCTGTATCTTTCTTTCTCGGGAGTAGTGACATTCAAGAACGCAGGGGAAATTCTGGAAGTGGCGAAAACAATGCCCCTCGACAAAATGTTGATCGAAACTGATTGCCCGTTTTTGTCGCCAGAGCCCTTTCGCGGCAAACGCAATGAGCCAGCGTATGTAAAGTACGTGGCCGAAAAGATCGCAGAGGTACGCGGGATTTCTTTTGACGAAGTCGCGCGGGCCACAGAGGAGAATACCCGAAAGTTGTTTTTGCTGTGATAGTGTGTAGTATGGGTTCTTCGTATGAAACGATGGGTTAAGTACACAGTTGCGGCAGTGGTGGTTGTGGTGCTGATTGGCGGCATTGTCTTAGCGCAGCGCGGAGGGCGGGACGAGCAGACGCGCACGGTTCGGGCGGAGCGAGGCGATGTTAAGCAAGACGTAGCATTTACGGGCAACTTAGAAGCGGCGCAATCAGCAACCATGGGTTTTGAGTCCGCCGGGTCGGTTACCAATGTGTATGTAGAACTGGGGGAACAGGTGGAGGCGGGCCAGCACTTGGTGCGGCTTGATTCGCGCTTGGCCAGTTTAGAATTTGCCAAAGCGAGGGCTGACGCAGCCGCAGCACAAGAACAGAAACAATTAGCCTGGCAGACGGCGGAGGCAGATTTAGCTAAAACGAAGGCGGAAAATGATCGGGCGCTCGCGAAGCAGCGTCAGGCAGTGCGTGATGCAAAAAAAGAGCTAGACCAACAGCGCAGTGTGGTTGATAAAACACAGCACGAGAGCGCGGGTACTGCAACAGCAGAAACTTCTGTGCTGACGCAGCGCGTTAAAGAATCTGCCTACAGTAGCGCGCGGCAAGCATTGTTAGAACTCACGAAAACGGTTGAGAAGTCTAACACATTAAAACAACAGGCGGCGTATGAAACTAAGGCGGCTTACGACGCGACCGTCCAAGCTGCTGGAAACGTAGGTGGGCTTTCTTCTCTTGAGGCGAGCCGGCAATTGGCCGCAGTCAGGCTTTCCAAAACGTTGCTTACTGCTCCCTTTGCAGGAGTGGTGACATTACAAGAGGCAGATGTGGGTGAATACATGGCGCCGGGAACAGTCGTAGTAACAGTGGCGACGGTTGATGATTTAGAACTAACGGCAGATGTTCCAGAAACTGATGCTGCGAAACTTTCGGTAGGAGCTGCGGCCGATGTGACTTTTGATGTCTATGGTTCGGCCGAGTCATACCCTGCGGAGTTGGTAGCTGTTGCCCCGGCCGCAAAGCTCATTGAAGGGGTGCCGACGTTTGAGGTGAAGTTGCGGCTTATTTCGAGCGACCCAAAATTCAAGCCGGGTTTAACAGCCAATATCACCGTGCATGCCGCGGAGAAAAAGGGTGTTGTAGCAGTACCGCGCCGGGCTGTAATTACTCGAGATGGGAAAGAATTTGTGAGAGTTAAGGAGCCCTTCGACAGAGCTCAGGGTAAAGGCGAGCGCGAAGTAGAAGTGAAGACAGGGCTGCTTGGCTCGGATGGACGAGTAGAAATTATCTCTGGGCTTTCGGGTGGCGAGGAAATCGTTTTAGCGAATGGCGCTTCTTAAAATCGAAAACGTATCGCGGGTGTTTGGAGAGGGAGACAGTGAGACTGTGGCGCTGCGGGATGTGTCGCTCTCTATTGAGCCGGGAGAATTCGTGGCGGTGATGGGGCCTTCCGGTTCGGGGAAATCGACGTTGCTGCATATCTTAGGGTTATTGGATAGGCCGACGAGAGGGCGTTACATATTTGAAGACGTACATACGGGAGATCTTTCCGACCAAGAGCAGGCAAGATTGCGCAATCGCAGCATCGGGTTTGTGTTTCAAGCGTTTCATTTACTATCGCGTACGACGGTATTAGAGAATGTGATATTGCCGCTTACCTATTCGTCGCTTTCGCCGGGGGAATATGAGAGCCGTGCCCGGCGGGCGCTGGAACAAGTGAATATGACGCATCGGCTTACCCATGTACCTTCGCAGCTTTCAGGTGGAGAAAGGCAACGGGTGGCGATAGCCCGGGCGCTGGTGATGGAACCCAAAGTGGTATTTGCCGATGAACCCACGGGGAACTTAGATACGGCGAGTGGGCGCAATGTGATGGAGTTAATTGATGCTCTGCATAAAAAAGGGCACACCGTGGTATTGATCACTCATGAGAAAACAGCGGCTTCCTACGCTGAGCGGACCATCACCATGCAAGATGGGAAAATCTTGAGCGATGAGAAGGTTCAGAAGGAACACGTGCATTATGAAAAATGATTTTCGCCAGCAACATTTCCTTTTCGGACACGCGTCGACTCGGCCAGCGCCTCGTCGCGCTCGTTCTCGGCTCACTGCTGTCAAGGAGAGAACCTTGACAGACCGTGCCAGTTTCGCCTCCGTACGGTCCGAAAAGAAAACCTTGCCGGCTATTTTAGTCTAATGCCATGAACCTCAATTCCACCTTTCGAACAGCGCTCCGAGCTTTGAGGTCAAATGTGGGCAGGAGCCTACTCACGATTTTGGGAATTGTGATTGGCATTGTAGCGATTGTGCTGGTGGTGTCGCTGGGGCAAGGGGCACAGAGTCTGATTTTGAACCAGATTCAGAGCATTGGCGGTAATACGCTGATCATTCGCCCCGGGCGGGAACCGCATGGGCCCACGGATGCGGCGGAAACAATCTTGTCTGACTCTCTGCGGGCGCGTGATGTAGCAGCCTTAGAAAATAAACAAAGTGTGCCGGGGCTTACGTCGGTGGATCCGGCCATTTTGGTACCGGGGCCGGTATCGTACCAAAGTGAGGTCTTCCGACCCACAACTTTGGGCTGGACCGCGGAAGGTCCAGGCCGATTTTTCAATATTTATCCAAATGAGGGAGAGATGTTTAGCGATGCTGATGTGCAAGGCCACGCCAAGGTAACTGTACTGGGGGCACGGGTTAAGGAAGAGTTATTTGGTGAGTCGGATGCAGTAGGGGAATTTGTGCGCATTTCCGGGCAGAATTTTCGGGTAGTAGGTGTTTTTGCTGAGATTGGGCAGATTGGTATTTTCAACGCCGATGAACTGGTGATATTACCCTACACCACAGCGCAAAAAGAAGTTTTGGGGATCAGCCATTTCCATGAGATTTTAGCGCGCGCCGCGGATGAAGCAGACGTCAACGAGGTGGCAGACGATATCCGTGCCACGTTGCGCGATTTGCATGGCATTACTGACCCAGACAAAGACGATTTCTTTGTACTTTCCCAGCAGGATATTGTGAGGCGTATCAGCACCATTACGAATGCCTTGACAGTGTTCCTGGTGGCCATCGCCTCAATTGCTCTCGTCGTGGGTGGAGTGGGTATTATGAATATTATGTTGGTGTCAGTAGCCGAGCGTACGCGGGAAATTGGTCTGCGCAAAGCCCTGGGGGCTACCAACAGCGATATTCAAAAACAGTTTTTGCTAGAGTCGGTATTGCTCACGGGTTCCGGAGGAGTTGTTGGAACACTGCTAGCTTTTTCACTGGCAGCGCTGGTGACGTTTATCGTGCGCACGCGGTTTTCTCTCGATTGGCCCTTTGCATTTCCGCTGTTAGGAGTGGTGCTTGGGGTAGGCGTGGCCACCCTTATTGGCTTAATATTCGGTATTTACCCTGCCCGCCGAGCGGCCCGCCTCGACCCTATTGAGGCGTTGCGGTACGAATAGCCCCACGCTACACTAAGGTAGTGCAGCGAACAAAAGTAAAACAACCCAGCCTTCGGCAAGGCTACGGCGGGCAGGGGCATGTGCCCCTGGCGGCACGAATGAGGCCGAAAACCTTGGATGAATTCGTGGGGCAGGAACGCGTACTTGGTAAGGGCACGGCTTTGAGGCGTGCAATTGAGGCTGGGCAGGCCGGGTCGCTGATTCTGTGGGGCCCGCCGGGGGTGGGGAAAACTACACTCGCGCATATTATTGCTGTCAACATGCAGGCTGCGATTGAGCGTATCAGTGCTGTTGCTGCTGGCGTTAAGGATCTAAAAGACGTTATTGAAAGAGCGAAAGAATGGAGGAAGATCGATCGCAGAGTCGTTCTTATCGTTGACGAAATTCACCGGTTTAATAAGGCGCAGCAAGATGTACTGTTACCGGCGGTGGAGGAGGGGCTCGTGACGCTCATTGGAGCGACGACAGAGAATCCCTATTTCGAGGTGATTGCGGCTTTGGTGTCGCGAGCAGAAGTAGTGAGGCTCGAAACTCTGCGGGATGAGGATGTAAAAAAGATTGTGCAGAGAGCTGCAAAAGAAATCCTCTCCAGCTCCCCTTTGTCAAGGGGAGTGTTAGATGCGCTGGTGAGAATTGCGAATGGTGATGCGAGAAGAGCGTTGAATGTTTTGGAGAGGGCTGTTGTTGCTTCGAGGGATAGTAAAATCTCCAAAGAAGATGTGCTCTCGGCGGCGCAGCAGACGGTGGTGCAGTACGACAAAAAAGGTGATGCACACTACGATACAATCTCTGCGTTTATTAAAAGCTTACGCGGGTCGGATCCGGATGCGGCTCTTTTCTACTTGTTTCGGATGCTGAAAGCGGGAGAAGACCCCAAGTTTATTGTGCGGCGCATGATTATTTTCGCTTCCGAGGACATTGGGAACGCCGACCCGCATTCCTTAATGGTGGCGACCTCTGCCGCGCAGGCGCTGGAGTGGGTGGGCTTACCTGAGGCAGAGTATGCGCTAGCACATGCGGCAACGTATTTAGCTTCGGCGCCAAAAAGTAACAGCGTGAAGAACGCGATGGAACTGGCTAGGGTTGATGTCGAGCGGCACGGCAATGCCCAGCCGCCCGGGAATGTGGTGAACGCACCTATCGAAGGACTTAAGAAACACGGGAAGGGAGTCGGGTACCAATACCCGCATGATTTCCCTAGCCACGTGGTGGCGCAGCAATACCGGCCGAGCGTAGTGCAGAAGAACATTTACTACGAACCCACTGAACAAGGTTTTGAAAAGGAAGTGAAAAGGAGGATAGAGGCTGCAAGAAAGTTGTTACATGGTCGACCCTGAACCACGTCGGGTTTAGGGTGGGCGGTGCCTGCCAACTCCTTCACAATTCTTAGGCTACGTGCATATCACCACTCATCGATGAGTGGTGATAAATCCCCCCAGCCATATGTTTCCTACCATAGATCGATGTATGGTAGGAAAGGCAACAAGTTTATTAGTAAGTAGTTCGCTCGACATATCGATATGTCGAGCGTGGAGCAAAGTAAGTTTGAAATTATAGGAGGGGCAGAATAGAGTGTCTCTATGGCTATTTATGACCATAAGAAAATTGAACGAAAGTGGCAGCAGCGCTGGAAGAAAGATAAGGCGTTTAAGACGCCCACCTCCGCTAAAGCTATGGCGGGCAGGCCAGCTAAAAAAATGTACGTTTTAGATATGTTTCCGTATCCATCGGGAAGCGCACTGCACGTGGGGCACCCGAAGGGGTACATTGCCACGGACATTTTCTCGCGCTACCACCGCATGAAGGGGTATGAGGTGCTGCACCCCATGGGGTGGGATGCGTTCGGGCTGCCGGCAGAAAACTACGCGATTAAGAATAAAGTACACCCAAGAATGGCAGTAGAAGAAAACATTAAGCGCTTTAAAGAGCAGCTTGAAGTTATCGGGTTTGATTATGATTGGAGCCGCGAAATTAACACCACTGACCCGGAGTATTATAAATGGACGCAGTGGATTTTTCTCCAGCTCTTTAAGGCGGGCCTCGCGTATGAGTCGAATGAACCCGTGAACTGGTGCCCGAAGGATAAAACGGTGCTGGCGAATGAAGATGTGGAGGATGGCAAATGCGAACAATGTGGCACGCCGGTGGAGCTTAAACCTATGCGGCAATGGGTGCTCAAAATTACGGCGTATGCCGATAAGATGCTGGAGGGCCTAAAAGATTTAGACTGGCCGGAGTCAATTAAAATTTCTCAAGAAAATTGGATCGGGCGCAGCGAGGGCGTGAACTTCAAAATGAAAGTGAAGGACTTAGATATCGATTTTAAGGTATATGACTCTGTCCCGCAGACATTCATGGCACAAACGTTTGTGGTAATTGCGCCGGAGCATCCTTTACTGCCCCAGCTGGTAGCCGGCATGCCACAGGAAAGAGAAGTACTCGAGTTTGCCGAAGACATTAGGCGTAAGAAGCTGGCGGGAAAGTTTGATGTTGAGAAAGATATGGAAGGAATGTTCACGGGCCGGTATACGGAGGACCCTTTTGGTACGGGAGACCTCCCCATCTGGGTGGCTTCGTTTGTGGTCATGGGGTACGGCACAGGCATTGTGAATAGTAGTGCGCATGATGAGCGTGACTTTGCCTTTGCCAAAAAATACGGCATTCCACTGCGCCCGGTAATGTTTCCCGCTGACAAAGAGAAGGCCAAGCAGGTGCGCAACCTGGAGTTTTGTTACGCCAAGGACCCAGAGGCCATTATGGAGCAGCCCAAAGAATTTGCCGGCAGAAAGTGGGGCGAGGTGCGGGGAGACATTATTGATTTTCAGGTGAAGAAAGGGATCGCTGAGCGTGCGGTGAATTATAAAATGCGCGACTGGGTGTTTTCGCGGCAGCGGTATTGGGGTGAACCGATTCCGATTATTCACTGCGAGAAATGCGGCACGGTGCCCGTGCTCGAGGGAGATTTGCCGGTGGAGCTGCCGGAAGTAGATCACTACGAGCCTACGGGAACGGGGGAAAGCCCGCTGGCGAATATTGAGGGATGGGTGAATGTGAAATGCCCCAATTGCGAGGGGCCGGCGAAGCGCGAAACGAATACGATGCCGCAGTGGGCGGGCTCTTCCTGGTATTACCTGCGATATATTGACCCGAAGAGCAGAAAGGCACTGGTTGATAAAAAGAAGGAGAAATCATGGATGCCGGTGGATATGTATGTGGGTGGGGCGGAGCACGCTACGCGACATTTAATTTATGCGCGCTTCTGGCACCGTTTCTTATATGATGAGGGTCGTGTGAGCACGCCGGAGCCATTTGCTCGGCTGCAGAATGTTGGACTGATTGCCGGGGAAGACGGCAGGAAAATGAGCAAGAGGTGGGGGAACGTGGTGAACCCGGATGACATGGTAGAAAAGTATGGTGCGGACGCACTGCGGCTCCTCGAAATGTTCTTAGGTCCTTTCAACCAAGGAGCAGCGTGGAGCACGGCCGGAGTGGCGGGGACGTATCGGTTTCTGAAAAGACTTTGGAGTGTATTTAATGTGATGGCGGGTTCGTCAGACTCTGGGCGGGTCCTGTCGGCTGTTTCACCCCCACCCCACTCCGCTCAAAGAGCTACGCGGGGCAGGTCCGGTTTGGGGCCTTTACCCAGCGGAGCCTCGGCGAAGTTGGGCCCACAGCCGCCACCCGCTACTGCTGCGCTTGAGCTAAAACTTCATCAAACCGTAAAGCGAGTCACAGAGAGTACCGCGAACTTCCGCTTTAACGTAGCGGTGGCGGCGTTTATGGAATTCCTAAATGAATTGGAGAAGCAAGAAAGTGTCTCGAAGGAAGTGCTGGAGACATTTGTGCTGCTTCTTTCTCCGTACGCGCCGCACATGGCTGAGGAACTTTGGGAGAAACTGGGGCACACGGAGTCGCTGGTTCGCGAGGCCTGGCCGGAAGCGGATGAAAAAATCTTAGCGGCGGCGCAAGTTACCATTCCTGTGCAAGTGAATGGCAAAGTGCGCGCCGTGCTGACTGCAGACCCAGGTGTAACCCAGGCACAAGTTGAGGAGCTGGCTCGCGACGATCAAAATGTGCGCAAGTATCTTGAGCAAGGCGAAGTGAAAAAGGTGGTCTACGTTCCCGACAAACTGCTCAATTTCGTGGTGAAATAACCTGGGTTGACCATGTTACTATGTGAGCATGCCTGCGTCCAGGCTTAGGTTAAGGTTAGTCCACACTCCTTTGGCGTGGCTGCTCTCTGCGCTGCGCGCGATTCTGCCGTGGACGCTCGCAGGGCTGCTGGTGGTTAGCGGGTGGCGCTATTTCACGAGACCCTTAGAAGTCGGCGCTTTGGAGTTTACGCCTCGCGTTGTAAACGGCGCCACCACAGCGGTAGGAGTGCAAGGAGTGGCGGCAACAGATATGGATGCGGATGGGGATATTGATGTGGTGACAACAGGTAAAGACGGAACGAAGGTATACATTAATGATGGCAAGGAGAAGTTCGAAACGAGAATAGTCGACGACAAATACGGCGAGCGGGTCCAAGTGATTGACTTAAACAAGGATGGCACGCCGGACCTGTTGGTAACGCTAAAAAATGACGATCCGAGTGTCATTTGGTACGACAACCGCGGCGGGGTTGAATTTGAAGGGCGGACTGTTGGCACTGGCACCGCTGGCAAGGCGTATGCCGGGGACATCGACGGCGATAGTAATCCGGATATTGTTACCGCGGTAACCTCGGGTGGCAATGTTCTCTTGCAGCGCTGGATGGGAAACGGTGGCGGTGGGTTTGCATCTACCACCTTGAATTCCAATTCGGGAGTGACGGCCGTGACTATTGGCGACATTGATGGTAACGGCTACAACGACATTGTCACAGGGGGAAGCCAGGGGTTACAGCGGTGGCGCACCGCGAATGGTACGGAGTGGTCGCGTATTGATGTGGATGACAAGAATGGCAATAGGACTCACGTCGTGACGGCAGATGTAGATCTCGATGGTAAGACGGACATTGTCACCGGCGATGGTAATGAAGACTTAGTAGTGTGGTATGACAACCAAGACAACAGTAGTTGGAAGAGGATTGAGGTAGCTGATTCAGTTGATGTTAAAACAGTAGCGGT
>CAYHTZ010000012.1:0-34525 GCA_964359735.1 uncultured Candidatus Saccharibacteria bacterium
ATTGCCAAAATTCTCTTACTTCCTGATGCGTAGTCAGAAAGCTGGCAAAGAGTTTGAAGACTATCTCGACCAGTGTTTTCCGAATCCCTCCCGCCGAGTGCAAATTATTGCCTACTGCCTCATGCCCACTCATTTCCACCTTATCCTGAAACCGCTCAAGAAAAACGGTGCCTCTCAGATGATGCATGATATCTTAAATAGCTACGCCCGCTATTTCAACATCAGACACAAGCGACCAGGGCGGCTCTGGTCTGGTCCTTTTAAGAACGTGCTCGTGGAATCCGACGAGCATTTGTGGCATCTCACTCGATACGTTCATCTGAACCCTACCACAGCGCATCTTGTCGAGAAATCTGAGAAATGGTTCTTTTCTTCATATTTGGAATACATAACCCCATCGAAAGTAAAGCGGCCACTGTGCAAATATGACGAACTACTCGATATAAAACCGCTCAAATACCGCAAGTTTGTGGAAGATCAAATTGATTACCAGCGGCAACTTGCCATCATTAAAAATCTGATAATCGAATAACCACTGATTCCACACCCCGTGTGGAATCAGGATCTGATCTCAATCTGATGCCTTTTCTTGACCCTGAGGGTCGTCATCTACAACTAGGCGGCCTGGTTGAGCTTCAGTGAGCATAAACCTTTTCCTCAAGCTAAATCACATTCACCAGGCTGTAAATGGGTGAGATGACCGACACCGCCAGGGCGCCGACGGCGATACCGATGATAATCATCAGCACTGGTTCCATAATCGACGTTAAATTCTTCATGGTTTGATCCACTTCCCCTTCGTAGAAGAACGCTACTTCTTTGAGTACGCTTGAGAGTTCCCCAGTTTCCTCGCCTACCTTGGTAATGTTAATCACGAGCGGCGGGAAAAGCCGGCGAAAATCGGCCAGAAAATCGCTCATCGCTTTCCCGGCCTTCACATGGTCGCGCGCTGCCAAGAAAATCTTGGCGTAACTCGGGTGCGGCGTGTTCTCCCCCATAATATCGAGTGCTTGCACAAACGGCACCCCGCTCTCAATCAAGGAACTCAAGTTTCGTGCAAACCTCGCCAGGTTCACCTGTTGCATGATCGGGCCGATGATCGGCATGTAGAGGAACCCATGAAGCACTGATTCTTTCACTGACTGTACTTTCAGGAGCAGCCAGCCTCCCACCACCACCGCTACCACAAGGCCGATCGCGATGTACCAGTAGTGTTCAAAGAAACCGCTCACGGCTATTAAAATACGCGTCGTCAGCGGCAACTCTACGTCGAATCCTTCGAATACATCCACCAGTTTCGGGACCACGAAAATCATCATGGCCGTGCCTACCGTAATGAGGGCCACCAATATCACCAAGGGATACATCATGCCGCCCCGCACCGCCCGCCTGAGTTCGTATTCTTTGCGCAGCTGTTCCGCTAAGATCTCCAACGTTTCTTGCAGTTTGCCCGTAGTTTCTCCTACGCGCACAAAACCAATAAATAAACTTGTAAATGCATTTGGGAAAGGCTCCATACTATCTGCCACAGTTTGCCCCCGCTCCACTCCCTGGTACACAGCTTCAATCGCTGTTCTCATAGGCTTGTTGCGTGTCTGTTGTTGCAGGGCTCCCAGCCCGCGCTTGACATCAAGCCCTGCTCTGAGCATCAAGGCAAAGTACCGAGCAAACAACATTTTCTCGAGCACGGGTACCCGCTGGAACACGGTGGAAAAGAAAGTCGCTCCCGGCAGCCGCTGCTTTTTCTCCTCGTAGCGGGTGAGCAATACTCCTTCGGTAAGCAAGTTCTGCCCGAGCATAGCGTGCGACGCCGCCTCGCGCAGTCCCGTCACGCGCTCTCCTGTTTTCTCATTCCTACCCTCGAAAGCGTAAATCGGCATAGCATCCTCCAGTATAACGTAACTATTCCTTCGCTACGCGCAGGACTTCCTCCAACGACGTCACGCCTTGCACAGATTTGATGATACCATCCTCAAACATTGTTACCATACTCTGCTGCTCCTTGGCCGCATCTTCCAAGGTCTGGGCGGTGACTGTTTCAGTAATTAATTTCTGAATCTCCGGCGTCATCTCCAGCATCTCGTAAATACCCATTCTGCCGCTGTATCCATCGATACATTTCTCACACCCTTTAGCATGCCAGGTGGGTACGCTGCCCCAGCTTTCTCCCTTTTCCACGATACCCTCGCGCTGCAACACGCGCAGGATGCGCTCCGGGTCCGTTAAATTGCGCAAACTTTCTACCATCTTTTCATCCATCGTTCCCTCCACCGCGCACTCTTTGCATAGCTTCCGCACTAAGCGCTGTGCCATGAGCAAGTTTGAAGTCGTGGCTACCAAGAAAGCTTCTACTTTCATATCTAAAAGGCGGGGAAGCGCTCCCGCGGCGCTATTCGTGTGCAGCGTGGAAAGCACCAAGTGGCCCGTGAGCGCCGCGTTTACGGCCAGGCCCGCCGTTTCCTCATCGCGAATTTCCCCCACCATAATAATGTCCGGATCTTGCCGCACCAAGGCGCGTAACCCATTGGCAAAGGTGAGGCCGATCCTGGGAGCTACCTGCGTCTGGTTAATCCGTTCCATGCGGTACTCGATGGGGTCTTCAATCGTGCTAATGTTTACATCTGCCGTATTTAGCTCCTGCATCGCCGCATACAACGTCGTGGTTTTCCCGCTCCCCGTGGGCCCGGTGACAAGGATCATGCCGTGCGGTTTCTGGATATTGCGCCGGAATATCTCCAGCGCCCGGGGCAGCATTCCCAGTTGATCCAACGTTATACCATGACCGGACTCGTCCAAAAGGCGCATCACTACCTTTTCTCCATCGAACACCGGCAAGGTGGAGACGCGGAATGCCACCTTATAATCTTCGCTCTCTACTTTAAACCGACCGTCTTGGGGCAATCGGTGCTCATCGATTTTGAGATTACTGAGCACTTTAATGCGCGCGACTACTCCCGCTAGCGCATGCTTAGGAAGCTGGAGCACGTCCCGCAAAATACCATCAACGCGATAGCGCACGATCACTTGCGTCTCAGTCGGCTCAAGATGGATATCCGAAGCCTTTTCTAGAATGCCATGCTTCAAAATAGCATCCACCGTGCGGACGATCGGTAAATCCTCCGCCAATTTATTAAGGTCTCTGCCCGCCGTTGCCTCCACCACCACTTGCTGAGCCTCCTTCGCCAGACTTTCGAACTCGCTGACCAGGCTCTCCTGGTACTGCGTGAGTGTCCGGCGAATATCGTTCTCGCTGGCGAGAGCCACCTGCACCGGCATATTCACCTTCTTATGAATAAACTCCACAATTTGCCGGTCGCGCGGGTCAGCCATCGCCACGGTGAGAGCCTCGTCTGTCTGTGCCACCGCCACAATCAAATGCCCCCGCGCCGTGGATTCGGGAATAATGGTCAGAATTTCTTTAGGGATTTTTCGCTTGGTAAGGTCTGCGTACGGCAGCCCCAGCACCGCTGCCCATGCTTGGGTAAACATGGCCTCATCAGTAAGCCGCTGGCCCACCAGGTAGCGCTTGAGCTCGAGCGGCGATTGGTTGAGATATGGCGTGATCTCGGCCACGCGGTCTTGAGGTATTTTGCCTTTCTCAAGGAGAAGGCGCGCAATGGCCATGCTTGCTTCATCCGGCATGGCCTCTAGTATACCAGATTACTCAACCACTACGGTGCATTTTAATTGCGGATTCAAGTGGTCGTGGCAGACCCATGTCCCTAGCTGAGTAAATGTGAAGGAATATGTTTCTCCCGTAGAAAGTCCGCGCTTGGCATCAAACCCGGGCAGTATTTGGTGCGTAGGATGAAGGTCAGATGCCGGCCAATGTGCCGCCTGTCCATTATTCACAAACGTTACCGTGCTTCCTACGGGCACGCGCACAGAGCTGGGGGCATAGTCGGTATCATTTATAGAAATAGTTGCCTCTGCCGCTGATTCCGCCCCCGCGGTAGGAACCAACGTTGGCGCCACCTCCACCGGCTGGAGTGTCGAGGTAGGCGTAGGCGTCGCCACTACATCTGGCCCGGCCGCGCGCCACATGAGCAGCCCGGCCACAACCACCACTGCTACAATCACCACGCCCCAAACGGCCGCTACATTCATACATTTTCAGCCTACCAACGTATACTAGAAGGACAAGAGAAAATATGAACTTGACGGAGGATCTTAAAAATATTCTTGCAGGTGAGGTGGATGACTCAGAAAGCGGGCGGCAAGCAGCCAGCCGTGATGCCAGCCTCTTCTCCGCCACTCCCAAAGCGGTTGTCTTCCCCCGCCACGTACAAGACATCTCTGCTCTTGTTCACTTTGCCACCCGTCATAAGCGCTCGCTCACCGTCAGAAGTGGTGGCACCGACATGAGCGGGGGGCCGCTCGGGCACGACATTGTCGTGGCTATGCCGAAACACTTTAACCGCATCCTCGAAATTAAGAACCACACCGTTACCGTTGACCCGGGTGTGTGGTACCGAGACCTCGAAGCTGCCCTCGCGCCAAAAAATTTGCTCTTGCCCACGTACCCCGCCTCTAAAGACATTTGTACAGTGGGCGGAATGGTAGCCAACAACTCTGCCGGCGAAAAGACTCTATCCTACGGGGAAACAGCTGACTACGTGCGAACCCTGCATATTGCTTTAAGCGACGGGCAGGAATACATGTTCGAAGCATTGAGTAGATCGGAACTAGACGCGAAGCTCTCCCAAGATAATTTCGAAGGCGAAATCTACCGCCGCACCTTCAAGCTCATTGAAGACAACTACGACGTCATTCAAAGAGCCCGCCCAAACGTTTCCAAAAATTCGGCGGGCTATGCTCTCTGGGATGTGTGGAACCGCGAGAGGCAAATATTTGATCTTACCCGGCTCTTCAGCGGCTCCCAAGGCACTCTCGGAATTATTACCAACATTACCTTCGGGTTGGTCACACCTCGCCCGCACAGCCAGATGCTCGTGCTTTTCTTACGTGATCTTGCCCCGCTGGCCGAGATTGTGAAAACTGTCCTCACCTACGCCCCTGAATCGTTCGAATCGTACGACGATCACACTCTCAGATTGGCTATCCGTTTTTTGCCGGCACTCATGCGCAAAATGAAAACGAGAAACCTCCTTTCTCTCCTACTTTCCTTCGCCCCCGAATTCAAAATGGTGCTCACCGGCGGCCTACCCCAATTGGTGCTGCTGGCTGAGTTTACGGGGCATGAGCCGCAAGAAATTGCCCAGCGCGTTCAGGCAGCCCAGGCGGCCTTGCGGCACTTTGCCGTGCAAATGTACCCGATTTCTTCCCCGGCCGAAGCCAGCAAATACTGGACCATCCGCCGCGAGAGTTTTAACTTGCTGCGCGAGCACGCCCAGGGAGCTCACGCCGCCCCCTTCATTGACGACATTATTGTCAACCCACAGTATCTGCCTGAATTCCTTCCTCGCCTGAACGAAATCCTTTCTCACTACGACCTCACCTACACCATTGCCGGTCATGTCGGCGACGGCAATTTCCACATTATCCCCCTCATGGACGTGAGCCGCCCTGATTTCGCGGAAACAATCGAAAAACTTTCCAACGAAGTTTATGATCTCGTTCTCGAATACAAGGGCTCCGCCGCCGCCGAACACAACGACGGCTTAATCCGCAGCCACTACCTTAAAAAAATGTTCGGGGAGCAAATATATAACCTGTTTGTTGAAACAAAGAATATCTTCGACCCCAATAACATCTTCAATCCCGGTAAAAAAGTCGGCGCCGACTGGGAAAAGGCCAAAAAATATTTGATCAAAAACTAGCCGAAGCGAGTATCACTTCGACCGGTCACATTTTGGACAATACCAGCCGATAATAGCACCGCTCGCGTTTTTGCGCGGTTGCCAATTATGCTCCTCCCCATTAATGCAATTTCCTCCAAAAGCCTCCGGTGGCAACTTGTCATCCAACCTAGGCGGGCTTACCAACGCGCTTTCCCAATAAACCACAATCCCAAACTACTATCTCTCCCGGCTACATTCAAGTCAGCAACGCTCCACCTGTGGCTAAATATTCTGGCATCTTCGCCTCAGGCCGGCACACTAAGAGGTACCAAAAGGAGGTGAGCTGTATGAAGATAAAACGTCGAGATGTAATTATTGTGAGCTTACTGCTGCTCGCCGCAGCCGCTACTGCCAGCGCCGCCTTCGGGCGCTGGTTCAATACTGACCTCGCGGGCAGCCAAGAAGTCCCAGCTGTTTCCACCGATACTACCGGCAGTGCTTCTGTGCACTTTAACCGCGAGCTCACGTCCGCCGACTTCCGCGTCACTGTGCGCAACGGGGAGGACACCACGGCTGCTCACTTGCATTGCGCTCCGGCGGGGCAAAATGGCCCGGCGGTAGTTCACCTCTTCGGCAATATCCCCGGCGGCTTCGATGTCAATGGCACACTTGCCCGCTTCACGTTTACGCAAGCCAACATCGTGGCTGATGCCGGCTGCTCGCCTGCTATTACGACTATGTCGCAGCTCGCGCAAGCCATGCGCGATGGGCAGATCTACGCCAACGTGCATAGCATCACCCACCCCGGCGGCCTGATCCGCGGACAGCTACACGAGTAAAGCCCTACGACATAATTGGCTCTCGTGGGCGCCTCACCGGACCGTCGCCTAATTCACGGTCAGCCGTCTCATCATCGTCATCTTTCGGAAAACTGCAATTGCCTCCGCAAAAACCACAAAAACTAGCGTAGCATGGCTCCCCGCAGTCATCGCACTTTCCTACAGGCAAATCTCTGTGAGCGTCCATAGCAAGGGCTCTCCCAAGAGTGAGAGTCAGTACGAGTGCTGACAGTACTCACATTTCCCACATCCGGCCGCGGGGTCAAGGAATTTTAAATCCTGGATTTCCTGCCAGACGCGTGCGATAGTCCCTTTGAGTTCCTTAACATCGGCTGGGGAAATCTCAAAACGCTTTTTCACCAGTTTGCCGGACCTCTTACTGGGCTGAATAAAATCTACTTCCCCGCTCACCATTTCATATTCAAATCGAAAGGAAAGTTCGGTAAGTAACTTATAAAATACGAGCTGCCGAAAGTACTTGCCATTTTTGCGCAGGTGCACTCCCGCCGCATCCGGGTTCCCAGTTTTGTAATCCACTACGTTTACTGTCTTGTCTTGAGTGTCGACGATTTCCACTTTATCCAGTTTCCCAGTGAGGCGCAGGTTACCTAGGACTACCCCATGCCGCTTAAAATCGTATTCGGTCAGCACCTCAGGCGAAAATGAACCGCGGTACTGCGCGTAGTACTGTGTGAGCGCCGCCTGCCCTACGGCTAGGCTTTCGTCGTATTGAACTAGCGTGAGCACTTCTCGCTCTAAGTGAAAGGCAAATTGCTTCAGAAGGTAGCGCTCATTAGGTAGGCGCTTGCTTTCGCGAAAACGTTCTAAAAAGTCGCGCAGGGCGGCATGAACCGCGGATCCGTAAGCCTGATGCTTCGTCTTCGCCTGGGGTACGTGCAGCAAATTGCGGTAGTAAAATACCCGCGGGCACTCGAGATAGTTATTCAAGTGAGTCACGCTCATCACATAATTTTTGAGGAGGTCGGCTAGCCACTGCCGCAGCGTTTCATCGCTGGCTTGTGTCAGCGGCCGTTGTACCAATTCCACAAACCTCTGCACACGCGCTTCTTCATTCTCCTCTATTTCCTTCTCTTCTTTGAGTGCAGAGGGAATTTCATACCAAAATATCGCCGGCAACTGTTCGCGGCCGCTCTCTCCCTGCCGTCCATAGGAAAGGTGAAGGCCTTGCTTGGCCCGCGTCATGGCTACGTAGAAAAGCCGCCGCTCATCCTCCTCGCTAATATCCTCCTCCACCACATCGTACCGCAAGAGCCCATGCGGCAGCGGCAGCTTCTCCCGCCCGGGGAGATTCCCCCAGTGCCGGTCGGCTACATGGATAATAAACACGTGCTCGAACTCCAGCCCCTTCGCCTTATGGGCCGACATTAAGTGCACCCGGCCGTCGCTTCCCCGGAAGGCACTCGTGTCTACCGGCAGACCCACATTGTGCTCCCGTAACAGATTAAGCTGCCGCACAAATTCCTTGGCGGTAAGCGCATGGTTAGCCACATTGAGCTTGCGCAATTCTTCCAGCACCCGCGCGAGTTTCACGATCGTCGCCCCATGATCCTTCCTGTCTAGCATCCAATCCAACATGCCTGATTCTTTCAGAATAATATCCACCCAGCGGCTGAGCGGGTGGGAGAGTGCCGCGGCTCTCCACTCGGCAAGCTTCGTAGCGAGCTCACGAAATTCTCTCGATTCATCCATGAGTTCAAGCAGAGAGCGACGCTCCCCGCCCGCCCGGTGCAGCAGCTTAACCACTGAGAGCGGTGAAAACCCCCAGAACCGGTACTGCAAAATATCCCCCAGAAGCTCGTCCGCCTTGCCTGATCGCACATCGTGTCCATCGGTGGCCAGATACGTTAAGAGGCGTATAACCTGGCGCACCACCTCGTCAGACAGAGCATCTTCCTCTGTCTCCATTCGCGCCGCCACTCCCTGGGCAACCATGGCTTCATACAGCGGCAGGGCATCGCGGTTGAACCGATACAAGACCGCAATCTCCCGCGCCGGTGTGCCTTTCTCCACGAGGCCACGTACTTCGCGCGCTACAGCATGCCGCTCGCTCTCATCCGATGCATACGCCCGCATCTGGACAGTCTCGCGTTCCCGCCCGCTTTCGGCCGCCAGCTCTCGCGAAATTTCCGGAATGTACTTTTCGGCAAGTTCGCGGCTGCGGCCAATCACCGCCTGTGCGGCCGAGAGTATGTTGGGTTGGCTGCGGTAATTCTCTGTGAGTGAGATCACGGTTATGTCATCTTTAAACAAGTCGTAAAAAAACCGCACGTTTTCCAGCGACGCCCCCTGGAACCGGAAGATAGACTGCCGGTCGTCGCCAACCACGAAAATGTTCGGCTGCTCCATGAATCCTCCCAAAAGTTGTAGGAACTCATTTTGCGCGCTATTCGTATCTTGGTATTCATCTACCAGTACGTACTGGAACTGCTCCTGACAGTAGGCGAGAAGCTCTTCGTCGCTCTTCAGCTGAGCAACAGCTGCCATAATCATATCTTCATAGTCATACCGGCCGCGCCGCGTGAGCTCCTCTTGGTAGCGTTCGTACACGCGGACAAGATCGCGCTGGCGGGGCAGGTGGCGGGCCGCTCTGTCAAACCACTTCTTGATTTCGTTTTTAAGTTTGGTGCGGGCCGCCTGCTCAGTGAGATCCCGGTCAAAGAGGGAAGATAAGAAGGCGAGCCAAGCTTCTTTCATGCCCGCTGACTCTCCGGCAGCCAGCATCTGTCCGCGCAAGTCGTCGCACATGTTTTCCGTTCTCGCTGCTGGCTTCATCGCGAAAAATTTTTCCAGAATAGGGGAGAGAGCCTTGTACAATCGTCCGACACGGTTCACATGCTCCTCTAAAACGCCGGGGGCGATGTCTTCTTGTTTCAGTTTGCGCAGACTACGAGCAATATCCGGCAAAAATATGTACGGGTCGCCAAAGGGTTTCAGCGGGCTGCCCCCGGACAGAGCATCGATAACTGTTCTCAACACCTCCACGCGCTCCACTTGCGATAGCACGTCCCAGCGCGCGGCGCGGGCAAATTTCTCCGGAAACTCCTGAATCAAATCATTGCAGAACCCGTGAAACGTGTGGATGCGGATGCGGTATGCCGCGGGCCCAATGATTTTCGTCAGCCGCTCGCGCATAGCTACTACTCCCGATTCGGTGAACGTAAGACACAGAATATTCCACGGGTCCATCTGAGTCCGTCGCAAAATATTCGCGACACGTATGGCCAAAACCTGCGTCTTCCCCGTTCCCGGCCCCGCCAAAACCATCACCGGGCCCTCAATCGCATCCACCGCTGCCCGCTGTCCCGGGTTGAGCTCCTGGTACGCGTCGGCAAAAGCCCTATCCCCTTCTTCCTTTAGTTGCGCCGAGCGCTGCCGTTGCGCTGTTTTTGTCCGAGCCATATCCATAGCAAAACACCCGCCGCGGCAAGAGGCAAGGTAAATAGCTGGCCGCGAGTGAAACCAAAGGTGCCAGGAAACTCCTGCACGCGTACAAACTCAACCAGAAAGCGCAGCAGTCCATAGAGAATGAGGAAGAGAGAGAAGACTTGCCCCGATACCTCATCCGGCCGCTGCCGACCGACTTCTCCTTCTAAAGGAGAAGTGCCTCTCCTTACGAAGGAGAAGCCACTCTGCTTAAGAGTGGGTGAGGTTCTTACGAGATACCACCAACATACCCCCGCCACGACCAGATTTTTTATAACTGCGAACCATGCCAGGGCAGGCGGGCTAAACAATTCTTGATTGATAAAATTCCCGATCCGGCCTACGGCTAAGCCCAGCGCCACCGGAACCACAATCACATCGAGGAGCGATAGAACGTCTATTTTAAACTTTTTCGCTGCCCACCACAGTGCCGCACCTACCCCAACAAACCCCCCATGCGAAGCCATGCCTCCGTCCCAAATCGCGAAAATTTCTGCCGGCCTCTCTACAAAATATCCCGGCTCGTATAAAAGTATATATCCGAGCCTTCCGCCGATCACTGCTCCCGTAATACCCGCCGCCAGCACTATCCGCCAATCTTCGTGTGTGAGTTTCAATTCGCGATACTTCGAGAGGCGTGGCAAAAGATACGCCGCCAGCGCAAAAGACAGTACCCAGAGTAGCCCATACCACCGCACCATGAGTACCCCAACTTCCAACACCACCTCGCGCGAGGGGAAAAGAGCAATCATCTTCTCACTCTAATCGCTGAGCTTGAGCACATTCAACCCTGTCTCAGGGTCCGGAACGCGCTCAACGGTTCCTGGGTGTTCCCAAATAATCCCTTCAAATGACCCGCTAATGCGGGCCGACTCCAAGTGCCCGCCCATGGCCTGGTAACTCTCGTTCGAAACGGTGATGTGGAGATGCAAGTACGGCTCACCCTGCATGGTGGTAATGCTCCCCATGAGGCTCGTAATCTCCCACTGCCCATGGAGCATTTTCGATCGGTACTCCTGGTTTTCCACGTCGTACCAGCCCAATGTAATCTCATCCACAGCGCCAATGGCGCGCAAACTTGCCAGCTTAATGTTTTCTTTGTCAGCCAGCTCCTTCAGCTTACTGACTACCTCTTCTCCCCGTTCTAAGCGCACGACAATGCCTGTCGCGAATCTCTTGTATTCCATTGGTCTAGAGCAGACTGTCGACCATCGCCTTTACCGAGGCGTAGGGCTGGGCCCCTTCAATCGGCAGTTTCTGTCCATCCGGCCCAACCACTACCGCGTACGGCGTGCCTGTGCCCCCGGCCACTTCTGCATCCGCCAAATCTTCATTCACCCGGTCGGTATATTTGTTGCTGGCTACGCACGATTCAAATTGCGCGATGTTGGTTACACCCACTTGGCGCGCGAGCTCCGGTAAAGTGGTGAGGTCAAGCCCATCGTTTGAAGTGGTCACTTCGTAAATTTTATCAATCAACTCCCAGCCTTTGCCTTGTTCCTTGGCACACTCCACTGCATTCGCCTCCGCGGGTGCTTGGGCATGCAGTTGCTCGAGCGGGAAATGCCGGTACACCCAGCGCACATCGTTTGGATATTCTTTCACGAGCTGCAACATGGTAGGGTGAAACCGCTTACAGAAGGGGCACTCTAAGTCGGAGTATTCAATAACCGTGACCTTGGCGTCCGCTGGGCCCCGCACGTGGTCTCGCTGCGCATCCACCGCGCGAAAATCACCTATCGTCGGTCCAGCCGGCGCTTCCGTTCCCGAGGGCGCCTGCCCCTCGGAGCCTTGGCGAAGTGGAGAAGTTGGGCCCTTGAAATATACGGCTGCTGCAATGAGGACCCCCGCAATAATAATTGCCACTGGCACATTAATAGGAATTGACATGCTGCGCGGCGGGTTGGGTTGGTCATTCATATCAGGTAGTAGAAATTCGATTAAGGCTTAAGGCACTTGCCAGGCAAGTGATCGAATTTTCACTACCTGACATACCTTTTATATGCTAACGAAAACCCGTAAAAAGACAAGCGCCAGTGTTCCGGTAACCGCCAACTGCGCTAGGGGACTTAAGCCCAAGCCAAAAACTTTCGGCATGTTCTGGTTGTACTCCCACTGGTGAAAACGAAAGACCGCTTTGTATTCTATCGCCCCTGCCCATATGCCCGCAGCAATGATGAAGTAAGCATACTTCTCAGCATCCATGGTTTGATACCACTGCCACGACTCCCAAACAAATGCCCCGCCCAAGAGGATAATGGTGAGAATGGCAGCATCCGTGAGTGACACCCGCGTCATCATCCGCACAAATCCGCGCAGAGATGAGGCATGTTTACCTGGCACAGAATCAAAGCCTTCATACAGAAACACCGCGTGCCACGCTTCCCATACGAAATTCAGAAAAAACGTTGTCAAAAAAAATACAATGTACGGCAGCATCAAGGACTGTTCTGCAAGGAAACACGCCGCAGCAGCACTGCGTTCACAGCCACAATCACTGTGGAAAGCGACATAAAAATGGCCGACACTGCCGGATTGAGTACAACTCCCCAGGCAGACAAGACCCCCGCTGCCAACGGAAGAGCCACCACATTATAGCCTGTGGCCCAGAACAAATTTTGCAGCATTTTAGAATAGGTGAGTCGGGAAAGAGTGATCACAGCCGGAATATCACGCGGATCGTTGCGTACCAGAATAATTCCGGCGGATTCAATTGCCACATTCGTGCCTGCCCCAATGGCAATGCCGACATCAGCCTGGGTCAGAGCTGGCGCATCATTTATACCATCACCTACCATGGCTACTTTCTTGCCTTTTGCTTGCAGTTCTTTCACCTTATCCACCTTGTGCTCCGGCAAAACTTGGGCAAACACCGTCTCAATGCCCAGTTCCCTGGCCACCCACCGCGCTACACCTTCTGCATCCCCCGTGATCATAGCCACTTCCACTCCTTGTTTTCGAAGCCTCTCCACTGCCTCCCGCGATTCATCGCGGATGACGTCTCCAAGCGCAATTGCGCCCAGCACACTCTTCCCCTCAAGTACATAGATAATCGTTTTCCCCGCTTCTCCGTGATCGCGCGCCCACTTCTCTATATCGTGAGAGACTGCAGCCCCCTCAAGGATCGCCCTCCCTCCTGCAGTAACGTGCTTCTCGTCGACGGTCCCAGCCACACCTTTCCCAGGCAGCCGCTGAAAATCTGATACCGCGGGCAGCACAAGATTGCGTTTCTCTGATTCGCGCACAATTGCTCTCGCAATCACATGCTCTGATTTTGCATCCACCGCTGCTGCTAATCTCAACACGTCATCTTCATTCCCACGCTGTGCTACCTGCATCCCCATAACCCCATACTCTCCTTTCGTCAGCGTCCCGGTCTTATCAAACAATACCGCATCCACGTTCCTGGCCGCTTCCAAAGTGAGCCGCTGTTTTACGAGAAAACCACTGCGCGCCGCCATCGTTGTAGAGATCGAAGCTACCAGTGGAATCGCCAGCCCCAACGCATGCGGACACGCAATCACCAGCACAGCGACGGCCCGAGTAAATGCGGTCGGGGCACTGCCTATCGCGAGCCACACCACCAACGTGATGAGCCCGCCCACCACCGCAACCACCGTCAAATAAAAGGCAGCACGATCGGATAACATTTGCAACTTCGATTTCGAGGCTTGTGCCTCGCGCACAAGGCGCATGACTCCTGCCAAAAACGTTTCTTCACCTATCTTCGTTACCTTGACACGCAGCGAGCCATCACCATTCACCGTGCCGGCAATCACCTGGCTGCCAACCTTTTTCGCTACTGGCTTCGACTCCCCCGTCGCCATCGATTCATTAACTTCCGAAGCCCCTTCGATAATCCCCCCATCCGCTGGAACCTTTCCTCCCGGCCGCACAATCACGATGTACCCAACCTTGATTTGCGAGAGCGGCATCATGTGGGTTTTGCCACCATGCTCTACCTCTGCCTGATCTGGTAATAATTTTGACAGCTCTTTAAGCGCTCCTTGCGCTCCTTGCACGGCCCGCATTTCGATCCAGTGGCCTAAGAGCATGATGACGATCAGTGTAGAGAGTTCCCAAAAAAGTGTTTCGGCACCACCTATCAGCACTTGCACTACGCTGTAGACATATGCCGTCGTTATGGCAAGCGCGATTAACGTCATCATCCCTGGAGCCTTCCCCCGTATCTCGCGCCACGCTCCTTGCAAAAACACCCAGCCGCCGTAGAAAAATACGATCGAACCAAATACCAGCGGAATAAAGTTTATGAGAGGAAATTGTGGCGCCAGCCAGCCTTCGCCGAGGCTTCGGCCGGTAAACCATCCCAAAAATGTTTCCGGCAGCGGAGAGTACAGCAAAATCGGGACCGTCAAAATAAGACTCACCCAAAATTTCTTGGCGAACATGCTCAAGGAATGTCCTTCATGTTTACCCGCCGAACTGGCGGGCCTGCCCCTCGAAGCTTCAGCGGAGTGGGGTTTACTTTTTGCTTTTACTAAGGCCATCCCGCACTCCGGGCACATCCCCGGTTGCTCCGAAACTACTTCTGGGTGCATCGGGCACGTGTACGTTTTATCTTCCATAGTTCATCCTCCAATTTTTGATCAACTCTTTCCAGTAAAGAACACCGATAAATGGGTACACCAGAGCTGTGATAAGCCCTGGGTAATAGCTGAGAGAATAGAGTGCTTTAATAATGTGATGTAGCTCAATTACAAAAAAGAAAAATCCAAACAGAGAGAATGAAAACAGCGCGATCTTGCCCCTTCTATGAAAAACTATATAAAGGATGGGCAATAGTACCCAAAACGATAAATGAAACATCCAGTAAAACTGCTCAGGAGTTAAATCGAGGTAATCAGAACCAACTTTCATGAATGAGTCCACGTGTGGGAAACCAGTGAGAATTTCTTCAATCCCGTGAACATAGATGAGCACTAACGTAGTCAGGAAGATATTTTTTAGTCTTCGAGATACCATATTCATTTGCGAGCTCGAATTAGCTTAATTCCAGGGAAATGGCTGCCGACAGTCTCCGGCGTTTTAAAGCCGGCTTCTTCGAGGTAAAGCGGAACTAGCCCATTTAAGTTCCCCTCCAGATATTCCATCTTCTCGAAAAAGAGCATCTTCCGTAAGAAAAAACTTTTGCTTTCTCCAAAGTCCGCAATAACTACCACGCCGTCAGGTTTAAGAACTCGATAGATTTCCTGAGCTGCTTTCTGCTTGATTTCATTTGGCATATGGTGGAACGCCAAGGTGCTGAAGCAAATGTCCACCGAGCCCGAAGCAAGGGGGAGTGACTCCGCAAACGCTTGTTTCAATTCAACCGCCAGGCCAGCGCGCTTAAGCGCCTGCTCGGCAATTGCCAGCGCTTTCCGATCAGGGTCAATGCCGATGAAATGCGCACTAGGGTATCTCCGCTTCGCAATCTCCACAAATACACCTGTGCCACAACCAACATCAGCGATTATTTGCCCGTCGTGAATTGCAACTGCTTGCAAAACTTTTTCCCGAAATCTTTTTCCCAACCCAGACGCCGCGCAGAAAAAGTCATACCACGGCGTCTGCCAGTGCCATTTGATCGGCGGTATATAATTGTATGTCGGTCGATAACTCACAAAATATTTCTCTTAAGACTCGATGGTATAAGTAAACATCATGCCATCCTCCAAGTGTTCCGAAATGTGGCAGTGCGCCATCCAGTCCCCGGGATTCGACATGTCAACGAGTATCTCCACCGTATCGCCGTTTTTAACCAATACCGTATCCTTCCACGCCAGATTATCATTTTTAACACCATTCGTGCTTAGCACTAAGAACCGCTGGCCGTGGAAGTGAATGGGGTGCTGCATGGGATGCGCCGATCTTGGGTCGTTGAAAATACTGACTCTTACTTTATCACCCACCTTGAATTTCCAACCAATATCCATATTTGCCTGCTTGCTCGCCTGATCCAGCATTTTCCACGTAAGATTCTGCGTCGTCGACATCGCATTCATCATGGCCATGTCATCCTCCCACTCAATCGGGTCGTTGTCCCCGCCCATCATCATGCCTCCCATCATCGATCCATCAGGCATCATATGACCTCCATTACCCATGCCGCTCATATTCCCCATACCCATCATATCAATCGTGAGCGTAAGTTTTTTGTCAGCAGCTTTTGCAAATGCCGAACGAAATGGGTCAATACTGGCGATGATGTCTTGGTTAGTGTGCAGCATATTAAACTGGCTGAGGTAAGATGGCGCAGCTTTATCAGACGACACGCTTACTGTGCCCAGCGTGTATGTCTTTTCAGGTGTTGTATGCTGAAGCGCGTACGTACCAGCTGAGTCAAAAAGCACTTCGATGATGGCCCGCTCCGATGGGCTGATGATGACACTGTCCACAAATGTCTCTTGTTCATATTTCCCGCCATCAGCTCCCACCAGTTTCATTTTGGCGTTAGGAATCGAGACATTGAATGTCCTCGTGCTGGCAACATTGGTAAGATAGAACCGAACAACTTCGCCCTGTTTGGCAGCGAGGTTGTAACCTGTCTCCCCATTTATGAGCATCACATTCCCAAACCGACCCATCAGAGTACGATCAGCAGTTGTTGTACTAAAGGTAGCAAGTTTTCCGTTCTCAAGTAGAATATCATCGACCATGAGTGCTTCCTCTCGATTCACCGGTGACCAATACTCAGTATCAGTTGGAATTACGAGAAAGTTTCCATACAATCCGGACTCTTGGGCATAGTCTTCCCGCACATGCGGGTGGTACCAGAACATGCCGGCATCAGGGAATTTCAGTTTGTACGTAAATGTCCCGCCGACGGGTACGGGCTCCTGGGTCAGGTCAGGTGTGCCATCGAATTCATTCGCTACACGCACGCCATGAGAATGGATGGTAGTTTCAACATCCGTGTTGTTGGTGAAATTGATAGTTACCTCTGAGCCTTGCTTGACTTTAATGAGCGGCCCGGGAATCGAGCCGTTATAGGCCAACATTTTGACTCTCTGGCCGTTAATACTCTTTTGAACAATGCTGGCTTCTAAATCGTAGGTGTCGCCGTCTTTGAGCTCGACGGTAGAGGCCGGTTTTGCCTCAAGTAAGCCTCGTGTCGCTGTGGAAAATGTGCCGCTTTTCTGCACGGCTTGCTGCAACTGTTGCGACAAGGGTTGCCCGCGTCGCATGAGCAGCCATCCGCTGATAACAAGTACAACAAGCACGCCAATCCCGATGAGCTGATTTTTCGAAAGTGTGTTCATTCTTTTAGGTCCGTTGTCCAATTCATACATTTAATGAAATGAGCTCCCGACTGATCGCATTGTATTATGAGATTTTGTGAACCATGACTGAACTTCCTCGCCTCTCGTCTGCGCCTTATTCTTCCCTGCTGAAAGAAATGCCCATGCAACGACCACAACAATGACTGGGCCAACGAACCAGAAGATAAGTTTCGTATTCATGCGCTACCCCTCATTTCTTCTTCGACAATTTATACACTGATAAAATTTCCCGCACCGCTTTGGGTTCTTTCCCCGATTTCATCTGCTCGATCACATGGCTCGAAAGGTGATTCTCCAAAATCATGTCCTCAATACCGGACAGCGCCTCCCGTACCGCCGAGGTTTGCGTAATGATATCGATGCAATATTTCTCCTCCCCCACCATCTTCTGTAAGCCTCGCACCTGCCCCTCCACGATCTTAAGCCTGCGCAGCGCCCGTTTCTTGATTTGCTGATTCATGTTTCAAACATACCCCTGGGGGGTATGAACCACAAGAGGAAAAACTTCTACCTAATTCCACACAGGGTGTGGAATACAACAATTACAGCTTTTCTCCTTGCTTCCATGCCCACTCGAAAAGAGCTCGATATGTTTTTACGACTTCCTCACTTTCGATAATAATCACGAAAATATTCTCTTTGAAGGAAAAAACGACCAGCTTATTGCCAAAAATGAGAT
This sequence comes from uncultured Candidatus Saccharibacteria bacterium, assembly GCA_964359735.1. Lineage (GTDB taxonomy): Bacteria > Patescibacteriota > Andersenbacteria > UBA10190 > UBA10190 > CAYHTZ01. Next base: position 17,984 of record CAYHTZ010000012.1, read on the forward strand.
TATCAGAAAACCCGAATTCAAATTTTGTGGGGAGTATGCGGACATGATGATTTTTGCCTCGAAGTCTCTTCGTTTCTTCAGCCCAGAGTTTTCCGCCCTCGTCACCATAGTTAAGTTCTCTGATTTTTGGGTTTCGTATCTGCCGCAATAACTTTTTGAATTCTGATAGTGCATCAGGTACATGTTCCCGTAATGCGTTAATGCGTGCAAACCATAGTGCTTCTTCTTGATTATTAAGTGACTGATAAACCTCCTGATAGACGGCCTTCATGCCTTCTAACCCTTCGAATACTTGTATCTTAGGCTTCTCTTTAGGAGCATTATGAAGGGCAACGAGTTCTGGAAGCACAGATTTAACTTGCTGTTCTTTGAATCGTGCCATCTCTAGCAGCCGTCTTGGGTGCACAGCCGAATAAGATTTTCGTTTACCCTTCTGTGTTGCTGACACCAAGCCCAGTAGGATTAATTCCTCAATAATAAGGTAGGTAGTGGCATGCTTTAAACCAGCTTTCCGTGTGAGAGCTGTCATCGATGCCTCGCCAAGTTCAAGCAGAGCTAGATATATAGCAGCTTGCTTCTGGGTAAGCCCTGTTTGCTCAGGAATAGAAGTATGCATGTCGCCAGGTTAGCACGTGTTCTGCAAAGTGTCAACTTTTCTGATAAATATTTAAGTACTTGCAGTAAAAGGAGCTTTAATAAGCAAATAAGTAACAATGGTATTACTAACTTACGTTGACACAAGTAGATAATCATGAGAAAACAGTGAATATGGGGCTCGAATCTGGTAAGAAAATTAAAACAGCAGAGGTGAATGTCGCAAGACGATTTAGGGAAGCAATTCCTGAGTCAGCCGACCTTGCTCAGGTAATTAACATTTACAAGGAAATGGCAAAACGCCCAGATGGCTATCTACATACACCCGTTTTTGAACGTATGCGAGACGGTGAGAATGATGCGGCGGTAAAACGATTTTTTGCCGGGCCTTTTGCAGAAGTTCGTACGTGGCTTCCGGAGATGTTTGGCATGTATGTAGCGCGGTTCCCTGACCACCCGTATACGTATGTTGTAGTTGACAACCTTAGTGATGAATATGGAAAATACTTAGGACATGCAGAAATAGAGCCATCACATGCTCTTCTATATCGTCGCGTACTCAATAAATTGGGAGTACCAGTACGTGATGGAACGATGACGACTCCCGCTCAACAGTCTTCCAAAGCCGCAGCAGATTTCTATCAGTGGTTTAGAGAAAAAGTTGCCACTGAATCTCCTGATTATTTGCTAGGTCACTTTCTTGCCTATGAAATTACTGACGTGCTGGATTTTCCTGATTATGCAACTGCCGCGCTGCGAATGTGGCCAGGTGACACTGCCATACATGAATTCTTTATACAGCATGCAGAATCAGACCATGATTCAGCTTTCGCCCGAGACCTTCAATCTTTCTTTGAAGAGAACCGGGAAGCAATGATTTCAGCCATGGGAAAATTGCTTGAACAGTGGACAGTGTTTTACCAAAGAGCATCAGAGGAAGTTCAGCAGTAAAATTCACCAATTCCGCTCCAGGAGCGGAATTAGGTACCTCTCCACATGTCGACTAGTGGAGATACGCTCCAAACCTAATTCCGTTAGCTAATACTTGAATAAAGCCGGGGCTTCTTCTTGAATTGGGTGAACTTCGGTTTGCGGTGCTGCCGGTGGTGGAGTCTTTGTTGGGCCGCCTGACTTAGTCTCCACGTGAGGAACTGGCGAAGAGACAGGAAATTCTCTCTTTTGACCTGGAGTTTCTACCGGCAGCTCATCGTGCTCAACCCTCACCCAGCAGATGATCACTATGCTCGCTTCTTTTCCGAAATCCACGCGAATATCAACTGGGTCGGGGACAGTCCGCTCCGGCGGATCAACTTCCTTTGACGTGTAGATAATTTTACCGTCTTTCTCCTCAACATTGCGAGCATTATTTTTTGCCGTGAAGCCATTTGGAAGACCAACGCTAGTGATGGCTGCCGTCGAGAACCAATTGACCACTTTCAATTCCGTGGATTGACCGTGTTGAATCGTGACGGGATCTGGCAGACAGAAAGCATCGTACCAGGTCTCCCCGGGAAGCGGCGGCCCATAGTCCTCCACTTCGCCGCTGGTGTAGGCTCCTGTGGCATCGCTAGCCACCACTTCACCGACGGTCACCGTGCCGCGGTACCAGAGATTATCGGTTTTCGCGCCAGCAGTGAGTGGCACGGTTATGCTCGTGATTGGTTGAGCGAGGGTGGCGAGATCAACCGGTTGATTCTGAACCGCCCATTCGGCAGCGCACCTGTCACTTCCCGCCCACTGGCCATCCTGGTTCCAGTCGGCGAACAGGTTGAGGTACGCCGTCCCTGTCATCGCCCCAGGATCTTTTACCTGAACGAAAAATGTCACATTACTGGCCGCGCAAGGCGTAAAACTTGTGCGCACGCCATCATCGCCAGCGTCGGCATTGACCAACTTTGCGTCCGCCTCCATATCAACTGTTTCCCCCAGCCACACTTGGTCGGAAACGCCTGTTCGGGCGCCATTGGCAGCCAGCGCGGAAGGGAACTGATCAGCCGCATCGCCAAAGTCAAAACGCTCGCCGAGCCTCACTCCGCCACTGGGCAGATTTGTAAAGATAAAATACCCAACGACACCTAAAACCAGCACTCCAAGAACAACGGCAATGATTTTTGGGTTCATGCACGTGTAGTACACCTAATCCCGCAAAATTTCAAGCCTTCGATACTTTAGGCGTTCTCGCCGGCTACTTCTTCCGCACCACGTAAATTATCCACAGCTTTACTGTTGACTCTCCTCTAGCTCCACGGCACACTTTCTCCAGAAGACAGGAGTAATACCCATGGCAGTCACTATTACAAAAAAGAGTCTGAATGCGCCTGATGAGACAGCGAAACCAGCGGCGAATGTCACGGCCGAAACGGTCGCCCTTGGGGATCTGAAATTTCAGCGGGTGACCGTGCAGCCGGGATGGCGCTGGTCAAAGGATTTAAAGCCGGTGGTGAAGACTGACAGTTGTCAAAAAGATCATCTGATATATGTAATTTCGGGTAGACTGGGCGCGCGCATGAACGACGGAAAAGATGAAGAATTCGGTCCAGGCGATGTCGCAGCCATTCCCCCAGGACATGATGGATGGAATAGCGGCAACGAACCTGCAGTTTGGCTTGAGATTCCCCACTAAAACTCAATTGCCGCCACCTTAAACAGACGCTAGCTCAACCAAGAAGATGATAATACTGGCGGCAGCACTGATGAGACAATAATCACACCATTCTCGCAGAATTTTCGCTTGGATGAAGATAAGCACCACTGAAAATCCCGCGGCCACCCCACCTATCACAACCAGAGCTGGCACCAGCTGAAAAATTCCGATAGAAGAGAACCCGAGAAGCACAGTAACCGCGACCACAGCCACGAGGCCAAAATAAATCATTCCCAGCACCTCATTAGGAATACCGAAAAGTAAAGCGCTATAGCGACTATGCACTACCGTATCGCAATTTTTATGCATGAGGCACACCAGCCGCTCATGACGACGCTTCTTGGAGTAAATGTATGAGGACACAGCCAAACCTCCCAACGCAAAAAGAACCAGCAGAACATTCATTCGGCCAGTGTATCACGCCCTGTGTTGACTAAAAAGGTATTTTCTGCTACTCTTTCAACATGAAAAATGACGCGCCTCAAGGCCACGTACGTGTCTGTAACCTATGGATGCCTGGCCTCGCCAAGACTCCCGCCTACTTAGCTCAATCGAGCCACTTGTTTAGCCTGACTGCGTTATTCATCGCTCAAGGCTTACTGCACTTCCCCGAACACATTGCCCAATTCATCCAGCGCTTCTACTTTAAAATTCCTGCCAATGGAATTTTAGGGCAACTCAACGTTGAGTGGGTTCACGTCATGTACAACTGGGGCTTGCTCCTGTTGATGATTCCCATCTTGGTAGGCTGTGGTTTCTTTGCCAAAGGCAACGCCTGGAAGAGGTACAATCGCGTCGCCTGGACAGGCATGCTGGCAAGCTTCTGGATTCAAGTGTGGCACGCGTTTGAACATTACGGAAAACTTTCCCAGTATTATCACAACCTGGCCATGAACCCCCCTGTGGTACCAGCCGGCGGCCCGAATGCTCCCGGCCTGGTGGGCCAGTGGCTCTTTAGCGCGTGGGGTGCGGATGCACTTGTGTGGCTGCATTGGGGTATCAATCTCGTAGTGCTTATCCCGATTATTTACGCCTTCTTTGCCTTCGATATCCCTGGCGCCGTAGTAAGCCGCTTGCGCCGCACCGCACAAAGAAGCGTCGCCCCCGCGGCCAGCAATATTTAATCTATGAACACCGCCGCTTTTCAAGCCGGCGTCACGCTTTGCCTACTAATCGTAACGGCCGGCTGGACAAATTCAGCGCAAGCTCACGAAGGCACCGACACTTCTCACTCTGGCGTACTTCATGTTCCCTCCTTTGGGACAGCAGCGGTGCCTGTGGAAGGATGTAAACCGGGCGACACCATGCAGTGGACGTGGGGAGTAGCCACCGCTTACGCCTCAACCGTCTCGGCTAAGCTTCTGTGGACAGACACTTCCGGCCAAGAGCACACTGCACCTGCCGAACAAGCTGGCCAGACATTCGGCACGTTTGTAGCACCGCAAGACTTCGCCAACGCTCGTCTGGTTTGGACTAACTCGAATGACACCCCAGCAGAGATAGATTGGTCCTATGGCGCAGAAGCCCCTTTTTGGCGCCGACCTGAGATGTTTCTCCCAGCCATGATCCCGATCCTTCTCATACCAGTTGCTTACCTCCTCGGCCGATACGTCGACAGGCGCCGATCTAAATCAGCAGTTTCGTAAGATAATTTTTTAATTCAAAAAAATTCCTATGAACGAACAAAGCAGAATTCCTGAGGATCTCCTCAACATCACCGCTCCAAAATGGAGCGTGGAAGATACATCCGGCCGCGGCCTCTTTGGCCTTACCGCCGGCCTGCTCATCGGGTTCTTTGCCTCGTACTACTGGCTTATCCCCCTTCTCCCCCAGGCAAAGACAGTACCCAGTGTCACCCTCATGACCACTGTCGTAGCCGCTGCCATGGTAATCGGCGGCGCTATCGGCTACATCGTCACCCGAAAAAAGTAAACAATTAGCACGTGCACTTCACCTGCGCCTGTCCGCAGGCTTTGCACTTTGGCATGCAATGCTCACCTCCATGCTTATGGTTATCATCGTGCGCAGCTGATTCCGCCCCACAAATATCGCACTTGTATCCCTCAGTTTCTCCACCACACTTTGAACACACATCCATACGCCTCACCTCCCCACAGGACAGACACCAGCCGAATGCAAGGCTCTTCCCACCCAACCAACTGAGAATAGCAAAAGAACAATACTTACCAAAAGCAGCTCTTGGCCACCCAGAGGCAGAAATGCCAGTAGCCCAGAAGCACCGAGCGACGCTAATACTGAACCCAGGAGATATGTCCCGCACGAAGCGCACCCTGCTCCAAACACGGCGCTGATCATGGCTGCCAGCGTACTCCCGCGCACGCCAGCCCGTAGCAGGACAGAGCGATGAATGAGCGAATAGATAAGCAAGGCCGCGTTGATGCCAAACAGAACCGAGACAACGATAATCAAGACCGCTGCCAGCGGCGTGACATTGGTAACAATTCCACCCAACAGCCGGAAGAGAAAGACAATCGTATCCGACCAGCTAAAGAGCGGTGAAGCGATTACCTGAACAATTCCGCGCACATTCTGCGACCACAGCATCAGAGCAAACACCAAGCCGCTAACCAAAACTGCTATCGCGCTATACCATGGTTTTCCCAGCACCACCCTGAGCGCCTGGAACACAGCTAAGAAGTTACCGCGGCTGCTCATAGTACCAGCTTGGCAATCACCGGGTCAGTTCTGAGCATGCTCCAGCTCAGAAGTCCTAAAGCCACAATCACACCCAGCAAGGCCGTAAGAGTGAGCCGATCGCTTGGTTTGTATGACGCATCGCGCGCAACTGGGCATGTTCCCCTTCCGCACTGTCCACACGCAATGCGTGTCAGTTCCCTTCTCGTCAGCCATACTGGCAACGCCATAAGGCCAAACGAAACTGCTTTGAGTTCTAGCCCTTGCAGGGGGAAAGCTGCGAGCCCCCCGGCAATGCCAACCAGCGACAAAAGCGTTGAACCGCAAACGGGACAGGCGGAAGCCGCTATTCCCAGGAGCGACCCTACGCCTGTGCCCGCTTGTCCTCTCAGGCGAGGCCGCCCATACGTGCGCCACCGGTAGGTGAGTAGGGCCGCATTCACGCCAAAGAGTACAACAGTACCCAATGTAAGCAGCACATACGGCCAAAAGTACAGCGGGACGTTGGAGAAGTTAATAATCAGGTTCGTGATAGCTGAATCAAGACGCAAAGCCCAATACATGACCAGGAAAAGCGCCAGGCAGGCAGCCACACCAACTGCCCCATAGAATACGCCGGTCATTACTTTCATAACCACTACTTATTGGCCAGTGCTTTCTCAACCAGCTGCTTCACCGCCGCGTATGGTTGGGCGCCTTCGAGCGGAAACTTCTCACCGCTGGCAGCAATAACCACGCTGTACGGCGTGCCTGACCCCCCCGCCGACTCCGCGTCAGCCAAGTCGTCGGCTACATGCTGCGCATATTTCCCACTGGAGAGACACTGCTCAAACTGAGCGCGGTTAAGCCCCACGAACTCAGCGATTTTGGGCAGCTCCGCCGGATCAAGTCCGTCATTCGATGGCGTAACTTCATACAAGCGGTCAAGATACGCCCAGAACTTGTCACCCGCGCACTCAGTTGCTTCTGACTCCTTGCGCGCTTTGGAATGAAGCGCGTCCAGTGGGAAATGCCGATACACCCAGCGGACGTCATTCGGATATTCCTTAATGAGTTGCTGCAAGGTGGGGTGAAACCGCTTGCAGAAGGGACACTCGGTGTCCGCATACTCAATCACGGTTACCTTGGCATCCTGAGCCCCCCGGATGTGGTCAGTCTTTGCATCCACAGCGCGGAAGTTCCCGACTACGGTCTCTGGTGCAGCTTCAGGCTGAGCAGCACCTTGCCCCCGAGCCGTGTCCCCATCGCCAGCTTGCCCTGAGCCTGTCGGAGAGCCAGCGCTTCCCTTAAAGTACACTGCTGCCGCTATTAACGCCCCGGCGATAATAATGGAGAGCGGCACACTAAGAGTAATTGTTTGTTTCGTCACTGTCGGTTGAGATTCAACTTCATTTGTCATAGATGGTGTTTAGAAAATTATGAATTAATGATGGTGCTCCTCGTCTCCACCGCAGCCATCGGAAAGATTCCAGACTTCCGTAAGCTGCTCACCCGTGAAGCCGTACTGCTGAATGAGAAGCTTACCGAGCCCGCCATACACATACCACCGCCAGCATTTGCAGCAGCAAGGGCCTTTCTCACTGGAATGCTCCATGGCATAGTCGTACGCTTGTTGCTGCTGCGGTGTGAGTTCCGCGTCATACATTGCCATCAGCTTCTTGGCTAACCCCGCCTCAATATCATACGGATCATCCGGGATCTCGGCGATGTTTTGGCCGGCTTTTGCCTTAAATTCCTTTAATCCCTCCACCTGCTCGCCATAGCGATGTAAGCTCATCGGGCTGCAGCAGGACCCTTGCAGACGCTCGCTGTCCGCCATCGTGGCGATATCATCCTTGAAAGTCGCACTACATGACGAGTTACCATTCTGGCTCAGCGCTTCGAACTTGGCTGCCAGCGCTTGATGGGCGATCGGATGAGAATCCTTGCCCTGCTCCTTTCGCGAATCTACATAGAAGAAACCAATGAGCAACGCGGCGCCTACCAGAAGAAGAACATTGATTGTTTTGCTACTCATACGAAGTGAAATTAGAGAATCGAAAATAACATGCCATCAGGCAAAAAGCCTAGGCACTTCTTACAGAACAACCTGCAATCAATAGATTTTCGGATGCAAAATTCCCTGCGAAAAGAGTTCTTGCAAGTACGAAAGAGGCGGCTGGAGTGCATGGAATCGATAATAGAGAGAGTGTGGATCACCTCTTCTTCGCCACTCTGTCACCACCCCAAACCCAAGCAGAAGCACTAATACCACTACTGCCAATTCCGTCACCCGCCGCGATAACACCATCGCCTGCTGCCAGAAAGAAGGTGCACCCGTCCCATGCATCGGGCAGATGATGCCAGGGTGTGCAGTAGGGCACTCAGACGTCATGGGCTGCATATACGCGCAAACACCAACTAAGAGAATCGCTCCCAACAGCGTGCCCGCCACGATTTGCATGTGCTTCATACGCTTCACTATACATTTTCTTGTTCCGGCGGCAAACCGTGCTGGATAATTTCTAGGTTGCAGCTCGCCTTCGCCGAACACCACGCCTGGCACTTTTCCGCCCAATGTCGTTCGGCATAGTGGTATCCACATTCTTCGCACTGATACCTGCGCTGATCACCTGACTGTATTTCTCTCACCATTCTACTCGAACACAATCTCGATCTGGTCGTGGTCGTGCATCATGTAATTACCAAATTCCATGTTCTCTTGCCCGTTCACTTTCATTTTCATGTTTCCCTCAAACTGCTTGCCCCAGATCTCAAAAAATTCAGAGAGACGCACATCTCGCGGCTTTTTGAACTCCAAGTGCAACATACCTGAACCGTCATGCGTATGGATCGGGTGCATACACCCTCCCTCAATGCCGATATTCGCTGGGATTTCCATCTTCTCGCCTTTGACAGTAATTGTGATTTCCGGATGAATGTGCATGCCCACGCCGTTGTGCTGAATACAGCTGGCCAGTTCCTGCCGCTGCAAATCTTCATCGGATAGCACCGGCGCAGTTGCCGCTTTCCATACAAACCAACCGATTCCCGCCACCACGACAATTCCTACCACCCACCATCCAAGATTTTTCATACCTTCACCCTACTACTCAACCACCATGAGTACAAACGGCACCTCCACCGCTTCAAACTGACTTCCATTCACCACGTACACTGTTGTCCACAGCAAATATTCTCCGGCTTTGGGAAATGTCTCGCGCCACACCACGGTATTTCCATTAAGGGCCGGCTCGCTATGTCCATGCCGGAAGAAAGGAAAGTTCGAGTCTCCTTTGGGGCCGATCATCACGTAAATATTTGGCTCAGGTTGCGTAAGCTGCCGGACTCTCCCCTGCGCATCCTGTACAGCGAGACGAACTTCGCTTTCTTCTCCCGCCCGCAGGGAAGCATAATCCAATTTGACAGTGTACGGACCTGCCTGTGCTACCTTCCCGTGTACACGTGGCTGGTCCGTGACCCCGCGTGCCTCACCCCGCACACGAAAATCCGCGTAGCCGATAAGAGGCGCGCCCTCTCCATGATGCTGCTCCCCAGATGCATCGTTTACTTCCACCCAAAGCCGATATTTGCCGGGCGACCCGAAGGTAACATCTGCTCCATACACACCGAACCCATCATCATGTAAATCCACCGTATGCAAGAAGGTACTCAAATCAGAGCTCGCCACAATCAAGTGCAATGCATACCCGCTGCTATAGACATCGAATGGTTGGCCATCGCGACTGACCGCCACATGCGCATGTTGCGTTTTCCCCGCCTGCGCTGACGCACCTTCAAATTCAACCGCGACCGCGAATGGCTCATTCTGAATCAGCGGCTTAAGGTTGAGAGACGGCTGATCCTCTCGCGACGCTGCGGCCCATACCACGATCCCTAAAACCACTAGCGCACCTACAGCCCAAAACCCAATCTTGCTACCAGAAGCCATATGGGATAGCGTACTCAAAGAAGCCAAATTTGACAAATTTTGGAAATAGGTGTAGAATGATTAGTTTTCTATGAGTGAAATTACTCCAGAAAATCAGGGGGTAGCCGTGCCAGTCGGCATTGTGGGTGGCGGTTTTGCTGCTCTTATTGCCTATGTGGTGCTGCGCTTCCGCGGCGTACCCGCCCAGAACATTCGCGTGTTTTCAGCCGATAACTCCCCGGGCGAAGCGTGGCTTAAGATGGTTCAAGCCATCGGGCAAAAAACTATGCGCTCCGAAAGTATCGGCCACTTTTTCCCTACCGACTCGCCCGGCCTGGCTACCCTCGAACTCTTTAAGAAACGGTCGCTGAAACCGATTATCTTGTCTTGGTTTGATCAGTATCGTCCCACCGTAGAAAGTATCATTAAACATGCTCACGAAATCGCTCAGCAGGTTCATTTCTGGCAATCGCTCGTACCCGCCCGCATTGCCCACATTAGAAAAACGCCTGATTCTTTCCTGCTCTACAATGAGAAAGAGGAACTCGTAGCTCGTGTGAACAATGTCATTATTGCCGTGGGCCATGCCGACCCTGTTCTGCCCGAGCCGGTAAAGAAGTTCAAGGAAATGTATCCACAAGACTCAAGAGTGAATGGCGCCTTTGACGAAAAACAAGTCCAGCCCGGCCACCCGTATCTGGTGATCGGCGACGGGCTCTCGGCCGCTACCGAGTGGGTACGGATTATTGAGAGCGGCGGCTGTGTCATCGCTGTTTCGCAAAAAGGGTTCCAGTTCGGCCAGCCTCTCACCACCCCGCGCCGCTATATGTCAAAGCGCGGGCTCGGCCCCTTTCGCCGGAAACAAACGGGAGCCCGCTGCGCTGAGCTCATCCAGGCCACGTGTGCGAATATTCCTCTTTATACAGGTTGGAAGAAAATCTTTCGCCAGGCGCTCGCCGAAGGAGCGCTGCATCTCATCCAAGGAAACGTGACTGATATTCAAAAGGACTCCACCAACAAACTAGACATTACTGTCGTGCGCCCCGGCAGCGAGGTCCCTGAAATTATTGAGGCCGACCAAGTGATTGCCGCCACCGGGTTTTACCCAGCCATCAAAAACCCCCTGATCGCGCAACTAATCCAAGACTACAACCTGCCTATCCACGACCGATTCCTCGTTCTCAAAGACGATTGTTGCATTGAGAAGCTAAGCACCCCTGGCTCTTTCGCCGCTGTCTTAGGACACGCCTCTGCCTGGGCTATTCCCTGCGCTGATTCCTTTGCGGGCATGAAAATTGGCGCGCGTAAAATTGCCGACTACGTGGCCGGCAAAGAATCCTGGAACGCTCGCGAGCTGGCCCGCAAAACGAATCGCTGGGCTGCTTTAGTCTTCGGTAAGGAACTCGTATGACACTCGCCACACTCCACGGCCGCCTGCAAACGAAAGCCGTAACGTATCTCTTGGCTCTTACCACCGCGCTCGTGTTCGTGTTGGCCACGGGAAATTCTGCCTACTGGTCGCTGTTCGCGGTCATGGCTATCGTCGGTCTCGTCCTCGAAACTGTCTGGGGGCTCGTCATTACTCATCAGCCCGGCTGGGTGGCCTTCGTCTTTGCCCTCGCTGAATTCGGCTACACCGCTGCACTGGCTGCAGTTTTAGGGATTCCCGTTTCCTTAGCTGCCGGAGCCACGTATTACACTGTCACCTGGATAGTAACTCAACTGATCGTGATTTATCTCTTCCCCGTCTGGTACACCAAGTGGGCCGATGATGGCCGTGAAATCTGGTAAATATCACTCCTGGATTCCCAAAAGTTCGGCAATTTTCTCGCGGTAAAAGCCAACAATAATAGCGTCGCCGATTTCGATCACGGGCACTCCCATTTGATTCGACTTATTCAGCATTTCTTCCCGCGCTGTCGCGTCTCGTGCCACGTCTTTTTCCGTGTACGACACGCTATGCGCTTGAAAAAACTCTTTCGCGAGGTGGCAAAAGCCGCAACTAGGCGTGGTGTAAATAGTGACGGGAGTCATACAGAGAAGAAGGAATAAAAGGTATTTCTCAGCTTAGGCAATTTCTCAAATTCGTCAAGGTATAATATAAAGTAATACATGTATTTGGTGTTTGATACGGGGGGGACAAAAATGCGTCTCGCCTATTCCGCGGACGGCCAAACTCTCGAAGAACCGGTTATTCTCTCGACGCCGCATGACTTCAAAGAAGCCATGGAAACATTTGCGAAACAGACTCAGCTCCTGACCAAAGGCCGGCCCATCCGAGCCGTGGCTGGAGGTGTTCCCGGAGCCTTGAACCAAGACCATTCTGTCATTGTGAAGGCCCACAATATCCGCGGGTGGGTGAACCAACCCTTGAAGCAAGAACTGGAAAGAATAACCGGGGCTCCTGTCTCCATTGAAAATGACACCACTGTCTACGGCCTGGCGGAGGTGAGCCATGGCGACGCCAAAGAAAAAGACATTGTGGTCTACATCACAGTGAGCACGGGCATCGGGGGAAAACGTTTTGTGCAAGGCCAGCCTGAGCCAAGCGCTTTTGGTTTCGAGCCCGGGTACCAAATTATTAATATGCCTCCGTACGCCGCGCGGCATGACGCCGATATTCAGAAGAAGACCGGATATCTAGAAATGCTGGTGGGTGGTAATGGACTGCGCGCTCGCTTTGGCAAGCCGGCGGAAGAGATCGATGACCCCGAAGTCTGGGATGAAGCTGCCTTCTTTTTGGCAGCCGGGCTTAACAACGTCACGGTTTTCTGGTCGCCGGAGTTAATCATTTTGGGCGGCTCGGTTATGAAAGATATGCCGCTCGATAAAGTGCGTTCATATTTACACAGCCTCAACCCCATCTTTACCGCGCTGCCTGAACTGCGGCTATCGCAATTCGGCGAGCGCGGCGGACTCGAAGGCGCCTTAGCTTTCCTGAATTCCGCTCAGTACCTGCGGCACTAGCGGCTATAGTGGGACTCTCCTGTCTCCGACAGCGCCGGTGCTTTCCACCATCGTCTCTCGCTCACGTGCAGTTGCTGCGTATCCGTATGAAAATGAAGATGCGTGAGATACGGGTCTGGCCAATGCCAAGACAGTGCCCGCTGGGACCACTCGTATTTCTCCCAAGCCTGGCCGGGGGTTTTCGCTCCCACCAAAATGTCATGCATTAAATTCAAAAGCAGTCGATTCACCTCTTCGCTTTCCCCCGTCACTGTTACTTCCTGGTGCCACATATCAATGAATAATCTGCCGCCAAACGCCCGTATCTTTTCCAGTCGTTCTCCTGGCACAGCATACGGGACAGTTTCTTCGATCAACCCATCCCGGCGCACCCGCACCCGCTGCCACTCCTCTACGCGATCCCACTCGAGGTAGTCAGATGACTCGTTCTGGGGCACGCCGTATTCAGCCACCAACGCTCGCGCGCGCTGGCGCGAATGAGCCGGCCAGCTCTCCGCTACCGTGACGGTACGAATCCCCATAGCCTTACCACCATGCCAATCCCAGAATCCCACGCAAGACGATCCAGAAGTCATCCTGTCAAGAAAGTTGATAATCCCCTGGCCATTGCGGCCGTATTCTGTCATAGAACATGTTGCGGCTTTACACCTACACTAAGAAATTGGCTGTACCAGGCCTGAGAATACCCAGCCCCAACTGAAATAGTGTATGACAGACTTCTTACACCCTCTCCTTAATCTGTTAAAAAAAGCAAACAGCCCTGGTACACTCAAAACATGAATTGGCGGATAATGATCGGTCCAATCCTGCTGCTTGTCTTTGCCGTAGCCGCCTACTTTTGGGGCAGCTTGCGTGAGCTGGGGCTCAAAGCCTCGCTCGGGTCAGCCGCTGTCTCCACCATACCGAAAGATGCCATTATCCCCGTTGTGCCCACGCTCCCGGCTGCACCGCTCGCTCAGAATCTAGTCCAAGGTATTGCCGAAAACCTCAACGTTCCGTGGGAGCTCGTGTGGTTGCCCGACGGCAGCCTGCTCGTAACAGAGCGCCCGGGGACACTCGTGCGTGTATCTCCCAGCGGCCAGCGCACTACCATTCCGTTTCCCGGCCAAGTCACTCAAGTAAGCGAGAGCGGCCTCTTGGGCATGGCACTTGATCCGGAGTTCTCTCAAAACCAATTCATCTATTTCTACCATACGACCGGCCAAGGCGCATCGCTGCGCAACCGCGTGGTGAGATACCAATTGAATAATGACGCACTCGCCAACGAAACTATCATTCTCGATAACATTCCCGCCGGCAATTTCCACGATGGCGGCCGCATAAAATTCGGGCCCGACAATCTCCTCTACATTGCTACCGGAGACGCTGGTCAAGAAAATCTGGCTCAAGACTTGCGCTCTTCTGCCGGAAAAATCTTACGCGTGGAGGAAGGTGGCGTAGTAAGAACTATCTCTTCAGGGCATCGCAATGTGCAGGGGCTTGCTTGGGACTCTACCGGTAACCTGTGGGCTACCGAACACGGCCGAAGCGGCATTCAATCTGGCTTCGACGAACTCAACCTTATTCAAGCCGAACAAGATTATGGGTGGCCTAATCTCGAAGGTGATGAGCAGCAAGACGGCTTCGTTTCCCCCATCATCCATTCTGGCGCCAGCGAGACCTGGGCCCCCAGCGGTGCTGCCTTCGCGAATGGCAGTATCTTTTTCGCGGGGCTCCGCGGCGAAACCCTCTATGAAGCTAAACTTTCAGGCACTCAAGTTGTAGAGTTCAAGCGTCACTTCGCCGGAGAGTTTGGAAGGCTGCGCACCGTGAATATAGGACCTGACGGTGCCTTGTATCTCCTGACGAACAACACCGACGGCCGGGGCACCCCGAAAGAAGGCGACGACAAAATTATCCGCATTGATCCGGCTGCTCTCGGGGAGTAGCCCCTTACATCCCCCTCAGCCAGCGCACGCCCTCAAGGGCAACCACAAAAGCGAGGGCTACTAAAATAATTCCGGTGATAACCGCTGGGCGGATGAACCCTTCCACCTCTGCCAGCCCTAAGAAAAACGCTGCCGCAAAGAAACCAATCGCGAGGAAGACAAGCTGAAGTGAGAGAAAGAGGAGCAGCACGCCCGTGATGCGCCTGCGGAGGACACGCATGCTTTGGGTCTTGAACCCTTCCCATTCCGATAATCCGAATAAAAGCCCGGCCGAAATGAGCGACTTTAAAACCCAGCTTATCATCAGTTAATCTCGCTTGTTGCGCGAGAAGAGTACCCCGATCAGGGCTCCTACTGCCGCCGCAATTCCCGCTGTCACCCAAACATTCTCGCGGGCTGCCTCGTCTATTTGCCGAGCCCGTTCTCTGGTCATATCTTTCGCCACCTCAAATTGTTCCTGAGCGGCTGACTTAAGTCCGGCTATGCGGGCCGGCGCGCTGTCCCGCCCCTCGCTTACATACGCCGCTACATCAGCAGCCAATCTTTTCGCGTCTTCAATAATTTTTTCCCGGCTTGGTGCCATAGATTCTCCTTAGGAATAAATCGATCCAGTATACCCATCTGCAGGTGAAATGCAAGGCAAATCACGCTACTCTACAAGCATGGCTGCCGCGAAACCCACCTTGCTCTACGACGCCGACTGTGGCTTCTGTGCCAAGTGGGTTGAACACTGGCACAGAAAAACAGGCGAGGCGGTGGAGTACGCTCCTTATCAAACCCACGGCCACCACTTCCCTCAGGTGAGCCCGGCTGCTGCTAGAAAAGCTGTACAACTCGTTATGCCGGACGGCAAAGTGTACTCTGCGGCTGAAGCTGTTTTCCGCACGTTGGCACTGGGAGGTGTAAAGCGTTATCTACTCTGGCTCTGCCGGTACTTCCCTCTTTTTGCCCCTATCTCTGAATGGGTATACCACTTCGTGGCCACCCACCGCCACTGGTTCGGGAAACCCTCCGGTGCCTTGGTCTGCACCTCCTCGCTACCTGGCGCTTCCGAGAGCCAACCGGTATGACCGACGTACCTCCTATTCACTGGTACCACGTGTACCGGAATATTAAGAAGGTTAAACTCGAGTTTACCGAGGCAGACGTAGAAGGGTTCTACCAGCAGGATAAAGCCTTAATCGACGAAGTGTGCCGCCTCACCTCTCCCGGAGAGAAAGTTCTGGAGGCAGGCTGCGGGCTTTGCCGCGCTTCCTTCGTTCTCGCCAAACACAGGCAAAGAGACGTCACCGCCATTGACATTGATGACTCACTGCTCCAAGTTGCTCGCCGCAATCAAAAAGTTTTAGGAAGCAGTATCACCATCCAAAAAGCCGACGCCTCTTCCCTGGCCGGCATATTCGAAAAGCAGGAATTCGTAGTTGCCTTTAGCGGGGGCGTACTTGAACATTACACCGACGATGCTATCATCAAAATTCTTAAGGAGGAATTAAGGGTGGCACAATACGTAGTGTTTACCGTGCCCATTGGTTCAAAGAGAAATGAGAAGTATTTCAACGACTCTATATTCCGGCGGCTGCTTCCACCCAAAGAATGGCAGAGAATCTTAGAAGGATTCAACGTAAAAAAATTTGAGAAGATCCGCAGCCGCCACGAAGACCTCCTCATCACCCTCGAGTCATAAATCCCTGGAATGAAAATACTGATTACCGGCCACCAAGGATACTTAGGCAGCGAGTTCATCAAAAGATACGGTAGTTCCTACGACGTCGTGGGATACGACCAAAAAGACGGCGACGAGCTTTTGAACCAAGACAAAGTAGCGCACAAGATGAAGGGCTGTG
>CAYHTZ010000013.1:0-30997 GCA_964359735.1 uncultured Candidatus Saccharibacteria bacterium
CCGAGTTCGAATCTCGGCACCCCGACCCGCCTATGAAGCAAGCAGTCAGCACGCCTCCCCCTGTAGACAAGAAGAGATGGAATATTTGGTACGAACAAAAAGTTACGGCCGGAATCAAGCGGTGGGCAGTAGAGGCAAAGCAAATACTCGGTGAGCGCATCAAAAGAAATCTGAGCTTCCAAATCCAGTCCGATTTTCTGAGAGACCTACAAAAACAACTGGGCGTTTGGGGGCGCGTGACTTCCTGGTTCCGCGGCAAGCATACGTATAACCCAGCGCAATTCATGATCGATGCCTGGAAACAACTAATTATAGAAACTGACGTTGGTTTGAAAGAGTTAAGTAAGGGCGAAAGAGCTGAAGATGACCCAATCAGTTTATCTCGCCTCCTCTACCTCTTCGATTTCGGCTTTGAACTTGTTATGGATAGCCTGTTCATACAAAAAGGCGAAATCTATAAGAGTTTGTCCTCTGGAGAAATCCTTGACGGACACCCACGGCTTGCCGCTCATAAGGAAAAGGAGGCTAGAGAAAGGAAAATATACTCGCAAATGTACAATGAGCTCCACCGCAAGCGCAGCGCCCTGATGGACTACCTTCACGAAACCGATTTTCTAAAGATGTATCACCCGGACTAGTAGGAAAGCTCACTTGACCGCTTCTTTCAGTGTTTTGCCGGCGCGGAATTTAGCGACGCGGACAGTAGGTATTTGTGTGGGAGTCAGCGTGCGCGGGTTAACCCCGGCTCTGCCCTTGCGGTCTCGTGCTTCAAAGGCGCCGAACCCTGAGAGGTTCACTTTTTCCCCTTGCGAGAGCATCTCAATCATGACGTCGAGAAACTCGTTAATGACCTGTTCTACGTGCTTCCTGGGCAGCCGGGTAATATCCGTCACCTTGTCTACTAATTTCTGTTTGTTGACCATTAATTTAATCTTCCAGTATTTCTCGAATTTGTGCAATATCAGTTGTTTTGCCACTCGAAGGGTTGATGTCTAAAAACAGTGCTCCTACCTCTAAAGCCCCAGTTTCCCCTACCGGTGCCTCCGCCTTAGTTTGGTGTAAGAACTGGTAGAGCGGCCCCTTCGGGTGGAAGCCAATAACGGAGTGGTGATTCCCGCAACACCCTATATCGGTAATGTAGCCTGTGCCGCCAGGCAGAATCTGCCCATCGTTGGTGGGCACATGCGTGTGAGTTCCCCACAGCGCCGATATCCGCCTATCGGCGTATAAGCCTAAACCACGTTTTTCACTAGTGGCATCGGCTTGAAAATCCACCAGGCGAATGTTTGCCCCGGCAATCTCGGGCAATTTCAGGAACCCGTCCAGCGTGTGAAAAGGGCTCAAAGGGTGATTCTTAAAAAATACTTGGCCTTGCAGGTTGATGACCGCGACTGAGTATGCACCTTTTTGAAATATCGTATACCCGCGCCCGGGCACTCCGGGCGGGTAGTTCGCCGGCCGAATAATGCGGTTCTCGGCCTTCTCCAGGAGCATCACGCCGGCTTTATTATCCCAGGCGTGATCCCCCGTCGTGTAGACATCCGCTTTCCACGCTTGAGCGTCGGCAAACCCTTTAGCAGATACTCCCAGGCCACGGGAAGCAATATTTTCAATATTTACAATGACACTATCGGGTTGGTACTCCTCACGTAGCTTCGGTAGCACCCGGCTTACTGCAATCCTGCCTGGCACCCCCACCACATCGCCAAAGATGAGGAATTTCATACGGGCACCACTCTCCACACGCCGTATTGCTGCACAATATGGCCGTCCACTTCAAAGCCGCTTGCCAGCTTGTGCCCGCCGCCGCCCAATTTTTTGGCCAGCTGGCTTACGTCTGTCTGTTTGTGCGTTTCGCTCCTAAGGCTTCCCTTAATCTTGCCCGGTTCAAACTCCACCAAGAGGAGCGCGTACTTCGTGTTGGGTAATGCGTTTAGCATATTCACCACTCCGGAAAGGTCGTCCAAGGTAGCCCCACACTCCTGTAAATCCTGGTGGGTGATCACAGCTACGGCTGCTCCAGTGCTTTCGTTCACCATGATACGCGACAGTGCCCTCCCCCAGATGCGCAAGCTGGGTAGCCCTTTCTTCTGGTACGTTTCGTGGGCGATATGCGAAAGCCGCGCTCCTCTGCCCATCAGCTTAGCCGCCAGTTCCAAAATTTCTGGAGAGGTAGAGTCGTGCATGAAGGAACCGGTATCGGTAAAAATACCGGTCAGAAGGCACGTCGCCATATCTTTCGTGATCGGAATGCGCGTCTTCTCAAAGAAATCAAATAGAATTTGAGTGGTTGCTGCTGCTTGCGGTACTACCACGTTAATCTTTGCCTCTTGCAAGTTATCGTAGTGGTGGTCAATACAAATCGTGAGGGGGTGGGCTTTCACTTCTTCTTCCAGGTTTGTCCGGTAGAGCTGGGTGTAGTCAAGTAACACCACGGCATCAAACGATTGTACGTCCGGCTTCAGGGTTGTGAGTTCTGAGAATCCTGGCAGAAACGAGAAAAAGTCAGGTGCCGAGTCAGGGATGTAGGCCGTGACCCGCTTACCCTGTAGGCGCAGCGCATGCATGAGCGCCAGCGCTGACCCCAGAGCGTCCCCATCCGGGTGCTGGTGTGTGCCAATCAGGACGCGCTGCGCGCGGCGCAAGCTATCCGCGATCGTCCGGTATTCCTTGGTCAAGTTCGGCCAAGTGTTGGTCAATACGTTGGGCATGAACTGCTCCATAGTCTAGTTTAAGCGATATTCGAGGCAAAGGCCGCATCTTGAGTTTTTTATTTAGGATTCCTTGGAGGTAGTAAAGCTGGCCTTTCAGTGCCTCAAGTGCCTCTTCTTCCCTTTTTCCAGGAGCTGTCGCTTGCCCTGAGCTGGTCGAAGGGAAGGACGAAATATAGAGCCAAATGGTGGCTGATTGCAAGTTAGGGGCGCACTCGACGCTCGAAACCGTCACCAGCACGTCTGCTGGTACGTCCGCCTCCCTTTGCAGAATTTCCCCGAACGTGCGTTGAATGAGACTATTCACTTTAGGAATGCGCTTACTCACAACTCAGCTTGTCATTTGCTTGCGCACTTTTTCTTCTTTGTAGATCTCAAGTACGTCGCCTTCCTTGATTTTACCTTTGCCCTCCACCGTGATCCCCACCTGGTCTCCGCGGGCAGCCGACTTCACCGCCGTCTTCTCCCGCTGCATCTCTTTGATTTCTCCGCTCCCAATCCGTTCCCGCTCTTTACTCCCCTCCACGTTTCTCCAAGTCACAATCTTCGCTCCAATTTCTACCTTGCCCTCGGCTACCTCTCCTCCCACAATCTTTTTCTTCGGCGTAGAGAAGAATACTTTGAGTACTTTAAGTCTGCCTAAATCTTCTCGCACTAAATCAAACGGCAAGCGCTCCTCCACTTCTTTGCGGATGTCTTCCGAGAGGCGGTAAATGACATCAAAGCGCTTAATTGGCACGTGTTCTTGGGTAGCCAGGCGCTGGCTCATGCCGCCCACGTTGGTATTAAAGGCGTAAATAACTGCCCCAGCCGCTTTTGCCGTGAGTACATCGGAATCCGAAACGTTGCCCACATCCGCCCGCACAATGGTGAGCCGGATCAGATTCTCTGGCACCATCGCGCGAATCGTCTGTGTGAGTGCCTCCAGAGATCCGTGGGAATCAGCCTTAATCACGAGAGCAAGACCACTTCTCTCATCATCCTCATCCGCCTTGGCTAAAGATTTTACTACTCCTCGCCCAGGCCTCGCTGCCTTAGCCGTGGCCTCAGCCCGGGCCTCTACCACTTGCAAAATGTCCCCCGCGTTCGGCACGTCTTTCAGGCCCACGATGGTGACTGGCATCGAGGGGGTAGCCTTCTGCACATTCTTCCCGCGCCAGTCGGAAAGGCGCCGCACTCTGCCCACTACCCGGCCCGCCACAACATCGTCGCCTACATTCAAGGTGCCGGTATGGACAAGCACAGTGGCTAGGGGGCCCAGGTGCCTATCGAGCATGCTTTCCACCACGCTCCCGAGCGCCGGTCGGTCGGTAACCGCTTTGGGCGGCGTAATATCCGCTGTTAAGAGCACCAATTCCAAAAGCTCATCGATCCCCTGTTTTTTTAAAGCCGAAATCGGGGCCATCACCGTCTTCCCGCCCCACTCTTCTGGGAGCAAGTCGAGCTGTTCCGCCAACTCCTTTTTCACCCGGTCAATATTCGCCTCCGGTTTGTCAATTTTGTTAATCGCCACCACAATCGGCACGCCAGCCTCTTTCGCATGCGCTGCCGCCTCTTTCGTTTGAGGTTTTACGCCGTCGTCAGCTGCCACTACTAGGATAGCAATGTCTGCCAGCGAAGCTCCGCGCTTACGCATAAATTCAAATGTTTCGTGTCCGGGGGTGTCAATAAAGGTGATGACGCGGCTCTTATATTTAGCCTGATAGCTGCTAATCGCCTGGGTAATCCCGCCTGCCTCAGAGGCGGCCACATTCGCTGAGCGGATGCTATCCAGCAGCGTAGTTTTTCCATGGTCGACATGCCCCATAATGGTAACAACGGGGGGCCGCAGCTCCTGATCCTTCGGGTCTTCCTTCTTAAGAATCTCCTCCAGCTTTTCTGGGGTGAGAACGTCCTCCTCCAGCTTAGCCACGTCTTCTTGCGTCTGATACCCCAGCTCCTCAGCAATGATCGCGGCCGTATCGTAGTCGACGTCGTCATTCAGCGTGGCTACTACTCCGTTCTTAAGGAGTGCTCCGAGCACCTCTCCCACAGGAATCTCCAATGCCTTGGCTAAATCGGTTACTTTCACGATCGAAGGGAGAGAAATCTCCTGCCCGCGCAATTCCTGCTTGCGCGCTTGCTCTTTCAGATGCGCTCGAATGCGGCCTACTTCCTGCTGGTCAAGGTTCTTTTGTCCCTCTTCGAGACGAATGTTTACCTCTCGGAGAATGGTGTACAACTGATTTTCGGTAAGACGCAGTTCCGCCAAGAGATCAGCGATCTTGGTGGTGTTGCGCGTGCGAAACTTTGGCTTGGCCATAAGCCAGCACTGTACCGAAATTTTGCCCTTTTGTCTAACTGTGGCCCCTGCCGGGCCATTTTCGGGTGTACTTCAAAACTGCATCTGCTAGTTCTTCATTGGCTGCCCAAACCATATCTAAGGCAATCGTGTTCCACCTGATCGGCTTACCCCATGGGTCGACGGCTAGGCCGCCTAACTCCTCTACCATCAGCGACCCAGCTGCCCCATCCCAAATACTTCCCGCGTTCAGACTCCAGTATGCTCCCGTCTCTTGTGTCAGCATCGCCCGTGCTCCATAGATGCCCACCAGTATGCTCCGGATCATAAATTTATCTTTATTGAGCCCTTGGATGACACTGTGTATAGTCCACGGGCCCAGGTCAGTGCCGAGCAGAGTTTTATCCAGCGGCCGATTCCAGATAAGAGATGCTAGCTGGGTTTCATTCATCCAAACCCCTTTCCCGCGCTCACAGCGAAACATAACGTTGCCGATCGGAAAATACATGACGCCCATTACCGGCCTTGCCTCACGCAGGGTACATAGCGTCACTCCAAACTCTCGTCCCCCGTTGTAAAACACGGTGGTCCCATCCACCGGATCAAAGACAGTGCAATCAGCTGACACACCTCCAGCATGTTCTTCCTCTTCGGCCACCATAACTTCATCAGGAAAGGAGCTGTGAACAATCTCAATGCCGAGGGCTTGGGATTCCGTGTCTGCCTCAGTGAGGAAATGGGAACCTTGAGGGCCATCATTTTTATCCTCGGCGTGCAACCCCCTCTCGCGAATGCGGAGGACTAATTCCCCGCACCGCCGCGCGGCGTCTTCCAAAACTTTCACGTCCATAGCTTTATCCTAGCGCAATCTCCTCTAAGCTGCCGGGGCATGTGCCCGAAGGCCCCACGCCGGCGATGTGAAGAGTCGCCGCCTCAAATTCCATAGGGGGCATGGAAAACTGTGCCGCGAGCTGCTCTGCTTCCTGCTTGGTTTTGCAGCTTGTGATGGTGATGTGCGGCCAAAAGGGCGGGTCCATCGATTCCGTATTGGCGAGCGGGTGGCCGTAGCGGTGCATCGAGCGGCGTTTCAAAATATCCACGTCCGCTTCTCCCGTTATAAAAGGCGCATGTTGCTTCATAATGTATTCTTCCTGCAGGGGGACGATTTTAGTAACCAGCTCTTTATGGAGCTGCCATAATACCTCCGTTTTTTCTGCATCCCAGAAAAGCCCGCCGCCCCCAAATACGCTTAGTCCCATCAGGCGGACAGTGAATGGCTTTCTCGCCTTAGCTGCCTCCCGCACAATCGCTTTCATCTTCCCTAAGTTCCGCTCCGGAATCGCAAATTGGTGCAGTGTCAAATGCGGCCACTGATCCTTTTTATTCAGTACAAAATTTGTTTTGTGCTGCTTGCTGATCTCCACACTTTTCGCAATGGCCGCTTCCATCACTTTCTCTGGCGGCAAAATCACTATGTTCCGGTCAGCGATCTTCTCAGGCATATGGAGAGTATATCTTAGGAGTCTTGTGGTGGTAGAGAGGTTCTCTCAATGCGTCTCTGTATGAGCATATCAATCCATTGTGGCAAATCCGCAGGGTCAACACCTAGTTCATGCGCGAGCCTTTCTTGCACTTGGTGCCCAGCACGTTTTAAAGCCTCAAAGCCGCTCTCCTCTGACTGAACAGATACTCTCCCTCTTGCTGTCTCATCGAAGGCAGGGTAGCGAGAGGGATCTCTACTAAATCGAGCATCGATTGCGTCGCCTGAGCTTGCCCAGCTGGTCCCTTGAGTGTAGCTATCTATGTAAAAGACAATAAGAAAGGCCAATTCACTTTCCGAAAGTTTTTTCTTCGCTAACAATTTGTCCACCTTTCTCACAGGGTGTCCTGCCCCCTGCGCCATAGCAATCACGTCAATGGGTACTCCTTCCGCACGCATAGCCTTCTCCTCAGCTTTCTCGGCTTCCTCAAAACTCTCGAAGCTACCACCGGACGGGTCTACCATCGCCACTTGCCGCGCCTTAAAGGCATCGTGTATTGCTGCCGCTAAAACAAGTTTTTCTTTCACCTCGCTTGACATACCTAATTGGTCTGCCAAGATTTCCGCCCTGGCTGCTACCACTAAGCAATGATAAGGAGCCTGATGGATGGGCTCTCCTTTAGCCACGCTCTTGCTCGGTTTTCGCTCTCGAGCGTCAAAAGCTCGGTACAACTTAACGGCCTTCGGTACTCGCCTTCCAAGCTTATAAAAATAGAGCCATCTCTTTCTATCAAAATCGGGGTCTTGTGTCTCTGGGCGGCGTATTTCAGGCGAGACCATGCCTTTGTTCTACAAATTTACCTTCTTTCCCTCAAGCTTCATTGATTTCTCCCCTGCGTCCAAGATTCTTACTACTTCCACACCATTTTTAATGTCTGTCTTGGGCGGTTTACCTGTTTCTACCATTTCCAAAAATGCTTTCAGCTCCGCGGTGAGTGGCATGTCTTTACCATAGTTTGGATAAGTCACATTGCCTTGCTCGTGCACCGCTATTTTACGTTCCGCAGTATCGTCGAATACTACAGAATACTTTGTTCCTGCCACAGTCACGCGTTTGCGCTTTTCGGCGGACAGAGTGGTGACGTGAATGGTCGCAGAGAAACTCCCACCCCCTCTTGCATCTCCCCCTTCGTAAGGGGGAGCAAATAATAGTCGAGCCACCGCCCAATTATAATCTCCCCAAGCTTGAATGCTGCTGGGTTTCTCAAATAAATCCAGCGCCATGCTAATATCGTGCGGCGCCCAGTCCCACCAGGCTGACATGTCTTCCCGAAACGGCCCCCAATTCATGCCTTCAAACATCGCGTAACGAGTATCTCCCACGTGTGGAACTAATTCTTTCGCGGCTAGGTACGCGGGGTTATACATATGCAAGTGGCCGACAAAGACGTTGGACCCGCTCTGCTGCGCTGCTTCCTGCAACTTCAAAGCATCTTTCAAGCTCGTCGTCATCGGTTTTTCAATAAACACCGGTAAACCTTCCTTAACAAACGGCAGCGCAACTTCCGCATGCGTTGAGCCCGGCGTGGCCACAATGACGGCCTGAATCCCCTTCTTTTTTGCAACCACGGGAGTTAAAGGGGAAGCATCCTTTTCAAACGTAACCACTTCCACCCCCCCAATAGCTTCCAACGTGTTTTTAATGTTAGTACCCCACCGTCCCAGGCCAATTAAAGCAAGTCGGATCATAAACAAACGTTTTCACCAAGCGGGCTGGGTCTGTATTGTTTTTTCATCGGTCGGTTCACTCCCCCAAATAAGTGCGTGAGTATCCCAAAACTGCTTAGCTGTAGGATCCCCATTCGCCAAGTAGGGCTCAGATGGCGTTGGCTTTCCGACAAACGCGGTGTAAAGATATACACGGTCATCCTTCGGGTCTCTACGAAGTTTAATCGCAATAGTGTTACAATCTTCCGGCTTACGTCCTTTAACGAAACGGCTTAAGCCCCCCCGGCCTAGTCGCTGTGCATATACAATTTCGTCAGCAT
This sequence comes from uncultured Candidatus Saccharibacteria bacterium, assembly GCA_964359735.1. Classification (GTDB taxonomy): domain Bacteria; phylum Patescibacteriota; class Andersenbacteria; order UBA10190; family UBA10190; genus CAYHTZ01. The sequence goes on from CAYHTZ010000013.1 coordinate 8,521, forward strand.
CAGTAGTTTCAACACAGCGTGTCTGGCCGACTATTCTTCCCATATCTATGGTGAAGTGTTGAACATCATTTCCAGGGGCTAGTGTCACCTGATTCAAAGCCTCTTGCAGAAGCTCGGGGGAAACGTTGTCATGCAAATGTGAAGGTTCTTGATCATATACAACCTCTCCACTCGGGAGAGACCATGAGCGCGGTTGGCCTGCTATGGCATCGGGAATTTGAGTAGCTTCAAGTGTTAACTCCATGGTGCCACACTAGGCAGTTTTTTTAGCGGTGGCAACTCTTTGCCGCTCCTTAACCACGCGACGTGTGTTTTTGGGCTTGGGTACAGACACGTATGCTTCCTGCGTTTTCGCCCAATCTAGGAATCGCTTAAGCCCTTCTCGCATCGAAACCTTCGCTTCGTAGCCGAGCTGCTCTCGCGCTTTGGTTAAATCCGGGCAGCGGCGCTGGGGTTCACCGGCCGGGTAGGTGTCTGGGTACGGCACCATCTGGTACTTCGCTCCCGGCACGAGCTCAGAGAACAGCGCCGCGAAATTTCGCATCGAAATTTCATTGTCCGCGTTGCCAATGTTGTATGCTTCCCCCGGCTTACCGAGAAGTAGTACCCGCAAGAATCCATTAATCGCATCCGTAATGTAACAAAACGTCCGCGTTTGATGGCCGTCGCCATGCACGGTGAGCGTTTGTCCATTCAGCGCTTGGTAGGCGAACATAGGTACGACTCTGCGGTCATCGTGCCGCATGCCGGGCCCAAATACATTGAATGGCCGCACAATTTTGGCCGGCACGCCATATTTTTGCTGGTAGATCATGCACACTGTCTCCGAAAGCCGCTTTGATTCGTCGTAGCACGCCCGCGGGCCTACACTCGACACATTGCCGTGGTACGTTTCGGGAGTGGGAATGGCGTCCGGTGCCGGGTCGCCGTAAATTTCGCTGGAGCTAAAGAATAAAAACCCTGCCAGTTTTGGATTTTTCTGGGCCAGATCCAGCAAGTTCTTGGCTCCGGTGACCGCGCTCTCGATCGTCTCTAAGGGATATTTTTGGTAGAAGACTGGCGAGGCCAACCCCGCCGCGTGGATGATAAAATCAATATCTTCTCGCACCGGCAAAGGGTGCGTCACATCTCCCCATACATCCATGATGTTTTCGCTTTCGTAGTCAAACGCCGCGTCCTTTTGCCCGGTAATATAGTTATCCACGGAAATGACTCGAAGTGGCTTATCCAGTATGTTGTCATTCCAGTACTTGAATGTGCTGAGGAAGTACTTGCCTAAAAACCCCGCCCCGCCGCTAATTAAAAGCGTTTTCCCGGCAAAGCGAGGCGCCAGCTCCCGTAGGTTCTCGGCAATCGTTTTGACGTCTTCCTGAATGAGGGGGGATTTCATGTCGCCTTAGTATAGCAAGTTATATAACCTTCGGCTCGGGCACGGGGACGATCCACTTCCCGCCCGCCTCCGCAAAATACGCATTGTTTTTCATAATCGGCTCCGCAAAATTCCACGCCAGGATTATCAGATAATCCGGCGTGCCCCGCGTAGCTCCATCAGGAGCGAAGTGGGGCTTTTCCCCACGCAGCACTGCGGAAGAAACAATCGGGATATGCGTTCCCGGCATGAGGCGTCCCTGCTTCAGGGGAGAGTCGTCCACAATGTATTCCAAATCCTTCCCATCAATCCCAAACGCGTAGCACACCGTCGTGGCCTTCGCCGGCGCCCCGTACCCAGCAATCCGTTTCCCCTGCTGTTTAATATCATCAATAATCTGCCGCAACTTCTGCTTATTCTTTTCAATCCGCGCCGCAAATTCTTGGTACGGCGCCAGCGTATTAAGCCCCATCTTCTCCTCCTCTTGCAACAACTGCTGCAGCCGCTTACTCATTTTTCTACCCTTCCCTACATACACCCTTATCGACCCCCCGTGCACCGCCGGCCGCTCCACGTCAAACACTTCCATCCCGTGCTTTCGGAAAAATTGTACCATTGGTGTTGCGTGATAGTAGCACACGTGCTCGTGGTAGACGATATCAAACAAGTTTTTCGCGAGGAGGTCTCCTAAGTACTGCGCTTCAAATACGTAGACGCCGTCTTCTGCCAGTAGCTCCTTCACCGCTCCCACAAAAGCATCCACATCATCCGTATGCGCAAATACGTTGTTGGCCGTAATCACCTTTGCTCGCTCGTATTTCTTGGCCAGCTTCTTGGCCACTTTTGGTAAGAAGAACTCCGCCACTGTTTCAATACCATCTTTATTTGCTTGCGCCGCAATGTTTTTCGCGGGCTCAACCCCTAATATCTTCACCCCAGCCGCCCTGAAAGGCTTCAAAAGAACGCCATCGTTACTGCCTATGTCCACGACCAAATCTTTCTCAGTTAACCCAAATCGATCCACAATTGACTTCGCGTATTCCTCAAAGTGCGCCACAAACGCGGGCGAAGTGGAGGAAACATATAAGTAGTTGCCGAATAATACTTCCGGGTCTACCACGTCTCGCATTTGCACCAGGTGGCAAGCTTCACATTTGTAAACTTTGAGTGGCGCAAATGGTTCACCCTGACCCATTCGACTCTGCTCAGGGTCACTCTGAGCATCAGTCGAAGAGTGAGCGAAGTCGAAGGGCTCGTCAGAAAAGGCGGCTACTTGCTCTGGGGTGAGATAATTATTCGCCAGCGGTGTTTCCCCAAAATCCCAAATCTTTACTAAGTTTTTGCTGCCGCACATGCGGCAATCAGTCCGGGTGCGGACAACCACATTCAATTTCGTTTTTATCTTCGTCTGCATGAAACCCCTCCTAACCTCCCCTTGTCAGGGGAGGCACTACAAAAACGAAGTCCCCCTGACAAGGGGGATGTAGGGGGTTTATATTCATACTTTCCCCGCTAGTTTCTTGGCGTCCTCGGGGCTTATAAGCTCCACCCGAATGACGTCGTTTTCGTACTCTTTCTTCCCTCCTGAACGCGGGGTGAAGTACAGCACGTCGGAGTCTTCCAAGGCTACCGTGGCGTGGGTCACCATGGGGGGCGTATGAAACATTTGCCCCGGCTCAATAATGTAGGTAGTTACCTTCGCCTTCTCGTCCTCTGCCGTACGGGTCATATACTGCAACTTCCCCGAGACCAAGTATCCAATGTGCGAATCATGCTTATGGTAATGGTTTGCCCGGATACTGCCTTTCACCTGCGTGGTGCGAAGCACAGTCTGAAAATCCCCCTTCACCAGCTGCTCAATTACTCCCCGGTCGTCTTTAGCGATAAGGGTTGGAGTGGAAATAACCTCTTCTTTGGTGGCAATTGCCTTCATAGACTGCAAATATTAATCTTTAAGTAATCTTCACCATAACAGAGTCGATGGACCAAAATCAAACTAATCCGCTACCCACAATTTTCACCCCGTCTAGGCGCAAAACACTTGTAACTATTTTAATCGAAGTGGGCCAAGTCTCATTAGCTTCGATCGCTGTACCCGTTTTCTTTAACGTATATGATCCCCTTCTTGCTCTTCTCGGATTCGGAGCTGCTATTGCGTTTTGGTGTGTAGCCCTGGTACTCTCCAAGTGAAGATATGGAATTCGACGCCAACAATTTTATGCTTTTCTATCTCATTTTAGCCATCCTTCTTCTGGCCGTAGGGCTAGTTGCCTATTGGGACGTCCAAACCAGGAAAAATTCAAAGCGTTGACAGGCGGCCAAAATCGCTGATTCTTAGGGTACTGGAAGTGTGGCCGAGTGGTTGAAGGCGCGGCTCTCGAAAAGCCGTAAGGGTTCACGCCCTTCGGAGGTTCGAATCCTCCCACTTCCGCTCTAGCTTTTTTTCTATAAACAATTTATGAAAACCATACTCGAACAAGAACCATCTACGCCACCAACTCCTTCCGAACCAAAACCGGATTATGAGCCGATAGAAGAGCCAGCGGTAGATCCCGACAGGAATTTCCCCGACGAAGGAGACCCTCCACCCGGCCACCCCTTTCCCCCTTCTATTCCCCCGAAGCGGGTAGATAATAACTTGCCGGTTGGGTATGCTCACCTGCACATTTGAAGATGCGAACAAGGCCTCGTTGCGGCATGCGATTGTGCATGCGCTGGTTATTAAAGGCAGTAAGATTCTGCTCGTGCGACGGGCGGAAAAATTGATCGAAGGCGGGAAGTGGGGGTTCCCCGGTGGATTCGTTGATCGCGATGAAACCCTTGAGGAAGCCGTGAAGCGCGAAGTTAAAGAGGAAGCCGGCTGGGATATTGAAGTGACATCCCTCATCAGCATCATTGATAACCCCAATCGCCCAAGGGATGCGGATCGGCAAAACATCGCCTTCAATTACCTCTGCAAGGCTATCGAAAAAACGGGCGAATCAGATTGGGAAGTCACCGAGCAGAAATGGTTCGATCTACATAGTCTTCCTCGGGAAAAGGAAATCGCCTTCGATCACTACCAAGTCATTCAAAACTACCTTCAGCACCCCGAAGCGCGACCCGAAATTACCATGTTGAGTGCATAAAAGCGTGCTACACTTTAAAAATGGAAAAGATCAAAATTGAGCAGCATACGGTAAGCGGGGGCATGTGGCTGGCCGCCTGGCTCTTTTGTGTCGGTTTCCTCAAACTGAGTCTCGGCAAAGCCATCTTGGCTATTATCATTTGGCCGTACTATTTAGGCGCCGCCCTGAGCAAATTCCTGTGAAATTCTGGCGCTGGGCGCTAATTCTACTAGTTGTTATCTTGGTTGTTGCAGCTGGGTTCGCAGTTTTGAAGCGAGGCTCCAGTAGCGAAGGCAGCTGGGAAGATAAACTAGCCCGGGCACTTGAACCCAAAGAAGATTGTGTGCCTGCCCCCGAAAAACGCTACGGCAACTTGCGCTACGAAGGCCCCTTGATAGATGCCCATTATCACATCCCCAATTTTGACTCTCCCCCGCCATGGGAAAAGAATAACGGCCGACCGTACATGGGCGATAACATCACCATCGGCGACATCGCTTGCACTATCCAGCAAGAGGGCACAAAGAAAGTTTTTGCCTTCTTCCCCGTCTTCCCTGAGGGCCATACACAAGAATTCCTGGATTTGGCCAAAGGGGCGATGGAACAACACCCAGACATTTTTATGCCCTTCATCATGCCGCCGGAGCGTGATAACGACCCAGACGGCTTCCCTACGGTAGATGCCAACGCTCTTACAGAAATGTTGCGCCAATACCCCGGCTTATTCCAGGGCTATGGCGAGATTGGTCTCTATGCCCGGGGCGACCACGGCGGGCCTAAGGGTGCTCCGGCCTTGCCGCCAGACTCACAGCGCCTTCGAGAGATTTACTCTGTCGTGCGAGAACACAATCTGGCTGCGTATGTTCACTTGGGAGAGGGCCAGCAAGCAAGCTTCGAGCGTGTCCTCTCGCAAAACCCCGACATTAATTTCGTCTGGCATGGCGACCAACTGATCCCATATGAGAACGGCCAGCAGAATCTGATGCATATTGACGAAATTCTCTCCCGTCACCCCAACGTGTTCTACGGCGTAGATGAGCTCTACGGCGACAAATGGATGATTCGCCCGGAAGTCACCAAGGAAGAGTTCTTAGCTCACTTGGAAAATTATGAAAATCTCCTCGCGCAAGACCTCGCTACCTGGAAAGGTATTATTGAGCGCCACCCCGACCAAATGATGTGGGACACTGATAGAAGTCCCCAAGTGCTCTGGAGTCATGATCCTGATGTAGGCCAAGCCTTAACCGGCTACGGCCGCGCCTTTATTGCTCGTCTTTCTCCAGCCGTCCAGGAAAAATTCGCCTACAAGAACGCCGAGAGGCTACTTCAAACCAGGTAGTACCTACAAAACGTACGTAACTACTAGAAATCCTCCGATGAGGAGGACGACAAAGGCAATGGAAAGGATATCAATGTACTTGGCGATTTTATCCTGAAAGCGTTTGCCTAAGTGGTGCATAAGGAGAGCTACTAAGAAGAAGCGCGCCGCCCGGCCGAGAATAGATGCCGCAATAAACATCGGCATGTTCACCCGGAATACCCCCGCCGCAATCGTAATCAACTTGTAGGGAATGGGTGTAAACGCTGCCGTAAAAACCGTCAGAAACGCGTGCTGATCATACTTTTGGCCAATCAGCGTAAACTCCTCTTGCAGATGGTAGAAATCAACGATCCCCTGCCCGATAGTTTCAAAGAAAACGACCCCGATGTAGTATCCCGCAATGCCGCCAACCACCGAGGCCAGCGTACAGATGGTCGCAAAGCGCAAATACTTTTCTGGCCTGACCGTCGTCATGGCCATGAGGAGCGGGTCAGGCGGAATCGGGAAGAATGAACTCTCTGCAAAGGCTAGTATGAATAATGCCCACGTAGCTTGCCGAGTCTCTGCCCAATGCACTGTCCAGTCGTACAGCCGGCGCATGACCGATTTTCGCCGCTCGGGTACTAGCTCATCCATTGGAGCAGTATAGCGTACTCCCCCAAAATGCAGTTATTGTAAGGGTATGCCCACGGTTGAGCATATTTCTTACGGCAAAGTATCTGAAGAAAAGAACGAGGACTTCTTGGGGTACAACGACACTACGTTTGTCGTGACTGACGGGGCCTCCGATAAATCCGGCGAGCTCTACGATGGCAAAACCGGCGGGTACATTGCCTCTCGCCTAACCGTAGAGAAGTGCCTTGCCTCAAGCGCTACGGGGGAAGACCTAGCCCGCGAGCTGAATAACGCCCTGGCCGACCTGTACCAAAAAATAAACCTCCGGGCGCTCGAGAACAGCTTCTACCGCTTTGCCTGCTCAGTCGTGTGCGCCCGCCTCCAGGGAGCTGAATTAGTGGTTACGCAAGTCGGCGATGTTGCCTTTCGCGTGAATGGCGAAAAGGTGTACACGAACTACATTCTGCTCGATGAGCTCAGCTCTAGCCTCCGGGCCCATTACATCGAGTTAACCGGCGATGTGGCTGGCAGCCGGGATTTCATCATGCCGCTCCTGAAAGAGCAGCACCGCTATCCCAATACCACCCATTCCCCCCTCTCCTACGGCGACATCGACGGTACCCCCACCCCGCCTCAGTTCGTTAAAAGTTTTAGCTTTCCCCTCCAAGATGTGAAAACTCTCGAAATCTTTACGGATGGCTATTTCGATCTTCCCCCAGAAGTTTCTCTAGAGGCGTGGGAAAAGGTGCACCAGCAGGTAGAAGCGGAAGATCCCTATAAGACCAAAGAGTATAAATCCACTAGTCCCAAAGACGATCGCACCGTGATGGTTGTAAGGTGGTAGGCTAAGGGTGTGACTAAGAAACCTAAAACCGCTGGTCGAATCATGACGACCAAAGTGCCAGTGGTTGCGTCGGATACGCTACTCGCCGATGTTCAAAAGCTTCTTGAACAGCGTATGAGAGAATTTGAAACAGTGAATTATATCTATGTCGTGGGCCATGACAAGAAACTTCTTTGAGTAATTTCAATCAAGGATATTTTTCGTCTTCCCGCGTCGACTCGTGTTTCACAAGTGACGGCGCAGGCAAAAAGGGTCATTAAAACCCACGAGGGCACCCACCAGGAGCAGGTGGCGCTCCTCGCCCTCCGGCACAATCTGAAAGCTATTCCGGTTGTTGATAAAGAGAGCCGCTTTCTCGGCGTAGTAACTTCCGATGTCATCATGCGCATTCTGGATAGCGAGGCTGTCGAAAATATCTTGCGTTTTGGCGGGGTATACCACACTGCAGCGCTTGATAATGTCTTGAGTGACTCCCTCTCAACTTCCATCAAACATCGTCTCCCTTGGCTCGTGCTGGGGCTTTTCGGCGGCCTACTTGCTGCTGGCATTATTGGCCAATTTGAGGCCATTTTGTCGCGTCACCTCATTCTGGCCGCCTTCATTCCTCTGATCGTATATATGGCCGACGCTGTGGGCACGCAAATGGAAGCCTTCATCATTCGCGATATAGCCATCAACCCGCGCTTGAATTTTCTTAGGTATGTAGTTCGACACACAACTGTTGTAGCCCTGATTGGAGTTCTCCTGAGTGTGCTGCTCTTTGCAGGGAGTCTCATATTCTATGGCAATGTACGCGTCAGCCTCGTGGTTAGCTTGGCCCTCCTTTTTGCAATTATATCTTCGGTCTTTACTGGCCTGATTGTGCCCTATGTCTTTGAGAAGTTGAGACTCGACCCCGCTAATGCCAGCGGCCCGGTGGCTACAATCATTCAAGATGTAGTCAGTGTTCTCGTGTATTTCTCAGTTGCTACTTGGATTTTGTAACAGTTCCTGGCTAAATACTACAGCCACCGGACCCGCCGAAATCCCAAGATCAGCACCAAGGCCGTGAGCAGCATGAGGCCGAGCACTATCCAAAAGTCGTAGGGGCCATCTCTGAGCGGCATATACTCGTGATTCATACCCCAAATAGACGCCACTAGACTCAGGGGCAGAATAATGGCGGAAAAGATTGTCAGAGCTTTGAGAATGCGAGAGATGCGGTTATCGACGAGGGACCGGTAGGTTGTCTGCAGAGCGTCAATAGTTTCCTTGTGGTTATTAACCAAGGTTTGAATGCGGTCGTGAGTCACAATAATGTTCGTGAACTGCGGCGTGGCCGTCTTTCCCAGTAACCTGTGCAGAGCCTTGGGTAAGTGCACCAGCACGTTACCCTGGGTGCTGAAGACGCGCCGGAAATCAAGAATGTCGCGTATCAGTTGCGAAATCCGTATCACCAATCTTTCCTCAGCCCGGCTAAAGATGGCCCGCTCCAGCTTATTGATGGATATTTCCATATGGTCGCGGTCGCGAATCATGAGGTGATAGAGCCGCTCCAGCACCATATAGAGAATGTATCCGCTGTGAGAGCGGAAGTACTTGGCTCGCAATCGATCGTCCTCGCGGCAATTCTGGAAGAGCGTTTCTAGGCGCTGGTAGTGCTCGTATGTGAAGGTAACCAACGTGTTCTTTGTTAAGAGAAAGTCGACTTCCACGGCTCGATTAGGCACATGAGAACGGAAAATGATCGGGAAATGCAGGATGAAAAAAATATGGTCGCCAAATTCTTCCAGCGAAGGGTGAAGCGTCGGAGACGCTAAATAATCGAGCACAATATCGTCGAAGGGGTGGAGATTTTTTACGAATGAAAAATCCTCTTTGGTGGGTTGGGTAATGTGTACCCAAGTAAGCCCCTTGCTTTCTATCTCCTGTCGGGCCATATCAAGCTTACAGTACCACGGCGGCTACCTACCGGTAACCGTTAATATCCTCCTTAAGGCGCTTAGCTTCTTCAGCCGGGTTTTCCGCAAAAATAATCCCGCGGGCCGAGTGAATAATGAGTCCGCTCCGTTGGCTGTTCAGCCCCGTCTGCATAACCTCGGCCACACTTCCGCCTTGCGCCCCTATGCCAGGCACTAACAGAGTCATATCTCCTGTGATCTCTCGCACTTTTTTTATTTCTTCCGGGTATGTTGCTCCCACCACTAACATGCAATTGTGGTTTGTATTCCAAGCCTCATGCACGCGCTTCGCTACTATCTGCCAAAGCGGCAGCCCGCCCGCCATCAAATCTTGGAATTCCCCCGCCCCGGGATTAGAGGTACGGCATAGTACAATGCAGCCCTTATCGGCTCGGGAGAGAAAAGGCTGCAACGCCTCTTGCCCCAGGTAGGGGTGGAGAGTCACGGCATCAAACCCTAACCAATCAAATATCTCCTCAACGTAGCCGCGGTTAGTATTATCAATATCCCCTCGTTTGGCATCACAGATGGTAAAGATATCCGGGTGGCGTTGCTGAAGATAGTCCAAAGTCAGCTGTAGTTCCTTAAGTCCCTCCGGCCCGCGCGCTTCGTAAAACGCCATGTTGAACTTGTAACTCGCCGTGTGCTCGTGCGTTTGTTCAATAATCCAGCGATTAAAGTTAAATTGAGGCTGCTCGTACTTTTGAAAACGCTCCGGCAGCTTTTCCATGTCAGAATCTAACCCCACGCACAACAGCGACTTCACTGCTTCCGCTCGCTCGTCAAATTTATCAATGGCCGACATCACGAATGTTGCTTCGTCCAGGCCCAAGGGTCAGAGAGCCACTCTTTCACAGTTTTCCCGGCTTCCTTACTCATGCTTCCCGCTGTCACGCCCTCATTCAGCACCGTGGCAAAGGTGGTCAGTCGGTGCAGCTTCACCTTGGCGTCCCGAAAGGCCTGAGCTGCGTCCGCAAAACCATACTCTATAATCACCAGGCAATCAGACACCTTCGCGCTCTCGTCTCGCAGAGCAGAGACGCCAGAAAGACTACTCCCTCCAGTCGTCACGAGATCTTCTATGAGTAAAACCCGCTTGCCTTTCACTTCTCCTCCCTCAACCCGCTTCTTAAGCCCGTGCCCTTTCACTTCCTTGCGCACGAAGACGGACGGCTTCTTAAGCATAAAAGCCAGCGCGGAGCTGTGAGGAATACCTGCGCTTTCGATGCCGGCAATGATGTCGAGCGCGAGGCGCCGTTTTTTGATGAGGTCGGCAAAAGCGGTAATCACAATTCCCCATTCCTTCGGGTGGGAGATAAGTTTGCGGTTGTCCATATACACCGGCGAAAGTATTCCGGATTTAAATTGAATGGGCTCTTCTTTGGCCACTCCCACTGCCCCAATGGCCAACAGTGCTCTCGCTACCTTCTGCTCAGCGCTAGCCATGCAAACTTGCTTTAATGTCCTGTGCCAAATACGGGTTCCACATAGCGCCTGTGGCCGACATGACCGCGTCTGCCCCCGCCTCGCGGTATTCTGTGAAATCAGCCGCATTCATAACGCCTCCCACCCCGACAATGCGGCAGGTATGCTTGTGTTTATCTCGTAAACTCTTGAGCCGCCGCACCATATCGAGCCCCGCCCATTTAATGGAAGCCCCGCAGACCCCGCTGCGCAGGCGCGCCTTGCCCGGAAGAGCCTGGTTTCCCTCTTTATCTACCACGGTGGCCTGAATTGTATTAATAGAAGAAATCGCTTGGGCATACTCGTCTGCAACCTTGGCAAGAGCTGCCAGCTCCGCATCGCCTTTGTAATAGCCAACTTTTAAAATAAGAGGTGTTTGGCCGAGCACTTTTCTGAGCCTGCGACAAGTTTCCCGCGTTACCTCGAGGTTGTAGCACACCAGCCCTTCGTTGCCGATATTTGGGCAGGACAAGTTTACCTCCAGGATTTTAGCGCCTGTCTCGGCAGCCAGCTTTCCCACCAGCACGTAATCTTCGATAAATTCTTCTTGAGTCTGGTTCTCACGTACCGTGCCCATGAAGCTTAGAATCGCCACCTTCCCCGGTCTTTCGTACGAAATCGCTCGCCGCACGTCTTCTTGCCAGACTGCTGCCGGCCGGGAGGGCACGCCGAAGGAATTCGTAATTGAGATTGGCTCGGTGAAATTAACATCAGCCACCAGCGGCGTCTGCTGGGCTGCATCCATCGTCAGCTCCTTGCTTACATGTACCGCTAAGACATTTGGAAACGGGTGGCAAGGGAAGACATCACTGCGTACCGTTTTGTATACCGCCAAGTCAAACCCCGCGTTAAAGGCTCCTTTGATGAAATTGCTGTTGATCAGCGGACCAGCCGGGATCCCAAACGGCGCGTATACCTTTTGCCCTAAGAATGCATACGTTGGCTTCCCTCGCTCGCGGTACACATCCCCATCTGCAAAAGCACCGAAGGGGCCTTCGGTGTAATTTTCTTCGTAGGTGCGTAGAGGATTATAAAATGGCACCGCCCGCGTAGCGCTCTTTCCCTGCAATGACGACTCGCTTAATTTTCCCCGGGAGCTCCCACCCTTCAAACGGAGACCAGCCGCATTTCGTCTCGTAGCCACCATCTCCCACAGTGTATGTTGCATCCCAGCCCACTTCAACAAAGGTGTCGGGCTGATCAGGAATATTGAAAATCTTTTTTGGGTTGTAGTGCATCACGTGAACCAGCCTATTTTTAGGCAGTCGTCTCTCCTGAGTGGCTTTGATCATCAGCGAGAGCGCCGTTTCTAACCCCGGCACGCCAAACTGCGCCGTGCCGGATTCCTTTTCTGCTAGGAGGTGCGGGGCGTGGTCGGTCTCTACCACATCAATCGTTCCTCCTCTTAACCCTTCCCATAAGGCTTCTTGGTCATCAGGATTCCCGAGGGGTGGCTTCATCATGGCGCGCACCCCTAAGGTTTTTAGATCTTCGCTCGTTAAGTATAAGTGATGCGGACAAACCCCGGCGCTCACGGGCAAATTCTCGCGCTTGGCCTGTGCAATCAACTCGACTTCCTCGGCTAGGGATATGTGGCATGCATGCAGCTTGCGGCCATACGTTTGAGCCAACTCGATAGCGCGGTAGAGCCGCTCCCCTTCTGCGTGTACCAGAATTGGTTTCGGTGATTCCCAGGCGCGAAAGATTTTTTCCAAAACCACCGGGTCTTCCACTAACAATTCCCCCGTGGTGTGGTTGCAGTAGATTTTTAATCCAAAAACGCGGGGGTGATCCCAGACAGACTCAAATGTTTCGAGATTTCCTCCCGTGGTCCCGTAGTGAAAACCTATCGTACACACCGCTTTTGCATCAGCTAAGGCAATTTTTTCCCAAAGCCGCTTTGGGGTCACGGTGGGAATCGGGTTATTAGGCATGTCGAGAATATACGTAAACCCTCCTTTCACAGCTGCCCGGCTGCCGGTTTCGAAATCTTCTTTGTATGTCGCTCCCGGCTCCCGCAAATGCACGTGTACATCGATCAATCCAGGAAGACGTGTGAGAGTCATTTCTTAGCGGCCTTTCAGGATCCAGTACAAGAGGGCCATGCGGGCATAGAGTCCATTTTCGGCTTGGCGGAAGTAGGCCGCCCGCGGGTCGCGGTCCACTGTTTTAGCAATTTCCTCTACCCGCGGCAGAGGATGCATGATCACCGCATCCTTCTTCATGCTTTTGAGAGAGTTCTCATCCAAGACATACACGTTCTTAATAGCCTCATACTCTTTGCGTGAAGCGAATCGTTCTTTTTGGATGCGTGTCATGTAGAGCACATCCAGCTCCGGCAGCACGGGCGCAAGTTCAGTTACCTGCTTAAATTTCACTCCCTGGCCCCGCAAATACTGCACGTAGCGCGCAGGCAGCCGGAGTCTTTTCGGGGCCACTAAGGAAAGCTGTACACTGCGATAGAGAGGCAAGAATTTGAGAAGAGAGTGAACAGTGCGCCCGTAGAGTAAGTCACCTACCAGCGCAATATGCAGGTTATCCAAACTCTTGTGCTCCTTATGAATAGTGTACAAATCGTACAAGGCTTGTGTTGGATGCTCACCGCTGCCATCTCCCGCATTAATCACCGGCACCCGCGAAAGTTCTGCAGCCGCCTGAGCTGCTCCCTTCTCTGGGTGACGCAAGACAATGACATCAGCAAAACTACTCACCACACGCACCGCGTCTTCCAGTGACTCTCCCTTGCTGGCGGAAGAAGCCAGTACCGCATTTTCCACCGAAATCACTCCCCCTCCCAATTTGATCATGCCTGCTTCGAATGAGAGGCGCGTACGTGTACTGGGTTCGTAGAAAATAGTTGCCAAAATTTTTCCCTGTAAGGCGGTATGCAGCTTATCCCGCTTTCCCATCTGTTCCATTCTGCGCGCCAGTCGGAATAATTCTGTAAGCCTCCCCCGGTCCATCAGAGCCTCTGCGCTCACAACGTGCCACATATTGCTATTAGGGAAGAGTATACACGGCATTGTACCTTTGGAAATAGCTTGGTACTCTTATGAAAATGCCAACAAAGGTCAGAACGACCACCTTCAATACTCCTTCCCCCCGGGCCCGAGAGAGGCGCCCCACTGGGGGCTTTTTTTTGCCCGGCTTTTTAACGCTAGCCGATGGTCAAGTATTTCCCGGCTTTGTTCCGAAAAATCAACGAGGCGTCTCGCAAGGTGAAGTAGTTTTTAGTACGGGCATGACGGGGTATGTAGAGTCTCTCACCGACCCCTCCTACACCGGGCAAATCTTGACCTTCACCTATCCTTTGATTGGGAACTATGGCGTGCACGGTCAGGAAAGCTGGGAAGGAGAGAGAATCCATGCTCAAGGTGTGGTGACAAGTGAAATTTGCCAGGCCGAGAACCATGCCCAAAGCGAACAGTCCTTTTTGCATTGGCTCCAGGAGCAGCACATCCCTCTTATTACCGGCGTGGATACGCGTGCTCTCACCAAGCATCTCCGTGTCCATGGCACTGTCCCAGGAGTAATTAGCCGTACCGGAGAGTCCCCTAAAAGGTTATCTCCCACTCCTTTTGTCTCGGTGACGCAACCGGTACTGTACAACCAGCACTACCAGAAAAAAGTGATCCTGGTTGATTGCGGATTGAAGCTGAGCATCTTGCGCGAACTTTTGAAGTTGCCCGTAGCGGTGAAACGGGTCCCATTCGATTACGATTACACCCACGAGGCATTTGATGGCGTGGTGGTCTCCAATGGCCCTGGCGACCCTGAAAGTTACCGAGCCACCATTACTATTCTCCGGAAAGCTCTGCGAGTCGGGAAACCTATCTTCGGCATCTGCCTGGGGAGTCAGCTCCTAGCCTTAGCCGCCGGCGCTAAGACGTATAAATTGCCCTTTGGCCACCGCGGGCATAACCAGCCCTGTCTCAGCACTGTTTCAGGCCAAGGGTACATCACCAGTCAAAATCATGGCTACGCCGTCGACGAGAAATCGTTACCCCAGGGTTGGAATGTGACATTTCGCAACTTAAACGATGACTCCGTAGAAGGTATTACCCATGCCCAGCGACCGTTCTTTTCTGTCCAATTTCACCCCGAAGCCCGCCCTGGCCCTACCGATACTGCCTGGCTATTCCAAGAGTTCTACCAAAAGATATGAAGAAGGTCATGATCTTAGGCTCCGGCGGGCTGAGAATAGGCCAAGCCGGTGAGTTTGACTACTCTGGCTCCCAAGCCTTGAAGGCTCTCCGAGAAGAAGGCATGGCCACGGTACTTGTGAACCCCAACGTCGCGACCATTCAAACAGATGGTCGCTTTGCCGATCGGATCTACTTTCAACCACTCAATGTAGAGACTGTCGCTAAAATAATTGCGCGCGAGAGGCCCCAAGACTTGCTTTTAAGTTTTGGTGGGCAAACCGCGCTCAACGTAGGACTGGCGTTACATGATGAGGGTGTCTTGAAGAAGTATCGTTTACGTGTCTTGGGTACCCCCATTCGCGCCATTCGTATTACAGAAGACAGGGCGCTGTTTCAAAAGGCTCTCGACCGCATTGGTGTCAAAACCCCGCGAGGAATAGCGGCGTATAGTGTTTCAGGCGCCTGCCGGGCTGCGGCTGCCCTTGGGTACCCGGTCATGCTGCGCGCAGGCTTTAGCCTAGGCGGGCTGGGTTCAGGGAAAATTTCGACTGAGGCTGAGCTCAAAGACCGTGTCCGCCGTGCTCTGCAAGCCGCTCCCCAAGTGCTGATTGAAGAGTATGTAGGTGGATGGAAAGAAATTGAGTACGAAATTGTTCGCGACCACGCCGGCAATATTATTGCCGTTTGCAACATGGAGAATATGGACCCGATGGGCATTCACACGGGTGAAAGTATTGTGGTCGCTCCTTCGCAAACGTTAACGAATGATGAGTACCATCGCCTGCGTGCTATCTCTCTTAAGGTCGTAAGCCACTTACAAGTTGTGGGCGAATGTAACATTCAATTCGCTTTGAACCCTAAAACGGGTGATTACCGTGTCATAGAAGTTAACGCCCGCTTGTCCCGTTCCAGTGCGCTGGCCTCCAAGGCCACCGGGTACCCCCTAGCCTTTGTGGCGGCGAAGCTGGCTCTGGGCAAAAAACTGTACGATCTCAAAAATTCGGTCACCGGTACCACTCCTGCCCTTTACGAACCTGCCCTCGACTACTTGGCCGTAAAAATGCCCCGCTGGGACCTGACTAAATTCAAAACCAGCGATCGTTCCATTGGCTCCGAAATGAAAAGCGTAGGCGAAGTGATGGCACTGGGCCGCTCGTTCCCTGAGGCTCTGCAGAAAGCCGTGCGCATGCTCAATATTGGGGCAGCTGGCCTCTCTCACCACCCCTTTACCTTCACCAACCCTCTTGCTGAGGCTGCACACGCCACCGACGGCCGCCTCTTTGCCATCTACGAAGCCGTAAAGCAAGGTGTTTCCCTCAACGATCTTCAGAAGCTATCGAAAATTGATAAGTGGTTCCTTGCTCACGTGAAAGATATTGCAGACTTCGAGCGGCGCCTTAAGAAAAATCCGCTCTCAACTACTCAGCTCCGTGAAGCGAAGCAAAAGGGGTTCTCCGACAAGGTGATTGCTTTACTCAAAGGCATCACCGAGGAGGAAGTACGGCACAAGCGCCTACGCCTCGGCATTACCCCTTTTGTGAAACAGATCGATACCGTGGCCGGGGAATTCGCTTCACAAACGAACTACCTTTACACCACTTATCACGGAAACGCGCACGATCTTCCTCATCTTCCCAGCAAGCCCGTAATTATTCTCGGCTCCGGCCCATACTGCATTGGCTCCTCCGTAGAGTTTGACTGGTGTGCCGTCAATACTGCCTTTACGCTGCGCGACCACGGTGTAGCCACCATCCTTATTAACTCAAATCCCGAAACCGTCTCGACCGACTTTGACTCCTCCGACCGCCTCTACTTTGAGGAGCTGACCCTGGAACGTATCCGCGATATCGCCGATTTCGAACGCGCCTATGCGGGTATTGTAGTCTCCGTAGGCGGGCAAATTGCGAATAATGTCGCTTTGCCGCTGGCTCAGCGAGGCTACCGCCTACTTGGTACCTCCGCTGAGTCCATCGATCGGGCTGAAAATCGGCAGAAGTTTTCTTCCATGTTGGGGGTTTTAGGTATTGACCAGCCGGAGTGGGAAGAAGTAACGAGTTTGAAGGGCGCGAAACGATTTGCTCGAAAAGTCGGCTATCCCATTCTTATTCGCCCCTCGTATGTCCTCTCCGGAGGCGCCATGAATGTGGTGACTGGTGAAGCTCAGCTGGAAAGTTACTTGGAGCAGGCCACCCGTATTTCCCCTGACCACCCTGTCGTTATTTCTCGCTTCATTACCAACGCTAAGGAACTCGAAATTGATGGCGTGGCGGCGGGCGGTGAAATCGTAATCTATGCTATTTCTGAACATGTCGAGAATGCTGGCATTCACTCTGGTGATGCCACCGTCGTTCTGCCCCCCCAACGCTTATTCTTGGAAACAATCCGGCGGGCGAAGCAGATTGCGAAGCAAATTACCTTCGCTCTCAACCTTACCGGGCCGTTTAATGTGCAATTCATTGCCAAGAATAATGAGGTCAAGGTCATTGAATGTAATGTGCGTGCGTCTCGCTCGTTCCCCTTCGTCTCCAAAGTCACGGGGCAAAACTTTATCTCAATCGCCACCGAAGCCATGCTCGGCCTGCCCACTCCGGCGAAGTACCAAACCTTAGAGTTAGATCACGTTGGGGTGAAAAGCCCGCAATTCTCTTACACGCGTCTCACAGGGGCTGACCCATTAGCTGGGGTAGAAATGGCCTCTACTGGGGAGGTGGCCTGCCTCGGCGATAACCTTCTCGAAGCCTTCTATATGTCGTGGTTAGCTACCGAGCAGAAGGTTACTGGTAAACGCTTGCTTCTCAGCATTGATGATCAAGATAAACCTAAAATCGTCGATGAAGCACGCACCCTGGGAAAACTTGGCTGGCACATCTTTGCTACTACCGGTACTCAGGCCTATCTAAAGCAACACGGTGTTCGCTCCACCCACCTCTACCGATTAAAAGATCGACGCGAGCCCAGCTTTGACACGGTTATTTCCAAAAGGAAGGTAGATCTCATTATTAATGTTCCGCCGCCCTTAGCGCTCGTCGGCGAAGGCGATGCCTACCGTATCCGCCGGCTTGCGATTGACAACCACATTCCTCTCGTCACGAATGCTGAAGTAGGTAAACTACTGCTACGCTGTTTGAGCGAGATTGATCTGAAAAAATTCGAACCCAAATCCTGGCAGGAGTTCATGGAAAAACTCCCCTCCCACATGCGTACCTCTCTGCTCTCGCCTGCCGCCTACGCCTCCTTCCATCCCAAAGCCCCTGCCCCTACGGCGCGTCCAGAGATTCCAGCGGAGAAGCTTGTTGCCAACAAAGTTCATAAATAACTGTTCGGTAAAAGTGAGCGATATCGTCATTTTCAATGATGGTACAAGTGACTTGCCCTTTGGTGAACGATTGAATCGCCACGATATTGTTCCAAGCAAAAATGCCGGATTTCCACTGTACCTCAGGGGGGAGAAAGCGAATTTTCATCTTATATTCCTCGGCTCGGGGATGTATCCTACGTCCGAAATCACCGAGTGGGAAGATAAGCCTCGTGTGGATACCTTTCTTAGCGCGTCGAATGTAATAGCCCTCTAGGTAGCTTGGAGTCAGCAGCTCCGAGAAGAGATCAACGTATGTGAAAACGAGAACTTCCCCCCTAGCAGAAAGAGTCTCTTCCAACATTTTTTTGAGGCCTTCCACTCCTTCATAAAATTTTACCGATGGCACACTGCCTCCCATCTGCGGCAGAGAAGCCAAGAGTTTACTAACCTGTTTGGCACTGTCCGCCATGGTATCTAATTCACTGCGCCGCTTCTGTACCAAGCGTTGTAGGACATCCGGGCTCTCAGCAACCACGAGCCGACGTTTCCCTTGTCGGCTTTCAAATAAAAATCCTTCCTCTATAAGCTTTTCAACAGCGCTATGTACCGTAATACGGTTTTGACCAAGTTCTCGAGCGATTCTTTGCACGGTAGCTGGCCCACTTTGGAGGCAGTGGAGGTAGATCTCAGCCTCCCGGCCTGTAAGGCCAAATTGGCCTAAAGCTGCCTCAATACGTTGTTGGTCAGCAGTGTTTAGCACAAAATGTAGAGTATGTTTCTACACAAATAATATATCAAAAATAGCTTAAAATCAAGCCTTTTTATTGAAGAATTCTGAGATAAAAGTCAGTCGAAAGTCCAAGGTACTTTGACAAATCAGTCAGAATTAACAATAATTGACGTACTTTAAATTTTAATTCCTAATATATGACCACTCAAACAGGGGGTCGAAACAAACCAGTGCTGTATCACCGCATGTCAGAGACAAGAAAGGAAGCCACCCCCTGGGGCAGTAAGGGTGTTCTCTTCTCCAACTGGGACGAGCTCAAATTAAATGGCTCTCTGGTCACATTCACGGCCGAAACTGCTTATACCGAATGGGCGGATGCACAACCAGAAAACCTGTGCGTAGTGGAAGACGGACAAGGCAAGCTTACCTTCCACGGAAAACAATACTCAGTAAAGAAAGGGTTCGCCCTGAAGATATTTCCTGGACAAAACCCCGTTGTAAAACCCGAAGGCAGCTTGACCCTGCTCTCCGTGCAGATGCCTTCTTCAGAAAACATGGAACGGCCAGGTGAAGATCTTACCAAGCTAGCCGTCGTTGATGTCGAAAAATTGGAGTCAAAAGTCTATGAGTATGAAGCCTTAGCGCAGGAAGTCTTTACTCCCGCCTATGAGAACAGCTTAGGGCTTCTCACCTTCATCTTCCCCATACGTGAAATTCCCTTTCATATTCACCCCCATTCTGGCCGGCTAATCCGCACCATCTCCGGCAAAGGCTGGACGTATGCCGAGCCAAATGTCTACGAAATGAATGAAGACACGTTGGCCCTCTTTCCCAAGGGTACCGTCCACACCAACGGTCCCGTTCCGGGCGAAATTTACAAAGTTTATGCCTTCCAGTTGCCGTGGGTGAAATCAAAGATTGACGAAGTAAACATTGCTGGCTCACCCAAATTTGTAAAGTACGTGGGTACTACTCCCCCTAAGGCCCTTTGGAAAACCAAGCAGAACTTCCTGGACGTCATCAAACGCCTCTCCCCAGAGTTCAAGATTAAGTAATCACGGTAATTTATGAATCCAAATGAAAGGCTGACTCGGGATGAGCCTCAAATAGTACCCAACGGGCCGGTGAGCGCCTCAGCCTCCTTGGTAGCAGAAAAGGTCCTGGCCCGTACGGAAGCCCTTACAACTCCAGCAGAAGAATTTGTGGCAGCTCCAGCCGAGCAAGTTACAGAAATGGAATTCGACTTCGAAAAAGATTTTGGCAAGCTTCTATTAAAATGCAGTGATGCCTTCATCGTAGAAAACTTGGACGAAAGGAGAAAGGCAATCGATGCGGCCGTTGATGAGATCGGCAAATTTGTAGAAAAGTATCAGCTTCTTCTCGCCTCTTGGCTAGCCATCAACGAGGGAGCAAAAGACGAATATCAAGAGTTTTCCAAGCTTGTAAAAGAGGCCAAAACAGCTTCAGGTAATCAGGAAAAACTAGAGAAGCTCCAGGAGAAATTGGATGAATGGTTTGATAAGCACCCACCCAACAAAGCAACCCCACTAATAAATTTCTTTCGGATTCAGCTTCGCTGCTTACAAGAGTCAGCAGAAATAGACCTCGCAAGATTAAGGAAGAAGTAGCCTATGGCCTACTCTCGCCAAAGTTCAAGATTAAGTAGCGCAAGAACATGAATAACATTGCTCTTGCTCGGATTGAAGAATTTGCTACTGCGGTAGAGAAGAGCGCAAAACGGGCAATAGTCAGCAAGCGCGTTAGTGGAGCCTGGGAGCTCCAGGAAAAGAAGCCGCAATTCACCGCCAAAGTGGAATACGCCAAAGGGAAAACTGAATTCAAGGCTGAGGCACCTGTCATGCTAGGCGGCTGGGGAAACAATCCCGACCCTATTCAATACTTCCTCTTCGGGGTTGCCAGCTGTTTTGCAGCCACGGTTGCCGTGAACGCCAGTCGAGAGGGCATCAAGCTCACGAAACTGGAAGTCACTGCTGAAACCCAGATGAACATGCGCAAGTATTTAGGCCTATCGAAAGATCGAATCACAGAGAACATAAAGTTAAACGTAGTAGCTCGCGGGCCTTCCCAGCAAGTCCTGAAAAAGTTGCTCAAAGTTAGTCAGGAACGTTGTCCTGGCGTGGAATGGGTGACGAGTAAGATTCCGCTCGAGGTTAAGTTAAAAAGCTAGAAATAACAAAAGCCCAAGGATCCTGGCACCCCGCCACGACGAGCAAAGCTCAGTACGGGGCAGGCTGCCGTGTTCGGAATGCGAAGTGAAGCGCAGTGAAACGAAGTCCCGCACCGAACTTGTTCTGGTGCGGGAGGAACTGGTGTGATTGAATACAGTACCCTTGGCATTGACCTACTCTCGCCTATGCATGACGCATAAACTACCATCGGTGCTGATGGGCTTAACTGCTGAGTTCGGAATGGGATCAGGTGTACCCCCATCGCTAAAAACACCAAGGGTACTGGATTCAAAATTGTAAGTACGAAGTAAATTTCCTCAATCACACATCGCTAGCCAAATATGAACTCACACGGTTGAGCGTTCATACAGCTGGACTAATTAGTACCACTCGGCTAAACACGTTACCGTGCGTACACCTGTGGCCTATCAACCTGGTCATCTCCCAGGAGTCTCATAATGCAACCTAGTCTTGAAGTGGGCTTCGCGCTTAGATGCTTTCAGCGCTTATCACCTGCCCAACGTAGCTACCCAGCGATGCGTCAGTAACGACACAACTGGTACACCAGAGGTTGGTCCTCCCCGGTCCTCTCGTCACATACTTCCCTCATTTCTGAAGGTGTAGACTATATCTTCACCCCGCGAATGCGGGGGTCGGCGTTTGATAGAGATTGAAGTATCCTAATCTGCTTCTCTATCTCACCCAAAATGGGATCAGTCGTTACGGGGTCAAAAGAAAACACTCTATTTAGCGAGTGAGCAACTCTTTAATTTCATCCGCCGAAAATTTTCGAGCAGATGAGTGGTAGTTTGCTTCACGTATTTCGCTAAACCAATCAGCTAATTGTGTGCGACTCTTAACTGAGAGTGACAAGAAGGATTTCCCTTCTATTGCTTCCAGTATTTTGAGTGCGGTAGCAACTTGCTGCTTTTTGAAACGAATATAGGGTTGCATACTTTGGAGAATTTTTTGTACTTGGCTGTATCCATTAATCCGGAGTTCGGTTATACCGTCTACTCGGTCATGGAGATGGCCTATCTCCAGTACACTGCGCATCCACTGCAAAGGTTCCCTGTGACGACTGTCTTGATAGAAGCAAATGGTAAACATAATTCTCCACCCGCGCGAAGTATCGCGCCGGTTCTTAATTTGCACCATTAAGCTGCCATCGCCGTCAAAGAAACCGGCAATGTATGCCCAATTCGTTTCTTGATGAGTGTCTCTTCGACTTCCCACGGTATTACCTTACGGCACTAATTGTACCATGAAGGCTTCACCGTTATTAGCCGAATATTCGACAGAGATTGCTCTCTGAAGTAGCAAGGCCCTGTTATGGGCTTACTAGGGGAGACGCTTCTCAAGTTGCCACGCCCGCGACAGATAGGGGCCAACCTGTCTTGCGACGGTTTGAACCCAGCTCACGTACCCTTTTAATTGGCGAACAGCCAAACCCTT
>CAYHTZ010000014.1:0-30992 GCA_964359735.1 uncultured Candidatus Saccharibacteria bacterium
ATCAGAGAAATACACGGTGGATACTGGCTTATCGCCTTCGCTGTCCGTCACAATAATGCCCCGCACTTGGTTAAATATGCTCGCCATACGCGATGTAATAATTTCATATTCATATCCCCGATAGATCTGGTCGTCGGCAGTCCGGCCAATATCGTAACCGCGCGCGTGGCTGCGCCCGCCTGTCACGGCCTTGTGATACAGCACATACGTACGGGCAGCTATTCCCAACGCCTTAATGTATTCTTCCGGTCCCTCACCAGAAGTTTCCGCGAGCCCGCGCAAGTACTGTTCTGTCCGAATCTCGTTGACAGCCCAAAGCTCGCCACAACCCGTGCACTTTCGTATCTCAACAATTCCTCGGAAGCGGTTATAATTCTTATCCGCAATAGTTTTTGATTTGTCATTGTAGCTTTTGATTTGTACAATTCCGCCACCCACTGGAGTAATACGCACAGGCTCCTCGGCATCAATCTCTAACCCCGAGCCTCGCACGTGGTAATTTCCTCCTGACCAGCTTACTTTTACCTCGTCATCTTTTCCAAGCGTGGCGAGAGTCTCACTGCCAGACCGTATATGGTACTGGCTGTTTACTGCCACCGTAATAGCACTCCCATTGGTGCCGTAAATTCCGATCCGCACCAAATCCCCCAACACGTGCCCACCCAAATTCAAGACTTCCTTGCTTGTTACGCCGCTTGGCGGTCTTGCCGCTACTTGGCCACAAATTGCATCACTCCCTTTACGCACCTTCTTTGATTTGTGGAAGTTCATCGATTTTATGAGCGCATCCTTGGTTTTAATCTCGTTGCAGGAAATGCGCTTGCGCCACCAGGCTTTTTCTGTGTTTGTCGGATCATTGCCGAAAATCTGAATAAAAATTGGCAATACATCTTTAATCAGCTGAGTTTTACTCTCAGACGTGGCTGGGGACGGCGCCTTGGCAGAAGTTTTCCCGTTAATAGGCAAGTCTTCCCCGACTGTCCGCCCAATTGCTTTTTGGTAGTACATGGCTCCAAGCAAAGCGTCATACGTTTTCTTCTCGCCGCTGGCTACGCGCTTCTGCCAATACAGACTTTCAGCCGGCGTGGGGAATTCCCCGAAGGCCTGCTCGAAGGCCTCATTGACCCGCCCCAGGAGAGCCGGGGTTGCAGCCCTAAGATCTGCCGGTAACGCCAGGGTCACAAAAAGGGCCGCTGCCAAAATGCCAAAGGAAAGTCTCATGTCTAGCTAGAATAGCAAAAATGGCGCAACTGGAGCAAGATTTCGGAATACTCTTGCCAATTAAGCCTTAATTTGGCACTATCTTTGGCTATGACAAGTGTTTCAATCACCATCGCAGGAATTCTTTTCACATTCCTTGTGCCCGTTGGAACAATTTTTACTATTACGTATGACGGGAATAAGGTGGACATTAAGCTTGATGGTTCCCCTGTGCCCACCGTTTCTCCCTCTCCTTCCCCTTCAGCAAGTCCATCGCCTACCACCACTCCTCGCCCAAGCCCGAGTCCCTCACCAAGTCCGTCACCCTCACCCTCTCCTTCCCCGTCTCCTTCTCCTTCACCCAGTCCAAGTCCCAGGCCTTCACCAAGCCCTACAACTACCCCCCGGCCTTCAATTACACCTATTCCCGGTCCCACGTTTACTCCCTCGCCTACAGTTCCCCCTCCCCGCACCTTCTACGAAGGCGTTCCTCAACCGCTAACTATGCTTGCGACCGACGGCCGCACCATTCCCGCGCCTCAGCCTGCGATTAACACGTATAGCAGCGTTCCCCAGCCACAAATAAACAACTTTACCAGTGGCGTGCCATATGCGCAGGCTAACGGATATACCAACGTGCCCCAGCCAAAGACGATGCTCGGGGTTTAGGCTATGAGCAATCTGAGGATAGCCATCATCGCTCTGGCGCTCATTCTGGTTCTGCCGTCATTCCTGGATTACAGCAAAATTATCCGTAACCCAGGCGGACAGAGCGGAAGCGCCGCAACTACGCAGTATGGCAATATTATCCGCAATCCTGGCGGGCAAAGCACGACTGCTACCACCAGTCAGTACGGCAACGTCATCCGCAACCCAAATTAGGGGGCGTACAAAACACGAATAAAGTTAGAAATTGTCAACTTGACGCTCAAGAAGGCTTGTCGTAGCCTCAACAGTTTTCCATATGAACAAACTTTTTGCCTCAATCCTCGTTTTTGCAATGGCCGCCCTCGTTGCCCCTTCAGCTTGGGCATGCAACACCATGTTCCAACCGCAGCCTGTTGTCGTGCAGCCGCAACCTGTCACAGCTCAGCAAACCGCTGCCGTGGGCTTCACAGGCGGCAGCGTTGCTCCCGGGGGTTCAGTGGCCACAAATTCTACCCAGAACAACACCGTCGTGGCGCAAAGCGGTAACCAACAACAAGGGGTTGTTCAGCAGGGTTCCAGTCTCACCGCAGTCGACGCCACGCAAGGCGCACTAGCTGTGGTTGCCAATCCCACTGTCAACAACGGAACAGTCGTTACCAACATAAACCAGCACAATGAAGTCAACCTTGGCCCAAAACCAACACCCACCCCTACACCGCCACCGATGCCAGAAATCAAAGCTAATGACTTCGTTGCTCTCCTTGTTACTGACGGTCTTTCTCAAGCTCGTCCAGGGCAAAAAATTACCCTACTTGTTAAGATGCGCAACAACCTGTTCCGGGATGTAGCTATCTCAACCGTGCGCGTAAATATTTCTCCATTCATCATCCCTAACCCTGAAACCATGCGCGGGCATGAGGATCTAGGAGCAAGTACTGCAGTTAACCCAAAATCTCGCACCGTCGAGTGGCAGAATTTCATCCTCTCTGCTCAGTCTGAAATCACGTTTGCCATTGACGTAGAAGTCGAAGCCTTTGCCCCTAATGGCTACGAGCTCTTTACCAGCGCACTCTTGAATGGCGATGGAGTCTTTCAGGTCGCGGAGGATAAGACTCTCGTACAACGCATCGAAGCTATTGCGGCCGCGCAGGTGGTAGCCCCTCAGCAACAACCAGTGCAAGTTGCACCTTCTATTGCCCGGCCCGCTGTGCCTGTCACTGCTAAAACTGGTCCCGGAACGTTGGCGCTTGGCAGCTCTCCCCTCATGACACTCGCTGGACTCTTTGGTCTTAGGCGAGTTCTGAAAAGAGTTTAGATAGACATTCCTATGGGGGAATATTCTGACCGAGCACACAATCAAAGAAAGGAGGTGAATACAATATGAATAAAATCACCTTTGGTGGCGGCATATCTATGGCCATGGCCGCATTTGCGCTCAGCGCAACTGTTGCTCTCGCGTGTCCGCCTCCAACACCAAAGCCACCGAGCGCACCTCCTCCACCTCCGTGTGCGCAGCCATGTCCACCTCCTCCACCTCCGATGTGTGCGTCCCTGTGTGTGAACCCTAACGCAATGATCTGGGGAACCACGAGTACGCAGCAAGGGAACTCAGCTCAAGGTCTTGCTCTGGTTGACGTTGAAATGTCAACACTGGCAGACACTGGCGTGAAAATAAACGCCGGAACCAACACAGCTGAGACGAATGTTTGGGCTGGGCAGCACCAGATAGCCTGGGACACAACCTCAGCCAATCAGGTTCAGGCAACCAACTCAGGAGCTTCTGTTATCTATCCTTGGAACTTCCAGCCGGCAAAAGTAACGGCTCAAGGGTTTGGTAACAGCGCACAGGCACAAGCCATCTTTGGCACCATGCCGATGCAGGAACAAGATTCCATGATTCATGGACAATATGTGACCGGTGACTCAAGTTCTCTAGTTGCCAGCGACCTCAACATGAACAATTCAGCTTCGGGCCGCGGCGCTCTGACTCAACAGCAAGCCAACATGGCTGCTGGCGGATCACAGCAATTGAACTATGTACCATGGCCTCCATTGCCATGGAGTGGCGCACTCGCGTCAGCTGGACCTATCCTTCTCGAACAATTCATCAACCTCGGGAACAAGGTTACAGTTCTACCTTGGATCTAAATCAAGGACTATCTCTAACCATCTCCTCGGAGGGAAGGAGATGGAAAGAGAGGTATGGTTGAAATGAAAACCATTGCACCCATATTTCTCTTTATCACTATTGCAACTGCCGTCGGCACGGGTTTTGTCATGGCTAAGCGCGGGGGTGAGCCTGCTCCAGAGCCTCGTCCCGTCGCGGCGGTGAACCCACAGCCTGTTAAAACGCTTGTGTCAGTTGCCACTTCGCAAGTTGCCGCCTCCCCTGCTGCTGAAGTGAAATCCACTCAAACTATCCTTGTTTCGCCACCCTCCGCTTCCTTCACCGGCTACTATGCTCCTGAACCGCAGCAATACCTATCCGTCAGCTCTGTTGTAAGTCAGTCCAACCAACCAATCGTCTCTTCAATTACAAACTACCAAAATGGTCCGCCCGTCGCGATATCCAATTACGCTAGCGCGCCAAACGCGGCGCCGGGTGTGCACATCGCCAACGTACGATTAGCTCAGAACGTCACAACTGCTCCTGGAACAGTGAAGGTAACTTCAAACACACCTTCACCAACGAGCGGTAGTAACAAGGTGACCAGAGCGCTGACGACAAACGGCAACGCCTCTGAATCTGTCTCTGTCACATCAGCTAATGGCAATGCTCAAGGGTTCGTAAACGTTTCGCAATCATCGTCCGGTGGGACTTCTACCGGCTCTATCTTTATCGATGTTGAGACAACACCCTGACCACGCTGTAAAGTGTGGATAAACGCCCTGACAAAATAAAATAGGGCGTGTACAGTGAGTCGGATGTACTTCCTTCTGGAAGGGGGTGATCCTCCATGAAACTCAGTCACGCATTAGGCGCGGCGTCTGCTCTCGCAGCCGCTGCCCTGTCAGCTACGATTGCGCTTGCCTGTCCTGCAGCTCCACCGCCAGCAGCGTGTCCTCCGCTGCCATGTGGCGGATGTGGGTGTAACATCTCCGACAACAAAGCTTGGATGAGCGGAACGCAATCCTCTTCAGCCAGTGGGCATTTCTGGAATGTTTCTGGAAGCCAGCTCATGGACCTGGATGCCTCGGTAAAGGTTGGCAGTATGAGTGCTAAATCAGAAACCACGCTCGACCAAAATATGTCAGCGGACAAAGTTACCATGATGACCATGGGTCAGACAGGGGCCGCAGGCGCAAGCCTAACTGGTCCCAACAATCAGTTCCCGGCTATGTGGACGGGACAGACTATGGGCAGCGGCACTCAAGGCCTGAATACCTGGGGTAAGAACATTACGCACCATCAGTTCGCAAACACAGACCAACGATCACAAGTGGGCGGCAACATTGCCCGAGCTGAAGGTGAATTCATCTCTAACAATTCAGCTTCCGGGTGGGGAGACCTCGCTACCAATCAGTCGTTCTCAGGCGGTACAAAGGTACAAGGGTGGGACTTCATACCCTTCCCAATGGCTTGGGGTGCAAACTTCAACCTCGGCAATCAACACGGGATACTGACACTTACTCAGTTCGCGCAGTTGAACTTCATATAAACATATGACTACTCTTGGCCATCTCCTCAAGGTGGGAGCGGAGATGGCGAGAGAGGTGTGCTAGGTAGCGCAAAACGTTTATCTAGCAAGCTTCTCTTGAAATTATGCCGAATATCAATTATCGTGGGTCGTTAGTATGAAAACATCGTTTATATCCATATTTATATTTGTTGTGATCACGGTGGTGGCTGCCGCAGGGGTGACTCTGGCGCAAAGTAGCAGCGACAATTCCGCTGTGCCCGCGCCCACCCCCATCCCGGTATCTGTTCAACCTGAGCCCGTGAAAACAGTGAACACCGCCCCGGCAGTTTCGGCACCGACAACAAGCCAGCCAATACCCTCCTCAGGAAGTTTTTACAACCCTCCCGAGCCGGCATCATACACGCCTAGCAATTATAAAGACCCGGCCGCTTCGTCCTACGTCGTCCCCGAAGCCCCCAAATACGATTACACAAAGGCTCCTAATGCTAAGCCCAGTGCGATGATAACCAGCAGTGGTGCGCCAGTAGTACCCGCGGCCCCGAGCATTGCCCCCCAACCCTCTTCCCCGCAAGTAGCCGTTACTGCCGCTGCTCCTGCGTCAACTGCAACCAATGCCCAACAAGTGACGAAAGTAATTCCTACCAATGGCAATGCTTCAGAAACGGCGTACGTAACTTCCCCTGACGGTAAGTCCTGGGCCTATGTAACTGCCTCGCAATTTGCTGATCCCCCGGGAACTGGCTCTATGTACCTATCAGTGGAAGTAACTGAGTAGCTTCCGGAAAAGTTACATTGACAAGAAGGTAAGCGACCTTACCCTGAAAGTGATGAACCTTCAGGGGGTAAACTTTTTACTTGTGGCTGTACTCGCCATTGTTGTGGCTGTTGCGGTGGGAACTGGTGGCCCAAAGCAGAGCGAGGTTCCAATTATGCCTACCTCTCCGCCTTCTCCTGAAGTTGCCGGGGAATCCGTACACATAAACACAAGCACTGCCCAGGTTGAAGTATCAACGGTGGACCCCACAAGCATCCCGACCATTATTCCTCGAGTCTTTAGTGCACTTATCACAGTTACCCCCTCCCCGACTCCGACCCCTACCCCAACACCTTCGCCCACGCAAAAAGAAGATGGAAACTGGACGGTTACTGATTCAGGCAAAAACAGTAACCCACGCACTGCTGAGATTTCATACGAATCTGAAAGTGAAAACGCGAGCGCCCATATTAATGTTTCGCAATCAGTAGGTGGGTCTACTTCCGGAGAGCAAAGCATGAAAATGAAAGTTACCGTAAACGGTAAGACCCAAGAGATCAACGATTAACTCCTCCAGTTGACAAAAGGAGTGTAATACCGTACTGTACACGTTTTAAACGTGTCACAATATCGATATGAAACTAGTAGCGGTTATTCCTGCTCTGAATGAAGAGAAAACAGTAGCAGGTGTTATCAAGAATATTCCCGCTCCTATTGCTGGTATTACAGAAACCGCTGTAATTGTTATTGACGATGGGTCAAACGACAATACTGCCAAACTGGCCGAGCAGGCTGGCGCTACCGTTGTACGTCACTCTCATAATCAAGGTGTTGGAGCGGCCTTCCACACTGGCATCGAAGCGGCGCTTAAAGCAGGAGCAGACATCATCGTTAACATGGATGCCGATGGCCAGTTTAACCCGAAAGATTTACCTACCCTCATTCAACCGATTCTCTCGGGGAAAGCTGACTTCGTCACTGCTACCCGCTTTGCAAAGGAGAAGTGGTTTCCCGCCATGCCCCCCATTAAAGTATGGGGAAACCGGCAAATGGTCCGTGTCATTAACGCCATTACCGGCAAAAACTTCACTGACGTGTCCTGCGGCTTCCGCGCCTATTCCCGCGAAGCCGCGCTCCGCCTCACTCTTTTTGGCCGCTTTACCTACACGCATGAAACCTTTATCGACCTCGCCTTTAAGAACATTGCCATGACTGAGGTACCGCTAAAAATTCGCGGGGAACGTGAATTTGGCGAATCCCGCGTCGCCTCTAATCTCTGGAGGTTTGGCACGAAAGCCGCTTCGATTATTTTCCGGGCAGCCCGCGACTACAAACCGTTCTACTTTTTTGGAATTCCCGGCATTGCCGTCTTTACCCTTGGAGTGGCCAGTAGCTTGTTTCTGGTAGTGCACTACCTCAGCACCGGCCGGACGGCTCCCTTTCGCTCGCTGGTGATAGTCTCCGGCACCCTTCTCGTCATAGGCTTTCTCATTTTAGTGATGTCGATGCTGGCGGATATGCTGCACCGCAACCGTGTTCTCATTGAGCAGCAACTCTATCTCACCCGCAAAAATACGTACGGGAAAAAATGAAAATTCTTTTCTTGACCCGTGCCTACGGGAAAAACGCTGGCGGCATGGAGCGTTTAAGTTATGAGCTCGTTCAACACGCTTCCAGGCAGCCAGGTGTTGAATCTAAAGTCATAGCTCACTGGGGTAGCCGGGTCACTTCTCCCCTCTTCAATTTTTCTGCCTTGCTTCGGGCACTGTCGGCGGCGCGGAAGGTAGACGTAATCCACATTGGCGACCCGATGCTCGCCCTTCTCGGCTGGAAGCTCAAAGGACTTACCGGCAAACCAGTTGCCGTGACCGTCCACGGCCTCGACATCACGTATCCAAACCGTTTCTATCAACTCTACCTGAAGTTTTTCTTTCAAAACTTTGACTACTATTTCCCCATTAGCCAGCATGTTGCCTCGCTTCTAAAAAATCACAATATGCGCGGCCAAGTGGCGGTCGTGAAGCCAGGAATTTCGGATCGTTTTTATGATCCAAATATCACTCGAGATCAACTTGTCACGCTCCTCAGCCAAGATCTGAAAGATAAGAAAGTTCTTTTCACGAGCGGCCGCTTGGTCAAACGCAAAGGTCATGAGTGGTTCATTCGCGACGTTCTTCCTCAACTTCCCAAAAATGTAATTTACGTCATCGCCGGTGACGGGCCCCACTTCGCTTCAATTCTTGAAGCTTCGCGGGGCAGGCCGGAGAAAGTAATTATGTTAGGCAGAGTCTCCGACGAACAGCTTAAGATTCTCTACAATACTGTTGACGCGTTTATTATGCCTAACATTCCTGTCGAAAATGACGCTGAGGGGTTTGGGTTGGTGTTGCTGGAAGCCGCACTCTGCAATCGCCCTATCTTCGCATCAAACCTGGAAGGCATCCCTGACGCCATCCATGACGGCCGAAATGGCACATTGCTGCCACCTGGAAACGCTGGGGCGTGGGCAGCCTCCCTTAGCCACTTCTTAGTTGAGCAGTCGCCTATTCATTCAGCCCGCCCCTATACGCTGCAGCATTTCAGCTGGGAAAAAACCGCTCACGAGTTTCTCACAGCCTTAGCGCAGCGTATAGATAAGTAGATTCGGGCTCCTAAATATAGGCTCTCTCCCCAGGGACCCCCACTGCGTACGCTCCTCCCCCTGAAGCAATAGATAGTCTGCTTGACTCGCAACCATCTCTTGCGCCGATTGGCTGCCTGCAAAAGCTGCTTGAACATCTGCCAGCGCCCGGTCATCTGGGGAAAGCCAAAAGCCACTCCTGAGTTGCGCCCGCCCAGTCAGCATCGGCACCAGGAACGGCGCGTCCGGTGAAGTAAGAAAAATTGCGGTAGAGTCGGTATTGTGTGCTACCCAATCCATTGCCTCCTGCATGGCAGCTGAAATCACCTGCTCGTCTTTAAACATTAAGTTATCGTGTGCGCTGCCTACGCTGGTTCCGGCTGGCAAGAGAAATATAGCAAGCAGAACAAAAGCTGTGCCCCACCCGACAATTTTTTCCACTGTCAGGCGGCTGCTGAGCACAAATTCACGCCTGAACCAATAGAAGGACTGTATGAGCGGGGACAAGGCTAATGGAAAGGCCAGTAAAACCGCGTGGTAAAAAAACCGGGATGCGTTCTCTACCACAATTTCCCGCGCGGAAAAGACGAACGTTATAAGGGCCAACACCATCATTCCTACAGCCGCGGCACTTACAAACAATTTTCGCTCATACACCAGGAATATTCCTATGGCTACAAGTATCAGCATTGGAGCTAACCTTCCCATCTCAACTGCGGCCGTGTACGAAAACCAGGGAACTGCACCGAGCGATCCGTTCCCAGGTGTAAACAAAAAGAACATCACGACCCAGAACAGCACGCCCACCCCCCATCCCAGCCGGGTTATCACAGGCTGTCCCCGTTTTATGACGTGCAATCCATCAAAAACAACTTTCAGAAGTACCGCCGCCGTTCCCGTAACTGCGTTGGAAAAAAGCAGAACCAGCCCTACGACTACGGCTAACCCAAGCTGAGGAAGCATCTCGCGCATTTTTCCACCCCATGATGTAGCGAGTAATGCCGCCATCAGCAAGAACACGCCCGCCAAAAAGAAGTGTCCCTGCGGGTACACGAAGCTCTCCCAAGAAAGCGCCATTACGTACAGCACCAGCACCCCCTGCAAAATGAGGATCGCCCACCTCGACGGCACCCCAAACCACATTTTCCACCCTTCGGCAGGCTCGGGGTAAACCGCGTCCCACAGTAAGAAGAACATGGGGACAGTCAGAACGATTTGGAGGTAGGTAAGGAGCGGCAGAAAGCGGTACCAATCCAAAGGAGTGCCGCCGCTGACACCAGAGAAAAAGGTCGCCAGCCCCCCGTGAAGCAGCGAGGGGTATTCCAGAACCCCGTTTCCCGCAAAGGGATTTTCCTGCACTAGGCCATTCGTCAGAAATGATTTCTGCGTAATCGCAATGAGCGTACTTGTGTCCCCATTGAAAAAGCCATGAGTTTTCCAGTCAAAAAGCGAGAGTGTGTTAAATTCAAAAACAATAAACGCAGCCGTGAGCGCGGCCAGAGTTACCACGACCGCTACCATCTCGCCACCGTCCAATGCGGGAAACGAAAACTTTTTGTAATGCACTGCCCACAGTATGAGCGCCAAAATAGATCCAACCCAAAACACCAGCTCCATTTCGATATTCTGAAATAGGGTTCTGTCCAACAAAGTCAAGGCGAGCCACTGCACCTCAAAAAGGATGCCCGCCGCTGCCAGATACGTCAGGATCCGCCGATGCGCAAATAAGACTCCGCTACCCAAGAAGGAAGCGAGAACCAGCAATAGAATTTGCATTACCATACAGCAAAAATGCTACTCTACTGACAGCAAGCTAACAAGCGAGCGAAGCTCCAAGCTAATGAAACTATCTCTAGTCATTCCCGCCTATAACGAAGAGCAGCGCCTTGGGCCCTTTTTGCAATCCATCGTAGATTATGACAAAAATCAGACTACTGAGATTGCTGAAATTCTCGTGGTGGATGATGGCAGCCAAGATGCGACTGCGGGTGTCGCAGAGAAATATGCCCGCCTGCTTCCCAAAATCCGTGTCTTGCACCACGCTGTAAACCAAGGCAAAGGTGCCGCAGTGAGATCCGGAGTAATGGCCGCCCAAGGAGATTACGTTGTTTTCATGGATGCCGACGGTGCCACGCCGATTGCCGAACTTCCACGAATGGTCGCCGCACTCGCCGAAGCAGACATTGGTGTGGGCAGCCGCTGGATGGAGGGCGCGAAGACGGAACGCCACTCTCCTTTAAGAAAACTGTCAGGAGCAGTCTACCGCAACTACATGTCCCTGTTTGGCCTGGGGGAAATCGATACGATGTGCGGTTTCAAGGGGTATAAAAAGGAGGTTGCCCGGGATCTTTTCGCAAACTTAATAGAGGAGCGCTGGCTGTTCGACGCTGAAATCGCTTATCAGGCGGTGCGTCGCGGGTACACTGTCAAGAACTTTCCCATCACCTGGACATCGAAAGACGGTAGTAAACTTGATACAAAGACACTTATCAAAACGGCTTTCCAAATCTGGCCGCTCATCAATAAGATCAAAAACCATGCCTGAGAAATTCTACGTTACGGTGAAGGGACTCGTTGTTCAAGATGGCAAAGCACTTATTCTAGAGGGTAAAGATCCCCAGGGCAGGCTCACTTGGGATTTACCCGGTGGACGGATAGATAACGGCGAAGATGTTGAACAGGCGCTCGCGCGCGAAGTTTTGGAGGAGCTTCCCGGGAGTTCCAACCTTGTCATTGAAAGATATTTGCATTCATATCGGTACCCTATTCCCTACGAAGACGGTACCCACGGGTTCTGTGTTATCTACGAAATAGATCTCAACCTCCCCCGCGTTACTGTGAGCCCTGAGCACACTGGGTACCGCTGGATTTCTAAGGAAGAGGTTCCTACCAACGAAGAATTCGCCGGTCGCCGGCTACCTCAAGATCGCAAAACTGCAATCCTTGCAGCATTGCAGTGAATCAAATCCGCAGCTTTATATCTCCAGATATCGATATTGGAGATATAGACAGAATAAGAAATATTCCGTATAACTGACACTTCGGTATCGAGTACCATAAATACATGAAAATAGCCTTTATTACGACCCAGGGCCTTGCCGGCTCCACTCTTGCCGGCCGTGTTTTGCCGCTGGCAAAGGAGCTTTCCCAAAAACACGAAGTACATATTTTAGCTCATGGGAAGTCTTCCCAAGGTTCCCACGCTGGAGTACAAGTTCACTTCATTGGCACCGACCCGTTCCAGAAAACGGCTTCAGGCAAGAAACGCCAGCGGGGTGTGCCGCTTGTTCTCACCATACTGACCAACGCGATAGTTGGAAGCATGAAGCTCACATCCTTGAAACCCGATGCTGTTGTCATAGTGAAGTCGCTGCCAGAAAATGTATTGGCTACTCAGCTAGCTTTACTTGTTAACAAACTAAAGAGAGTTATTCTCGATGTCGACGATTTCGAGCTCACGGCTAATGTAACTTCCAGTTGGACTCAGCGGGCTGCCATTCATTGGGCGGAAAGAGCCAGTGCCAAAATTGCCGACCATGTCGTCACTGCCACGCCCTTCCTCTCGGATCACTTCGAACAGCTTAGTCAGGGAAAGAAACCGATCACGATGATTCCAACCGGCTTATCAGTGCCTGCGGGTGACGCGACGGGGGCCCCCCGCCGGACGGATCGCAGTGCATCCGAGAATCGCCCGGTGGGGGTGCAGGAGCGGCAGGACCCGCCGATCCTTTTGTACGCCGGTAGTATTTCCCTCTCCTCCGGCCATCGCATCGATTTACTCCCTGATATTTTGGCCGAGGTTCGAAAAAAGCACCCAGAAATCCGACTCTACATATATGGCGATGGCGATGATGTAGAGAAAGTAAAGCAGATGTTTGCAGAGAAGAGCTTAGAAAAGGCAGTGGTGTGGCATGGGAGGTTTGCTCTCCAAATGTTGCTGTCAAATCTTCCCTCCAATGCCATTCTCCTCGACCCCGTTGATGGTAGTATTACGAACCGTGCCAAGAGCAGCTTTCGTGTCGCTCTGGCGACTGCCCTCGGGCTCCCTATCGTTACCAGCGATATTGGTATCCGCCCATATCTTATCCCCGACTCTTTGCACGAGCGATGTTTCGCTAAACCAGGAGATGGAGGAGACTACGTCGGCAAAATTGATCAGTTTCTGGAAAAACCGCTTAGCTCTTCCGAACAAATTCTAGTCAAAGAACACGCCAAGCAGTTTTCATGGGAGACGCTCGCCCAAGAATATGAGAAAATAGTCGCGGTGTAATGCTTACTGTGAGACAAACATATTGGGCAATCGCATCCCTTGCAGGCGCGGCTCTTCTGGCCTTCGCTACATCCTTTTTTGTTATTCACCAGGGCCTCCCTACAGGAGATTCCCAGAAATCGATTGTCTGGGCGAATGCTTTGCTTAAAACAGGGCATCTCCCGAACTATCAAGAGGCTACTGCCTTACTGAACCGTGATCCAGTTGATTTTTATACCCCCGCCCTTCATGCCCTCGCGGCCGGCTTTCTTTGGCTGGCTGGCCTCCCTGGTATAGGTATCTCGGCAATTATATTTTCCTTGTTAGCCGCCGGTGTGGCAGCGGCGATTGCACATCATGTTCTTCCTGAGCCTCACCGCCGTCTAGGCGCTATTCTTACCTTCTTTCTGGTAGTCACCCAAGAACGCTTCCTGCGCTACGTGCGCGAGCCCGGTTACCACTACCAGAACATTGTGGGGGAATTATTGCTCTTCACATTGCTTCTACTGGGGTTGCATCTCCTAGAGCGATGGAGGTGGCGGGTATTTCTAGGTATGGTTGTCAGCGCTGCCCTACTCCTCCTCACTCACCAGTTCTCCGCGTTTCTGGCCTTCTTCATGGCTCTTCCATTAGTCATTGTACTGGCACTTCGTTACCGCCGCGCAGCCATGATCCTTATTCCTTTCATAGTGGCTTTCCTTGCCGTGGCTATACCACTTGGGCTGCACGAGAAGATCCCTCACATATTTACCTCTACCCCGCACCTCTTGAGCCAAACACCTGACCTCGCCCGTACTCTTACCCTAATGGGGACGCCGTGGATGATTCTTGGCTTAGCTGGTATGACTCTCTTATTACTTCGTATTCTGCGCCCGCCGGCCGAAGCCTCGGCGAAGGCTGGCAGCACAGTGAAAAAACTGAGTGTAGTGGGATTCGCTGCCAGCACGATCGTGGTGTTCGCACTCTCGCAGGGGCCTCGACTCAATATCGATATTCCGCCTGTCCGTGCTCTCTTCTACTTGGCCATTCCCCTTAGTATTACCGGAGCATATTTCTTAAGCTCCCTTTGGAGCGCACTGCAAATCCTGCTCTCAAAAAGTATGAGGGCATTTGCCGCTCTTTCCGTAGCTCTACTTCTCATAATACTGGCTGGTCAATCTATTACTCGTGCTTTTACTCTTTCCCATTCACTCCGCACAAACTCAACTCTGACCGCAGGTCAACTGGAGCTAGTGGAGTATCTTCGAGGAAAGAACAACGGTGCCGTTCTCGTCGACGACTACAACCGTCGTTCGGCGTCGTGGCTGGTGCTAAGCGGACATCCCATGTTCACCCGCATAGCCGCGGACCTCGAAACTCAAATGAGCGAAGCGCGTCAGTCGCCGCTTCGCTACCAGCTCTACCTCAACCAACTCGATTACGAAAAAATCTTTTCCCTCGGCAGTCGCCCCGAAATTACTCAGCTCATGGAAAAGCACCACATTACTTGGCTCACTGGCATCGACGGCAGCAGCATCTCCCACTTTTCTCACAACCCGGCGCTGGAGGAAACGAAAAAGGTAGATGATATAACACTGCATCAGCCACACGCCGGGTGGCGCTCCGGGGGCCCCCCGGCAGACGCACCGCAGGCTGCCGAGGAGCGCCTGCTGGGGGTGCAGGAAAAGACAGGACCCGGCGCGGAAGCTACAGCTTGGCTTCTCAAGCCTTCCACACTTGCCAACGACATCGGCGACTTGGAAGATACGTTCGAGCACTTGCCGGCTAGCATACGCGCTACTCGCGTATCTGACCCACAGGTAGACGGCAGTACGACCTTCCGCACGACATCAGCTCCCTTGATCCCCCTCAAGTTCAACGTCGGCGATTACGTACGGGTGCTTTGGGATCAAGACAACAGTGGCACGGCAGATTCTTCACTCGAGCTCTATATTCAATTTGCCAATTCCTCCCCCGTCACTCAAAAGATCTCTCCTGAAAATCTCCCCATTGATGAAGACGGCTTTATCACCTTTACCGTGAATAATCCTAACCAAGCATCTCTTTCTTTTGACTTGATTGCGCTAGGCTTAGCTCATACGCCATGACTGCGAAACGCCAATCTCGTGTAACCGGAGCGCTTGCATTGATGTTCGCCCAGGCACTTGTACTCCTTTTGGGCTACATCACCCATCCGTGGGTAGGCCGTGTACTTGGGCCCGAAGTGTATGGCATTTATGGAGTAGTGTTGGCCGTCCAATCTATCGCCGGCATCCTCCTAACCTTGGGGGTTCCCATATCCATCTCTCGCTTTGTAGCTCGTCATGAAGATCAGGCCCAAAGCATTCTCAAACAAACCATTCGTTTGCAAGCCGCTGTCGCCGCCCTGGTCGGCATTGCTACCCTTTTACTCGCTCCGCTCATCGCCCATCTCCTAAAAGACGATTCTCTCACCCACCTTATCCAATTTGTCGCACTGGTCATTTTCTTACAAGCCTTCTATATGGTGTTCACCCAATTCTTTTCCGGCCTGCACAAATTCAATTGGCAAGCTTTACTCACATCCTTTTACGCCGTTATCAAACTGGTGGGGGCCATCAGCCTGATCTACTTCATCGGCGTCTACGGCGCCTTTGCGGGCTTTGCCTTAGGCGGTTTAGCCGCAGCAGCCCTGGGTTGGTGGTGGTCGAGAAACGTTCCCGGGAAGAAACCCAGCGAAATACGCACCCATGATTTCTTAGCGTTCGCCAGCACCTACGTTCTCATTGTCATGGGATTACAACTCATCATGAGCCTCGACTTGTTCATGGTAAAAGCGCTGCTCGCCAGCGACGTGGAGGCAGGGTTCTATAATGCTTCTAGCACTATCGCTCGTATCCCGTACATGTTGCTTCAGGCTATCGCCTTTATTCTCCTGCCGAGTGTCTCTGCACTTACCAAACCGGGCGCCTCCCGCGATAAAGCCGCTGCCTTTATTAGTGACACGTTGCGCTACCTAATTGCCCTGATTGTCCCCTCCGTAGCCCTCGCGGCCGCTACCAGCAAAAGCCTAATCACACTATTCTTCTCTTCCCGCTATACTCCGGCTGCATCCTCTCTCACGATCCTAATTATAGGCTTAGGAGCGTTGGCGTTTTTTCTCCTCATCGCGAATATCGTGGCCGGTGCCGGTCGCGCCAAAGTGGGGCTGGCCGTTACTATTGCCATGTTAGTAATAAGCGCCGCGGCCGGAGCTTTTTTGATCCCGCAGTTCGGTTTGCTTGGCGCCGCCTGGCAAACAACCATAACCGGTCTGATCGGGCTGGCCACTCTCTCAGCCTATACTTTCAAAACCTTCCGCATTCCCCTGCCAATTAGAAGCACCATCAATATTTTAATCGCATCCGCGGCCGCTGTCGGTGTGACGTACCTCTGGCAGGCTACTCCACTCACGCTTATTCCTCAGTACGTGTTGGCAGGGATCGTGTATCTCGCAGTCTTGTTGTTGCTGCGAGAAGTTAAACCGTCGGATCGCCAGCTGCTCGCTAAAATCCACCCGCGCCTTAAGTGGGTAGCACCTATACAGGAATAAATGCCTGAAGTACTCAAAATCATGGGCGCCGCTCTCGCTCTTACCAGCTGCATCTTTTTGCTGTCGCTCGTTCCACTGCGTCGAGTCGCTCTCGGTCAGATTGAAAACATTCATGGCATACCCTATCCCCAAGATCAGAGTAATTCTCACCTGATCACAGAGCCGCTTGCTCACGCCGACATCTACTTCCCCAGCCCAGTTCTTGCTCAGGAGCTCAGGCTAGAAATTAAATACACGCCCACCAACCTTTCTTCCCTTGCCGTAGGTGTCCGTGAAGATTCATTTTGGCTTGGCTATGGCAGCCGACAGCCACTCCCAACCAGAAACGAGGAATTTAGCATGGCCATTGTGAAAATCCCCCTCACTGACAAATTCCAGGAGATCGATCGCTCTTTAGATCTTATGTTTTTTGCGGAAAGTCCAGACGGAGATGCACCGTTGTGGCAACTGCATGATGTACAAATAGGTACATCACTGCCGACGATGCCCTCCTATCAACAGTTTCGGAATTACGCTGGCAGCATTCTGAAACGCGAGCGCGCTCTATGAAGATTTCCCTACTCACTGTTGCTTTCTCACTCCTCACAGCTGCCGGCATAGTCGCCCTCGCCCGCTGGTTTCACCCGGCCACATTTTCTCTCCATATCCTCACCGTGCTTTTAGCCCTCTTTGCTGTAAGTTCTGTCTTTTATCTCTGGCGCCATGAATAAATTCGCTCGCTACGCTCTCGCCGCTGTTGCTGGCTTCACTGGCCTGGTTCTGCTCACGGCTACTTCTGATCGAGAGTTTATTAACCTTGCACCCACCGAAGGCGAAAGTAACGCTATCCTCTTGGAAAGTGGACATGCCTATACTCAGGCATTCCGCGCCACTCGCAACAGCCCCATTAGCCGTGTAGGAATCTTTCTAAGACCAGCGGCGGCTCGCCTTTCCAAGGGAACCATTGTGCTCAGCGTGGAAAGCGAGGGAACAAAAGCAACCCAGGAGATTTCTACAGATTTCATTGATCGGGAAGGTCCGACCCAAGTCCGCTTTGCAGAGCCCATACCCACCAGCGGCGGCGCTGAAGTTACTATCACCCTGCGCGTGCCCGAAAACCTATCAGGGCAAATTCGCGCTCAACTGCGTCCATTGGACGAAACGTTTGATCCTGCACTAGTGAGTTTTGCCATTGATAGGGAACCCCAGGCGGCGCCCTTGGGTTATCAAGTGTATTACATCCAGCATCCGCCCCTGGCCCTGCAGCTAGGAGGTCTTTTGCTTCTTACTGCTCTGTTTGTAGTTGTGGGACAGCCGGTTTCTCGCCCTGTCGCTGCCGGCCTGCTCGCAATTGCACTGCCAATTATATATGTACTGCCTGGATTTTCCCCCCTTCTTGTTGTCATACAAATGGTTGTTCTCGCGGCAGTTATGCACTGGCTGAAGCGCTTCTCGTTGCACCCTTCCGCTGTGCTGCTCGGAGCAGTAATCTTTACCTTCACCACCTGGTGGCCCCTGCATATTGCTAACAATTGGCAGTGGATTCCAGAGGTTTTTGGGCAGGGGGCAAGCCTTAAGGACATTTTCCTTGACCCGCGGCAAATACCTTCTGCCAACGGTGGAAATTGGGAACACTATGGCAGTTACATTGGGATCATAGCCGCCGTCCTTGCCTTTCTTGGTCTTGCCGCTACGGTGAGAGAGAAGAAGTACGTGCCATATATCGCCATCACATTGCTCTCGCCTTTGGCGGCGGTAATGTTACCGGATCTCGTTATCGTGACCACCTTCGGCCTGGCATTCCTAGCGGCCCATGGGCTGGAAGCACTGCGCACATTTTTAGGTAGGGACCGTCTCGCCGCCGTTCTTTGCTCCGTCATCGTTGTACTTGTTCTGCTGGACCTTCTCCACGTCGGCGCCCGCACGCTGGAATTCGGGATACTCTGAACCATATGGACAGCGAAGATCTCGAAGTTGAGTTCCAACAAACCACCTCGCGTGCCAGCATCATCGGGGTAACCACAGTTGGAGCTGCCATTCTCGGGTTTACCCTCAACCTCTTTATCAGTTATTACTTTGGAGCGGCCGGAGAAACCGATGCCTTTATCATGGCCCAAAGCACTTCGGAGCTTCTCCTAAAGCTGCTCTTAGGGGGTTCTATTGCGGCTGTGTTTCTCCCCATGTTTGTCGAGCGGATTGTTCAGAATAGAAAAGATGAGGCGTGGCATCTTGCTCTCAACCTTCTCCATATTACCTCTTTCATTCTCATGTTTGCCCTAGGACTGCTTGCTGTATTTGCAGGGCCGTTTGTCCGCTACGTCATCGCACCAGGCTTTAGCCCTGAAACCGTTGACCTTACCGTTGGCCTTCTCTACATACTTATACCTTCCTTCCTATGTCTGTTTCTCGTGGATCTCTCAACCGCCATGCTTCACTCCCTGCGCCGCTTCGCTCTCCCCGCGTCACTTCGACTCGTCGCCCCCATTATCTCGATTCTCTCTGTTGTGCTCCTGGCACGCAGCCTCGGCATTTATGCTTTAGCCATCGGCGTTACCGTGGGAGCCATTCTTCAATTATCCATTTTACTTACTGGCTTGCATTGGCAAGGATTGCACTATCAGTTTATTTTCTCGCCGCTCGACCCAGGCATGCGACGGCTCGTTCGACTGGTACTCCCCTTCGCCTTTGTGGCGCTTGCCGCCGTCCTCGCTGGGGTCACGTATCGCATACTGGCATCCTACTTATCACCGGGCAGCCTATCCACCCTAAAGTACGCGGAGAAAATCACTCAATTCTTCAGCTCTGTCTTTCTGGCTTCGATCACCACGGTAATTTTCCCTCTGCTCTCAGAGAAGGCCAGCCGGAAAGACTTTAGGGGTATGCGTGATACCATGGCCTCTTCTATCCGGCTCATGGCGTTCATTACATTGCCTATGGTAATAGGCATAGCGCTTTTACATGACCCCATCGCCAGTCTTGCCTATGAGCGCGGCCGGCTAACTCGTTAAGCAGCCCGCATCATCGGCAGTGCCGTGCTCTTTCTCGGAATCGGGTTAACAACCAACGGCATAAGCTCAGTCTTGGGCCACACCGTGGTGGCTCTCCAAAAAACGCGCATCTCTGCAGTCGTGACCATCATTTCTCAGGTGGTTTCGATCATTCTCTTCCTCCTCTTTACCCCGCGCATGGGTCATACAGGTTTAGCATTGGCCTCCTCTTTAGGCCCAATTGCAATTGCTCTCATGTACTTTTTTTATCTGCGCCGCATTATCCCCAATCTCAGATACATCTTTTGGCATTTGACCTACGTGAAAATTATCGTCCTCACCGCCCTCCTCACTGGTACGGTTGTGGCCGTAAGCTTGCTCACCGAGTCGTCCCCTGTCTGGGTACGAGCTATTGCTCCGACACTCGCCGGGGCTGCTGTCTACCTATTAGGAGCTCACCTGTGGCGTATTCCCGAAATGCAGCAGTTTGCCGCCATCCTACAAAATAAGCGTAAAAGTCTAAAAAGCACTCTATGAAATTCGCCGTTGTTGAATACAGTTCAAAATCAGGCGGGATCTGGAGACACCGTGATGACAAGCCCAATTACTTGGAAGACCCGCAAAAAATCATTGATCCGACTAGCTTTGGTTGCTATGTCTCTGCTTTGAAGGGAGAACATATTCCTATTACCTGGCTGGCCAACACGTCTCTAGGCCTTAACAGCATCAGAAAGGCTCACAAGCGCCTACTCGGTTCCTGGCCTTCGTATTCACTCGATTATCTCAAGCAATTCGACACTATCATGGTCGTTCACCAAATCAGCGACGCGCATGAAGTTTTGCATTTTGCTCAGCGGGTTAAAAAAAAGTTACCGCACATTTTCATTCTCGGTGTTCCAACGCAGCCATTTGGCATCTTGCAGCCCACCCTAGACTCACACCCTGAGCAAAAGAAAATCTTTGTGGATTTTGTGAATACCTGCGACGTCTTCCTAACGGTCGTAAAGTCCACGCAAACCTGGTATGAATCGCTCGCCCAAACCCCAGTAGTCTACTTGCCCCAAATCTACCCT
Organism: uncultured Candidatus Saccharibacteria bacterium; assembly: GCA_964359735.1. GTDB lineage: Bacteria > Patescibacteriota > Andersenbacteria > UBA10190 > UBA10190 > CAYHTZ01. The sequence continues at coordinate 20,702 of CAYHTZ010000014.1, forward strand.
ACTCATTTTGCCAGCCAATTTTTCCTCCCGCGTGAACAAAAGAAAAAAATCATTTTCGCAGCCGGCATCACCGACCGCCCCAACATTTCTCAGGGCTTCGCCGTCTCACGTCAGCTGCAACAGGAATTCCCCGAATACGTGGTTCACGTCACTCAAATTCCAGACGTCAAAATGGATTTCTCTGAGCTTCAAGGTGCTCGATATGAAATCCAACCCTTCCGCGAATGGAAAGAGCAGCTACCCTACCTGGCTACAGTGGAAGTAATAATAAACCCCGACTGCACTGCCACACGCGGCCGCGTGCAAGTAGATGCAGCCGCAGTCGGCACACCAAGCGTGGGAGGAAACTCTGACGGTACTACCGATTTATATCCCGAACTTACCTCAAGCCCAGAAACGAGCACAGAGGAGCTAGTAACCAAAGGTAGACGCTTGCTAACCGACAACGCGTACTACGAAAAAATTACCCAATATGCTGCTGACCACCTTAAAAAATACGATTACGAAGAATCCGCTGTGCGGCTGCAATTACTTGTAAAGCAGTACCGCTCATGAAAAAGTTTCTCATCCGCCATCTCGGCAACATGGGCGATCATGTGTTTTTTATCCCGCCTGTGCTGGCAACATTGAAACGCGTTTACCCTGGCTGCCACATCACTCTTGTCACTGCCTGGGGATATAAAACCAAAGGTTTTACCCTGAGCCCGTCGAAGGGCAAGGAGTTTTGGGGCAAACGTAACCAGGGGGGGTTTTGCATTCACCTCATGATGACCAACCCTCATGTAGATGAGCTTATCCACTGGCACGATACTAAAATTTCTCTGGAAGGCGGCATTTGCGTAGAAGATGGAAAAAGGTTTCCGACATGGAGCCGCAAGCATTATGAAAGACAAAAAACCAGTGGGGAGTACGACGGAGTCTTTGAGCTTGATTTCGGCTTAGGGTACGAAGACAACCCCGTTCAGAAAATATATGAAGCAGTTGGCCTGCCCCAAGCAGACTACTCTCACTATAAAATATACTTTGCTGATCAGGACCGAGAAATCGCCAGTGCTGTTATGAGAGAAACGCCGCGCCCACGTATTGTTCTTCTCGAAGGGCTGGAGAACGAAACTACCCGCGGTTGGGACCCGGGCAAAATCCCTGCTTTGCAAAGGGCCATTCAAGAAAAGTATAAAAACCGGCCAATCTGGTTTGGCTCGCGTCACATATCTGAATATCATGGCCGCCCGCTTACTTTGCGCGAAAATATCGCCACGCTAGCTCTTTGCGATGCCGCCATTGGCGTTATGTCCGGCCCCATGCACTTTGCTGCAGCCGTAGGCCTGCCCACGCTTGCGCTGTATGCAGATCAACCTCTCCATCGGGCAGCCCCCGCGTTTTTCCTAAACAGATACATTCCTGATCGCCAAAAATATCACCGCACACTGTTGGGGCCGTCGCCTACACCCTATGGTTTTTTGAAACGCGACCAGGCCAATCCTAGCCTCACACCTGCCGAAAAAACCGCGCAAAACTTCCAAACTTGGCAGCACCCAGGCCGGCAGTCTAGGAAGACAGGGTTGGCCGCTATCACAGTTGACGAAGTTATGACCGTCCTCCATGATATGCTGCCAGTATGAACTCACCCTGGGTCGTTATTCCCACCTACAACGAGCGAGAAAACATCCAAAAAATGATTCCGGCATTGTTCCAGCAGAATATTCCAAATCTTTCCGTGCTCATAGTTGATGACTCCTCGCCTGATGAAACCGGGGAAGTGGTTAAAGAACTGCAATCCCGGTATCCCACCCTCCATCTGCTCACCCGGCCCAAAAAATCAGGCTTAGGTCACGCGTATGTACACGGTTTCAACTATGCTATAGAGAGAGGGGCCGACGCGATCGTTCAGATGGACGCTGATTTCTCGCATGATCCGGCCGATGTTTCCCCATTGCTTAAAGCCCTGGAAACCAAACCAGCCGATCTCGTGATTGGCTCGCGCTATATAAGCGGAATCAGGGTCATCAATTGGCCGCTACGTCGCCTTATTCTCAGTGCAACCGCGAATATGTATGCCAAAATTGTAACGGGTATTCCCTTCGAGGATATTACCGGGGGATTCAAGGCCTGGCGGAGCGAGGTACTGCGAAGTATTGATTTACCGTCAATTCAGGCCGATGGGTACGGGTTTCAAATCGTAACCACCTACCGGACATGGAAAAAGAAGGCTCGTATTACTGAAGTACCGATTGTGTTCACTGAACGTAGAGCAGGACAGTCTAAAATGAGCAAGCAGATTGTTTTTGAAGCTATGTGGTTAGTCTGGAAACTTAGGTTATTTGGCTGAATGGCAATTACAGAAAAAGTGAGAGAAGCTAAGGTTGTTTGGCTGATAGCTCTACTGGCGATAACCGTGGCCGCCGCGGCCCTGATCCCCACGGATTATACCCACCGCTCTCTTTTCCCTAATGAAGACCCTAAGTTCATTCGCCGCATTTATGCCGACCACACGGTAGGGCAGACATTCCATACTCGGTATGAAACTGATCATATTTTGCTTCAGATGCGCAGCGCCCACGGCGGCAAAAAAGCTTTTCATACTAAGGTCAGCAACCAAGATTTCATCACCGAGGTGAAACTAACCGATCAAGACCAGTGGATCCCTGTTCGTCTGCCTCGCCCGCTCGCCATCGGCGAGCACCAGCTTACCTTCTCCGCTCCCGAAATACCTGCACAAGCTGACGCTATTCTCATACGCTTTCAGGTCGATTCCACCAATTTTGAGCCAGGCTACATGATAGTTGACGGTAAAGAAAGCTATGGCGACGTTGCCTTTCAACTCGTTGATCGTATCCCGGCTGCCCTCCAAATCCCCCGCTACTTCATAACACACCCGAACCACACGCTCGAAGCATTCCGAGTAGGCGTTTTAACTCTCCTGCTTCTCTTTGTTGTCCGCCTTCTGCCCAAAACAAAAACCGCATTTCGGTATTCATTGCTCGCCCTCATCGTCTTTGCCGTAGCCATTCGTATCCCCACCTTGGCCAGCATTGATGGTGTCTTTGGCGGAGATGCTTTCAATTACCTTTCTAAAGCCAAGGCCTGGATTTCAGGAAACGATCCTTTTAATGCCGAGCCTCGCAAGGGCCCCTTTCTCCCTTTCCTTTTGATCCCAACGTTTCTTACTCGCGATCCCATTCTTTGGTCGCGATTTCTGGGAGCTATCTCAGCAGGTATAGCCGCAGCCGCTACCGCGCTCGCCCTGAGAAAGTTACATGTCTCAGCTTCGCTGGCACTTCTGGGAGGCATGCTCGTAGCCGTCAATCGGGAACTGTGGTGGGAATCTCTGAACGGCCTCGCCAATGTTCCCTACGCGGCTCTCATCGCATTGAGCACTGCGAGCTTCAGTCAAAACGCTCCCTTTGCCACCGGACTTTTCTGCGCCCTGACAGCCTTGACACGGTATGAAGGAATTTTGGTTGGCTTGATTTACATTCCCGTTCTTTGGCTCAGGAATCGTTTTCGCTGGATATCTGTACGGCGCTCTCTTGTGCCGTTGACACTTCTGGCGATCCCATTCATCTTCTGGCCACTCTCCGGCGCCCTGGGGATACGCACCGCTGCCGACATCACTAGTGATGCTGGTCTCTACGTCGCCTGGGACTGGGGCGATTATCTCACGAACCTTGAGCGAGCTAAGAATTTTCTCTTAGAACTTTGGTTTTACCGTGACGAACCTCCCTTGAGCTGGGTCACGCGTCTCATCTATGGAACCACTATCATAGGCGGGATTGTGCTAGCCAAACGCCGCCCGGCTATCGGTATTCCCATTATTCTCGTAGTCATCCTCCAAATCGCCGCCGTTACCGCCATCCTTCCCAAAACCCGCTACTATGTGCAGATCATTCCGCTCCTTGCACTTGGGTGTATATATGCCTTGAGCCTCTTACCCCGCTGGTCACACATCACCCTTGGCAGCTTCCTGGTAGCGAGCGTCTGGGTGAATTCCTGGCTTCATATACCTTCTTTTGTTGAAGACTATAACTACCGTGCCCGCGCCGACAGCGTTCTCTTACAAGCCTCCGTCTTCTTGAAAAAAATTGATAGCCGTCCCGCCTTTGCCACTAACTTTTTTGCCGTCGAAACGTATTTTCCTCTCTCCCAAGTGGTGATGGGAGCGCCGGAGGATCCCGAGGAACAGCTCTTATGGCTGCGCGACAAGCGTGCCACTCACCTCGTTGAAACCACCGAGCATCCCTGGTTCCAAGAACTTCTCGCCGCGCACCCTCAGCATTTCCAGCACCTCACGTCATTCAAAGCGAGCTACGATCCCGCCCAAGCGACAATCTATGAAATTATTAGCCTCTAGCCTGCTCGCAGTCTCCATCATTGCCGCCCTGTTTCCTCTTTTCCAAGGAAAGTTTCCTGCCGCGGGAGATACCAGAGATGTCTTTATTCCCTTGGAAACTTTCTTTCGCGAAGAAATGCTCGCCGGCCGCCTGCCTGCGTGGAACCCAGATATCTCCTGGGGGTTCCCCGTGATTGCGTCCGCCCAAATCGGCTTCTTCTATCCACCACTACTCCTCACTCGCTGGCTTCCCATTTGGCTTTACCTGCCTCTGAACCTGGCTGCCCACCTACTTTTCACCGGCCTAGGTACCTACCTGTTCTTGCGAAAACTTCAACGCAGCCCCAGCGCTGCTTACCTCGGCGCCATGAGTTTTACCCTAGGAGCGTTTGTCTTCCAACACCTCACACACCTCAACGTCATCTTCGCTCTCGCTTGGTTTCCGTGGCAACTGCTTATTGCGAGCAAGCTTAGCAGTATAAATTCTGGCGACTTAGCGTCCTCCTTCGCTAAAGCTACGGATGGACACAGCGCGGCGGGTGACGCGCCAGGGGCCCCCCGCCCGACGCACCGCAGCGCAGCCGAGGAGCGCCGGGTGGGGGTGCAGGCAAAGGCAGGACCCGCCGTCGCGACGCTTGCCCTCCTCCTCGGAATTCCCTTCCTCGCCGGCCAAATCCAAATTCCTTTCCTCATAGCCTTGGTCTCCTCGGCGTACTTTCTCTGGCTGAGTTGGCACGCAAAGCGAGGGGTCATACGGCCACTCAGCATCCTTGTCCTTGGCGGCGCGCTCGCGTTCGGCCTAACGTCCGCTCAGCTTTTGCCCACTGCCGAACTTGCCTGGCACTCTACCCGCGGCAGAAATAACGATTTCAATATTGAACGCGCCAACCAATACAGCTGGCCGCTGTACCACGCGCCTGCCGTCCTATTCCCCCGCTTTTTCGGCAACGACGACACCTATTGGGGGAAAAAGCTGCAAGTTGAGCATGGACTTTTCATTGGTACTCTCCCGCTGGTATTAGCTCTACAAACGTTCTTCGCTGTTCGCGATCCGTCGCTTAGATTCTGGAAGTGGCTCGTCCTCACATCGTTCTTACTTTCACTTGGGTCATTGTCTCCTTTCCGGTTAGTGGGCATCGAACCGTCACTCTGGATCTTCTCGGGGCCCGCACGGTGGCTATTATTTACAACTTTTTCCCTGAGTATCTTAGCAGCGTATGGATGGGACAACCTTCCTACCCTTAAAAAGGGGAGGTGGCTACCCTGGGTAGCCGGAGGGGTAGTGACTGCTGTTCTCCTCGCTAACCTGGCCATATCTAATATCCCGGATTTTGTACTTTCCGCCAGCACGGCGGACCCGCCGACTTGGCGGGCAAACGAATACTATCTCGCCAAATTTGATTCTGTTCTTCGCTCCCTGCAAACATCTGGGGTAAGTCTGCTGTCGCCGTACACGGCGTTGCCACTTATTCTGTTATCCGCTGCTCCCTTCCTACTCACTCGACGCCATGGCCAGCAAGTACTCCTCGCCGTTACGGCGGTTGAGCTGGTCGTAATTGCCACCACTACAAACCCAACTTTCGCCTGGCAGAAGATTCTTACGCCTCCCGATACCCTCGCGCGCATACCCGAAGCAGTGGCCCAGAAACAGACCCGCTTGTACTCACTGCGCGACTTTGAAGATACTGGCGCCCTCCTCACCAATCCCGAAGGACGCAGCCATTTCCGTCTCCACGAAGAGCCGCGGCAGCTGCTCGCACCACTTATTCATGCTCAATTCGACCTACCCGGCGTTGTCTGGCCTGCCTCGCTTGATCTCAGCGAGCAATCCAAGGTACTTCATCAATTGCGAGAAACCATCGGGCAGCGCGATTTTGAATTAGCTAAGAGTCTAAACGTTGGAGCTATACTCAGCCCTACCCTAACCAATTCCACTCCCAGAGTGGAATTGGTTACCCTGAGCGGAGTCGAAGGGCGCGCCTCTCTCATCCTCCAAGACGGCACCGAAATTCCAGCTAACTATCACGAAATTTCTCCGAGTCACATTCGGATCAACACAAGCAGTGAGCAGCCTGGTACTCTCATAGTCCGCGATACCTACTACCCCGGGTGGCAAGCAACTATCGATGGTAACCCAGTCACTATTGAGAGATCCGGCATCTTCCGCGCTCTGGACATTCCCTCTGGAAACCACAGCATGGAGATGCAATACAGCTCTACACCACTCTACGTAGGAATGATAATAACAGCTGCGGCTCTAGTCTCGTGCGGGGCTCTACTGTATAAGAGAAAATAGCTCTATGCCAGGTAGTAGAAATTCAATTACATTCATTACAGTTGCGAAAGCAACTAATTGAATTTTCACTACCTGGTATGAAAATACTGCTTTCTGTCCCCTCCGGTGCCCACGCACGTACACTGCTCCTCCCCCTTAAGAAATTTTTCGAGCAAGATGCTGAAGTCGAGCAAGTCATTTGCATTTCACCTGGTGCTCCATATCGCTCACAGTTGTTTCCGGCGTACGGCGAAAAATTCGAGCTCGTTGAAAATCCAAAAACGCAAACAGAGCACGACTCCCTGATAAAAAGAATTCAACCGAACATTATCGTAACCACCACCAGCGGGCTTGATCCCAATGATCCTGCCATCCTTCAAGCCGGAAAAAATAATGGCATTCCCACGCTCGCCTTCATCGAAAGCTGGGACAACGTTTGGAAAATGCAACGCCTCGCCCAAAATGCAAAAGCTTTCGGCGGGGAGCGACAGGTCATCGCTGGTCACTTCATCGTCTGGAATACCATGATGCGCGACCATCTTACCCGTATCTGGCCAGAGCTTGCTAGCGGCCGAGTTTCTATTATCGGCGCCCCCCGTCTCGATTACTTTTTTCAAACCTCCAAAATACCTAGCCGACAGGCGCTATTTGAAAAGATTGGTTTGCCCGCCGAAGCCTCGGCGAAGGCTGGGCCACATCCCCTCATCCATTTTTCAACCACGGAACTGTATCCATTCGAATACATAATCAAAACTGTCTCTAAGGCGGTCCAGAGCGGTGCCATTAGCCGGCAGCCACATTTTTATGCATCTGTTCACCCCGGCGGTAATATGAAAAATCACGAGGGCTTAAAGAAGTATGGCGCGATCGTTCGCTACTCCTTCGGCCGCCATCCGGAATCCCCCATTCGAGATTTTCTTTATAACCCAAGCGAGGAGGAGCTATACACGTTGGTTGCCCTTTTTAAACACTCAAATTTGCTTATTAACCATTCATCGACAACGGCCGTAGAATCTATGCTCGCCGATGTTCCCATCATCAATGTGAAGTACGGCCGCCCCTGGGATTTCTGGCGTTGGCCAAAGTCCCCCGTCTGCCAAGATTTTCAAGAACACTATGATGACCTCGTGAACGAAGGAGCCACCGCCGTGGTTACGAGCGAACGCGAGCTGGTTCAGGCTACTCAACGTTACCTGGAACATCCTGAACTCGACCGTGATGCTCGACAAAAAACTCTTAAGAAAATGATTACTACCGTCGATGGCACCGCTAGCGAAAAGGTCTTTCAGTGCATCAAAGAACACGCGCAGTAGACAGCTACCGGCGGGTTTGGTACGGTGACGTGATGAAAAACTATCTCATCATTGCGATAGTCATGGGTGTTGTCGCCGCTCTTGTAGCGACAGTAAAGGCTGAGGAACCCGTGAAAGGAGCCTGCTATCCTTTAGACGATGGCGCCAGCGGTGATAAATGTATTGAAACTACGCGCGAGAAATGTAGTGAAGAAATGGGCATCCGCGAAGAACCACCTAAATGGTTTATTCGTAATTACATTTTCGAACCCGGCAAGACATGTCCTCCTGCTGCTTTCACCATAAAAGTTATCAAGGCCTCCGCAGAAGGCACAACTAAAGCCGCTGCTCCAATCTGCGATCCAGCTAAGAAGATTCCTACGGCGGAAGGACAAAAGCAATGCCGTGAGAAACTTAAGAAATATATATTTAGCCCTGAGGCAGCTAAACTCTGTAAGGCAGATGAGTTTTTGAGCGAGCCGCTCGAGGATGTCATCACGTGGGCAGAGGTCACGCCTGTTGGGGATTCAGTATATGCCTGCACTGTCCACTGCCGCGCAATCGCCTTCTGCGTACCAAGATCGTTAATCGTATCCTCACCTCAGCCCAGCTCCAACCCTACCGCTTCCGCTACCCCGAGCACTCCTGCCCCAGCTAGTTGACACTAGACCAGCGGTCTCCTTTGTCGAGCTATTTACATTTGTACTCCCCTAGATTCCTTACTAACATCGCCTACACCCCCTGTTGTCCCTCCAGAACCTAACGAATCTACCAGCCCAACTCCTTCCAAATAATGCGCTATGCTAGAACGCATGGCTCGAGGAGTAGTTACATTCACGTTCGATGATGGGTATGAAGCCGTCTACCAAAACGCCTTACCCATTTTAGAGAAGTACAACTTCAAAGGGGTATTTGCGATTCCACTGAACTTTCAAAAGCTCGAACAAACTGAGGGCACCAAAGCTCGCCCGTGGATGGATTGGCTCGAAATTAAAAACCGCGGCCATGAAGTTGCTGCACATTCTGTAAACCATGTGAACCTTACTGAACTTTCTACTGAAAAACTAGATCAAGAACTGAAAGAGCCGCAGGAAAAACTACAAGCAACCACTCTTGTGTATCCCGGCGGTGCGTTCAATGATGCCGCTTCAGAAGCTGCCAGAAAATACTACAGCGCTGCTCGAACTGTAAAGCGGGGGTTCGAGTCTCTCCCACCCCAAAATCCCATGCAACTGAGGAGCTACAACTGGACGCGCCACAATTTCTCCGCTGCCAAAGCAAACCTCCTCGCGCTCTGGGCTTATCTCACTAATTCCTGGCTCATTGAAACTTTCCATATGGTCAGTGACAGCGACATTAGACTCGTGCATACTGTTCGTGAAGTCGACCTTGACAAGCACCTAAAATTTGTTGCAAAACTACCAGTCACCGTAAAAACTATCCATGAAGCTATCAGCGGTCACTATCACCAAGAACGAGGAGGCTAATATCGCTCGCTCTATCAGAAGTGTTAGTTTTACTGATGAAGTACTAGTAGTTGATGCCGAGAGTTCAGATCAGACAGTGAAAATTGCTCAATCCCTCGGCGCTAAGACCTTCATACGCCCTTGGCCAGGGTATGGTCCGCAAAGAAATTTTGCCGCCGCTCAGGCAGAAGGGGACTGGCTAATAGTAGTTGACGCCGACGAGGAGATAACCCCTGAGCTCGCACAAGAGATTCGCACCACTTTAGAATCCCCAGAAAAGGATTTCTACTGGGTGAAAATTATTACCACTTTTCTTGGGCAGCCGCTTTCTCACCTGCATGCGTACAACATGCGCCTCATTAAAAAATCAGCTGGCCATTGGGCTGACCTGAAAGTCCATGAGCAGGTGCAAACCATGGCCGGACAAAGACTCAAGTTCGGGGATTCAATGTCCGAAAAATTAAAAAATCCCATTCTTCATCATTCTCACAAAACCGTAGCTTCCTACCTTAAGCGAATGCATCGCTACACCACACTTGACGCTCAGCAGATGGCAAAAGAAAATCGTCACCGCTCTGGCCGCCGTGTCAAACCCACCTGGTGGTTACCGTACTACCTGGCCAAGCGGCAATTTATCAAGCTCTATTTCTATAAGGGGGGACTGCTGGACAGCTACGCCGGCTTTATGTGGTCGCTTCTCTCTGCGTACTATGAATACGTGATGGCGAAAAAATACTTGGCTATCAAGCGATCCGTATGAGAATAGTACACACTTGCCTGCGATACCCGCCCGCACTCGGCGGCGCGGAAACATACATTCGGGAAATTGTGGAGCGAACTCGCCACATTCCTGAACGCGATGTCCGTGTACTCACCAGCAAGATGCGCACTCATCACCCCATCTCCGAACTCGACCCAGAACTTTTAC
>CAYHTZ010000015.1:0-17238 GCA_964359735.1 uncultured Candidatus Saccharibacteria bacterium
ACACGGATCGCAACATTCGGGAGCCATACGGCGGTACAAATCCGGCGGGGGGCTAAGGACGAAGGGTTTGAAACCATCGTGGTCGGCGAGAAAGGGAAATCGCGGCCATATACATCATATGGCGTGGCTGATGAGATTATCGAAATTGATCGCTACGATGATTTCGTTTCGATTGAAGATGAGCTCATCGCGAGAGGCGCCATTATTGTCCCCCATGGATCTTTCGTGGCCCATCTCGGCCCCGAGATTATGCGGCGGATACGTGTTCCTCACTACGGTACCAAGGGCATACTTCGGTGGGAATCCAACCGCTTAAAGCAACGGCAGTGGCTTACTCAGGCTAAGCTCAAGGTCCCCAAGATCTTTACCCGGCCCAAGGAAATCGACCGCCCGGTGATTGTGAAGACCCATGGGGCTGCAGGTGGGTGGGGATATTTCTTGGCGCGCACACCCGAAGAGTTCCGCAAAAAAATCGCCCAGCGCGAAAAAGGTATCGAGTACGTTATTCAGGAATACATTGTGGGCGTTCCTGTCTACGCCCACTACTTCTACTCGCGGTTGACCCGCGAACTTGAGATCATGAGTTTTGACAGGCGCTACGAGAGTAACGCCGACTCAATCGGGCGGGTGGCGGCGGCAGACCAGATTACGGTTGACCTCACGACCAGCTACACCATTGTAGGTAACTTGCCGATTGTGATCCGCGAGAGCCTGTTACCGGATTTCTTCGCCATGGGGGACCGGGTCGTGGCCGTCAGCCAGAAACTGGAGCCACCGGGCCTTTTTGGCCCCTTTTGTCTGGAAGGTGTGGTCACTTCCGATCTGGAATTCTACGTGTTTGAAATCTCGGCTCGCATTGTGGCGGGTACCAATCCGTACATCCAGGGGAGCCCGTACACGGCGCTCAAATATGATGAGCCAATGTCTACAGGCAGAAGGATCGCTCGCGAGATACGGATGGCGATTGATAGAAATCAGCTCCAGAAAGTACTGGGGTAGATTCGGCGTATGCAACCAAAAGATATCCAGGCGATCATCTCCAAGTATAATCGCCGTAAGCTCACGATTGCCAGTCTCGGAGGCCACGTGGCCCTCGATGTATCGGCGGGAGCAAAAGCGCAGGGGCTCAAAACACTCGTGATTGCTCGAGGCGACCGAAGCCGAGCGTATAGCCGTTACCTAAAAACTGATTCAAAGCAGAAAACAGGGTGCGTGGATGAGGTGATTCAGGTATCTGACTTTCAAGACCTCTTGCGCGAGGATATTCAAAAAACCCTGCGGGCGCGCAATGCGCTCCTCGTGCACAGCCGCTACTTCTGGACGTACTTTGATTTTCACGATGTAGAAGAAGCCTTGCGTGTGCCGATCTTGGGTTCGCGCGAGCTGCTGCGCCTGGAGGAGCGCGACCAGCACCCAAACCAGTACGATGTGCTGAAGGAAGCCGGCATCCGCACGCCGCGCTTGTTTAAGAAACCAGAGGATATCGATCGGTTGACGCTCACCAAGGTGCAGAATGCCAAGCGCACCTACGAGCGGGAGAATTTCTTTGCCCGCACAGCTAAGGAGTGGCGGGAGGCAGCAAAAACAAAACTGAGGAATGGTGCGGTGACGGAAGACAACCTCAAGGCTGCGGTGATTGAGGAGTTCATTCTGGGCGCGCTGGTGAACTTCAACTTCTTCTACTCGCCGCTTCAGGAGCGGCTAGAACTTATGGGGACAGACATGCGCCGGCAAACCACTCTCGACGGCTGGTTGCGCTTGCCGGCCCGAGAGCAGTTGAAACTTCAGGGAGAAGCGCTGCACATTGAGGCAGGGCATGTGGCTGTCACGGTGAAAGAGAGCCTGCTGGAGAAGGCGTACGAGGCCGGCGAGAAATTTATTGTTGCCTGCAAGCAGTATCACCCGCGCGGGATCATCGGCCCCTTCGCACTGCAAGGAGCGATCGATACCGATGGGAAGAAAGAAGAGCTGGTGGTGTTCGATGTCAGCTTTCGCACTCCGGGCAGCCCGGGGATTGCCGCCACGCCGTATTCTGCGTATCTTTTTAGGCGGCCGGTATCCATGGGCGAGAGAGTGGCTATGGAAGTGAAGGAAGCAGCTAGGAGAGGCCGCCTTGTAGAGATATGCACCTAGATGTGATCAGCCCGCTCGATGGGCGCTACCGAGAGGTGGCGGAGAAACTTGCCGGCGCGGCCAGCGAGTTGGGCTTAATTCGCTACCGCCTGCTCGTGGAGTGCACATACCTCCTCTTCTTAGCGAAAGAAGCTCAGGTTCCACTGACGCTCACACCCCCAGAACGTAAGTTCTTGATGCGTCTGCCTATTGTGGCTCAGAAAGACGCAGCTGTCGTTCAAGCCATTGAGAAGGAAGGGTATAAGAATATTCCGGCTACAAGGCATGATGTAAAGGCAGTTGAATATTTTTTACGCGAGAAGTTCAAGGGCACGAGCTTAGAAAAGAAAATGCAGTGGATCCATTTTGGGCTGACATCGGAGGACGTCAACAATATCGCGTATGCCTTGATGTTGCGGGAATGTACCTATGTGACTGCGAACTCACTCCGAAAGCTCGTCGGCATTTTGGAAATTTTAGCGCGCCGATACGCTCCGGTGGCGATGTTAGCCCGTACCCATGGGCAGCCCGCTTCGCCCACTACTTTCGGTAAAGAAATACGAGTGTTTGCCGAGCGCGTCCACTATCAACTCGGCAAGCTGCTGGCGACGGTGCTGCTCGCGAAACTCAACGGGGCCAGCGGAAACTACAATGCCCTCGTGACGTCCTTCCCCCGTGTGAATTGGGTAGCATTCTCAAAAAAGTTTATCGGCGGGTTTAACCAGCCGGGCGATACCATTCGGCTGGAATGCAATGCCTACACGACTCAAATTGAGCCGCATGACTCCTACGCCGAACTTTTCCAAGTGATAGCCCGTATCAACACCATTCTTTTAGATTTCACTCAGGATATGTGGCGGTACATCAGCGACGGCTGGGTGGTGCAAAGAATCAAAAAAGGAGAGGTGGGCTCCTCAACGATGCCGCACAAAGTGAACCCAATTCACTTCGAAAATGCGGAGGGCAATCTGGGTCTCGCCAATGCACTCTTCACCTTTTTCGCAGCCAAGCTGCCTATTTCGCGCTTGCAGAGAGATCTCTCTGACTCGACGGTGGAGCGAAATTTTGGAGTAGCCTATGCCCACACCTTGGTGGCATACGAGGCTATTCGGAAAGGTTTGGCGGTGATAGCCCCGCAGAAAGATGTTATGGAAAGGGAACTCGCGAAGCACCCGGAAGTACTCGCAGAGGCGATCCAGACTATTCTCCGGCGCGAGGGGGTGCCTGAGGCCTACGAGACTCTTAAGTCTCTAACGCGAGGCAGAGAGGTTACGCTGCGAGAACTTCAGAGGTTCATCCAAGATCTCACCATACCGAAGCGAGCAAAGCGAGAGCTGCTTGCGCTCGCGCCCAGGCGATACCTGGGATATGCGCAGATTCTGGCCAAGGGAAAACGAACTTAGTGGAAATAGTTCACCGCGTTTTGGAAAATCTTGATACCCGCCGCGTAGTACGGAACTTTCTGTCCGCTTTGGTAACACTCTTGCCTCAAGAGCGTCCAGTGGGGCAGCTGCGTAAAAAATGAACCTCGTTCAGGGTGAGGCATGAGCCCGAGCACCCGGCCGCCTTCAGCGGTAATGCCGGCAATGTCACGTAGAGAGCCGTTCGGGTTAGCGGGCAAGGAAAAATGCTTGGTCATTTCCCCCTCGGTGTAGGAGAGAGCGATCCGGCCTTCTTTTTGCAGAGCATCGAGCTCCTGTTCAGTGTCAAAATATTTGCCTTCTCCGTGAGCAATCGGGAGAGAAAAGCTGCTCAGGCCGGCAAGCCAAGGGGATTGCCCGGTGACTTCCAAGTCTACCCAGCGGCAGAGGAAGCGGGCCTTCTCATTAGCGATCAGGGCGCCGGGGAGCATGCCAGTGTTGGTTAAGATTTGGAACCCATTGCAAATCCCTAATAAGAGCGTGTCTTTCTCTAGGAAACGCTGCATGGCTTCGCCGAGGTGCCGAGCGAGCCGCCGCCCGTACGCTTTGCCTGAGCCGGTGTCATCGCCATATGAGAAACCCCCAGGCAGAACAGCAATTTGGTAGCGCACGAGCAGCCTGGGGCTCTCAATGAGCGTAGCGAGATGCACAATCTCCGCCTCAGCCCCCGCAGATTCTAAAGCAAACTGCGTTTCGTTTTCGCAATTGAGTCCGTACCCGGAAAAAACAATGGCCCGCGGGCGTTTCATACGGTGAAATCTTTAAACGCAGAGCGATAGGCTTGGGTGAGCTCGCGTACCGGGTACGAGTCAACTGCCCGGCCGCGTTCGCTGACACGCAGCTCAGGAGTAGGCGTTACCTGGCCCACTTTCTGAAAAGGGACACGACTCTTTTTCATAAGGTGTTCAAAGTTGCCAACTCTTTTGGCGGGAATTTCAGCGATGATACGCCCTTGGCTTTCGGAAAACAGAATCGACTCACGACGTACAGCCGTGCCTAGAGCAGGTAAGCGAATATCCGCCCCTATCTGCCCAGCGACAGCCATCTTGGCCAAGGCCACGATGAGTCCGCCCCGAGAAATACCCAGAGCAGAAGCTATATCACCGCTTTGATTCGCCCGAGCAAAGGCGCGGTACAGTTTTTTATTTTTATTGAAATCTGTCTCAGGCACACGGGCAGGAGAGTTTACGGCGCCGGAAACGGCGTACTCGCTTTCCCCTAATTCGTCGTGCGTTTCTCCCAACAGATAGAGAGCATTGCCGGGACACTTCCAATCAAGCGTGATAGCACGATTCACGTGTGGGATAACGCCGAGCGCTGAGATGAGAAGAGTGGGTAGGGCAGCCAGGTGGATGGGAGAACCATCCTTGGTAAAGCCGCGGAAATCATTAAACATGCTGTCTTTCCCGGAAATAAAAGGTGTGCCATACGCGACGGCCCCATCGAAACAAGCGCGAGCCGCCTCTTTGAGCTGATGCAACCTTTCGGGAGAATTGCCACTGGACCAGCAGAAATTATCAAGTAAAGCCAATGGGTAGAGAGAGGCTCCAGCGGCCACCGCATTGCGAACGGCAGTGTCGAGCGCCGCGGCGGCCATCGCGTACGTATCAATCGCGGAATAGGTAGGGCAATACCCGTGGGCAAGGACAATCCCGCGCTGGCTGCTCCTCACCGGGCGTATAACGGCTGCCTCTGCATTCACCCGGCCGCGCCCTTGGAGAGGCTTCGTCACTGACGTGCCTTGGACTTCATGGTCGTACTGCTCTGAAATAAAGCTGAAACTGCCCACGTTGGGGCGAGCCAGTACGCTCAAAACATCGCGGTGAAGGCTGCTCTCCCCCTTTCGGTTGGCGGAACTCTTCTCAGGAAGGCGAGGCTTGCGGCTATCTTGCTGACGCACCGGGCGGCCCTCGTGAAGGAATGACATGGCGAGATCCATGACGATGGATCCTTGGTACTTCACAACGCACCGGGGAGTACGGGTAAATGTGCCAATGCGGGTGGCCTCGACACCGTATTTTTGAAATAGACGTTTGGCCGCACTCCACTTTTGCTTTGGAACAGCTAGGGTCATGCGCTCCTGAGATTCTGATATCCAGATTTGCCACGGGGCGAGCCCAGGGTATTTCACGGGGACTTTCTCCAGATCGACACTACACCCGCCGCACTCGCGGGCCATCTCGGCCACACTGCAGGAAAGCCCGCCCGCGCCGTTATCGGTAATACTGGCGTACATACCTTGGTCTCTCGCCTCGCGTATCAAGGCGTCGGAGAACTTTTTCTGGGTGATAGGATCGCCGATTTGGACGGCGGTGGCCGGGCTGCCTGTACTCAGCACTTCGGATGAAAAGGTGGCGCCATGGATGCCATCGAGTCCTACCCGCCCGCCGATCATAACTATGTAATCGCCAGGGCGAGCTTTTTTCTGGTGGAGCAGGCGCCGGCCGGCCCGCTTGGGAAGTAAGCCTACCGTGCCAGCAAAAACGAGCGGCTTGCCGCGGAAGCTATCATCGACGGCGACAAACCCTAGCGGCGTGGGTATACCGCTTTGGTTGCCGCCGGCGTTAATGCCGCGAATAACGCCTTCGAATATACGACGAGCGGGCAAGAGCTTCTGGGTACGGTTGGGGTCGTGAAACAAGTCGCGTTTGTCTTTCGGGCTACCCACACAAAATCCGTAGATGTTGGCAATGGGCTCGGCCCCTAATCCAAACCCGAGCGTATCGCGGTTCACCCCTACCACTCCGGTGACAGATCCCCCGAACGGGTCGAGCGCCGAGGGCGAGTTATGCGTTTCGACCTTGTGGGTGACGAGATAGGTGTCATCAAAAGCGATGGCACCAGAATTATCTTTAAATACGGATACGCAGAAATCTCGCTTCCCGAGTTGGCGCCGGATTTTTTCCGTGGCGCCGCTGATGTACCGGCGGAAAATGCCCTCCTGAATTTCGTCCAGGGGATCATTGAAAATGGTGTGCTTGCAATGTTCCGACCACGTCTGGGCCAAGGATTCTAACTCCACATCGGTGGGGTTTCTTTTCACACCTCGAAAGTAATTGCGGATGGCGTGAAGCTCAGGCAGAGAAAGAGCGAGGGGACCCCGGCGGCTTCCGTCCGGGTTAGCAATACCTTCCTTCCCCATTTGGAGAAGCTCATCGTCGGATACTTCCAGGTTCACTCGGGTGGCCTGCGGGCGGGCAGGCAGGGCAACCTTGGGGATACGTATGGGAACTCCCTGGCGGGCAAATTCGGTATAGGAAAATACGTGGGCCCGCTCGATCAAAGGATTATACAGCTCCTGCGACATCGCCTCGGCCTCAGCTCGGGACACGTCTCCGCGTAAGAAAACGAAGAGCGAAGAGTACACTCCTGTGTCAGAAGGCAACGCTTGGTCAAGCACATCTGCAATCATTTGCTTCGCCGTGGCGCCCACGTTGTCTGTTACCCCAGGCAGAAATCCGACTTCGATACCAAACGTAAATTTTTTCGGCGCCAGTACTTCCTGATGAGAGAACCGCTCCACGGTGGGGTGAGCAAGCTCGCGGCCGATCTCATTCAGGTCTCTCAACGTAAGCGAGGCATCAATGCTATAGGAAGTGGTAACGCCTACTTCGCGCAATGGGACACGGGGAAACCGTTCCTGCAACACCTTACGAAAATTTTCAGCCCGCGCATCTTGGGTAGAAGATTGAACAGTGAGTCGGTGCGCCATTTCCATACACTATGATCAAGACACGACAAGCAGGCAACCTGCTATTGACGAAAATGAATTGATGTGATATTATGAAAGATGAAGTTCTGTGCAGTGTGCACAGGCTTTTTTTATGTCCTTGCGCTTTTTTGACGCGGGGGTACGCCTGGTTAGCATCTTGGTTCTGATCTGGCTGACGAGCTTTCCAGGCCGGGCTTTGGCATTTGAATACGAACGCGAGTTGGCCTCTCAACATTTAGATTTTGTGCGGGAAGCAGCCTTGGGAAAACCGCGGGTGGCGGGAGTACAAACTGAAACGAGGCTGCAAAGTGTGGTGCCCAAAGAAGGGATGGAGTTTACGGTCACCGCCACGGCATACTCTTCCACCATGGCTCAGACAGATAGCAGCCCTTTTATCACCGCCTCAGGAACGCGGGTGCATTTGGGCACCTTGGCCGCTAACTGGCTGCCGCTGGGAACACGGGTGCGGATTGAGGGGCGCATTTACACGGTGGAGGATCGCATGCGGGATGATAACGGAATTGACATTTGGATGGGCAGCACCGAGCTGGCACAGCAGTTTGGGGTACGAACCCTGACACTTGAAATTGTGCACCTGCCATAGTATGCTCCCCTCTACCTATGGACCTGGTACGAGAATTCCAAAAACAGCAGACGCAAGGCATCGATCGGCCGGAACTTCGGCCCGGGGATATCGTGCGCGTGTCTACCAAGATTAAGGAAGGCGATAAGGAGCGAATTCAGGCCTTTGAAGGCACTATTTTGAGTATTCGCGGCAGCGGCCCTTCGGTCACTTTCACGGTACGCCGCGAGGTAGGCAAATTCGGGGTAGAGCGCATTTTCCCCCTCTACAGCCCGCTCATAACCCAGATTGAAATTGTGAGGCGGCAAAAGGTACGCCGGTCTAAGCTTACCTACTTACGTGATACGGCCCGCCGGCGCTTCAAGGAAGATGTTTTAGCTATGCAGCGGCATGTGAAGGTGGAAGCAGACAAGAAACGGTTAGCGGCGGAGGCAGCAAAGCGCGCCCAAGAAGAAGCGGAGAAACAGGCGAAGGCCGAGGAAGCGAAGAAAGCGGAAGAAGCAAAGGCAGAGGAAAAGCCAGCTGAGGAAGCTGACAAAAAATAACTCGGGCGGTAAGCTCAAGCTTACGGTCACGTGGTGAAGTAGCTAACACGGCGGTCTGCAAAACCGCTACTCATGGGTGCAAATCCCATCGTGACCTCTGGCCCACGGCGGTTTCCGCCAGCAGGCGGACCCGGAGAATTTCGGGCGATTCCCCGCCAGTTCGGCGGGCAGGCGCCCGTGGCCTCTCATCCCTGCCGGGATGGTGTAATGGTAGCCACACACGACTTAAAATTGTGTGCCCGAAAGGGCGTGTGGGTTCGAGTCCCACTCCCGGCACATTTCTATGAAGCCCAGAATTGTTTTCATACATGGAAACCAAACAATGAGCTGGGCTTTTGCTTGGACGCCGTGGCTTAAGACCGAATTAGAAAAACAAGGATTCACAACGAGCTTTGAAACATTTCCGGATTCGATCATTGCTCGAAAAGAATATTGGCTTCCTTTTCTTCATGACTATCTGAAGGCAGGAAAGGGTGATATCCTGGTAGGATGGTCTTCTGGAGCAGTGGCGGCAATGCGATACGCAGAGCGACACAAAATACGAGGTTCAGTGCTTATCTCCCCTTCCTACACCGACCTAGATAACGAGTTAGAACGGCAAAGCGGTTACTTTGTTGAACCTTGGAATTGGGGGAAGATTCGTCAGAACCAAGAGAGCATCGCATTGGTTTATGGTGATAATGACCCATACATTCCTCAGGACCAGTTTGAATTTATTGCTAAGCAGCTGAACCCGACACTTATAAAGATCCGAAAAGGTGAGCACTTTATCGAGCGGCAAGAATTTCCAGAGTTACTGGATTATATTTACAGGACTTATTCCTAGACGTGGGTTCGACTCCCACTCCCGCACACGTGGTTGCAGTATCAGGCAGAGCGCCTACCCTGGTAGGGACTATGCAGATGGAAAATGTTCCCATGTCAGCAGATCCGAGAGATCCCAAGTGGGACCCCGACCCTCCTCGGGGGGATGATGATCCGCCACCATCCGACGACACTTTTAAAGACGATGATGATTTTAAAGACCCTAAGAAGTGATAATCTGTCCAGCTAGAAGAGCTTTTTCAACTTCTCGGCGGCGAAAGGTGAGATAGATAGGTTTGGTTTTTGGCATTTGATACTTTATTTGCACCAAGGAAACTTCCTTCGCATCCCACTTTTCCCAGAGCTCAAAGCCGCGGTGACGAACGAGGTGCGGGAAGACATCAAAGAGGCGGTTGTCGCGGGGAACGAGGGTGAAGCCGTCACGGGTTAATTGCTCGCGCAAAGTCATCGGGTAAAGGGGCGATAAAGGTTTTGCGCTTGCCAGAAGGAAGGGTCAAAGTAAGTTTTTCCGCGTGGAGAAGCTGGCGCGTTACCCCTTGCGGCGGGCGCTGGCGCTTAAACGTATACAGCTTATCACCCACAATCGGGTGGCCTAAAAAGTGCAGGTGGGCACGCAGCTGGTGAGTGCGGCCAGTGAAGGGGAAAAGGCGCAGCAGCGCGAACCCCGCACCAGGTGCTCCGCGCCGATGCGGGGCAAGTCCCTGCTTGCTAATTTTGCGCTCGATTTGCCACTCGGTAATGGCCGGCTTGCCGGCCGCATCAATAGTGCGGCGTAGCGGGTTGCGAGGACTTCTCCCCAGCGGGCGGGTGACGCGGCCGCGCTTCATGGTGGGTATCCCAAAGACAAGGGCGAGGTATTCCTTTTTGGCGCGGCGGACTTTGAATTCATTTTTTAAATGCTGGTAGGCAGTGTTGGTTTTGGCGAGAATCATGACGCCGGAGGTTTCTTTATCTAAGCGGTGCACAATACCGGGGCGGTTTTCTTCCTCGCCGACATGTTCGGCTTCAGGGTAACGTTGCCCAAACCAACCTGAGACCGTAGAGGCTTGCCCGGTGCTGGCCGAAGGGTGAGCTTCAAGACCGGTAGGTTTGTTGATAACAACGACATCTTTATCTTCATACAGAATGGGAACCTCGACGGGGAGAATGTCGACGACTGGGACGGTAGCCTCGGGGGCGGGGATATCTACGCTGACGGTGTCGCCTTCCCGCACGATTTGGCGCGGCTTTACCACTTTATCGTTGACGGTGGTGTGGCCAAGCTTGATGGATTTCTGCAAAGCAGCACGGGAGAATTGGGGTAGCTGGTTCACGCAAAATACATCAAGCCGCTGGCCGGACGCTTGAGGCGAAACAATGAATTCTTCTTTCATGTGTGCGCGTGAATGGAATCGAACCATTGGCCCTCACAATGTCAATGTGATGCTCTAACCACTGAGCTACACGCGCGGTAGGGCCAATGTAGCTAAAACGGCACAGTAGTGCAATTTGCACACCTATGGTACCATTGAGTTATAGTTATACCAACTCCATAACTGACGTCCGACTATGGCACGCACTAAGGAACGACAGGAAGCGCTTAAGCTGCGAAAGAGGGGTTATAGCTATAGTCAAATTAAGCGAGAACTAGGTATCAGCAAAAGTACTTTAAGCGAGTGGCTCCGTGGCTATCCCCTGAGTAAAGAAAGAATCACGGAGTTGCGTGACCAGAATGAGGTCAGGATTGAAAAATTCAGACAGACCATGAAGCGCAAGCGCGATATTCGGCTCCTCGTTTACTATGAAGAAGAACGTGCTAAGATCCTTCCTCTTTCTAATCAGGAACTTCTCCTTGCCGGTCTATTTCTTTACTGGGGTGAAGGCAATAAGTCGAGTAGACACATAGTTGGTGTTTACAATACTGACCCCTCAATTATTAAATTTGCGCTTCATTGGTTCACAACTGCTTTAGACGTTCCTCGCAATAAAATACATTTCAGACTGCATTTATACAGCGATATGAATGTAGAACGCGAAGTAACTTACTGGAGCAAAGTTTTAGGTTTGCCTCGAAGCCAATTTAATCGTGTCTATATCAAGAAAAGTAAGCGAGCTGATATTGACCGCAAAGGTTTTGGACATGGGACAGCTGGATTAATGGTTTATAACGTTCCCATGAAAGAAAGAATTAGTATGGCAATTAAGGCAATTGGAGATTACTATGGCAAACTAGCTTGAGGGTCCGTAGCTCAGTGGCAGAGCGTCACACTTATAATGTGATGGCCGCAGGTCCGATTCCTGCCGGACCCACAACCCCAGGGTTAATATGCAAAACTACAAGGCAATTATTGAAGCTGACTTTCCTGAACTCGAAATTGGTGAGGTAAAGATCCATGACGATAGTTGGGATAATGTGGCTGTTGAAGTTAACGGGGAATATATTTTCCGTTTTCCGGAGAAGAAAGAGGGTACTGAAAATCCTTTTGCTGTAGAGGTGAGAGCTCTCAAGTATCTGCAAGACAAGATCACTCTTCCCATTCCCAATCCAACTTTTACTGGAAAAACAGTTCCTTACATGGGATATCGCAAGATCCCAGGAGAGCGTCTCTCGACTGAGCTTTATGATTCTCTCACGAAAGCGGGGAAGCAGCGTCTGGTTTCTGATCTGGCTAATTTTCTTTGGGAAATCCATCAGTCAATGACTCCAGAGGAAGCTCAGGCCATGGATGTAAAAACAGAGCAGCCACTGAGCTTTGTTCAGCAAATTCGCTCGGTGCTGCTGCAGCAAATAACTGATGAAACCCTGCTCGATTTTATACAAAACACTGCGGCGGAATTTGAGGAGGTAGTTCAGCAAAAATCTATTGCTGTATTCCTTCACAACGATTTGCACGAGACCAATATGGCTTTTGACCCAGTTGCGAGGAAGCTCAACGGCATTTTTGATTTCGGTGATATTGCCACTGGCGATATTCATAGCGATTTTAACCCTCTGTATAGCTTCAACCGAGATCTGCTGGAAAGAGTAGTGCTGCGTTACCAAGAGCTATCAGGCCGTACACTCTCACTGCGACGGATTGTGCTCTATGATCGTATTAATTCATTGTCAGATCTCGCGGAAGTGATTGATAAGCCCGAATCGGAAGTTTATCAGCATGTGCTCAGGCGAATTGCCCACTGGAAAAAGGAGTTGGGTATTTATACGTGATCCAGATTCCTGCCGGGCCTACACATTGTGGAAAAACGTTCTATACCTTTACTCATGCCTGAACCAGAAGAGGATCCACAACGTGAGTGGGTAGATCCATATAGTCCGAAAAGAGAGGAGGAAGAGATTCCGACTGTCCCAAGGGTAGAGCCTGATGAACCAGTCCCGCCCGACAGGCGTAGGACCCCCAAGCCTCCATCAACAATCCCTGATCCTGATGATGAATAGGCGTAACTTTATGTGGTTGCTTCTTTCAGCAGAGAGTCGAGGTCGAGGAGGTTGGTAGTGAAGGCAAGTTTTCCTGACGCATCCTCCGGCCACTCGGATTTAGGACGGTCGCGGTAGAGTTCAACGCCGTTGCCATCGGGGTCGGCCAGGTAAATGGCTTCCGAGACGCCGTGGTCAGAAGCGTCGTCGAGTGGGTACTTAGCATCCACGAGGCGCTTGAGAACTTGGGCAAGTTCGGCGCGGCTGGGAAACAAAATCGCGAAGTGATAGAGGCCAGTGTGGTTGGGCGGAGGCGGAGTAGCCCCTTTGCTTTCCCAGGTGTTTAAGCCGATGTGGTGGTGATAGCCGCCGGCGGAGAGAAAGGCAGCGCTGTCGCCTATGCGGGTCACAACATCAAATCCCAAAATATCCCGGTAAAATTTCAGCGCGCGCTCGATATCGGCCACCTTCAAATGCACGTGCCCAATTCTGGTGTCGGGGTGAATCATCGACATTGTTACTCTTCCCTTGGTTTGGGTTGGGTAAGTTCTTGATGAAGCCTAAGAGTTTCTTCCCATTGGTGTCGGGGAATCCTCAGCCCGATCTCCTGTGCCTCTGCGGCCCGAGTCTTGCCGGCAACGCCTGGGATGTGAACCGGTTTACCAGAAGTTGTGCGCACACTCTTGATACGATCTAGCACCTGCTGGGCAACCTCCTGGCGCGCGGCGTGGTCTGGCAGAAAGTGAGGGTTAACAACAGTGAGGACCATGGCGTTGCACCCTGGCTTTGGTATTTTGCCTGTTAACCTTGTCACCATAATTTTTATGGCTATAGCCATAGCCGTACCTGATCTCCCTCCCAAAGGGACAAGCTTGGCTTGAGGAGGGTCGGTATAAAGAAGGGCAGGGTCATTGGTGGGTGTGCCATCGAGCAACTCGAGCACGCCATCTGGAAGAGGGAGGCCAGCTTCGAAGTGCTTACGAACAAACCCTTCAGTTTCCTCGGTAGTGGCTGTATCAGCGAAGGCTAAATTTGCACCAAGAGCGAGAGGATTTGTTCCTAGCGCGGGCTCTTCGCCATCAGGATACACGCTGGTGCGGCCGGCACCGCCGACATCAAACATTACACTTGTAACGATGTAGCCTTGTCGTGTCAGTTGATCCACGATCCAGGCCAAGCGCCCCGCGTGAGTCATGTCGGCCAGGGCGATAGTAAGGGTAGGGTGTTCCTGAAGTCGTTTTTTAGCGAGTTCAATAGCCATTTGAACAGCTACCTGACCAAATTGGTCGCCACCTGTGCATACAAGTAGAGACCCTTGGTCCTGTTCAATGTCAAAACGACCTAGAGGATTGACCTTATCAGAGTTAATATCTTCAACATAACGGGATAGGCGTATCAGCCCATGAGTAGGATGCCCTTGTGCTTCAGCGTCTACGAGACAAGCCGCTACTAGAGCGGCCTCAGATTCAAAACCAAGTAACTTAAGTTCTTCATCATGGGCCGCAACAAAATCATTCCCATGTTTTCGGCGGAGGGCAGCTTCTAATATTTCTCTAGCCACTCTTTCCGCTTCATGGACCGGGACAGTTATTAGTTCAAAGCGAGGGTCCCCACTTTGATCTCCTGTTCGGGCTTCGTGGCTTATCATTCAGTACCAAGTAAACTACGCCGCGGCGGGGGCGGTGTCGGGGGAGCCGGCTGGTTTCTCGGATGCGTCGGTAGCTTTTTCAGGGCTGGGGTTGGCGGCGGAGGTGTCGGGAACGGCCTTACCGGTCATCAAGGCTAGGAATTCCGCCTGGCCGATGGTTTCTTTTCTGAGCAGCGTTTGGGCAATGAGTTCTAACTTTTCCGCATACTTCGTCAGAATTTCCTCTGCTTTCGTTTGCGCAGTGCGGAGCAACTCGGCAATATGCTCATCGATTTTCGCCGCAGTGGACTCGGAATAGGTTTTGGCCTCATGCAGCTCTTTGCCTAAGAAGACGTATTCTTCTTTATGGCCATAGGTGATGGGGCCGAGTTTGGACATACCGAAGTCGGTGACGATTTTACGAGCGAGGTTCGTCGCCTGGCGCAAATCGTTGCTGGCTCCCGTGGTCAGCTCTTTGAACTTCAACAGTTCGGCGGTGTAGCCGCCCATCAAGGTTGCTAACTCGCTCCAAAAACTGGTGCGGGTATGTAAGTGCTTATCCTCTTCAGGGAGTTTCAACGTGTAGCCGCCGGCATGGCCGCGAGAGATGATGGAAATTTTGCGGACGGGGTCAGCCTCGGGGCTGTAGTAGGCCACCACGGCGTGTCCCGCTTCATGGTAGGCGGTAACTTTCTTTTCCTTTTCGGAGAATACCTTACTGCGGCGCTCGGGCCCAAGTAAGACTTTTTCAATACTCTCTTCCAGGTTCTCTTGAGTGACTTTGTCTTGATCGTGACGAGCGGCCAGGATCGCAGCCTCATTAACGAGATTCGCCAAATCCGCCCCGGAAAATCCGGGGGTGCGCTCGGCGATGTTGCGCAGGTCTACACCCTCGGCGGTAGGTACTAAGCGAGAGTGGATTCTCATAATGGCTTCGCGCTCTCTAATATCGGGCAGCTCCATAGTGACTTGTCGGTCGAAGCGTCCGGGGCGAAGCAGAGCGGGATCCAACACGTCGGGGCGGTTCGTAGCCGCGAGCACAATCACGTTGTCGGTTTGCTCAAACCCGTCCATTTCCACCAGGATTTGGTTCAAGGTTTGCTCGCGCTCATCGTGTCCGCCGCCTAAACCGGCGCCGCGCTGGCGGCCCACGGCATCAAGTTCATCAACAAACAGGATAGCTGGTGCATTCTGTTTTACCTTGCGGAAAATATCTCGGACTCGGCTGGCACCCACGCCCACAAACATTTCGACAAACTCTGAACCAGAGATGCTGAAGAAGGGTACTTTCGCTTCCCCAGCCACCGCGCGGGCCATCAAGGTTTTGCCGGTACCGGGCAGGCCAATTAAGAGGACGCCTTTCGGAATACGCGCGCCCATTTTTTGGAACTTCTTAGGATACTTCAAGAATTCAACCACTTCTTGAAGTTCGCGCTTGGATTCCTCGTTGCCGGCAATATCTTCAAAGGTAGTAACCTTCTTCTTTTGGTCGGGGTGGATGGGGCGCGTGGTTACTTGCCCAAAGGACATCGCTCGGGAGCCTACGTTCTGGGCGCTGCGCATCATGAACCACAGAAAAGCGCCGAGGAGGATAAAGGGCAGAAGCACGGGCAAGAGAGCCGAGAGCCAGAAACTGAGGCTCGAAGGCTTTTCCACGGAGAGTTCAACGTCTTTGAGCTGCTCTTGGGAAATGCCAAGATTGCTCAGCGTTTCTGTAATGGAGGTATTGGCCTCCTTCTGGGCGACCAGCTTTTTACCGTCTTCTTTGAGGGTGATGAAAAGCTCCTCTTGCTCTACCTCAATCTTCGCGACTTTGCCTTGAGCAATTTCTTGAGCAATCCGAGAAAGGCCGACCGCTTCGCTTTCTTCCAGCGGCTGTCCGTAGAGACCAACCAGAGAAAGAATAATAAGGAGCACTAGAAGACCAATGCCCACATTTTTCGCAAAGTTTTGGCGCTGGAGAGGAAAGCGCGGGGTAACTTTCATATGGGCCCCATCATGCCCTGGAATAGCCTTTCGCGCAATAGTAATAAAGGTTCAGCCCTACCAGTCTACTGTAGAACTTACACTCTCGCTCTAGTGTATAACCCGCTTTTCCTATTATGGGGTACCCTTAGGATATGAGGGTCCACCCAGTGGCAAAGATTATGAAGCTGAAGGCTCTGCGGAGGAGAGGGTACAGCATCAACGAAATTGTCTCAGAACTTTCTATTCCAAAGACCACAGTCTGGCACCACCTTCAGACTGTTACTGTTCTACCAAAATATGCGCCGATCTTAAGATCAAGACGCGGAGGCAGCGCGAAACGCGCAAAAGCAAGAAGAGTTGCAGCTCTTACATGGGCGCAGTCTCTGCTTGCTGATCCCGCTACCCGAACTCCTTTGCTCGTGGCGACGGGTCTCTATTGGGGAGAGGGGACCAAAAAAGATTTTGGATTTCTCAATACCGATTCAAGGCTCATAGAAACGTTCTTGAGTTGTCTTGCAAAACTTGGAGTTGTAAAATCGCGACTAAAAGTTGGCATCAGAATTTATGAGGACCTTGATAAAACCGAGGCAATACATCACTGGGCGAAAATAACTCAGGTTAGTCCAGAAAGGATCACTAGTGTTGAGGTACTCTCGGGAAGAAAAAAGGGGAAATCACCATATGGTATGTGTCGCATCCGCCTTGCTAAGGGCAACGATTACTTTAATCTTATGATGGCAACAATAGAGTTGCTTAGTAAAGGCTTTGCCCCTGTAGCTCAACGGATCAGAGCAACGGACTCCTAAGCCGTAGATGCAGGTTCGACTCCTGCTGGGGGCACTACGAATCCTTTTAGCACTTATGAATTACTCTAGCCAAAAAACTTTTTTTAAGAAGGCTTACGCTCTAGAGAATAAGAGGATAGAAGGCGGATATGGTTGGCCGAATACGGTCGACAAACAGGTTGTTAAGTTTTTCAACCAAATGAAAAAGTCAGTGCGAGGAGGAAGGTCGCTTGACTTAGGATGCGGCCAGGGGAGACATACCTTCT
>CAYHTZ010000015.1:17248-30283 GCA_964359735.1 uncultured Candidatus Saccharibacteria bacterium
TTTGCATCTCAGGGAATTGACTCATTTGGAATCGATTACATTCCCCAAGCTATCGAAGAAGCGCAGCAGGAAGCCAGACAGAGGAAGCTTGCGAATGCCCACTTTTCTGTCATGAATCTTCTCAAATTAGATTTCCCCAAACACTATTTCGATATTGTTTTGGATTGGAGTGTACTGGATCACATTTATCCCACCGACTGGAAAAAGTATCGGCAAAATATTCTAAGGGTGTTAAAAGTTGGAGGATACTTGATGCTCGTAGAATTTAGTGCCAAGGACTCAAGGGTTGCAAGTAAGCCGCGCAACTATAAGTATGATCGAGGCTCTTATGACCATTACTTCACTATGGAAGAGTTGGAGAAACTTTTCTCCAAGAACTTTGAATTTGTAGATGTTGTTGATACAACACTCAAGACGAAACCTCTGCACGTTATGACAAACGTCCTTTTGAAAAGGCTTATTTAGGTTAGGTGTTCACATGAAGATTCCTTCTTTCGATTTCGAGCGTCGCTATTGGGAGCAAGAAATTAGTCTTGTAGCCGGGCTCGATGAAGTAGGCGTGGGAGCCTGGGCGGGGCCGGTGGTAGCCGGAGCGGTGATGTTTAAAGAAGAAACCCCCCACTTTTTCTCCCCCCTGTCAGGGGGAGAAATGAGAAAAAAAGCTCTCAAAATCAATCGTGAATTAGCTTATGTACCTTACTTGAAACGCTTAACGGAGCAAGCACGAGAGATGCGTAACAATCCGACAAAGGCGGAGCAAGTTTTTTGGAAGGCTATTTTGTCTCATGACCTATTGAAGCAATATCGGTTCCGACGACAAAGACCCTTACGGCACTTCATTGTGGATTTTTATTCTCCAAGTTTGCTGCTCGCTGTTGAGGTTGATGGAGACAGTCACGATAAGCAACGAGATTATGATGAAGCTCGAAGTGGTTCTTTATCCGATTATGGCATCCAGGTTATCCGATACACGAACACTGATGTTTTGCAACGATCCGATTGGGTTTATAGCGATTTGATGGAGAAGATCTCGAAACGGTCTGTGATGCTAGGTCCCCCTGACAGGGGGGACACAGGGGGGTTAATCCGCGACAGTAAAACTCTCTCTCTTCAGCAGAGAGAAAAGGCAGCTGTTTGGATTAAAGAACACGCGCTGGCGTGGGCAGTGGGAGAAGCCAGCGTAGAGGAAATTTGTGAACTAAACATTCTGCAGGCGGCGCGGCTAGCTATGCGAAGGGCAGTAGGCCAGCTTTCGTTCCTACCAGAGCTTTTACTGGTGGATGGCTACGCTGCCTCTTTGCACCCGACCATTCCCCATGAAAGTATCGTAAAGGGCGACCAAAAATCGTTTTCGATCGCGGCGGCTAGTATTGTAGCCAAGGTTCATCGCGACACCATTATGTGTCAGCTCGCAGAACAATTTCCGGGCTATGGTTTCGAGGCGCATAAAGGATACGGAAGTGAGCAGCATCAAGCAGCCTTGCGCGCGCAGGGGGCCTGTCCCTGCCACCGGGCGGCCTATGCGCCAATTGCAGCCTACTTGACTCAGGGATAGTTTTGCGTCAGTCTAGGGAAACCTAAGCCTATGGCAGTTCCAAAAAAACGCACCGCGAAATCGAAGCGCAACAGCCGAAGAAGCCACCACTTTTTGACGGCGGCCCACTTTACGTCCTGCCCGCGCTGCTCAACCCCAATCCCGGGACACACCGCTTGCCCCAATTGCGGCTTCTACCGCGGACGCGAAGTTATTGATGTGACCAAGAAGTTAGCTAAGAAAGACCGGCGCGACAAAGAAAAGGCAAGGTCCCAGCAGTAAAAACAGAGGCCAAGATTTTGGGCTTTCAGGTTGGAGACTTCTGTTGTATAACAGGTTTATCCTTCATTGCTCTTTTGCTCCTTATGGCGAATCGCCACCTCAGTCGAAGCGTAGCGTTGCAGAGCCTCTTTGAGTGGGACTTCCACGGACAGGCACCAGGGGCCCTTAAAGAGATTGTGCAGCACAACGTGGCCGAGTTTGCACCGGGCTTAGATGAGCCTGCGTTCATTCATGACTTGGTGTACGGCGTGGAGAAGCACCTAAAGGAAATCGAAACGCAACTGGCGCAGGTAGCACCCGAGTGGCCGCTCGCGCAAATGACGATTGTGGACAGGAACGTACTGCGGCTGGGAGTGTATGAGCTCAAATTTTCAGCCGCGCGGGATGTTCCCCCTAAAGTGGCCATCAATGAGGCGATTGAGCTGGCGAAAACATTCGGGGGAACAAGTTCGGGCAAATTCGTGAATGGCGTGATGGGGGCAATTTATAAACAAATGGGAGAACCGCGAAAAAATGAGTAATTCTTAAAGATATGGATTTTCCAGCACTCGAAAAAAAGATTGGCTTTACTTTCAAACAACCAGAGCTTTTACAACAAGCTCTAACCCACCGGTCATACCTCAACGAAAATCCTGATTGGAAGCTTGATCACAACGAGCGCCTCGAGTTTTTGGGCGATGCGGTGCTGGAGCTGATTGTGACTGACCACTTATACCACCACTACACTTTGCCTGAAGGAGAGCTGACAAACTTGAGAGCAGCCATCGTGCGGGGAGAAATGCTGGCGAAAGTAGCCGACGAATTCCAACTCGATCAATACATGTTGATGTCGCGAGGAGAGCGCAAGGATACGGGAAAGGCGCGTCAATACATACTGGCCAATGCCGTCGAGGCTCTCATTGGAGCCCTCTACCTCGACCAAGGGCATGAGGCAGCGCGGAAACTAGTGAACGATGCGCTGGTGGTGAAACTTGATCAAGTAATTGCGGCGGGATTGCATATTGATAGCAAAAGCCGCTTCCAAGAATTGGCCCAGGAAAAATTCCGGATCACGCCGCGGTATGAAGTCTTACACGAATCTGGCTTAGATCACGCCAAGCACTTTGTGATCGGTGTATTTTTACGGGAGAAAAAATTTGGGGAAGGCGAAGGCACCAGTAAACAGGAAGCCCAGCAGAGTGCCGCCCAGGCGGCACTGGCCGCGCTGGCGGAGATGTGATGGCAGGGGTGGTAGTATGGACGATCGTGTCACTGTTGTTCTTGGTAGGAATCCTGGGAACGGCATTCCCAGCGCTCCCGGGAGTCGGGCTGATTTGGCTCGGTATTACTGTCTACGCCGTGGCTACCCACTTTGAAGAAATAGGCGGCGGAGCGGTAGTGGCGCTCGGGGCGCTGGCTCTCATGGCATCGGTAGCCAGTTATGCAGGGGGAATGCTGGCCGCTCGAGCAGCCGGCAGCCGTAAGCTCGCGACAGTGGGAGCAGGCATCGGGGCTATGGTGGGGCTCTCGCTTCTTAGCGTACCCGGACTACTCCTAGGGGGATTCCTCGGGGCCTTTGCCGGAGCTTTGTGGGAAAGCCGAGAGGGAGAGCGGGCCATCAAGACGGCGGCGCTGACGGTAGTAGGAATCCTGGCGGGTACGGTGCTGCAGTTCCTCCTCGGAGTGGGTATGATTGCTGGCTTTTTCTGGCAAATCTGGGCAGGAAGATGAAACTGACAGCCATCGAACTCGGAGGGTTTAAGTCATTCGCGAAGGCCACGCACCTCACGTTTGGGGAAGGGCTGACGGCCATTGTCGGCCCGAACGGGAGCGGCAAATCGAATTTGGCGGAAGCAGTGCGCTGGGTACTCGGGGAACAGTCGCTGAAGGCGCTGCGGGGAAAAAGCCGGGATGACATTCTTTTTGCGGGCACAGGAGATATCAAACGGGTAGGACGAGCCTACGTGCGTTTAACCTTTGATAACGAAGACGGCCGCTTTCCGGTCGAGGCAGCCGAGATCACCGTGGCACGGTCGCTCACAAGCGGAGGCGATAGCGATTATACAATTAACGGCGAGAGTGTACGGCTCCTCGATCTCACGCGCATGCTGGCTGAAGCTGGCATTGGCACGAAAACCTATACTGTGATTTCCCAAGGGATGGTGGATCGATACCTATCTGTCTCGAGTGTCGAGCGAAGAGCATTCTTTGACGAGGCGTGCGGCGTGAAGCCGCTTCAGATTCGGCTTTTTCAAACCCAGAAAAAACTGGAGCGGGTGCACGAGCACATGGCCGAACTTATGACGATTATCCGTGAACTTGAGCCGCGGCTGCGCCTGCTCACCCGCGAAGTACAGAAACAGGCAGAGAAGAAACAACTGGAGGCAGAGTACGCAACACAGCAAGCTACCTACCTCCACCACGAATGGCATCGGCGCCGGCAGGAAGTAAACAATTGGCACCACCGGGTAGAGAACCTGACCCGGCAGGCGGCGCGAGGCAGAGAGAAGCGCGCCGCGGCTACAGCTAAACTAACCGCACCTCAGGCGGCGGGGGGAGCGGCGCCCCCTCAACCCTGGGAAGCACAGGCCCGGCGCCTCTTAACCCAGTGTGGGAAACTTATTGATACGCTGCTCTCTCGACAATCTGTCAAAGAAGGCAGGCTCGCGGCTCTGCAACAGGAAATTGCCCGGCTGCTTACGCCAGTGCCGGTTACCCCAGAAAGCTTCTCAGAGGCGCGCCAAGAACTTGAGCAAGCTCAAGAACAAGAAATTGCCGCTGAGCGAGAACTGGCGGCAGCGCGACTCAAGCTCGAGCAAGAAAGCCAGGCGCTGACTCTGCTACGCCAAGAGGTCGTACGCGAGCGGGGGAGCTCATTTCTTCACACCATTGAGACGACTGCTCCGGAAGGATCAAAGCAGGTAAGCGAGCGGGAAATCCGGGCCCTCGCGTATGAAATCGCGCGACTCGGAGAAGCTGATCCACTGGCGCTCCGAGAGTACCAGGAAACGCAGGCACGGTACCAAAACCTCACCCAGCAACTCGCAGACATCCAGAAGACGGCGGCCAATATTGAACAAGCACTGAGCCACCTCGTGCGTACGATTGAGGAGCGCTTTGGGCGGCAATTCGCTTTGATTCAGACCGCCTTTGGAAAGTACTTTCAACGCCTTTTCGAAGGAGAGACCGGCAGCGCCCAGCTCCAGCTCACCGAAGCAGGGGTGGAAATAGTAGCAGCGCCCCCGGGGAAGAGACTTCGGCACGTAGGGCTTCTTTCAGGAGGAGAGCGGACGCTGACATCCCTGGCGCTGCTGCTGGCCATTGTGGATGCCCAGGCGTCCCCGTTCGTTATCTTGGACGAGGTGGATGCCGCCCTGGATGAAGCAAATTCGCAGCGCTTTGCCGCAACCCTGAAAGAAAAATCTCACACTATCCAATGTATCGTCATTACTCATAACCGGGTGACCATGGCGAATGCCGATCTTCTCTACGGAGTAACCATGCAACGCGCGGGCATGTCCACTGTCTACTCGCTCGCTTTGCCAGAGTCCCCATAAGCCTTGACGAAGGGGGGGTTCAGCTTTATTCTCACCACACATGTTAAAGCTGCGTTTACAACGCCGAGGCAAGAAAAACTATGCGACCTACCGTGTGGTAGTCGCTCAAGCAAGCGCGCCAATCCAGGGGAAATTCATTGATGATCTGGGGTTTTACAACCCGCACTCGAACACATTTACCGTTGAGGGTGAGGCGGTGCAAAAATGGCTCAAGCAAGGGGCTAAGCCTTCGACCACGGTACATAATCTCCTCGTCACGCATGGTCTCATACAGGGAGAAAAAGTGACCAGTTGGCGACCAAAGCAAAAGCCGCAAGAGGCCCAGTCGACACCACCAGCGAGCACAGGAAAGCCGCAGGGAGAGTCAAAACCGGAAGAAGCCACGAAAGGTTGACCCCGCATAACTTTATTGCTACGGTGGGGCCTATCCGAGGCTCAGAGATAGTGGTCGAGAGTCTCCGGCATGTTCATCAGTAAACCTTGCATCTAGCTTTATGGCAGAAGAACGACCTTCTCACGACGTTGAATTCGTGGAATACGTAGTAAAGTCAATCGTAGACCACCCCGATGACGTGAAGGTAGAACGAAAGATCGACGAGATGGGGGTACTCATCACCCTGTCAGTCAACCCAGAAGACATGGGACAAGTGATTGGTCGTCAGGGAGCCACGGCGAAATCAATTCGCACGCTCCTCCGAGTGATCGGCGCGCGCAACAATGCCCGGGTGAATCTCAAGATTCAGGAACCCGAAGGCGGCATGGCGCCCGCGCCCGAGGCGACCAGCAGTGAAGTGGCGGCAGAACAACCGAAGCAAACGGTTGATGAAGCAATCGAGGGGCTTAACCTCTAGGAGGACCTCTCGAGAAGGAACTTTGAAAACCTCCGCGCAGTGCGCGGAGGTTTTGTGCTATAATATGTTCTAAGAGTATGGCTCATGGTTGGACCTGGCTGGGGATAGTCGCTGCATTGATAGGGATGGCACCGGCGGTAGCAGTTGCTCAAGACCAAGATGTCTTTCAGCAGCAAGCATCTTCAGGCACACTGGACACAAGTTTCTCAGTAGAGCAGTTGCCGGCGGTGTATGTTACCAATCTGAACCTGACCGCGACGAATGCTAATATAGCACCGCTGGCTGTGGGGAAAGAAGGTCCGCTGCCACCCACTGTGCAGCCACAAGTTGCAGCTTCCCCTAGTCCCAACCTTTTGACAGGAACGTTCTCGCTTACCAATCAAGATAGTCAACCTCAGAGCGGGCTGCGCTATGAACTCCTTATTATGGACGCCCGTCAATCGTATGAGGTGGAAAACATTGGCCTGGATGACCCACGAGTGTATTATCACGTTGCTCTTGGCGAGGATGTAGGGGTGGGGGCGAAAAGTAGTACGGAACTTACCATACAACATGAGGTGCCACCCTTGCCGGATGCCCCCTACCGAGCGCGCATACAGGTTTTGACAGCTGACGGCCGACAGCTTGGCTGGCAAGACGCACCCGTGGTGCTCGGGGGACTCTCACAAGCATTTGTTACCCTCACGGCCACGGGTATCAACACGGGGTCGCTGGTAGAGGGCGTGGTGGTGAATCCGGGACAGGCGCTCACACTCAGAGCCTCAGTGGATACGGGCGGAGTCGCAATCGAGGAGCCATTGACTCCACACGTAACCACGAGGACCCAGCTCGGTGCGAGTGATCAGGTAGATACGGCGAGTATGACGCTTGCACCTATTACGATTACTGCAAGTGAGAAGCAAGACATTACTCTGCCAATTCAGGCTAGCTCTGAGGCAGGGTCGTACGTGGTTTCGGTAGCCCTCCACGATGCGGCTGGGACTCTGCGCAGTAGTACGGCGGATTATGTGTACGTTACGCGGGGACCGTCAGCTTCGATAGTGCGCCAATCGCTGATCAGTGTGAATAAGGCAGAGCCACAGGTGGCCCAAGTGGAATTTACAATTGCGGGTTCGGCAGATCGAGAAACTGATCTGAATGGCAGTGTGCAGGTTGATTTGTTACTCAAGGATGAAGTAGTGGCTTCGACGGAAAGTTCTCTGACACTAGCCGCCGGCCAAACCAAGACAGGGACAGCGACGCTCACTCTCGAGCGTAAAATCTGCACCTCGCCAGATATTCGAACTACGGCGAAGGATAGCCAGGGTAAGGTATTGGCGGAGCAGCAAACTGAAACATCGGCGGATATTACCTGTGCGTTTAGCCGCCGCTCCCCCATCTTTTGGGGACTCATCGTTGGTGCAGGTATTCTCGTGATTGCGATTGTAAGTTTGCTCTTGCGCGGCCGCGGGGGGAGACCCGCCCCGCCTGCTACCCCGCGGGCCAGCGGCACTATCGTTGGTGGCTTGCTGATTCTGGCTGCAATCGCTGGGGCATTTTCTTTGACCTCACACAAGACAGCGTTGGCTAGCGGTATTCAGTGGCAAACGGGCAGCTCAGGACATGCACTACTTCTTTTCGTTAATCAACCGCAACACCAAACAACCGTTAACGCGCGCTTAGGTCTCGACTATGAAGCCCGGCTCACGTACACATCTTCAAACGCAACTCCGGTGGAAGCGCAGCTCACTGTGTCCTTGCTGGCTCCCGGGGGGCACGTTGACAATCCCAACAACCGCAACTGGACCCGCATAGGAGGCGGGAGTGCGGCTCTCTCGAACGCGCAAAACCCGCGCACGCTGAGTTTGGCTTCGCGCTTGCCACTCCCGGCGGGATACAACCATGCCACTTCTACGCTTTGGACAGCTGCCACAGTTGTCGAAGGTACAGACGACGATGATGACGACGATGACGATAGAAACAGCCGATCGATTCATGATTTAAGCTGGGTAACTTTCGACTATGGGCCAGGAGGCGGGCAAGGACCGGGTACAGGAGTAGGCAGCTGCCTTACACCTCAGATTACTACTGCGAATACTAATACCTGCCAAGAAGCTCGGGCAACGTTCAAAGTGAAGAACACGTGTCAACCATCTGCTGGACGCGGCCCCGTTGATCTGGTCCTGGTCATGGATCGCTCGGGATCAATGGGGAGTGACAACAAGATGCCGGCCGCAAAGGTGGCAGCTCACATTCTGCTTAACCAACTCGACCCTGCCAAGGACCGAGCCGCTTTAATCTCTTACGCAGATTTTGCTCGAACTGATCTGGGCCTGACCAGTAACATAGCCCAGGTTAAGTCAGCAGTGAATGGTATGCAACCACAGGGATGGACAAACGTAGCTCATGGCGTGTCCTTGGGAAGATCTCAACTTGCTTCCGTGCGTGCAGGTGCTACTCCTATAATGATTGTTTTAACGGACGGAATCGCGAACCGCCGGCTTAACGGAAGTGCGTGCGAGAGCTACCCGTACACGCCCACTGCCTGTACCCAAGATGCTATTAACGAAGCAGCGGCAGCGAAAGCAGCTGGCGTCACTATGTTTACGGTTGGTTTCGACTTAGGAGGGAACGTCGTGCCGCGGAACATGTTACGACAGATGGCGTCATCGCCAAACCAAGCCTTTGATGCACCTTCGGCAGCACAGCTGCAGGCTGCCTTTGCAGCGATTGCTCAGGAAATCACCAATAAGGTGGCTAGTAACGCTGTCCTTACTTATGTGTTGCCCTCTGGAGTTTCATATATTCCGAACAGCGGAAGTCCGGCGCCTTCATCAACTGTGGGGCAAGTGCTTACCTGGAACCTTGGGATTGTGAGTGTAGGAGAGGAACCCTCAGTATCGTTTGCGGTTTCATTAAGTGATGGGAGAACACAGCCGATTAGTGTTTCGCCCGACTCACGCCTGACCTATAACGATAATAAGAACCAATCTCAGGTGGTGATTTTGCCAGCCACTACCCACAGCCCAATGAGCTGCACGACAACATCTGGCCCTCCCGAATGCCCGATTCCCACTCAGCAAGATACACGTATTCAGTGTCTTACCACAGAACTGCGGAAAGTTGACGCTACTCTGCAGCTGCCTTTACTCCATACACTTTCTGACGGCGGAATCATGGTGTACTGGTATGGGAGCAACAGCCTTGGGGTTTTCGACCACGGCCAGGTGCAGGCTGCCATTCAGGCCTGCGGTAATGCCACAGAAATCTTGAACCCGCGCAATATGAGTGCAACGAACTCTTCCGCACTGGAAAACCTGGTTATAGGGCAGCATGGTTCTAACTTCCGACGCGTCATTATGGAGGGACCATGCACAGCGGCAAAGGTGGCGGAGTATCGAACGGCGGGCACACGTTTAAGTACCGATACAGATTGCAGCGGGAATCCCTCAAACCTTATCTACGGGATCAACAATAATGCGGGGACAGGCCTGAACGATGCGCCTGCAGGAGATCCAGTAGTTATTATTCGTGGGTGTTCTGCAGCAGCTTGTTCAGATAGTCAAGATAACGACAACGATCGTCGCGTAGATATCCAAGATCCAGCTTGTCATAGTGACCGGAAGGTAGAAAATCAGGCCAGTTACCGGCCCCAGCATACAAGTGAGGTGGATGTTGAGTGCTCAGATATTGTCGATAATGCTGACACGGAAGATACGGTGGCGGATAAGGAAGACCGGGGGTGCTATAGAGAGAGGAAAATTGATGACCCCACAGCCTATGACCCAGCAGACACAAGTGAACGGGATGATGACCCTGATCAACCGCCAGGAGGAGTTGATCTGGATAACATCAAGGAAATAGACTAGAGGCGTGCGGTTCGACGTACTAACAATTTTCCCGGAAGTATTTCCG
Source organism: uncultured Candidatus Saccharibacteria bacterium (assembly GCA_964359735.1). Classification (GTDB taxonomy): domain Bacteria; phylum Patescibacteriota; class Andersenbacteria; order UBA10190; family UBA10190; genus CAYHTZ01. Next base: position 27,346 of record CAYHTZ010000015.1, read on the forward strand.
GCGTACCTCGACGCGAGTATTTTAGGGCGAGCTAAGGAAGCGAAGTTAATCGAGACGCACGTTTGGAATATTCGGGACTTTGCGGCTGATAAACACCACACGACCGATGACACGCCCTATGGCGGGGGTGCGGGCATGGTCATGAAGGTTGAGCCGATTGACCGGACACTGGCAGCGGTGGAGAAAAAGACCCGTAAGAAGATTGTGGTACTCTCAGCCCGGGGAGAGCAGTTCACGCAGGCTAAGGCAGCGGAGTATGCCGGCCTAGATCAGCTGATTCTCATTTGCGGACGGTACGAGGGCATTGATCAGCGCGTGGCGGACCATTTGGCCGACGAAGAAATTTCAATTGGGCCGTATGTTTTGGCGGGAGGGGAAATTGCAGCGCTCACTGTGATTGAGGCTACGGCTCGGCTGATCCCGGGTGTGCTTGGCAATGAAGAGTCGCTGGTGGAGGAGTCATATTCAGAAACCCCTCCTAGCCTCCCCTTATCAGGGGAGGAAATACCCCTCCTTGATAAGGGAGGGGTTAGGGGTGGGTTGGAATACCCCCACTACACCAAGCCTGAAGAGTACAAGGGTTGGAAAGTGCCCGAAGTGCTTCTCTCAGGTAACCATCAGGCAATTGCAGCCTGGAGGAAACAGCACAGCCTGCGTTTGATTAGCTGATTGACAAGGCATACACTGCATCCTACAATGGTTTGTTTAAATCTTAAATTACATGGATATGGCTACTAAAGCCGCGACCAAAACCAAAATCAAGCCAACAGCTGGTCTCAAAGTTAAAGTGGCGACGCAGATCAACGTCACTCTGGATAATGTTCCGGGGGAGCTCGGGAGGATCGCCGAAGCACTCGCAGCGGCAGGTGTTAACATTGAAGGGATCTGTCGTACCGGCAGCAAGGGAGAAGTTGTGACTGAGCATATGGTAGTTGATAAGGTGGAGGCTGCGAAAAAAGCGATTGGGGCCCAAGGTAAAGATATATCAACTGAGGAAGTATTGGCTTTTCACTCGGCGGACAGCCGGCCAGGTGTGGTTGCCATGATTGCCCATACCCTCGGGGAAGCGAGGATTAATATCGAGAACATGTATGCTTCTGCGGAAAGGGGGAAATCAGCGGTAGTGTACGTTTCGGTTGCTCGAGAGAACTTCAAAAGAGCACTCGAAGTCGCGCGGACAGTGTAAAAGTGATTAGCCAAAGCGGACTTGGCGTGATTTGATAAGAGAGGTATGAGCGTACCTCTCTTTCTTATCCCCATTCTCGTGGGTCTTCTTACCCAAGCAATTAAGCCCTTCTTCAACCGTAAATGGTACGCCACAATCAACCACGGCGGGAGGAAGTTGCCTCGCTACGGGGGCATGCCGAGCGCCCATACGGCCTTTGTCTTCTCCCTGGCCACGACGGTAGCCGTGACAGAAGGGATTACGAGTGCCTCGTTCGCCATCGCAGCTATCTTGGTGGTAGGTATTTTGGACGATGCCTTGCGCATGCGGATATTCTTGGGGCGGTACGGGGAGGCACTCCGGCGGCTTATTAAAAAGTTGCCAGAGCGTGAGCAAGAACAATTTCCTTACCTTGAAGCCCGCCTGGGACACCGGGTGCCGGAGGTAATCGTGGGAGCGGTTATCGGGATAGGTTTAACACTCATTATTCTTTTCTTTTTTCATCATCTTTTTTGAAGGGGGTGAGTAACTATGCCTGGTACATGTGGTAGTTGTGGCGCTGAGCTGCCGGAAGACTCAGATACATGTGGGCAGTGTGGCGCCGACAATAGCGGGGATGCAGAGCCTGGGCGAGTAAAAGGAGGCCCTAAGCTAAAACTGCCTTGGGAAAGGCCTAGGCATAGGGGTTGACAAGGGCTAAGAGGCGGGTAATACTGGACCCTGTAATCCTTAATGGATTCATTTATCGCGCATATTTGATACTTAGCTCCTGTCGTAGTCAGAGAAGAGAGTGTCCGCGCGATACCCTCTTTTTTGATTACCGAAGCGGTAATCATTGCTCGTTCAACAATTGAATATCAGACGAATTACGTACAGTTAAGCCCAGTAAGAACTATTTTATCGAGCCTTGCTCGAGTTCTCGCGCAGAGCGCGAGTATAAATATTCTTACCTGGGTAAGAATCCAAGTAAAACAACGTTTTCCTAAAAAGCTTTTGAGCGTGGTTGTAAATCATCCTCAATACTGAGAGTTTGATCCTGGCTCAGGGTGAACGCTGGCAGCGTGGATAAGGCATGCAAGTCGAGTGGGTTTAGACCCACGGCAAACGGGTTAGTAACACGTAGGGAATCTCCCCGGAAGTGAGGAATAACCCCTCGAAAGAGGGGCTAATACTTCATACGCTCCGATACGAAAGTACTCGGAGGAAAGATTTATCGCTTTCGGAAGATCCTGCGTCCTATCAGCTTGTTGGTAGGGTAACGGCCTACCAAGGCTACGACGGGTAGGGGATGTGAGAGCATGATCCCCAACACTGGGACTGCGACACTGCCCAGACACCTACGGGTGGCTGCAGTCGAGAATCTTCGGCAATGCACTAACGTGTGACCGAGCGACGCTGCGTGGAGGAAGAAGGCCTTCGGGTTGTAAACTCCTGTCGTGTGGGAAGAACTTTGACGGTACCATACAAGAAAGGGGCGCCTAACTCTGTGCCAGCAGGCGCGGTAATACAGAGGCCCCGAGCGTTACCCGGATTCATTGGGCGTAAAGCGTCCGCAGGCGGGAAGATGCGTCGGTTGTGAAATCCCTGGGCTTAACCCAGGAACGCCAACCGATACGAGATAGCTTGAGGCAGGGAGAGGTCAGTGGAACTCATGGTGGAGCAGTGAAATGCGTTGATATCATGGGGAACACCAATTGCGAAGGCAGCTGACTGGTCCTGTCCTGACGCTCAGGGACGAAAGCGTGGGTAGCGAATGGGATTAGATACCCCAGT
>CAYHTZ010000016.1:0-29647 GCA_964359735.1 uncultured Candidatus Saccharibacteria bacterium
TTCAAAACCATGCCCTTCAGTATACGCCCGTCTTCTTCAGGACCCCACTTAGGAGAACCATTGGAGCGTTAGGAGGGGTTGCCCCAATAGCACCCTCGCCAAGTGGGGCTCTAAAGACGACAAGTCCTCCCCCTTAAACGAGCCTTCCAATATAATTCGGCTCACTCCCTCTGTCAACGAAGTGCTACCCCTTCGTGTTTGCCTCCCCGATCTGTTTCGCTCTTTCCCAAGCCAACGTAAACACATCGCGCATCATACTCGCAATGGTCTGACCCTCGACAATGACTCCGCCGCTCTGCCCCTCAAAAGAGCTCATGGCTACTCTATCTTCGAATACAGTTATAACGCCTGCATTCGGAAAGTGCTCCGGGGGAATAAAAATCCGTTCCGAAAATTTTGAAAATTCCTCCGACAAAAAACGCTTCTTCGACTCTCCGGAAACTGTGCTAAAGATAGTTTTGGCGTGAACATGCTTCGCCACGCGCTGTCGGTAGTAACTATCAAAAATTTTGGGGAAGTATGCATCCATGGAATCCGCATTGATGATATTGAGCACGGTACTGCCGGGCTTGCTATGCATGACAATTTCCTGGCGAATCGCCCGAATGCCTTCCTCTCCATCAAAGTAACGCACCGAGGGTTTCTCGCCGGAAGATTTCACGAGCACCTGGAGCTGCGGCATAATCACCTCCAAAGCGCGCTCCTTATTACGAACTTCCTCCTCTTGTTTTTCTAACACGCGTGACAGTTGCCGCGGCGCCTCAGCCGCAAAAAGTGTTTTTTTGCCTTCCTGGTACTGAGTAACCAGCCCCATTTTGGCGAGGGATTCCAAAATCACGTAGGTTGTTGCCCGCACCACCTTGGCCTTTCGCGCAATCACTTGCACTGGGGAGGGTCCAAGCTGTAAACAGGCTAAGTAGACCGAGGCTTCCTTGTCTTTGAGACCAATCTTTTTTAATTCCGTAACAAATTCCATAAAGCAGACCGAAGGTTAAATACCTCAACGGCAACCCCAAAGATGAATTATCACGCGAGATGGAAAATGTCAATTTTCATTAACAAAGGCGCCCTTAAACATATGACAACCTCATACCGCCAAGACGTCTGGATGTTGAGTTTCGCCTACTTTCTCTTCGCCTATCCACGCCAATCGAAACAGCTCTCGCATCATCGAGGCCATGGGCTCGCTCTCCACAATCACGCCGCCCGTCTTGCCGACATATGAACGCATCGCCACTCTGTCTCCAAACACATTAACGGCAGCGGGGCTAGAGAAATACTCCGGAGGAACAAATACTCTCTTCGAAAGGCGGGCAAGTTCCCGCGACAGAAGCTGCTTTTTGTAGTGCTCGTTGTGAGTAGTAAAGATTGTCTCCGAGTTAATGTGCTTCGCCACTCGCTGGCGAAAGTACGCCGGGTGTTCTAAAGAGAAATGGGTATCCATCCAATCAGCCGGCGACAGATTATAGATAGTGCTACCCGGCTTGGTGTACATAATAATCTCCTGACGGATCGCTCTCATGCCTTCCTCGCCGTCAAAGTAGCGCACCGACGGCCGCTGCCCCGAAGATTTCACCAAGACCTGCAGCTGCGGCATTAAGATCCCAAGCGTACGCTCTTTCTCCCGAATCTCTTCCTCCCGCTTTTCCAGAACCCGCAGGAGCTGCCGGGGAGGCTCAGCCGCAAAAAGTGTTTTTTTGCCTTCCTGGTACTGAGTAACCAGCCCCATTTTGGCGAGGGATTCCAAAATCACGTAGGTTGTTGCCCGCACCACCTTGGCCTTTCGCGCAATCACTTGCACTGGGGAGGGTCCAAGCTGTAAACAGGCTAAGTAGACCGAGGCTTCCTTGTCTTTGAGACCAATCTTTTTTAATTCCGTAACAAATTCCATAGATAGTAAGATAGGCCGAAAATTAAACATACCGAACAGCCAATCAAAGGTCAATTTACCCAATCAAGAAATGTGAGTTCAGATTGACAAGTATGCAAGAGTTTTACAACACTCTTATCCGCACACCCATCAGCGTACTCAGCGCCTCCGCTCGCCAAACGCAAAGTCTCGCTGAGCGCCTGAAGGTCATGAGTGAGCAGACTCGTGCGCCAGACACCTGGGTGGCCGTGACAGATTCTCTCACTCCTCCTGAGCAGGCTGGCGTGATCTCCACCATGCTCACTCGGGGTTTCCATTCGCTGCTGGCCCGTAACCCCCACATCCATCTTTTGGTACCCAGGCAGACAAGCGAGACAGCCGTATTTCCCGACCCAAGGGCGTATGGAAAACTTACTTTCCACTTCACGGTAGACCAGCGGCGGGAGCGTACAGAGTTCATAGAGGCCCTCGTGCGGGCTGGCTACACTCGCCATCAGAAAACTATTGAGAGCGGGGGAATCCGCGTTCGCGGCGAAGCCGTTGATGTCAGCCACCCCGCCTTCCCCGGCCCTATTACCATTACATTTCACGGGAATGTGGTAGAAAGTATTACTGAGCAGCAGGAGCGTCGCAGGGTATCTCTCTCCCGCCTGTCCCTGCCGCCGATGAAATTTCCGGAGACCCACCTCCCATTCGAAAAATTCACAGAAACATTTCCTTGGCAGTCAGTTGCAATTCCCCCTTTCCTCGTTCCTGAGACTTCAGCTGTCGCCTCGCCCGTAAGCCGCGACCGCGCACTCGAACTTCTCGGCAACCTGCAAGAAGGAAAGCCTGCCGTACATGCCGATCACGGCATCGGCGTGTACGAAGGGTTGCATCTCAAAAGAATCGATACTATTGAGCGCGAGTACCTGGTTCTGCAGTACGCCCAAGGTGACACGTTGTACGTACCGGTCGATTTCGCTCACAAAGTGTCCGCCTACGTGGGTGAAGGCATCCCCCACCTTCACCGCTTAGGCGGCACCGTCTGGGCCAAGACCCGACAGCGCGCCAAGGAGGAAGCCGCTGCTTTTGCCAAGGAACTTATTGCCATTGCCGGCAAGCGTAGGTTGTCTCAGCGGCCTCCGTACCAAATCTCGCCGACAGTGGAAGCAGCCCTCGCCCGAAGTTTTCCTTTCGATCTCACACCAGGGCAAACCCATACCTGGAAGGAAGTAAAGCGGGACCTCACGAATACGCGCCCTGCCGACCGTGTGATTGTAGGCGATGTTGGCTTCGGCAAAACTGAAATTGCCATTCGCGCCGCCAGGCACATAGTCGAATCCGGAAAACAAGTCGCGCTACTCGCTCCCACCACCTTGCTGGTTCAACAGCATCTGGATACATTTCGAGCCCGTCTGCCCGAGCTTACGCACCGCATTGGCATGTTATCGCGTTTCACGTCAGCCGCGGCCGCTGCCGCATTGAAGAGCGCAATTAAAGCGCACACCGTCTCCATTGCTATCGGTACGCACGCCCTCTTAGGCCCACGGGTAGAGTGGCAAAATTTGGGGCTCGTGATTATCGACGAAGAGCAAAAGTTTGGCGTCCGCCAGAAGGAGCACTTTAAAAAACTTCGGTCAACCGTAGATATCATTTCTCTCTCTGCCACCCCTATTCCCCGCACGCTCGCTTTCGCACTTTCAGGGCTGAGGGATCTCTCCTTGATTCACACCGCGCCCGCCGGCCGCCGCAGCGTTATCACCCGCGTATCCCAGCGTAGCGACTCAGTTGTGCAGCAAGCTCTCACTCGCGAGCTCGAAAGAGCCGGCCAAATATATGTTGTTGCCTCCAAAATCAAACACTTGGCAGCGCTGCGTGAACACGTGGTTGCCCTTGCGCCTCGCCTGCCTGCCGGCAGGCAGGCTCGCATTGGACTGGCTCATGGCCGCCTTCCCGAAAAAACTCTGGCCGCCACCATGCACCAATTTGACAACGGAGAAATCGACATCTTAGTGAGCTCTAACATTATTGAGAATGGTCTCGACCTGCCCAATGTGAATACCCTGCTCGTCTGGAACGCCACGGATTTCGGACTCTCTGACTTGTACCAGCTGCGCGGCCGGGTGGGGCGCCGGTCGCGCCAAGGGTACGCTTATTTTTTCTACGACCAAAGTGAGCTTACTGCACTACAGCGCGAGCGCCTCGCCGCTTTGACCGAGGCTTCACGCTTAGGCAGCGGCTGGAGCATCGCCCGGCGGGATCTTGAAATCCGCGGGGCAGGAAATCTTTTAGGCAAGGAACAATCAGGCACCGTGAATGCCGTGGGAATCCAGCTCTACTTGGATCTCGTGCGCGGCGCTGTCCAAGATACTTCCTCGCTCGACGCCGAAATCCCGGACACCGAAATCGCACTGCCCCTGCCGGCGCTGCTGCCCGCGAACTATATCCCGAACACAGCCGAGCGCGCTTGCTTCTACCAACGCCTGTCCCGCGCCACTTCCGCAGAACAGTTGAAAAGTGTGACGGCGGAGTTACAAGAATCATTCGGCCCTCTGCCCGTGGCCTCGCGCAATCTCCTCCTCATTATAGAACTCCAGCATGCAGCTCAGCGCGCCGGCATTCGTAAAATTGACAGTCAAAGAATTACACCTCCGACCGCACCACCCTTTTACCGCGTGACGCTTCATGGCGATAGTCCCACAACTCTTGATAGTCCCGCCATTACTTCTGAATTTGTGGAAACGCTGCTCGCCACGCTCCGCCGCGCATCCGGTGTACAATAGGCTCATGAAGCGTGACATACAGCAAGCTGGCGGAATTCTGCTCGTAGCCCTGGTACTGCTGGCAGTCATCGTTATGTTCTTCAGCGCCGTCGCCGGCCTTATCAGCACTCAGCAACATGCGCTCGCTCAGCAAGTGCGCTCAGCCCAGGCCTTTCACCTGGCCGACTCTGGCTTTGATTATTTTGTTTCTCTTCTCGGGACAGGCGCCTGCACTCCCGAGCAGCTAGGCAACCAAACCATTCAGCGAAAACTCACGGACCCAGAAACCAATCAGAGCATAGGCAGCTACTTTATCAGCATCTCAAAAACTGCCGACTCGCTCACCGCTACTTCTATTGGAGAACCCGCTCCCCGCGGCCAGTGCCAGGCGGTGGCCGCTTCTGTCTCACAGGCAGAGGACCAATACCGCGTATCATGGCGCGCGCTTGGCGCTGTCCCCTGTCCCTCGCCCGTAAACGCATCTGAGCCGTCATGTTAAGAAAATCCTCCGCCGGACTAACCCTGCTCGAAGTTTTGATCACGGTTCTGATCGGCAGCATTATTTTGACCGCAATCTACCTGCTGGTAGGACGCGGCTTCACCATCTCGCGCGAAGTTACTGAGCAAAACCGTATCACGGAAGATGCTCGCATCAACACCCGCCGTCTCGCTCGCCTTATCCAACACGCCTCCGCTACCGATGGTAAAACGTGGCTCACCGCCAGTAGTCCATTCGAACTCGCATTCACCGCCCAGCTGGATGACGACCCAGAGCTCGAGCATGTACGCATCTTTTTGGAAGGGACGCTTCTCAGGCAGACAATCACTCAACTCGACTCAAATGGAAATCCGACTGGGGAGAGCCACACTGAGACGTTAGCGGCCAGTGTCCGCAACGGAGAAACCAATCAGGCAATTTTTTCTCTGCAGAAGCCGACGCTGCTACCCTATCCCACGCTGACTGACATCACCCTGGTGATTGATGTAGACCCGAACACTCGTCCTCCCGCTGCCACCATCCAGACTGCCGTCACCCCCCGCAACCTGGCGCGGCAGTACGCTGTCCCGCAGCCGCCGGGCGCCACGCCCCCGCCTGAGGAGGCCCCGCCTTGTATCTCGGAGGAGCCGTACGATTTCGTCCTCACCATGGACGCCTCCGCCAGCATCAGCCGGAAAGAATTCAAACAAATGCGCGACTTTGCCAAGCGGCTGGCCACTTCTCTCCTCACCAGCACCCAGCCTTCGCGTTTTGGTCTCGTCACCTTTGGAAGTGAAGGGGAAGGAAGAGTAGCTCTGCCGATTACGAATAACCTTGAACAAGCTCTCACCACCATCGACAAACTACCCAACCCCAGCCGTCGCAGTAATACCGACATTCAGGAAGGAATCGAACTCGCCCACAATGAATTGAAGGGGAGTCGGCGCCCGGATGTAAGGCCAGTTATGGTCGTCCTCACTGACGGGGCTCATAATCAACCGGGAGACCCAATCGAACAAGCCCGGCTCGCCCTGCAAGACGGAGTCGACATCTTTGTGGTGACAGTGGGTTTAGAAAAAAGAATTGAAGACGAGTTCCGGGAAGCACTCTCGCAGCTGGGGCTCTTGGACCACCTCTTCCCTATTGAAGATTTCGAAGGTCTCGTTGATGCCCTAAACAAACTCTACCAGGCTCTATGCCCAGGCTCTCCCACTCCCTTGCCTGTCCCCTCCGCTAGCCCTACTCCCACGCCGGAAGATTGCGAGGCAATCCGCCTCTCGGGTCTCGAAGGCATGCTTGTGCTGGACAGTTCAGGAAGTATTAGCGGGGAGGACTACGAGAAAGTGCGTGAGTTCGCACAGGCGTTTGCGAATTCCGTCATAACTGCCAACCCAGAATCCCGCGTGGGCGCGGCTATTTTCTCCGGCCAAGGAATGGGTAAAGTGCCCCTCCCGCTGACCAACGATCTCCCGCATGCCCGAGCAGTCCTCCGCCGGCTCGCGCACATCAAATTCTCTACCGACATTGAAGAGGGCCTCACCTTAGGACACGGGGAGCTGAAAAACCGCGGGCGCAGCGGTGTTCCGAAGTACATGATTCTCGCCACCGACGGCCGACACAATCAGCCCGGGGACCCCTACGTAGCCGCTCAGGACGCCAAAAACGATGGCATCACGATATTCGTCATAGCTATAAAGCTTCGACCTGAAGAAGCTGAGCTGGTAAAACCCCTGGCTTCGAAACCAGAGTATGCCATTGCCCTAGAAGACTTTGACGAGCTTATCGCCGGCCTTGATGAAATTAACAGCTTCTTATGCCTGCCTCCACCCGAGCAAGGCACACCTACTCCGCCTCCGCCCGCTCCCGGGCCTACCCCACCGCCACCGGCTGACCTCATCGGTATTGTCTCTGAAGCCAACCGCCGCCGGGCGCCCTCGCAGCTCCCCCCGTTCGCGGTGAATGCGAAATTAAATGCGGCGGCTCAGGCCAAGCTGAATCACATGATCGAGAAACAGTACCTTGACCACCTTGGCCCCGATGGCAAGGGCCCGGATGATTTCCTGCGGGAGGCCGGGTACTCCTGGACCGCCCGGGCGGAGAACTTAGCCTGGACCACGTCTGATAATTGGTTGTCCGAATTTTTCAAATTCTGGATGAACTCTCCTACCCACCGAGCCATCATTTTCTCGCCTAATTACACTGAATCCGGCGCGGCTGTTGGCAGGGGTACCATAAACGGCCGACAACTTTGGATCGGCGTGCAATTGTTCGGCAAACCCAAGCTATGAGAGAACAAGGATTTACTCTGCTTGAGGTTTTAATAGCGGCTGCTATTATCGCCGTCTTAGCTATTGGCATCACCAGCGCCGCCGTGCTATTAACCCGCGTCAGCGCCGACAGCGAGCAGCAAACCGTGGCTCTGGAATTAGCCAATCGCCAGGTAGAGTATCTGCGCTCCCAGCCATTTGGCGATATCGGCACCGAAACGCCCGCCACGCAAGATCTTCAAGTGAATAGCCGTACGTTTACCTTAACTACTCGCGTCTTCCCAGCAGAACCTTTAAAACACACTCGCGTGACCGTACGCTGGCGAAAATCTAACGGAGGAGAACGCGAGATTTCCGTCCACGCTCTGCTGAGCCCGGCTGTGTTTGCTCCTGTTCTTCCCGGTCCTTTGCCCACTCCTCCTCCCGGAAACGGAGTACGCGGTACACTCTTTAAATTCCGCGATACGAAAGGCGATACGTTCATTTTTGAACTGCAGCAAGAAGATAAAATAAATAAAGCGCGGGAAATTCTGAGAGACCCGGCCCAGCAGCAGAGCACGTTTGTCTCCGGCAACATTATTAAACAACCGGCTCCTTACAATCAGCCGTGGTCGTATCATCTCGACCCGCATTCTATTCATTTCCCCGAAGTGGCCATTGAAGTCTGCGACGCTACTATTAAGTTTGTCGAGGAACACTTGAACATCTGGGGTGAACAGTGGTGCCCATGGAGCGCCCGCCTGATCGAGGAAGTGCAAGTCCCTCCAGGGTGATATACTTGGAGCGTGCTTGGCATCGACATCTCCGACAATTCTATCAAGCTGGTTGAGCTCCGTGGCAAAACACGACCGACACTGTATACGCTCAACTGGTCTATGCTCCCGGATGGCATCGTGGAGCAGGGGCTCATACAAGACACTACCGCCCTTGGCGAAACCATCACCTACGCCCTAGAAAATTGCGTACCCACGCCTCCCAAAAGCCGCGAGGCAGTGGTCTCTCTCCCCGAACGCCACACGTTCCTTCAGGTCTTAACAGTGCCGGCTATGACAGATGCGGAAACAGACGAAGCCATTAGCTGGGCAGTGCGCCCGCATCTTCCTTATGATTTCGAGCAAATGTACCTGAGCTGGCAGCCTGTCGGCGCCGCCGGCAAGAGTCCCGCGCGGGAGCGTTCTGTCTTGATTGGAGCCACGCTGAAGAGCGCTATTGACCCTCTCATAAAGACATTTCAAGATTTACCTCTCACTCTGGTAGCCATCGAAGCTTCCAGCCAAGCGCTGCTGCGCAGCGTGTTGCCGCCTTCCCTCGAAGATAGTCGCAGCATTGCCATTCTGGATATGGGCGCTACCTCCACCAATATTGTTTTCGTGCGGGCCGGCTCCATTCAAATGTCAACCAGTCTCGATCGCGGCGGACAAGATATCACGCAGGCAGTTATGAAAAAGGCGAATCTTTCCCGAGAGGCCGCTGAAAGAAAGAAAGTTCAGATAGGCCTAGCCTCTTCCCGCTCGGGCGAAGAAAAAATTTCTGCCATCATCCGTGAAGAGGCAGGCAATCTCTTACAAGATGTCCGGCAAACTATCCAAGCCCGCGTCAGCAGCAACTTATATCTCGAGTCTCCCCAATTATTCATTCTGGCGGGCGGCACTACTAACCTTCCCAACTTTGATACTGCCCTGCGGGAGAATTTCCCCGGCGTACCTTTTCAATTTGCTCAACCGTGGACGACCATTAATGTGAGTAGCCGAGTGGCCGCGCTCAAATTATCCGATGAAGACGCCCGTCACTTCGTGATTAGCTCCGGGCTCGCCCAGCGGCCTATGAATCGCACCTACGCTTCCCCTACGCACGCGATTAACTTACTCCCGCCGCGCCAGCGCAGCCGCGTGCTCACTCAAGCGGCCGTAGCCTCCGCCGAGAAGCTCACCTCCGTCAGCCTGGCGGCCAGTTTCATCCTGACGATTTTTGGTATTGTCCTTCTGTTGGCGCTGACCTTGATCACCCGCCTCGCCCCCGCTCCAGACCCGAAGGCTCTCGCGGCCGCAGCCTCCCACAACCAAGAAATTGCGAACGCCTACAAAGCTCGCAATGATTTCTTAAACCGCTTAGCGGCGCTCTCCCGCGAGACTACGCTGTGGACAGAACGTATCCCGACCATTCTGGGAGCGCTGCCGCCAGGGTTGCAGTTAAGAAATATTCGCGGCAGAAGCCTCGACCACACGCTGGTCGTGAGCGGTATTGCCGCTTCCCGTAGCGCCATTCAAGCAGCTGAGCAAGAACTCTCCCGCTTACCGGCGATCAGCCGCGTAGTCTCTCCCCCCACGAACTTCTTACGGCAGAGCGATGCTGAATTCCGGCTGGAACTTACTCTTCGCCCTCCCTCGCCATGAAAAAGCGTCTGGCTGCTCAACTCGGCTTACTTGCTCTGATGATCGCCGTCCAACCTCTCGAGTGGCATTTCGTAAGAGCGGCCGCTGCCGACTGGCAGGAAGCGAGGCAACGGCGGCGTCTTCTTGACGAGCTGACTCAGCTCAACACGCAGCTTTCAACTACGTTGGATCAGCAGCAGCGCACACAGCCCCATGTCCTTGGCACCGCCCCCAACACCATTGACCTGGTAAAGCAGACCGACCATCTCGAAGACAACGCGGCTAAGTATGGCCTCACCGTAACGCTGCAAAATATTTCTGAGGAGGAAGATGAAACGATTGCTCCCCTGCGGCCCTTACGCATACTGCTGACTAGCACCGGGCCGTCTGGCCAGCTTCTGCGTTACCTAGACGCGCTCGAGCACGATCCCCACCTGAACCGGATTGCCGACTTTGAACTAAAAACCGTCGGGCCGCCCGAAGCTCCCACCTGGCAGCTCAACGCCGAAGCGGAGTATTTCTTTAGCCTATGAATGCTCGTACCGTTCTTCCTGCTCTCGCCGCTGCCATCGCCCATCCGGCTGCAGCCTGGGTAGTGGGTATGTTCTGGGCCGCCGCTGCCATCTTTCTCCTGTATACCAGCATCATTCAAGTATCCCGCGAACCGGTGCAGTTTCCCGCCTCGATTCAGAAAAATGTCAGCCTCGACAATGCCGCGGCTCAGACAATCCAAACTCGGTACCAGCGTATGAGTTCCTACAATGCACCCACCCACCCCAATATTCCCTAGTCGCGAGCCATGCAGACAATCACCTTCACTGATTCCGCCTACCCTCCTCTCTTAAAACAGATATACGCTCCGCCGCAGAAACTCTACGTGCGCGGCAACCCAGAAATCTTGCGGCAAGCCAACCTTCTCGCCGTGGTCGGCAGCCGCCGCGCCAACTTGTATGGCAAGCAAGCGTGTGAGATGTTGCTTCCTCCTCTTGTCCGCGCCGGCATCACTCTTGTGTCAGGTCTGGCTCACGGCATTGACAGTTTAGCCCACCTCGCTTGTGTGAATGAGAAGCGGCCTACCATCGCTGTACTCGGCTCGGGCGCTGATGACGCTTCTATTTACCCGCACTCGAACCGCAAGCTGGCCCGGGAAATTCTGGAATACGGCGGCGCCATCATTTCTGAATACCCACCAGGCACCTCTGCCCGCCCAGGGCGGTTCCCTATTCGCAACCGCATTATTGTCGGCCTCTGCCGCGCTGTCCTCGTGGTCCAAGCTGCAAAAAAGTCAGGCTCACTCGTTACCGCCCGCTTAACCTTGGAAAGCAACCGCGATTTGTACGTTGTTCCCGGGCCCATCACGAGCCAGGTTTCGAGCGGCGTCAACCAGCTCATGAAGGAAGGCGCCGCCCCTGTCACGGAGCCACGCGACCTGCTGGAAATCTTTGGCTTGGCCCCCGCTGTCTCGCTCGATATTCAACCTTCCCTCATCCTTACCAAAGAACAACAAAAAATCCTAAAGCACGTCACTGAAGAACCGCTCCATATTGATAAGATTGTGCAGTACGCCAAGCTACCTCCGGAGCAAGTTTCCATAACCCTTTTGGAACTCGAAATGGCAAGGTACATCGATAACCTCGGTAACATGAAATACGTGCGGAAAATCTAGCCCTGAATTTATCGAAGGGTTGACATCTTTCCGCAATCAACCGTACCGTGGGGAACATTATGAAGTTGGTGATTGTAGAATCGCCCGCGAAGGCTAAGACGATTCAAAAGTATTTGGGTCGTGATTACGTGGTGAAGAGCAGCTACGGGCATATTCGCGACCTGCCCAAGAGCACCATGGGTGTCGATATCGAGCACGATTTTAAGCCGAGGTACATTGTGCCCGTGAAAGCCAAGGCAAACGTGAAAGAGCTGCAAGCCAGCGCGAAAAAGGCTGACATGGTGTACCTGGCTACTGATGAAGACCGCGAAGGCGAAGCTATTGCCTGGCACATTGTCGAAGCGCTCAAGCTCAGCCCTGAAAAAACCAAGCGTATTACGTTTACTGAGATTACAAAAAACGCTATCCAAAACGCTGTGCAAAACCCGCGCGAGATTGATTCCCACTTAGTCGATGCCCAGCAAGCCCGCCGCGTGCTCGACCGTCTCGTGGGGTATGAACTTTCGCCCCTTCTTTGGAAAAAGGTCCGCCGGGGTCTCTCTGCCGGCCGCGTGCAGTCCGTGGCCGTGCGCTTAATCGCCGACCGCGAAGAGGAAATTGCGGCGTTTAAGCCTGAAGAATACTGGTCGATTGAAGCAACCCTGCGAAAATCGACCAACTCTGAGCGAGCAGAGCGAGTCGAAGAGCTGGACCAGCGCTTCACAGCTAAGCTGGTGAAGAAAGACGGACAGGCTATCACCAAGCTGGGCATCAAAAACAAGGAACACGCTGATACAATCCTCTCCGACTTAGAAGATGCCACCTACACCGTCGCAGAAGTCACGAAGAAAGAAAGAAAGCGCACCCCTCCCCCTCCCTTTACTACGAGCACCCTGCAGCAGGCTGGGTCGAACGCCTTGGGCTACTCCAGTAAGCGCACCATGATGCTGGCGCAGCACATGTACGAGAACGGTTTCATTACGTACATGCGCACCGATTCTACCAATTTAGCTGCGGAAGCCACCGCGGCCGCCAAAGCTGTCATCACCGATACGTTCGGCGCCCGCTATGCGCTCGCCGCACCTCGCGTCTTTGCCAAGAAATCCAAAGGTGCGCAAGAAGCCCATGAGGCTATCCGCCCCACCGATATGCACCGCGCGCCGGAAAGTCTGGCGGGCGAGCTTGAGCCAGCTGAACTCAAAGTTTACCGGCTTATCTGGCAGCGCGCGTTGGCCTCGCAGATGAGGGAAGCCATCTTCAATATGGTGAGCGCCGACATCAAAGCTAACGATTACACCTTCCGCGCCAACGGCACCACTGTCGCCTTCGATGGCTTCTTAAAAGTGCTCTCTGACAAATCGCTCAAGGAAACCAATCTACCGGAGTTAACCCAGGGCGATGCTCTAAATCTAGAAAAACTTGCTCCCGAGCAGCACTACACCCAGCCGCCCGCGCGCTACACCGAGGCCAGCTTGGTGAAAGCGCTTGAAGAAGCCGGCGTCGGCCGCCCCAGTACATACGCCCCGACCATCGACACCATTCAAAAGCGCGAGTACGTAAAGAAACGCTTGGAAGACAAACGCTTTGAACCCACCGAAGTCGGCGTGCTAGTGAATAAGCTCTTAAAAGAACACTTTCCCAGCATTGTGGATATCGGCTTTACGGCCGACGTGGAGCTAGCGCTCGACAAAATCGCTGAGGGCGGCATGCCGTGGCAGCCTGTCATCAAAGATTTCTATGTACCCTTTCATGCCACTATTGAAAAGAAGGGCAAGGAGTTGAATAAAAAAGATTTCACCGAGGAAAAAACCGGGGAAAAATGCCCCAAAGACGGCGGCGAACTCGTCATCAAGCTCGGCCGCTTCGGCAAGTTCAAAGCCTGCAGCAATTACCCGGAGTGTAAGTACACCGAACCCATCGGCGAGGAGAAACAATTAAAGGAAGAGCACACCGGGAAAATCTGCCCCGATTGCGGCAAAACGCTGGTGGTCAAGCGCGGCCGCTTCGGGCCGTTCATTGGCTGTTCCGGCTACCCCGATTGCAAACACATCGAAAAAATTGAGAAAGACACCGGCCTCACCTGCCCCAAATGCAACAAGGGCAAAATTGTGGAGAGACGCTCGCGTCAAGGCAAAATCTTCTATGCCTGCAACCGCTATCCCGATTGTCAGAACGCCTACTGGAGTAAACCCACCGGGGAGGCGTGCCCAAACTGCGGCAGCTTCTTGCTCTACAGCGCCAAGGGGACACTCCGGTGTTCCAGCAAGGAGTGCGGGTATAAGCGAGAAGCTCAAGAATGATTCGTGAAGGAGAACACCGTTTCTTCGGCCCAGACGACTCAGAAAGCACTGTCATTAGAATTATCGGGGAACCGCGAAGACTCGGAGAAGGGTTCTACGGCGTAGTCTATGAAATTACCGCTGCCGTGAAAATAAATGACGGAGAAGAAATTAGGTCATTTGTCGTTAAAAAATATAAGGGCGACAGCAAAGATCTTGCCCAAAAGCTGGCGCAAAGAGCTCTTCAAAATCATCGCATGGTGAAAGAAGCTGGGCTGAAAACCTGGGAAACCTATCTCATTGGTCACGATAAAGACGAGCAGGAATATATTCTCATGACCAGCGGCCATGATGAATTTACCGCTTGCGTATCATATAACCCACAACACCTGGCTGAGGAATACCGGCCCGAGCCTTTCGCAAACTTTCCTGGGAAAAAGTTTCGTGAGCTTGCCAAGACTACTCGTGCTCAAGCCCTAAAAGCGGCCAAGTGCGATATCGCTTTCGAAAGACCCGACGTTTTCTTTTTCTTGATGAATAAACAAACTCAAACGGTAGATGTAGTCATCGGCGACCTCGACCGCGTCGCCAAGGCCGATCCATCTAGGCGCGAAAGGACGCGGCGCGACAACCTCAGCGCTGCCCGAACCGCCTTAACCATATTCGTAAATGTCTACCTCACCCCGCCTGAAACCTATCGCCCCATTGTTGATCATGAGCTGCCTGAACGCTAGATTGTAGACATGCCTCAGGGACAGCGAGATACGATTTATGTTCTGGATTACGGCTCGCAGTATTCCCACTTAATCGTCCGCCGGATCCGCGAGCTGGGGATTTTCGCCGAGCTCGTTCCGCATAACTTTCCTCTCAAGAAACTTTCTCAGTCTTCCGGTATCATCCTCTCCGGCGGCCCGCAAAATCTGTCTGAAAGCGATGCGCTGCGCATCGATAAAAAGGCATTCACGTTAGGCGTGCCTATCTTAGGCATCTGCTACGGCCTGCAGCTCACCGCCCATGAGCTGGGCGGTAAAGTCACGGCAGGAAAGAAGCGCGAATACGGCCCTGTAGATATCACGGTCAAAGAAAATGCGCCGCTCATGGCTGGCCTCCCCAAGAAGCAGCGCACATGGATGTCGCATGGCGACCAAGTTACCAAGCTGCCGAAGGGCTTTAACGTCATCGCCTCCTCTTTAAATTGCGAGTACGCCGCCATTGCGGACGAGAAGCGTAAAATCTTCGGTCTCCAATTCCATCCTGAGGTTACCCATACTGAGTACGGCCTGGAAATCTTAAAACGCTTCTTAAAGGTCACGGGTGCCAAGGACAGCTGGTCTATGGCCGATTTTATCGAAGAAGGCGTGGCTAAGATCCGCGCGCAAGTAGGCAAAGACAAAGCCGTGTGTGCTCTCTCCGGCGGGGTGGACTCCGCCGTCGCGGCCACCCTCGTCCATAAGGCCATTGGTAAACAACTCACGTGCATTTATGTCGACACCGGCCTCATGCGCGCGGGGGAAACGGAGCAAATCAAGAAAGCGTTTCAAGGCTACCAGAAAATGAAACTCGTGGTAGTAAAAGCCGAAAAGGAATTTTTAAAAGCTTTGAAAGGCGTCAACGACCCCGAGAAGAAGCGTAAAACTATCGGCGAACTTTTCATTCGCCTCTTTGAAAGGGAAGCCAAGAAGCTGGGCAAAGTAAAATGGTTGGTACAAGGCACGCTCTACACTGATGCCATTACCTCCGGCGTCTCCGTGGGCAAAACTGCCGCCGTCATTAAATCTCATCACAACGTGGGAGGTCTTCCAGGGAAGCTGGGCTTCAAACTTATTGAGCCCCTGCGCGAGCTGTATAAAGATGAGGTGAGAAAGCTCGGCGCGCTTCTGAAACTCCCTAAAGAAATCACCCAGCGTCAACCTTTCCCCGGCCCGGGCTTAGCCGTGCGCATTATCGGTGAAGTCACAAAGGAAAAGCTAGAACTTCTGCGCGCGGCAGACGCCATCGTGCGGGAAGAAATTGAAAAATCCGGAGAACACAAAAACATTCAACAGTACTTCGCTGTCCTCCCTGACATCAAAGCTGTCGGCGTGCAGGGTGATTCCCGCAGCTACGGCTACCCGGCCATCATCCGTGCCGTTACCACTACCGATTTCATGACTGCCAATTGGGCCCATCTTCCCCACGAGCTTCTAGAGCGTATCTCCGCCCGCATCACCAACGAAGTCCCCGGTATCAACCGCGTCGCCTACGACATTACCTCCAAACCCCCCGCCACCGTCGAGTGGGAATAAGTTTATATCTGGTAATCAGGTTCGTCGGGCTTTAGATCAATTTGGCCAAGCTGGGCAATTTTTGCTGCTTGCAGTAAGTTTCCCAAGACATAAGTTACGTGATGATCTGCTACTGTTGCATCCGCTCCCTCTGATCTGCCTCGCGCCGTCGCATGGTGCCTTTCCAAATCGTCTAACCTATTAATCGAGTCTAGAATTCGTTTGAGGTATGCCTGTATTTCAGCCCACTCAACCGGATCTTCTGGTCCTGGAGCCAATTCAGCTTTAACTCCGTCCCCAGACATACGTTCTACTCCCCGTCGTCCTCGAGGTCTTCGTTTTCTTCACCTACGATGTCGTCGTCAACGTTTTTGGGAAGCGGTGCGCGGCCCAGCAGGCGGTCTAAGAGCTGTTGTACTTCGCCGTCGCTGTACGCACGAAAGACTACCTCATAGCGATTCTTCTGCTCGTTGTATTTTACGTCCGAGTTGAATCCAAAGCGTTCTTCCAAGTACGGGCGATACTTCACCGAGAACGGGTGCCGGCCTCTTCGGTTCTTGTGCCGCATCGGGTCATCTACTTTCATGGCGCGCTGAATTCTGCGCGCCCGCACCTCGGCTTTGCGCACCGTGAGCCCCTCCTCAACCAAGTGATTATAAAAGCGGATTTGTTTTTCCGGGTCGGGGATCATGAGGATAGCCTTGGCGTGACCAGAGGTAATTTTCCCTTCCGAAAGCCCGCGCTGAATTTCTACCGGCAGCTGGAGTACGCGCATGGCATTCGTTACCCGCACACGAGAACTCCCCATCGCCTGCCCGATCTCCTCATGCGTCATGCCAAATTCTTTATTGAGCCGCTCATATGCTAATGCCTCTTCCATCGGATTTAAATCCTCCCGCTGTAAATTCTCAATCAAGGCATACACCAGGCTTTTCTCTGTCCCCGCCACTTCCACCTTCACCACACACGGCACCCGCTCCCACCCCAGCTGCTTGGCGGCGCGCAAGCGTCGTTCGCCTGCAATTAACTCGTACGCATCTTTGGCGACTCTGCGCACCACTAAGGGCTGCAAAATGCCATGCTCGTCGATCGACTGTACCAGCTCTTCCATCTCCGCCGGGTCGAACTGCCGTCTCGGCTGCAACGGGTTGATTTGAATGTCCCCAATGGGAATTTGTATAACCTTGTCTTCGTGAATGTCCCATTTACCCGCCGAAGTTCCTACGGAGGCGGGCTTGCTCACCGGTTCTTGAAATTCCTCCTCTTTTTCTTCTTCCAGCTCTTCTTCTATTGCTTCCGGCACACTGGCTTCCACCGACACTTCTTCCTGCTGCGTAATTTTCAAGCGCTCCTTACCCTGAGCCAGGTCGAAGGGATCCGGGGCGTTATCCGGCAGCTGCTCCACCGTGAGCATTGTGCGCCTGTGCACCGTGTCAACAATCGGCCCCTCGCCCGGCAAGAAAATGTTAGGGTCAAGCGGTGTTACATTGGGCTTACTCGGCCGCTGCATTCCACTATCGTCATCATCTCCAAACTCGTCAATCGTCGCCCGAACCTTCTTAGTCTGCTTCCCCGCACCTGCCCCGCGGAGCCCGGCCGGAGGCGCGGGCGGCGTGGGGTCCTCAACTACCTCCAAGCTATCAATCCTCTCCAGCGTCTCCTCCACATCCTCATCCCCCCGGTTCGGAATTAATGACGCTAACCCCCTACCTAATGGACTCATAATTAACCCCCTTCTTCTTCATCATCCGTTAATTGTAAAAGTTCGTCTGACAAAAACTCGTACGCCTGCGCGCCACGCGAATTCGGGTCGTACTCTATAATTGTTTTCCCTACCTCTGGCGCCTCCGCCAGCTCCGTGTTGCGCGGGATCACGCTTTCAAACACATGTCCTGGAAAAGTCTTACGCACTTCACGCACCACCCGGCGTGAAAGCGCCACCCGGCGGTCGTACATGGTCAGCACCGCCCCCAAAACTTGCAGGCGCGGATTCAAATGCTTCCTCACCATCTCTACAGTATTCAGCAGCTGGTTCAACCCTTCCAGGGCAAAGTATTCGCATTGCACAGGTATGAGCAACTGATCAGCTGCGGCGAGCCCGTTCACGGTTAAGAGCCCTAAACTCGGGGGGCAATCAATCAATATGTATTCAAAGTGGGGCGCCAGCGCTTTCACCGCCCGGCGCAAGCGGTATTCGCGGTAGGGCTGGTCCATGAGCTCGATTGGTGCGCCAGCCAAGTCCGGAGTGGAAGGAATAATGTTCAAGTTCGCCATGCCGGTGGGCTGTAATGCGGAGAGCGGATCTACCTGCTCGAGTAATACTTCATATAAAGTAGGCATCCCTGGCTTCACCCGTACTCCCACGCCCGCGGTGGCATTCGCTTGCGGGTCGAGGTCAATGACGACCGTAGATTTCTTGCGCCGCGCCAAGAAGCTCCCCAGGTTAATACTGGTCGTGGTCTTCCCCACGCCCCCTTTCTGGTTTACGACCGCCAGTACGCTCGTTTGGTGCTTAGTTTCAGCCACAGCTCAAATGAAGGATGAACTGATATGCCCTGAGTGTAGCCCATTTCAGCCAAGGCAAGCAAATAGCAATTACCCACCTTTAAAAACCTCTCAATTCAGCGTATAGTAGCGCTCACAAAGCCGAAGTGGCGGAATGGCAGACGCGCACGACTCAAAATCGTGTGGGCTATGCCCATGTGGGTTCGACTCCCACCTTCTGCACAAACTCGGATACAATAAAACCCATGCAACAGCTTGACCCGAAAGCCATTTGGCTCTTCTTCCTCGCCTTAGGCGGTCCCTGGGTGATTATCATTTTGCTGGTGGGTACCAACCTCACTACAAGCCTCTTTGGCTTCTCATTCCTCTTCGCCCCGGGCAACTTGCTCCAGGGCATTTTCTACAGCGGGTTTGGCACGTTTATCTTGGCTGTTCTCTTCTTCTCCATTATTTGGGTATGGGCTAAACTCACCTACTATTATTACCGCTATGAGCTGCGGGAAGATGGCTTTCGCAAAGAGCACGGCGTGATTTGGAAAAAGTATGTCACCATTCCGTATGAGAAAATCCAGAACGTCGATATCTACCGCGGCGTGGTGGCCCGCTTACTTGGCCTCTCAGACCTGCACATTCAAACGGCTGGCGCCAGCACTCAAGCTACCCGTTCCGGTATCTTCAGCTACGCTGCCGAAGGCCGCCTGCCCGGCCTCTCCCGCGAAGTTGCCGAACAAGTCCGCGACGAGCTCATAAAGCGCTCCAAGCAGCATGCAACGCGTTAGCCCAAAGTTAGTTGATTACCTTTTCCTCCGCGGTGCGGCCATTCTAATACCGGGGCTCTTAGTGAATATCATTCTCATAGCCCTCATTACCGCGCTCGGCTTTATCATGCTGAACATTGTCCCTGCGCTTCCCGTCCTCGAACAGGAATTCGCAAGCAACGAGCCGGCCACAACTGAAGAAGCCCTGGCCACATTTCAGAACACCATCGACTCCCTTCGCTTCCCCACCGGTCTCGCCACTGGCTTTGTCATCGTGGCCATCCTCTTTATTCTCCTGCCCCTGCTGCTGCTCTGGATTTGGGCCCGGCTCACATATCGTTTCCTGCGCTACGAACTCGCTCCTAGCGAATTCCGCCAAGAATTCGGCATTCTTTCCAGGCAAGCGCTGGCCATTCCCTACGAGAGAATTCAGAATCTAGAAATCCACCGTGACGTGTTTGCCCGCATGCTGGGCCTCTCCACCCTCGATATCCAAACTGCCGGCACCAGCCGGGCTGAGGCGCGCCTCCCCGGCCTGCCATTCAAAACCGCCGAGAAAATCCGCGAGGAGCTTCTAAAGCGTTCTAAGACCCGCACTGCGGAGTAAACTCGCATGTAACCGTGCATCGCACTTTTGCGTGAGCAGCGAGAGTGATATTGCGATCACAATCAACTAACTTGCAATCCACTCTCGCGTTACCTGATGGACAGTGCGCCTTCATCCGCTCCAGCAAAATTTGAGCACGTCTGATAGCATCATCGCGAGCCCGCGAGCACGACCACGTGGACCAACCATAGGAATCCCAATCTTTGCTGTAGGCAGCCGGGCGATCGTTATGCTGTACACAAGCAGCCCGGTTCGCATATGCCCAGACCCTCCGGGAGTTACATGCTGTTCTATTCTCCGGAGTATTCGGGTACTCAATGCAACACGTTGCACCCCAATACAAGTTATCGTAGTTACTACGCGAAGGCGTTGGGCACCAGAATGACTGAAGCGCCTCAGGAGGTTGAGTTGGGGGAGGAAGCCGAGTTGGGAACGAGGGAGAATGAGATGGGCGAGATGGAAAGGAAGGCGTGCCCACATCAACTGCATCACCGCCCGTGATTGTTAGATTCTCTCCAATCGGTACGAGCTGACTCTTGAGCCGCTGCGTAAGCCCAGCCTGGCTAGCTCCCCACACCGCCAAGCTCAAAACCACCACTCCGACCCCTGCCCACGCGAGCTTCCTGTACATCCGCTCCATCGCTTCCTATAGTATCGAAAGAAGCTTTCCATGACCATTCGCAGGTTCCAAGAAACCATTTTGAGTCACTATCGTCTTCACGGGCGCAAAGACCTGCCGTGGAAAAAGACCCGCGACCCGTACAAGATTTTGGTTTCGGAAGTCATGCTCCAGCAAACGCAGGTCAGTCGTGTCCTGCCTAAATATCAAGAATTCCTGAAAGCATTTCCCAATGTAAAGGCTCTAGCGAAAGCCCCTGACGCCAAGCTCCTCAAAGTATGGCAAGGTCTCGGCTACTGGCGACGGGCAAAGTATCTCAAAGCGGCTGCGCAAATGATCGTTCAAGACAGATCATTATCAAGACTTTTCCGGGTGACAGCCGTGGGGGGCCCCCGCCCGCTGCCCGGAAGGTACTCCGACGCGCACCGGGTGGGGGTGAAACGGCTGGCAGGACCCGGGACACTTCTTGAAACTCTCCCCGGCGTCGGCCCCTACACCGCCCGCGCCGTCGCCTGTTTCGCTTTCGATGAGTGTAAACCTTTCATTGATACCAATATCCGCCGCGTCTACTTACACTTCTTTTTCCCAAAACAAAAGAATATCAGCGACAAGAAAATTCTTGAAACTGCTCAACAGGCTCTTTACAAAAAAGACCCGCGTCTGTGGCACTACGCCCTTTTTGATTACGGCGCCACCGTTTTGAAAGACAAAGAAATTAACCAGCGTAGCCGCCACTATACTAAGCAGTCTCAATTTACCGGCTCATTCCGTTCGCTGCGCACTAGCGTGGTCCACCTGCTCCTAGCCCAGCCGAACCACGCTATTTCCCAACCCGAGCTCAACCGTTTCTTAGCAAAGGAAATTAAAACTCAAGCCATGCCTTATACGCCAAAGCAAGTCGTGGACGCTCTGCTGAAGGACCAACTCGTCCGCAAAACGACCCGGGCGCTGTGCCTCTGAACTACATGAAAAAGTAGAAGAGAGAAAACAGGGCCGCTATCACGAACGTAACCGTAAACGCTTGCGTAGGTGCGAGGGTAGCGAAAACTACTGCTAAACCCAACGCTGTCAAAGCTTTGATTACGCATAGCCACATTTCGAATGCGATCACATATTTAATTGACCCAGCTCTACGTGCCGCCCCGAATAATCGAGACCAAAATGGAATGCGCACTCCGGCGTCCGCAGTCATAGTAAACGTATGCACGAGCCAAACTCCCAAAGGCGAGGCCGCGAGCGGACGCACAAGGTGCCCCAGGATCATAAATGGCAGAGAGACACGTGCTACTCGCCGCTCAGTGTAATGGTCCGTGAGCTCCCCGACCACTAACGAAAACACAGCTACGAATAATACCGATAGCGACACAATACTTCCCAACACCGCTGCACTCCCGAGCACAGAAAAAGCAAACATAGGCCAGAAAACCATCATAATGAGGTGTTCCCCCCAGGCGGTGGTGGAAAGCACTAAGTTACGGTGCATAGCCGAGCGAATGATCCGCCAGGGAGCTGAGTAGGAAAAACTGCGGATGGTGAACTTCTCTCGAGTTTTGAGAAGCGGTACTGATGAGACGAGCGCCGCGCCTGCCGCTGTCACAAATAACATGGGAAACCCAAACGCGGTGGCAATAATGCCGCCCAAAAACGGTCCAACAATTCCAGCCAAATATTCTATCACTATGCCGAAGGAAATTTCGGTGCCACGGTCGCTTTGCTGGCTGAACCGCGCGTACATCGCATAATTGGCCGGCCAGAAAAAAACTTTAAATACCGCCAAGCATACCCAAGCGATCCAAAAGAGAGTCGGCTGCATCGGTATCGCTGATAGAATCAGCAAATACACCATGAGAAGAGGTGCCGCGAATGTGAGCGATCGCTCTAACCCAAACCGGCTCGTAAACTTCCCCGCCAGCGGCAAGATCAGCAAGTACGCGATATAGTGTAGCGCATAGTAGATGGCAATCTTTGAGATTGGAATACCAATTTTATAAAAAAACACCGGCTCGAAGATAGTCACCAGCGACGCCGACAGCCAAAAGAGAGCAGAGAACCAATAAAATTCGCGCAGTTCCCGCCGCGGCCGCACCACAAAAAACTTTTGCCACATATGCCGCCACGCTACTCGTGCCTCAGTTGACATAGGAGAAGTATATCACCTACTCTTTTCAGGATGAACATTGCGCACCTCTGGGACAAAGTTTTGAACTTCGAGTACGACGAGAAGAAACTAACGGCCGGCCTTGACGATTTCTTACGCCAGCACAAAGATGAGAAAATTCTTGATTGCGCCGCCGGCACCGGCTTCGCCGTTCTCAATCTAGAGAAGCAGGGCTACGACATTACGTATTCAGATGGAAGCGAAAATATGATCAAGGAATTCCGTAAGAAACGCGACGTCATGGGGCTAAAAGGAATCCGCCCGCACCGCGTGCTGTGGTCAGAGCTTGGAAAACGTTTTCCCAGAAAGTTCGACGTCGTCATCTGCCGCGGCAGCTCTCTGATTTACGCCAGCGGCTGGGATCGCCCTTACCAACACAACGAAGGCATAATCCATGATGCCCTGCGTAATTTTTCTGAGGCTCTGAAACCCGGCGGCATGCTGTATATAGATACCACTTCAGAAGACAGTCTCTACGGCAAGCACGTAGTGAGCACCACGTATTTTCCGAAGCGTATCCAAGGCCAAAAAACAAAACTTCATGAGGTTTTGTACACCAACCGCTCCAAAAAAATCCGCACCTGGAAACCAGTGCTTCGATTCGACCATCAAAAGTACGCGCTGACGCGTTACTCAGCCTACCTTCCGCATGAAGACCTTACCGACATACTGAAAAGTGCCGATTTCCGCACCATCCGCCGCCGCGCCATCACTGGCGAACACTACGCCGTCTTCACCGCCTACAAAAATCACCGGTAACAAACCCCTCAGTTGACAATGCGAACATTTCTACTTACAGTGCGGGAATTCCTATGCCTCAAGGCGCTCGCTCACATGCACAGTACCCCGATCATGGCTTCGATGCCGCTGCCTTAAACAGCGCCATTACTGCTGGTCGCATGCATAAAATCATACAGGCTGCGGAAACCTTGCAAGAGCAGCGCCTCGTAGCGATGTCAACTCAAATAAACGCAAAAGAAAATAACATTCGGCTTGTCAGTATCGCTGGCCCGTCCTCTTCCGGAAAAACTACGTTATCAAAACGCCTAGCCTTGGAATTGCGGCGCTCAGGCCTAAACACGTTTCCACTTGCTCTAGATGACTACTACCTCAACCGGGATCACATGCCGCGCAACGAGCGAGGCGAAATTGATTTTGAATCTCCGGCTGCTCTTAACCTCGAACGATTTAATGAAGACCTCGCCAGTCTCGCCGCCGGGGAATTCGTGCCTTTGCCGCAATACAATTTCAAAACCGGGCGCAGCGAAGGAGGCAAGACTGTTCAACTCAGCCAGGACACGGTCGTCATTATTGAGGGCATTCATGGGTTAAATCCTGACCTCGTCCAGGGAATTCCAAGTACCAGCGTCTTTCGCGTGTACGTATCGCCGCTTTCGCGCGTTCGCCTCGATCACCAAAGCCACGTAAACCCGGCCGATACCCGTCTCATTCGCCGCATCGTGAGGGACGTGAGCACCCGGGGATACACAGCCGCCGATACGCTCCAGCGCTGGGCAAGCGTACGGCACGGCGAACGCCAGCATATCTTCCCGCACAAACACCGTGCAGACGTGCAGTTTGATTCCGCTCATCCCTACGAGCTGGCTGTGTTACGGCCGCTGGTTGAGCCGCACTTGCAAATGATCGCCGCCGCTTCGTCTGAATACGCCGAAGCACAGCGCCTGTTGTCTCTTCTCAACTGGTTCCAACCCTTCGATACACTGGCGATTCCGCCTCACTCTATCATGCGTGAATTCGTCGGCAATTCAAGCTTAGCGCCTGTTTGACAAGCCTCTCGTCTACCGTTTACTGTACGGCCCATGCCACAGAAAAAAAATAAAAGTCACAAGCTCGCGTTTATTGGCGCCGGCTATGTGGGTCTAGTGTCCGGCACCTGCCTCGCCGAAATCGGCCACCACGTGATTTTAGTCGACATTAATAAAGAAAAAATCGACAAACTCAAGCAAGGCGCCATTCCTATTTACGAGCCTGGCTTGGAAGATCTGGTGAAACGCAATGTGAAAGCCAAGCGGCTTTCATTTACTACCTCTTTGCCGCAAGCCGTCAAAAAATCCGACGTTATCTTCATTGCTGTCAACACCCCTCCCCAACCCAATGGCCGGGCCGATCTTTCGTACGTAGCCGCCGCTGCCCGGGAAATCGCCGAAGTCGCCGATAGTTACAAAGTGGTTGTAGATAAGAGCACCGTGCCGGTGCAGACCGGCCAGCGCGTGGCCGAAACCATTAAGCGCTACAACACCCGCGGCATTGATTTCGATGTGGTCAGCAACCCCGAATTCCTCCGGGAAGGGTCCGCGATTGAGGATTTCATGGAGCCGGACCGGATTGTGGTTGGCGTGGAAAACCGCCGCGCCGAAAAAATTATGCGGGAAATCTATGCACCCGTTGACGCTCCCTTCATTGTCACCGATGTCAAAAGCGCCGAGCTCATCAAGCACGCGAGCAACTCTTTCCTGGCCATGAAAATTTCCTTTGCCAATGCCTTAGCACGCATCTGCGAACTCTCCGGCGCCAACATCGACAAAGTTACCTACGGCATGGGCCTCGATAAGCGCATCGGGCAACACTTCTTAAAAGCCGGCGTAGGCTACGGCGGCTCGTGCTTCCCTAAGGACATAGCCGCCTTTATTTCCATTGCCGATGATATGGGTTACGACTTCGAACTCTTGAAAGCCGTGGAAAAAATTAACAAATATGCCTGCAACTTATTCCTGCAAAAAATTGAGCAGGCTTTATGGGTCACGAAGGGTAAAACCATTGCCGTGTGGGGCCTCGCTTTTAAACCTAACACCGACGATATGCGCAACGCCCCATCCATTCCCATTATTGAACAGCTCTACGCTGACGGGGCCACTATGAATGCGTATGACCCGCAGGCCTCACAGACGGCCAAAGCCGCTTTGGGCGATAAAGTTAATTATAAGAAATCAATGTACGAGACGCTGAAGGGTGCAGATGCGCTTGTTATCATCACCGACTGGGATGAATTCAAGAATCCTGATTGGAGTAAAGTCAGCTCCCTCCTAAAATCCCCTATCATCATCGACGGCCGCAACATGTTTGAACCACGCGACATGGAGAAAAGTGGGTTCGTATATCACAGCGTCGGCCGCGGGTGATCACCTCACCTTGTTTTACACCCCGGAGGTGTAAAGTGGGTAAAACCTCTTATGAAAAAAATCGAGGCATTTGGGCAACTAGCAATAGAGGGATCGTTTAACCTAGACCTTCATAGGGAATTCTTCGAGAAGGTACGAAATGGCCAAGATTTGACCGCCTATGGTCTCATATACTTTGCTGAACCCACTGGTCGCGGCTGGCCTGTTGGCCCGCCCGGATCAGGCCCAAAACTCACACGCAAGCCTCCGGGCGGCGGTTGTCTCAGAGAAATTGTCGCTTTGTGCCTGATCGCAGGGGGAATTATCGGCACACTTAGCACCGGAAACCCCTGGTGGCTATTACTAATCCTCGCGGGAGGCGTTGTCGAATTTACAATTAAACCATGAACACTCCCTTCCCCCAACAAACGTTATTGACAGACATTCTCACCATTCTTGGTGCTGACGAGGAAACTCAAATGAAAATTGTTCAAGACTTGCAAGAACTCGCCTTGAACGAAACCGTGGTTATCTTACTTAAGAATCTCTCCGAAGTAGAACGTGCAAAGTTCAGGCATGACTACGAATCAAAAAATGCCGCGGCGATTGCTCGAGTGTTGGAGAAGAATGTTCCTCGAGATGAATTTGAAAAGTTGCTGTTCGATAATGGACAAAAAATCCTTAAGGACTATCTCAAAACCATGACCGCCGACATTACCGACGAGCGGCGGCAGAAAATCGTTGACCTACTTCAGAAATACGACTCAAGTCGATAAGTTTTTTAGCACACGTTCGGCTTCCTCGAGTTGGGGTTTATCATTCACGGGCAGCCACTGCTCCGCCTCTACCACTTTAATCTTTGCCCCGTAATCTTTAGCCAGCTTCATCCACACATCAGGTGATTCGTATTCGCCTCGCGCGCTGGGCTCCACTTTCGCTTCGAAAAATCTGTCATCCATTACCATGAGGCCCGTCCAAACCAGGTCTGAAACAAATTCTTTGGGTTTTTCCACTGAGCGCACTAAATTCCCCTCTTTGTCTGCCACCAGAACCCCAAACGCTTCTGGGTTTGGCACGCGGTGCGCTAATATCGACAGCTCATGCTGCAAAAGCTTCTCAAACGGGTTTACGCCATACACATCATCCGGCAATATACCGACCCATCGACCGGCCGTCATGCCTTCCGCTTGCCAGAAGGCATGCGCTACTCCGAGCTGCTCGGCCTGGCGCACAAATGTTACTTTCCTTCCCTGGTATTCCCCGCTTGTAAAATACTCGCGCAACTTCGCCTCATGCGGCCCGCCTACCACAAAAATGAGGTCATCTACTTCGTCTGGCAGCTGATCCAAAATGCGTTCAACAATCGGCTTTCCCGCTACTGGTAAGAGCTGCTTGGGACCTTCATAATATTTGGCCATGCGCGTCCCCTTGCCAGCCATTAAGAGTACTGCCTTCATATGGGCCGCATCATATAGCAGCTGCCTTAGCTTGAGCAAGGCCGCCACTGGGCGCTACCGGCATGAGATCCGCCGTGATCTGTAGTGCCGAATCTTGCTCCGACGTAATTTCTACATTCGGTTTCGAGAACACGGCGTACCCCGGCTTCGTTATCGTCACGGTGTATGTCCCCGCCGAGGGCAAGGCGAAGAACTTTCCTTGCGCATTCGTGACTCTCGTCATTACCAGCCGATTCGTGCCGCCCTCATACAAGCGTACCACTGCCAAATCGAGCGGCACGTGCGTGATGGCGTCGCGCACGAGCCCGTACGCCGGGCGCACCCGCACTTCCAAAACTACTTTGATAATGACCAACACCACGTAAAGAACTTCGATGGTCAGGTACAGCGCGCCCGGGGAACGAAACACCAAGAAGGTGTTAAGCAGCGCCCCAATTAAGAACAGCGGCCAGGACAAGAGTCGTCCTAATCTCTGCAGGAGCTGCCATATGTGCAGGAAACGAGTGCGCAAACTTCCCACTTCTTTGCCCGTCGGTTTCATGGGTATCACCACGTTCACCGGTCGCCGCTCGCTGGGTACCGAAAGCATCCCACCCGTGTACAGAACCGCGCCGTTCCCCAGAGGCAAGCGCGTACTCGCCGGCGCAAAGGTAAAGCCAGGCGCCCGCACGTCGATTGTGTATCGACCAGCCGGCAGCAGTGTGGGAAACTCCCCTTTGGTGTTCGTCCGTTCGCTCTTCTTGATCTTTCCATCCTCGCCGTAAACAAGCACCTGCGCGCCCGCAATCGGCTCCCCCGTTTGGTAGTGAAGCACCCGCCCAGCGGTGACTTGGCCCTTCCCCGCCCCGGGAACAAGGAATTGCTGCCGGCGCAGTGCCGCACCAATTCTGCTAGCCAGCGACACTCCCGTGGACAGCACCGCGGCGGTAAAGAGCAGCAAGTTGAGCCAGTGCAGTAACCTGAGCCACCCCGTTACCTCCTCCGCCTGAGCCGCTGGCCCTTCGCCTCCCGGTTCCACCCGCACCGGCACCGTCGTGGCTTCAGGAAGCTCTTTCACTGCCACGGTGACCGTATCGGTTCCCGAGGCCCCGCGCGGGTCGCGCACGGTGAGTAAAAAGATATACGTCCCCCCGGCCTCGCCCGCCGAGAAAGAAGGAGTCGCTGTACGAGCCGAAAGCAAATCCACCCGTGGCCCGGAAAGTTGCCGCCAGATATAGACGAGCGAGTCGCGGTCCGGGTCCGCCGAAGCAGTGCCATCCAAAATCACCAGGGCCGATGGATTAACGACCTGGTTTGGCCCAGCATCCGCTTGTGGGGCCAGATTATCAGCCAGAGTAGTCGGTGGGGTCGGCGTAGGCGTGGGGGTAGGGATCGGCGTAGGTGTCGGGGTTGGAGTTGGTGTAGCTCCTGGCGGAGCCGGTACTCCCGGTTCAGGTGTTGGAGTAGGTTCTGGGGTCGACGTAGGGGCCGGTGGTTCGGCCGGAGGCGGAGCGGCTGGCGGAGGTTCTGCCGCGGGGGGAGGCGCCGCTTTCCCGGAAACACTCGGCGCCCCCGCTGTATTGCCAAATTTATCCGTGGCAAAAAGTTTGAAGGTATACGTTTTATTCGCCGTGAGCCCCGTAATGGTAGTCCCCGTCGCTTCAAAATCTTCCATCGCCGGATCATCGTCCTTATCCCACACGTCAGACTTTTGCTCGAGCACTGCTTTAGCATCAGTCCCGAAATATATTTTGTACGTAGGGTTGCTACTATCTGTTGGCTTTGTCCAGGTCAACACCGCCTCCGTTTCTGTAATCGAGCTTAGCGTCAACCGAAAATCCCGCGGCGGCTCAAGGTCAACCCGGAACTTACTGCTCACGGCCGCTGTCCCTACCGAAATATTATCCCGGGGTATTACACGGAGCTGCACGGAGCCTATATCCCCCTTCAGCGGCCCACCCGTATTCTCGGCCGATTTTGTATCCCAGGTGAATGTAAGCTTTACCTTTTGACTGTTAGTGGTATCAATCGCATCTTTCGTCCCTACCTGGTACCCGTTACTGTTTTTGAGGTCCACTTTTCCTGTCGATGGCGTCACTTTGGTTATCCACGGTTTATCCCAGCGCACGCCGTCGGTCGAATATTGCACGCGGACACGTGTGGGGTCACTGTCGCCGTCTGAAATCTCTGTCTCAAATGTCACGCGGCCGCTGCCGTCGGTCGCCTGTTTTATATTGCCCGGTTTCGTAGCTACCGGTTTTGCGCGCACCCTTTCGTACCACCACACCGTGCCGCGGATGTGGTCGCCGGTCACAAAGTCAAAGTCGTTATCGCTATCAACATCGTTCACCGCCACCCCATACACGCTGGCTATGTTGCTCGCCGCCGTATGCTCCTCAATAAATTCACTCTTTCCCCCGTTTTCATACCAGTAAACGGTATTGTCATCTTGCGCCGCAATGATAATGTCTTCATCGCCATCTTCGTCTAAATCGCGCACCGCTACTGTTTTTACATCAACTGAAT
>CAYHTZ010000017.1:0-25246 GCA_964359735.1 uncultured Candidatus Saccharibacteria bacterium
TGGAATCTAGGTTTTGATCTAATCAATCTCGCGCCAACGGGAGAAGGTCCAGGCGACTTGCACCACAAAAAGCAATAGTGTACGCATAAGGTTATGCCAGGCCCGGAGCGTGCAAGAAATCCGCAGGAAATACAATTGCCTAGGCTGTATGAGATGGAGCGACCCGAGGATGCGTGTCTTAGGCTCAGGTACATAGCCGAGAAGCCCCTTGAGGAAATTGGCGAGCAGGACTATGTACTTGCGTTAGAATTTATAACGAAAGATGCAAGGGGTCGGGAGATATTTGATACATTTCGCTTGACCTTGAAAGATGCAAAGGATTTGTTTGCTCTCCTGACTCATATTCCGCCGGGACACCTAAATGAGCGCGGCCAGGCTTCAGCTCGAAAGCTGTCTTTGCTTAATGTGGGAAGGGAAAGGAATGACTCGTATGCTGAATTTGTTCGAGTGAAGTTTGACCCTGTGTCGAACCAAAAGGCTCGCAGAGAAATTATCAGCGTGACATATCACCACCCGGGGCAGGGGAGGAAGCCGGAAGCTTTCGTTAGGACAGCGGATTTAGTGGCGGCGCTCCGGAGATTCTTGCCTGACCCTGAGCTGCCAGAGCGCATGTATTAAGATTGGATTAATTCCGAACCCTCAATTCCTCAACTCAATTCTCAATTCCGTTCAATTCCGAACCGGGTTCGGAATCTGGTCGCAGATGGCCTTGGCGGTATCCGTGATTTCGCCAATTTACAGCTTAGTGAATGTGATTTAGGCTTCATAAGTATGGCTGTTGAGGTAGTTACGGCTAAGCTAGTTGATGACGGTCCGGGCGGTTCTGATGATACTGAACCCCATGCTTGCTGCTCAGATGAAACGGGCTATTCTTGCGATGTCGAAAATGATCCAACTCACAGGACAATGAGACTGTGCTTCAAAGGCGGGAAGTTCTGCGATTATGTTGAAACGAGTGAGTAAGAGTGACGTAGCGCTTCACAGGCCTTGGGGAGTTTTGGCGAGGTAAAGATATTGGGTAGGAGTCGGTGTCTGGCTTAACCCGGCAATGAACTTTCCGGAAAAGAGGGCCGGGCTCGTTTTTAGCAGAGCTCGGCGTACGAGACTCGGGGTCAAGCTCGTGGGTATTATCCCACCGGCTTGGAAGTTGAACTGCATAAATTCTGGGTACCAGCGATACTCGGCAAACATCTGCAGGAGATCTTTTAGGTTGAAAAAGCGAACGTGGGCATAGTTCCAAGCCTTCTCACCGTACTGGACGTTGTCCCAGTGAATAATGCCTTTGCCGGTAAGCATGTGCAGGCGGTTGCGAAGATCGAAATGATTTGGCACACCAAAAACGAGTCGACCTTCTTCTTTTAGAACTCTTTGAGATTGCTGGAGCACATGAGGTGGGCTGTACATGTGTTCAGGGACATCTAGGCAAACCACGTAATCGAAGGACTTCTCTGCAACGGGCCACGTACCGTTGATATCGCACTGTATAAAATTCTCCTCATGGGATGTATTCCCGTCGGAGAAAATGTCTAGACCGATTACGGTGTGTCCCAGGTTGCGTAAAAACCTGTCCATGACGCCGGCGCCGCAGCCGACATCCAGGATTCTCAGTTTTTGTGCGCTGTGTTCCAGGTTGTAGAATCTTCTGAATTTCTCGTACGCATTGTCTGATTTAAATATTGCCTTTGATTTGTGCCAGCCAGCCTGGTCCATAGGTTTAGTCGATCTCGCGCCAACGGGAGAAGGTGTAGCCGCCGGAGGGGCCGCTGGAAAAGTTGACATCATCCAAGCCAGATTCGTAGGTAATAGTAGCGTTGTTGTCGAGCGTAATGCCGTAGGCGGTGGCTTCTTTGGCAGCAGCGTTGTTGGAGAATTTGAGGCGGCCGCGACGGGCGTAGTAGATTACGCCGAGCGCATTGTTGTCGATTGACATGACCTCGCCATCAGGATCATCTTTTTCGGATGTGAGCATGATGTAGCTCGCCGCGTTGCCGGATCCTTGAAACTCACAGTTGTTGGAGATTTGGACCACGCCATCGGTGATGAAAACACCGGAAGTGTCGCCATAACTCTCGTCGAGTTGAATGACGCAGTTGTTTGAAAGCTGGACATCGCCTTCGACCCAGACGGTGCCGGTGAGCCGTAAGGTGGCGAGGTTGTCAACGGTGAGACTACCTGTGATTTTCTTGGGTCCGAGGGAGGCAGAAGCGCTGTTGGTGAGGGTGTAATCTCCGTTGATAGTTCCACCAGCTTCAGCGTCAGCCTTCCAACCGGCGATAGTAGCTTCTGGAATGGGCAGGTCCTGGCGAGGGGAGTTTTCAATGAGGCAAAATGGGTTAGGGCACGGGAGTCCTCGGACTGTGGTATTGACGTATAAAATGGCACGGGCAGTGCCGGTCGTTGCGTCCCCGATCGTCATACCCTCAATTTTCCCCGGCAGATCCCCGATCCAGGCGCGGAAGGCAAGATCACCGTTTACGCTGGCCCAGGTAACATTGCCGGCGTTCCAGTCACTTGCAGTGCTGCCGGTGTGGTTCGGGTAGCCACCGGTTGAATCTTTACGCCAGTTCCAGTGGTTGACGGCGGAAGCGCTGCTGCTGTCCAGGACAATCCAGTACTTGGCACCAGTT
This sequence comes from uncultured Candidatus Saccharibacteria bacterium, assembly GCA_964359735.1. Taxonomy (GTDB): domain Bacteria; phylum Patescibacteriota; class Andersenbacteria; order UBA10190; family UBA10190; genus CAYHTZ01. Next base: position 2,628 of record CAYHTZ010000017.1, read on the forward strand.
GTGACGTTTGCAGGGGTGGGGAAGGCAACTGTCACCCAGGCTGGGCTAGTAGAGACGGTGGCGGCTGACAGGGTAGCGTCGGCGAGACTGTCGCGCTCGGGCTGGCCGTTGTTGTCAGTCGTGATGTGCACGGTAAGGTCATTGGTGGGGATGCCGACCTTGGCTAGGTAAACCGATATGACGGGAAGTGTCCCGGTTCCAGACGCAGTAAACGATTGGGCGATGTCGCGGTTGCTGTTCACCGTGGCAAAGAAGTGGTCGCTGTCGTTGGGTTCCCAGGCAACGTCTGGGTCAGCGGCTAGTCCGCCTTCGACCGTGGCATCGTTCGTGATCGTGGCGCCGTTGCCGCCCGTGATGTCGCCATTGCTATACACGTTGCCGTTGACGCGAGAGTTATTGCCCATCGAGAGCCCCCCGTCATCGACTTGAATGCCGTAGAAAAAGCTGGCGCCGACAGTATCTTTCTGGAGCTCAGTGGAAAGTTTTCGGATGCGATTGTTCACGTCGCCTTCCGACGTGATGGTGCTGGTATCACCCGATTCCGTAATCGTGATGGTGGCTGTGTGCCCATTTAAGGTGAGAGTGGTATTTGCTTCGTGGGTGTGATCATCACTAATGACGCGCAGCAGGCTGTCCTCAATACCGGATTCGGCTACATAGTAACTTTGTACGGCATCGGTAAGCTGGCGCGCTGAGGTTTGGCGCTGGATGGAGAGCAAATTCAGGCCGAGCGTGGCTACGACGGCGAGCGCCAGGATCAGTATGACGAGTATTAAAGCGGCTTGGCCTGATTGGAAATTTTTCAGCATATTAATAGGCACGCAAAGAAACCGTACTCGTAAGCGTAATCGCGGTTTGTGTTTGTAAGTCTGTGCCCGGCACGTCAGCTGCGAACATGGCGGCAATACGAACCGCTTGGTGTTCACTGGTAGGGTTGAGATGCGTGAATTGGAGGTTATTTACTTTCACGCGGGCAGATGTCAGTAAAGCGGCAGCACCACCCTCCCGTTTCAGGTAGAGGTGCTCGTCGTCGACGTAGAAATCAATGTAGGTAATATTCTCATCGGCTGGCAGGTTGTTCTCAGAAGCCAAGGATAATTGCCCAGGGTGGGTTGCGAGAACGCTGGTAGGTGTATACACGCCGTCAGCTTGTTGAATTTCTGCCGTTATGATTGCCAAAGCCCGCTGTGCGTTATCAATAACTTCCCCCGCCAATTGTGATTGCGTGTTGGTGCGGATAATGCCGGAGGCGAACCGGGTAAGCAGCACCGCGACCAGTGCCAAGAGGGCAACGTAGACGAGGGCGGAGACGAGCGTTAGGCCCCTCGACGCGCTGCGTTTGCTCAGGGTAAACCTTTTCATACTAATTGCCCAGGAAGTTAGTGATGTAAGCGGAGAGAGCGACCGAACGCGACGTTCCGCGGTCGGTCCAGCTGACGGTGGAGGTGACTTTGCGGGTGTTCTCGTCCACGCTGCCAGACTCACTGATGTTGCTGTTAGCGTCGCGGTTCACACTGGCAAACACAATAGTGCGATTAAACAATGCGTCAATGGGCCCGGGGTTCGTGGTGGTCAGCGCCCAGCTGGAGCCAGAGAGGGTGGCGTAATAATTTGTGCCGTTTGAGAGAGGTTCTATGTTCCCACTCCAGCTTTGGTCGCGGATACTTCGCACGGCTTCGATACCTTCCTGGGCCAGGGAGAGCGCTTGGGTGCGGCGCAGCTCGCGGCCGACGGTGGCGCGGGAGAGCACCACCAGTTCGTACAAGCTGAAGGTGGCCACGCCGATGATGGCGATGACGACGAGGATTTCCACCAATGCAATACCTTTATTCATTGCACCTCCATTGTACCGCCATCGGAGCCAACCGTGGCCGTGCCGTCGGCGGCGTATGAAACAATCTCGTTGCCATCAATTGAAACCGCCACGGCGACATCGTTGTCGCGCCGGTCGCGCTCAACGGAGAGGGTGGTATTGGTAGCGTCGATGGAGTGGGATTGTATGCGCAGGTGTTCGCTATCTCCGCCGACGTCTACATCACCCTCCCAGTCAAAATCAGTTTGGTCAGCGTTAAAATAGTCGCTCATGGAAATATTTTCGGTGTGAGAGGGATTTGAAAATGTAAGCGTAAGCGTCGAGGTGCCTTGAATGGTCCAACCAAGAGTGAAATGGACGTGGCGAGTATCGGTGACCCGAGTGTCAGTTGGGGCAACACTGCCAGAAGCGTCGGCTTGACCTTGAGGAGAGATGGTAATGGTTTGTGTGGTAGCAGGCGTGTCGGTGAGCCGGAGCACAATGGTTCCCGACTGAGAAGTGGTACCGGTAATGCGATCGAAGACAACATCATTTCCCCCGCCGCTCAGAGTAATACTGCCAAACTCAACTCCGGTGGGCAGCGGGTGGGCTTCGTTGTTGTTGCCCTGAGCGTTGTAGGTACTGCCTTGGAAGAGCGTGTAGGTGTCGTTCTCAAAATGGACGCCGTACTGGCTATCGCTCAAAGAGGCCACTGTCCGGCTCCTGGCATCGTCCAGCACAATCACAATTTGCTGGCTGACTGTGCCCAAGTTCACATTACGGCCGAAGGTACGATAGGCAGCCAATCCGAGGCCAACGAGCAAGAGGATAATAGCCAGAACAACAATTATTTCGACGAGTGTAAAGCCTCTCGACTTCCCTCTGGGTAAACCCTCCTCTGTATTCATATGTATATTGTAGTATCATAGGAGTATGTCCTTCCAGAGAGGTTTTACTCTCATCGAAGTGCTAATCACAGCCTTTGTCTTGGCAACGGTCACGGTGGCCATCACGGGGTTAGGCATGCTTTCCACACGCAGTGCTATTGAAGCGGAACGAGAGAACGTGGCCACGGCCATTGCGAATGAGGAAATCGAAACCGCGCGAACGTATTCATATGCGCAGATTCGGTATACAGATGTGGGGGGGAAGATTGAGCGTGAGAAGGTCGTGCGGCGTAATGATCAAGACTACATCGTTAAGTCGTTTATTACATTAAAAGACGATCCAGCGAACGGCACGCTGCCTGAGGGGACAGAACTCACAGAGGAAAACGCGGATTTCAAACAACTCTCAGTGGAAGTTTCCTGGACGCGGCCTTCCGGTGGCGATACGCCTGCGGCTACCTCATCCACCGTAGTGGCGGCCACGTTTTTTGCTAATAAGGCGGAAGATAATTCTTGTACCCCGGGGAATATAACGTGTTACAACGGTTGTACCCCAGGGGAGTCTTTCAAATGTCCGGATAAGGACGGGGAGTTCACGTTGCCCTGTCCTGACAGTGGCGCCTGCGAAGGGCAAGACGAGTTTTTGGAGTGCCCAGCCAGTGGTCAGTGTCCTGATCCGGGCACGCAGCCACCCGGCGGTCAACCACCGGGAGATGAGCCACCGGGAGGAGGGCCACCCGGCGGTCAACCACCGGGAGATGAGCCACCGGGGGATGGCAACGAGTGCCAAGGATTCTCTGTGGGCCAGACTGCTGAAGTCTGTGATCTGAGGGCAGGGCCAGGGGAACCCTGTAATGATGGCAAGGATAACGATGGAGATGACGGTGTTGATTTCCTCGGCTTGGACCAAAATGGTGACTTCGTTATTGAGATTCCCCCTGACCCTGAGTGTGCCAGAGCATTCTTTCAGGTTGGGAATCGCTTTGATGATGATGGGGATGGGCTGATCGATGAGCCAGACGAGAGAGTATCCATGGTGCCCATTGGGGTTTGTGATGTGTGTTTGAACAGACAGCGGTGGGCCAAACTGGTGCCAGGGGGAGCCCAATGTGGCTTCGGCTGTATCCAGGAAAATTTCACCCGGGCTTGTGGAGGTAGCCAGTGTAATGACGGGAGGGATAATGATGGAGATGGCAGAACAGACGCAAACGATCCCTCCTGTACTTATTGCGAGGATGGTATTGACAACGATGGGGCAAACGGAGCTGATGGTGCGGATCCCAATTGTATTCCTCGCCCGTCGGGTGCTGGAGAAGGTGCGTTTAACCCGCAGCACGGGTCGGAGAGTGGTGGGGTGCCTGAGTGTCGGGATACTAGGGATAATGATGGAGATGGTAAGGTAGATGCGGGCGACCCGGGCTGTAGCGGTCCCGAGGATGATAGCGAGGCGGATTGCGGGGCGGCGGCAGATAAGTGTCAGGAGAATCACGATTGTCCTAATCTCTCCTGCTGTCGGCTGCCGCCAAATGGTGTCGCGGGAGGAGCTAAACCCCAGTGTCCTGAGAATGCATCAGTTTGTGTAGATGGCAAGTGCCGTGAGTGTGTTAGTGGAACCGTGACTGTCATAGGGCCTGGGGGTGGACAAGTTTCTGGAACTAAGGGGTGCCCCAATGCAGTCAAGGATGATCCAGAGAGAGGTAAATTTGTTCCCAACTACTGCACAGTCAACAGTGCCTTTGGTTGTGTCTGTAACGGAGCGGGCAGGTGCAGCCAGTGTCTGGCGAATAATGACAAGGATCCTGCGCATTGTCCACGGACTGACTACTCGTTCTGTGTGAGGGGTAACTGTGTGCAGTGTCGTAATGATGGGGATTGCCCTTTGCCGGGGCAGGATCCTGATTTGAAAAACTGTCGCACGGCAAAGTTTCCTCCCTCGGAACGCAACACGTGTGCTAAGGAATGTTTTGACGGCCGGGACAATGACGGAGACGGGAGAATTGATACGAATGGTCTTGATCGTGACGGCGATGGCAGACGCGATGTTCCGGAAGACCCTGACTGTTTTCAAACTGGAGGTGACAGTGAGTCTCCAGTGGCGCAACCACCGCCACCGGTGGTGGAGTGTAATGATGGCGTCGACAATGCTGATCCGGAGGATTTCATAGCAGATCATCCCGATGATCCAGGGTGTGATAATGCAACGGATACAAGTGAAGTTGATGTACCCAATCCGTTCCCAGGGCCGCAACCGCAGTGTAATGATGAGCAAGATAATGAAGGAGATGGATTTGCTGACTTTAATGGTACTCTGAACTTTCCTCCTGACCCGGGCTGTAGCGACTCAAGTGACAATGATGAGTTCAATCCCCCACCTCCGCCGACTCCAAAACCGAAATTTTAGAAGCTGTCAGCTTTTCCTGACGGGTTGTTTCGGCTGGTCTTGACAAGAAGTGCGTTATTCGATCAAACTTGAAACATGGGCATAGGTGTCCACACGATTTCTTGGCGGATGCTGGCTGCAGGCGTGGTGACCGCGGCTGTTTTTTTGGGAATTGCCGTTTCTGTCTGGGGGGATGGACCAGCTGGTTTTCCGGTGGCGGGAAGCGTCATACTCAGTGTGGCAGAAAAGGGAGATTTGATCGCTGTTTCTTCCTGCAATGCTGATTACAGCAAATGTTACGTCCAGATTTTCAAGGCAGATGGGACGGTGGTGTGCGCCAGCCTGCCAGAAGCTAAAGGACCAGTGTATAAACTTATATTTAGTGAAGATGGGACGCTTCTCATGGGGTTTGATAGTGCGACCGATCAGGAGGGGGATAGAGGCATAGCTTGGAAAGTTGAAGGTTGTAGCTTCAGCCATGAATTTGGCAAGGGGGGTGTCACGACTGGTGACGACATGGCGGTTGATCCCGCTATCCCTCCCACGCCCGCTCCATTTGTTATTGTCGAGGGAGGAGGACCAGGCTGTATTCTCATTATGGATGTTGACGGCAATATCATTGCGAAACGGTGCGTAATCGATCCACGCTATGCGCAGGGAACAAGCCCCATCACAGACATAGTCAAATGTCCTAGGTACATTGTGGCCGTTGGCGGACAGGGACAAAAATACGCTTGTGTGATTGATACGATACCCTCATCCTCCGGTTCGGGTTGGACCATTGGACAACAATGCCGCAAGATTCCCTTGGTTGATGACGGCAGGCGGATCGGGACCTCTCCCTATTGCAAGCAAACTGTGATTGTGACTCTAGGAAAGGGTGCATATGTGGGACCAATCACGGATCCTCCGAAGAGTATTCCTAAACCTACAAAATTGCCTGAAAGCGAGGGGTTTGATAAATGCGAGTTTATGGATGAAAACACGGTGGCGTGCACGTCACAGCGCGGTGAAGTTAGGATCTGGGTCTGGGATGGCAAGACGTGGAAGAAAAAAGCTACACACTCGGTTTGTAGCGGAGCGATAACGGCAGTTACCCCGGGCAAGGGAGGGACGGTATTGGTAGGATGTGGTGGTGCAGTATATCGCGTTTCGCAGACGGGGGTTGTACCGCCGCCGATTACGACTCCTACACCAACGAAGACATCGTCTGTAACTCCGCCGCCAAGCGAATCGCCGACTCCCACCTCCTCAGCAACTCCTACTCCGACCGCAACGGTAAGCGTAAGCCCGACGCCCACACTCACTCCCACACCAAGCACTTCCCCTGTCGTCTAATTTTTAGTGCTATACTCGAGGCATGCAGTCGTATGCCCAGACACAGCGGGGTGGGGCTTTGGTGATGACCCTCGTCATTTTGATGGTCTTTGTTATCATGGCGCTGGCCACCGCGGCCTTGATCAGCCGGCAGTTCAATCAAATTGTGGGCCAAGAACAGGAGGAGCAGGCGTTTCAAATTTCTGAGGCGGGAGTAAGTTACGCTTTGTGGCTTTTGGATAATGGTCTGGTGGATTATAAGAACCCCCAAGGGATAACTGATTATGAGGTGATTGACGAAACAAAAAATCCGAAAGAAGTGCTGGGGACATTTGATCTCACTTTTGAGACTATAAGCTTTGTGGAGCCGCAAGGACCGGCGACGCTGAAAGTGAAATCGGTGGGGGAAGATGCAGTACTTACGAAGCGGAAGCAAACCATTGAAGCTGTTCTGCGATCGGAGGCTGATGCGGAGGAACCGGAGGATAAGCTTGAAATCTGGCGCGTGATAGAGTGGGACCATAAGCCATACTATGAAGAACAGCAGTGAGCAATGCGTAATGGGTAATGCGGATGAGCGGGGACTCTCGCTCGTGGGGATTTTGCTGGGAATTGCGGCCGGCATGATTCTGGTTCTGGGTACCTCACTTCTTGCTACGAGGGGTTTTAACATTTCGCGGGAGCACACGGAGCAAGCGCGCATCACGGAGGATGCGCGGGTGCAGATGGAGCGCTTATCGGATGCTATTCGCGATGCGCGTTCTCTTGATTTAACGGGAGATGGCAAGGCAACGTTTCCACTTGAGATTTGGCTACAAAATGGAGAGGATTACGATATTCAGTTCTACACGAATTTCGATGAAGATGACGATATAGAACGGGTGCACTACTTTTTGAAAGGCACGGAGCTCAAGTTGGGAATGAAGGATCCGTACGACACTGAAGAGGAGAAGGTGACTATTGTAGCTAAGAGCCTGCGAAATATCTCCCAAGGAAAACCACTTTTCCAATACTATGCGGGAGACAGCGATGTGCCATTACCTACTCCAATTTCTCTGGCAGGTCTGGTAGGCCGGGTGGAGATCAGCCTTGTTATAGATGTCAACGAAGCGCAAACGCCATCGGCGGTCAAAATTTCAACAGTGGTAGCACCTAGGGCTTCCAGTGTGGTATATAGCCCTCCTGATCAAAGCGGCAGCGCGCCATAGTCATTTATGAAGTGGTGGGTGCCACTGGTAATTTTGTTAGGTTTGTCGGCGGTGCTGCATCTGTGGCGGCTGGGGGTGCCTCGGCAAGTTATTTTCGACGAGGTCCATTTCGGGAAGTTTGTAACGGCATACTGCTGCACTCATCAGCGTTTTTTTGATATTCATCCGCCGCACGCGAAGCTTTTGATCGCGGGGACGGCCAAGCTTATTGGGTACCAAGGTGGTTTTAATTTTGATCATATTGGAGAAGAATATGGGGATATTTCACCGATTCCTCTACGGCTCTTCCCGGCCATCGCGGGGATTCTGCTGCCGCTCATTTTTTACGCGCTGCTGCGTCTCCTCAAAGTATCGCCGCTCATATCTTTTTTTGGCGGCCTCGCGGTAGTGCTGGATAATGCATCTTTGGTTCAGACGAGAATTATTGCGCTGGATGGACTCCTGCTCACGGCTACATTTGGTTCGCTGGCGGCGTACTTGGCCGGTGCGAGGAGCCAGGGTACATCAGCTTGGTTGTGGTACATAGTAGCCGGGGTACTTGCTGGCCTTGCCGCCGGGACAAAATTTACCGGGCTCGCGGCGTTGGTGCTGCTGGGGGTATTGGTTCTGCAGCGGGTTCTGTCACAAATAAAAAAGGGTGCCACCCGCCCACTGTTATCGGGTCTTGTGATTCTGGTGAGCGCGTTTGTTGTTTACATCGCCGGGTGGGCAGTACACTTTGCGCTACTCACGCAGCCGGGTGAGGGAGATGCGTGGGGTGTGCCCACTGGGAATTTTTGGCAGGATACGGTGACGCTGCACCGAACTATGCTTTCGGCGAATTATAACCTGACGGCCACGCACCCCGATGAGAGCCCGTGGTGGAGTTGGCCGGTCATGCTGACGTCTATTTTTTATTGGAATGGAGATGGCGGAGAAGTCATTTACTTCTTAGGAAACCCAGCGGTGTGGTGGGGCTCGACTCTCCTTTTCTTGTGGGCATTCTTCCTGGGCCGCCGAGAGGTTTGGAAGCGAGGTTGGGTTCCTTTCCTAGGATTCCTCATCGCCATGCTGCCGCTTGTGCGCGTGCCCAGAGCGCTCTTTTTGTACCATTATCTGACACCTTTGCTCTTTAGCCTGGCTTTCGGACTGGTGTGGCTCGATACTGTACTCGTCTCCCCCGAGCGGCGGCGGAAGGTCTTGGGAGCAGCCACGCTCGCGCTGGTCGTATTCTTTCTGGCCTTCGCCCCGCTCACCTTCGGGCTGTCCGTGGCGCCTGGCTGGATTTCCGCTCTCTATTGGTTGCCGAATTGGAGATAAGGCACGGGTGCCTTAGAATGGAGTCATGTCCTTCAGTGGAGGGAATTTTTCTCGTGGGCTATGATTGGCATCGACGTTTCCGATCGGTCTATTAAGGTGGTGCAGTTTACGGATCGTCCCCCCCGGCGGCTTCTGGCACACGTGATGGCGGATATGCCGGCCGGTGTTATGGAGGCGGGCGTTGTCCAAAATGGGGGGGCCATGCAGCAGGTGGTACGCGAGGCATTGAAGGGGAGCCAGGTATCGCTGACGGCGAATAATGCGGTGGTGGCCTCTATTCCGGAAACGCAGTCCTTCCTGCGCGTGATTGAGATCCCGACCATGCGGGAAGACGAGATTAGTGAAGCAATCCAATGGGAAGTGGCCCAGCACATTCCTTTCGGTTTAGAGAACGTGTATGTGGACTGGCAGCCGCTCGCGGGCGGCGGTGGGCACAACGCCGCGGCAGGTAAGCAAGAAATCCTGGTGGGTGCGGCGCAGAAAAAAGTCATTGAGCCCTTGCACGCCACTTTTGCGGCGCTGGCGCTGGACGTGGCTGCCTTTGAGTTGGAAAGCCAGGCGCTGACGCGCGCGTTAGTTTCGCCTGATCTTCGATACAAACAAGGCATTCTCCTTGTAGATTTGGGAGGCTCGTCCACGAATGTAGTGATCCATGACCATGGCACAATTCGTTTCACGGCGAGCTTGCAGAAAGGCTCTGATCGGATTCGAGATACGCTCTCCCCGGAAGAGATTCAAATCATTAATACTCGTCCGGATGAGGTGGCACCGGAGAGCGCGCAAGCGATTGAAAGAAAGCTCGCCTCCATGTACCAGGAGCTCGTGATGGAAGTAAACGGCATTGTAGAGTTTTACAATGGCATTGATGTCCAACACGAAGTGCGCGAGATCATTCTCACCGGAGGCGGCAGCAACTTTCCCGGGCTAGGGGCGGCGTTCTTGCGAGTATTCGATAATGTCCACGTGCAGCGCGGCAACCCGTGGGTGAATATAATGACAGGCGCCGCCGACCACAGCGCACCGATGGGGATCGGAGAATCGGTGCGGTACGCCACGGCGCTGGGGTTGGCACTGAGGGCTGCTCCACTATGAAAGAAGAAATTAACCTTTTGCCGCCGCATGTTCAGAAGGCCCGCCGGGAGCGGGTGTATCGCAAACGGGTGGCTTACTTGGGACGCCGCGCGCTGGCCGCACTCGTGTTGCTCTGGGTGGCGCTCGCCGGGACAGCCTGGTGGATAGGGCGCGAGGAGCAGGCAGTCAAGCAGGAAATTGCCCGCCACACCCAAGGGACGACTTCGGCGGAAGCGGAAGTACGACTCATTAATGAAATAGTCGGAGTGGTTGGCCGGCGCGTACAAGAGCACCCGGCCTGGTCGCCTCACTTGAAAGATGTTGTTGGTGCGCTGCCCCCTGAAGCTCGTCTAGAAATATTGAGTTTAGGTAACGACGAGCTCACGGTGAGAGGCGTTTCGAATTCGCGTACGGCTGTGCTGGATATGGAGCGCGCACTTAAGGCGCTCCCCTGGGTGGAGCGCGTGGATGCTCCGTTGCAAAACTTTGCCGCTGGCGGCAAAGGAGAATTTTCTTTTACTCTTAGGCGCAAAGTTGACCAAAATGGTTAAGCCAAGAACATCTCAGGCAATGCGCTGGGTGCTCACCCTGGCCGGTATAGGAGTGGCGCTCGCTGTGACGGCATTGGCTTGGCGGTATGTCATAGACAAGAGAGCCCAGCTCTCTGAGCTCACGCATGAACTTGAGCGGCTGCCGGAAGCGTTGTCCCACCAGGGCTCCCTTAATGCAGAAATTGAAAAGCGCGCTTTTGATGTGGAACGCATCCGTTCTTTTGTGGTGGGGAAGGAGCAGCTCGCACAGGTGGTTAGTGAAATCGAAAATGTCGGTAGAAGCATGGCTGTGGCAGCGCGCATCCCGACGTTGGAGGAGAAGCAAATCTTGGATGAGAATGGGAGTGTGGTGCCGCCCAGCGGCCCGCTCTTGGATGTACGCCTCAAAATTGTAGCGGTCGGTAACCCTAAGCAGCTGCTGAAGTTTCTCTATGCCATCGAGCATATGCAGCTTCTTACCTACTTCGAGAGTTGGCGCCTCGATGCCTCGGAGACCACCGCCCGTAACCAAGCTGCCGCTTTGCAGCCGGGAGCGACCGTCGCGGCCCCGGCCTCAGAGCGAGCACTCTTAACAGCGGACATGGTTATAGCTGTATCGCGCGAAAAGGAGGAGCCAGCTCAATGAACACGGCATTCTTCAAGCAGTACCTGGGGAAGAACGTGGTGCGCTGGCTGGGCGCCGCTGTGCTGGAGCACGTGCGGGCTCTGGGAGTGGGGATTCTGATATTGGGGATGGCAGCAGCGATTGTCCTGGGGATCAGTTTATTTATCTTCCCTCCCAAGGGAGAGGAGCAAGTCAGCGCACCGCCGGCCCGGCGTCTTTCCGTGGAGACAATTGACCGGCTTGAGTTGTGGATTGAGGAGGTGGATGCAGAGCGGGGAGCAGGCTTTCCGCTTCCGGAGCGGCCCATGTTTGTCGTTGAAGATATTCCCGTAGAGAATGAATGATATGGTGGGCATAGATATTTCAGACAAATCGATCAAGGTAGCAGAAGTAACCGAGGGTGATACGCCGAAGCTTCGCGCGGTGGGCTGGGCGGCCTTGCCGCCTGGCACCTTGGTGCAAGGTTTCATTCAAGACGTAGCCCAGGTGGCACAGAACCTGAAAGAAGCCATGTCGCGGGCCTCTCCTGTGCCGATTGTGGGGAAGCGCGTGGCTGCTTCCATTCCTGAAATTCAGTCCTTTGTGAGCGTGGTCGAGGTACCCATGATGTCCACTCGAGAAATGGACGAAGCGGTTCAGTGGGCTGTGCAGCAACATATTCCGTTCGACCTTTCCCGGGTCTACCTCGACTGGCAGCCGCTCAGTGAAGCGCATGAAGGAAAGATCCATGTCCTGGTGGGGGCAGCCCAGCGGGAAGTGGCGGATCCCTTGCTGGCAGTATTAGACGAGTTGCAACTGACCACGGTAGGCCTAGAGCTTGAAGCACAGTCGATTGTGCGGAGCCTTTTGCCGCTGGATGCGCGGGAAGTGCAAGGAGTCTTAATTGTTGATTTAGGGGCAGTGTCTACTAACGTGATCTTTTTTGATCAAGGGTCAATGCGCTTTACCACCAGTGTGCCGCAAGGAGGAGACGTGCTGACGTCGGAATTGGCCGGCGCGACGGGCCTCACACTGGAAGAAGCCGCGGAACAAAAGGCGCTGGTGGGCGTGAGCAAGCAAGTTGCCCAACAAGAGATAGCAGGGCCTCTGCGAGCCGCTACCAAAACGTTGGTAGACCGAGTGGGTCAGGTATCGCGCGATATTGTCCGCCAAGTAGGCGAAGGTTCTGTTATTCAAGCGATTTTGTTGGCGGGCGGGGCGGCTAACCTCTCGGGAATTGTTGAGGTCTTCGCTGAGGTATTCCCGGGCGTGCCCATTCAGTTGGGCAATCCGTGGACTAATCTTTTACCAGAAGGCCGAGAGGGAGAAGCGCCTCTTTCTACCGAGGATGCGGCTCACTTTGCGACAGCGTTGGGGTTGGCGCTGCGGAGACCTGAGTATGAGTAAGGAGATCAACCTTCTGCCCTTGCCTCGCCGGCGCCAGCTCGCACGACGATTTTTCGAGAATTCCTTGCTGCGTCTCTCTACTAGCGTTTTTCTGGGTTTACTGCTTATGACGGTAGTAGGAGGGGCAGCACTCATTGTCCTCACCGTGAGCAGCGCGGTGCTTTTCCCAGAAGTAGGTAAGGATTTAGAACAGGCGGTCCTCGACTACCGCGCTGAGACCCGCCGGGTTGGTGAAAGCAATACGCTCATTAAGGAAATGCAAGCTCAGCATGAAACACGGGTCGTGTGGGCAGGCTATCTGCCCGATGTCTTGCGGGCGCTTCCAGCGGGAACGCAGTTGCAAGAATTATCCGGGGATTGGCAATCGAAACGGCTCACGATTGCGGGGCAAGCAGTGGCTCGCAGTGCTTTGATCGTGCTTGAGGATAAGTTACGTACGTTGCCATGGGCAAAGGGAGTAGAGGCTCCGGTGTCGAACTTGCTGGAGAGAGTGAGCCCACAGTTTCGATTCATTGTACAACTATGAGAGGCCTATATCACATTCCACGGGATCGAGATGCGCGCTACCTCACGCTGGTGGTATTGTTGGTTGTTATTTTAGCCGTGGGGCAAGTGTGGTTGTGGGGGAGTGTCTTCGATGCGGCGAGTGTCTTTCGCGATCGGCAGACTCAACAGGAGCAGCTTGCAAACGTGAGACAACTCACAGAGGATATTCGCAGTCAAGACACCACCCAGCAAGCGTTGGTGGAACAGGCAACGGTAGCGTTTCCTGTTAACGAGAGCGTGCCCCTGGTGGTGGAGCGGGTAGAGGCTTTAGCAGAGGCGCAAGGCCTGTCGCTCACATTGGAGTCGATTGCCGAACAGCGTGTGAATCCTCGCCCTGCGGCGGCACAGTTAGTTCCCTTCGACCTTAACCTCACACTCCAAGGGCCGCCTCATGCCTTGCTGGCTTTCTTGGACGCGGTGGAGCATATGCAGGAACTCACCCGGATTGAAAGTTGGGCATTGAGCACGGTGGCTGCGAAGCCTCCGACTGCAAAGGTGTACGATCTTCAGATGAAGCTTCGTTTCTTTTTGCAACCACCACTACTCAATGGCTAGCAGTCGTAAAAACCGTCCCAGCCGGTATGAAAGGCGTGAACGGGGGCGCACAGCTTTGGCACACACCGTGGTAGCGCTGGCGGGCGCGCGGGCGCGTTGGATAATAGTCGGATTAGCTGCTCTGTTTACGCTCTGGCAATGCTATATATTCGTGTGGCAGCCGCTCTCGGCGGAGACGACATTACCAGCTGGGTTAACGTCGGTGAGGCCGCAGCTCGATATTGCCTCGCTCACAAAGATTCGTGATGCGAGGGCTCAGCGCCTGCAACACACGCCCAACCTTTTTCCTGATACTGATCAGTACTTTGCCATTTCCCCTCCGGCCTCACCATGACACGAGTTTTAGTCTTCGGAAGCTTTGACCCCTTGCATGAGGGCCATATAAATTTTTTCGAGCAGGCGCGGGTGCTGGGAGACCACCTCACAGTAGTGGTGGCACATGACGAGGCGCTCTCATCCCACAAGGGCCGGGATCCCCACGCTCCCGTCGAGGAAAGAATGGCGGCGGTGGCAGAGAGCGGCCTGGCTGATGAGGTGCTGATTGGGAGTACACAGGCGGGTGACTACACGCTTCTGGCGGAGCTCAACTTTGATGTAATTGCCTTGGGGTACGATCAAGAGCCGGCAGATGAGGCGGTGCGGGAAGAACTTGATAAGCGCGGCAAAGAGCAGGTCCGGATTGTGCGGCTCAAGCCGTATCGGTCGGACGTGTATAAATCCTCACGGATACGAGGCGATGTTTGATCTCCATCTTCACTCGACTGCTTCCGATGGAGACCTTTCCCCCCGCGAGGTGGTAGAAGAAGCAGCGCGGCGGGGGCTGGAGGGAGTGAGTCTCACTGACCACAACGGTCTCTGGGGAGTGAGCGAGGCAACCGCCGCTGCGCAAAAGCTGGGGTTACAATTCGTACCAGGGGTTGAGGTGACCGCACGCTACCAGGGAACTGATGTGCACATCTTAGGGTATAGCCGGAAATTTGATGAAGCTCTGCTGACGGCGGAACTTGCCTCCACCCGCGAGGGATATGTGCAGCGCATTCAGGAAATGGTTGCACGATGCCAGGCAGCCGGGTTTGACCGGGTGTCGTGGGATGACATTCGCTCCCGTAGGTCACAGCTCCCGAGTCCCTGTTATGTTTCGTTCGATGTCGCGCGCGAACTTTCGTCCAAGTATGAGATAGATTTGGAGACAGCTCGAAAAATGACAGTGGCTGGCGGCGTTTGCCACGTTCCGTACGGGAGTTGGGCGCTCTCAGCCGTGCAGGCCGTAGAGCTGGTGCGCGCAGCGGGTGGAGCGGCGAGCTTGGCTCACCCAGGGACCATTGAGCGAGAGGGCAGCCGGGGAGTGTTACTGGATTTGCTGGCGAAGCTCAAGGGAGTTGGGCTTGTGGCACTGGAAGTGGCTCACCCGTTTCACGATGCGGAATATCAAGGGTGGCTCAAGGATTTGGCGCAGCAGGGAGGATTCAAGGTTACGGGCGGGTCCGACTGGCATGGGCCGGATCATCTGCCGGCTAATCATGCGGCATTTGGAAAGAGTGGGGTTGAGGAAAGTGAAATAGCCTGGTTGCTCTCACCCTTTCCACTGTTGTAAGACCCGCTCGTAGATTTCGGGCGTTGAGACATCAAACCACTCGCCCTCGAATGGGTAGGCGAACAAGCGGCCTTCGCTAATGAGTTTCGGAAAAATGTCGTCTTCCAAAGAGAGGCCAGCCCGGTGCCGTTTCGGGAAAAAGCTGAAAACGCTCGGGCTCAGCGCGGCTACCCCGGCAAACACGAGGCGCGACGTATCCGCGCTGGTGCTGGGTTTTTCGGAAAACTCTACCACACGTGTTCCTCGCAGCTTGACCGCGCCGAACGCAGAGGGATCGGCTACCGAGGTGACAGCGATGGTGCTGATGGCAGCTTTTGTCTCGCGGTGGGTTTTGAGGAGATCATTCACATCCAGCTTTACCAGGACATCGCCGTAGAGAACTACGAATGGGTTATTGGAAAGATGCTTGCGAGCAGCGAGCAGTGCCCCGCCGGTGCCAGAAGGCTTTGATTCGTGGGCATAGGTAATGTGGACGCCAAATTTTTGTCCATCGCTGAAGTGCTGCTCTACTTTCTCGGCCAAGTGGCTCACCGTGATAATCAGGTGAGTGAGCCCTGCTTCACGCAAGAGCGCTAAGGTATGTTCCAGGAGGGGCCGCCCGCCGACAGGAATAAGGGGTTTCGGAACTTCGTAGGTAAACGGGCGCATGTTAACGCCTTCGCCGCTGGCCAAGATCACTGCCTGGGTAGGTTTGCTTTGGAGCGAGCGGGAAAGGAGGAACTCAATCGCGTGGGAACGATTCCGGATACGCTCGCGGTCAACCAAGCGGTCAAGGCCGTGGAGGAGATCTTCCCGGATAGTGATGGTGACGCGTTTTCTTAGTGAGCTCATGACCTTTTCTCCTATCATATTAGAGGATTATTGGCAACGGCGGCACCTGGGGAGTGTTAGGGTATACTGACACTATGGCTGAACCGATCGTCTTACCTTCCGGACTGGCTCTAGCAATCATAGCTTTTTTATTGGCGCTCTTGCCAGCGGGGCTGTTCTTGTGGCTGTGGTATCTGCGGCGGCACGACCGGCCGGTGCCGGGGCAAACCATTGCGCTTGCCTTCGGGGTAGGCTTAGCCTTGGTTATACCCGCCTTCTGGATTGAAGATTTTGCGCGGGGATTGTGGCAAATAATTTCTCCCGGCACCGTCCACCATTTTGAGGGAGCAGTGCTGCCGCTGCTTTCCCCGCTCGATGTGCTGCTGCCCGCACTGGCCACCTTCTTGATTGTGGCGCTTACGGAGGAGAGCTTGCGGTACATTGTGCTGCGATTCTGGGTGCGGCAGAGCCGGAACATTGACCAAGTGTTTGACGGGCTGGTGTTAGGGGTGGCCATGGGGATTGGATTCGCCACGCTTGAGAATACCGTGTATTTCTTGAATCTTTTCCAACAGGGCAACTTTGATACACTCGTTTTCGTCTTTTTCCTTCGATTTATGATTTCTACCTTGGCTCACATCAGTTTCGGGGGGCTGATGGGCACGCTGATTGCCCAAGGAGTGTTTGACCTCTACTCCCCCCGCCGGCGCTTCCTACAAGCGTTTCTCATCCCCTGGGCTCTGCATGGGCTCTATGACCTGCTGCTGAGCGTTAATTTGAGTTTTTATGCCGTTTTGACGCTGTTACCGGGGCTGGCGGCCTTGACACTATGGCAAAATAGGCGCGAATTCTTTATACTGCAGCGTAGGGATGGTCGGTTCCTTGTGCACGAGCAACCGCCGGAGACGCGGAGATCCCGTGCCATAGAGCGTCTGACCTCATCCTTCCACTCGCCGTGGAATAAGCATGCGCCTTGGATAACCGAGGCGCGGGTCACGCGAGCGTTAAACCATGATTCTAACGAATCTCATGAGTCCTAAAGTTACTTGGGCGGTCGTAGGTATCGTAGGCGTAGTCGGGCTAGGGTATTTGGCTAGCCGCGTGGGTAATATTGGCGCGCGTGGCGTACGGGATGGCGCGACCTCTGTTAGCCTTGAGTTTTCTACGCCTATCTCACCGGGGCGTGAGAAAAAGAAGGTGACCTGGAATACTCCAGTAGGGATTCGGGAAGGCGCCGTGGCGATAGACGCGCGCACGCCCAAGGGACAGATTCAGATCGGCGAGGGTGAATTTGGAGCTGGTTTTGCGGCTGTGCGGATTCCGTGTAGCTTGGGAGGGCAAAGCATTACAATTGTGTTATCGCGGCGGAATGAAGACGGCTCGCAAGAGGTGCTGGCCTCCCGCGCGGCCGAGGTTCTACCTCAAGGACCGGATTGTCTGTAAAGTTTCCTAAGCGAGAGAGCGGAAGTAATCAATCGTTTTTGTAAGGCCGTCGTCAACGGGCACGGTCGGTTCCCAATCAAGTATTTTTTTGGCGAGAGAAATATCCGGCTGGCGTTGTTTCGGGTCATCGGCTGGGAGATCTTTATAGATGAGTTCTGATTTTGATCCAGTTAACTTGAGAATCTTTTCGGCCAGTTGTTTTACAGTAAGCTCGGTGGGATTACCGAGATTCACCGGCCCGGTGGATGTGTCCTGGTTCATGAGGCGGACGAGGCCTTCCACTAAGTCATCTACGTAGCAAAAGGAGCGGGTGTGCGAGCCGTCGCCATAAATGGTGATAGGTTCATTCGAGAGAGCTTGCATGATAAAATTACTCACGACGCGGCCGTCTTCGGGGTGCATGCGCGGGCCGAAGGTGTTGAAGATGCGGGCGACGCGGATGTCGAGGTTATGTTCGCGGTGGTAATCAAAGCAGAGTGTTTCTGCCACCCGCTTGCCTTCGTCATAACAGGCGCGCGGGCCAATGGGATTGACGTGCCCCCAGTTGGTTTCGGATTGAGGGTGAACTTCGGGGTCGCCGTAGACTTCGGAAGTAGAAGCCTGCAGGATGCGCGCTCCGCATTTCTTGGCCAGGCCGAGCATATTGATCATGCCGACTGTTGAGGTTTTAACAGTCTTGATAGGGTTTTCTTGGTAGTGAATGGGGGAGGCAGGGCAGGCTAGGTTGTACAGCTGGTCGATGTTTTCAAGCTGCAGGGGTTCAACGATATCGTGTTCGACCAGTTCGAATTTGGGATGATTCAATACGTGCTCAATATTTCGGCGCTGGCCGGTAAAGAAATTGTCCACGCATATCACGTGGCGGCCCGCCTTCAGGAGGCGGTCAACGAGATGGCTGCCAATGAAACCAGCTCCGCCGGTCACTACAATCCGCATGCGACTATTTTACCCTTTCGACGATTTTCTCGAAAATGTCGGGGTGAGTAGCCGCGAGCTGGGAGAGGATTTTCCGGTCGAGCGCGACTTTGTGTTTGCGTAAGCCCTGGATAAATTTTGAGTAGGAGAGGCCGTGTTTGCGAACAGCCGAGTTAATGCGCACTTGCCAGACGGCGCGGATGTTCGTTTTCTTTTTACGCCGGTCGTGGAATGCGTGCTGGCCGGCTTTTAAGACAGCCTCTTTGGCAATCTTATAGACAGTGCTGCGGCGGCCGCGGAAACCCTTGGCTCGCTTCAACCACTTTTTGTGGCGGGCCCGTCTTTGAACACTGTACGTAACTCTAGACATAGCTTTTTAGCTGGTGGCTTATTAGCTTCTTAGGAGTGCAGGTAGGGGAGCAGTTCTTCGACACGTTGGCGGTCGGATGGGGAAAGGGAAGCGTCCCCATGTTTGCGACGCGTCTCATCGCCGGTATCGCGGGCATTAAAGTGAGATCGGCCCGGGGACAGGTGTTTTACCTTGCCTTTAGAGGAAACCTTGAAACGCTTTGCCGCGGCTGATTTTGTCTTCTGCTTCATAAGCTTAAGAGTGGAATATAGCTTTTCTTTATGCTTTCGTCAAGATGACGGAAAGGTTGTTAAATGACCGGCTGATGTTGCCTTCTTGTTGGGCAGGCAAGGGCATGTCTTGGATGAATTGCTTGATTTTGGAGGCGGCTTGGTCGACCCTTTGTCGTTCGCGGCCGCGCAAGCGCATCTCCACCTTCACCTTATTGCCTTCTTTAATAAACTCCGCGGCTTGGTTTAAACGCATATTCCAATCATGTTCATCAGTTTGAAAGCCGATGCGGACGCCCTTTACTCCTCCGCTTTTGCTGCTTGAGCGCTGTTTGGCGTCTGCTTTGCGCTTTTCATACATGTATTTGCCGAGTTCCAAGACGCGCGCCACAGGTGGGTTGGCTTTCTCGGCGACGATGACCAAATCACTGCCAGTTTCTTGGGCTTTCCCGAGGGCATCGGCAGTAGACATGACACCAAATTGCGCTCCGTCAATACCAATTAAACGTACCTCGGGCACGCGAATTTCATTATTCGCGGGAGGCCGCTTCACTTGAGGTTTGGGCCGGGCGCGAAACCGGCGTCGTCGAGTTGGCATGAGGTCAATTAAAGCCAAAAATGGCTCAAATGTAAAGCGTGGGGTGGCTGTCAGGAGTCGAGGCCAGGAATTTCTATGAGGGCGGGGTTAGTCCCATCCAAGCTCACTTCCCACAGGCGATTGTGAGGTGGGTCGTCGGGCCAGCGCTCATCTTTGAGGAAAAGTATTTTGTTTTCTCCCGGTACGACGCGTGGCTGGCTTACAAATCCATCGAGAAAGGTTAGGCGCTTATCTTTCCAGCTGGGTGGGTCAAGTTGGTATAACTCGTACTTGTAAGGGCTTTGATTTTCGTCGGCGACAGCGGTAACAAGAAGCTGTCCTTGAGGGGTCATGGTAGGATGACCTAGTGTCCACCAGTCGCTTGACGAAGCGCTGAGCTTGGCTTCTTCCGGGTTCTTCAATGTCACGTGCTGTATCTGAGTTGGGTTGTCGAGTGGCACAATACCAAACCCGTGATCCGTGCTACCGTATTCTTGGAACAGAAGCTGTTTTCCATCAGGAGCAAGTGAGAGATTTTTCATCTCATATGCCTTAAGCTGGGTTATTTGATGAATCTCTTTGGATTCAAGGTTGAAAGCGAAAATATCGAAATCGTGAGGGGCGCTGGCCGCAATCGGCGAGTAATGTCCAAAGTAGCCGGAGGCAAGATAGTAGATAGTCTTGCCATCTTTTGAGAACACGGCGCTGGTGATGTGTTTCTGGGGAGTGGAGAGATGCTGGAGATTGCCGCCATCAGAGTTTACGAGGTATAGCTTGCTCTCAGGTTCCAAGAGGCCTTCAGTGAAGGCTACAAAGGCAACCTTACCACCATCGGGCGAGAATACTGGGTACGCCGGGTTGAGATTTTTTGTATTTTCAAATTCTCGGATGTCGGTTGCGTCCCGATTCATGGTGTAGAGAAAAGATTGCTCGTAGCGAATAGAGGTGAGGGCAATAGACTGGCCATCGGGAGAAATATCAAAGCCCAGAATTCCTTTCCAGGCTGAGGAGCGAAGAAAATTGATATACCCTGCCATGGCTGCGGCGGCAATCACCACTAGTACCCAGACGATCTTTCTGTTCACAGTTTTATTGTAGCACGGGGAAATTGGCGGCTTATATAAAAAGCCGCCCGGTAAGAACCAGGCGGCTTTTGACGTTGGAGAAAGCGCTGTTACCAGCGGTTTCCGCCACCGTTGCCTCCGCGTCCGCCTCCGTAACCGCCGCGGCCTCCGCGGCCTCCACCACCAAAGCCTCCGCCGCCTTGTCCGCGGGGAGCCATTGGCTTGGCTTCGTTTACGGTGAGAGTGCGTCCATCGAGCTCTTTGCCGTGCCACATTGAAATGGCGGCTTGAGCTTCTTCGTCGGTAGCCATCTCCACAAAACCAAAGCCGCGGGAGCGGCCAGTCATTTTGTCCATGATAATGGAAGCAGAAGTGACAGAGCCGGCTTGGCCGAATGCATCGCGCAAGGCGTCTTCACTCGTGCTGTAGGAGATACCTCCAATGTATAGTTTCTTTGCCATTGATTTGACTTTAGAACTCACGTGTAAGATGTAGATCGAACCTTTTCTATCCTCTGCTTCCTGCCTGACCACGTGGGTGCAAATGCAAAGAAACCGACTGAAGAAAATCTACGCCACTACTGTACAGGAAGCGGCCAGAAATGCAAATGGGCTAGTCGAGCAACGCCCAGATGATGTGGCTTGCTCAGCGCACCAAAGTTTCTTATACATAAGTAATGCACACGGCTCTCGAGGGTATGCAGCTGGCGGCGTCGCGCGGAGGCGAGCAGTTGAGGAAACACTTTGGTCAGGAGCTGGCGATTCAGGAAAAATCGATGGCGGCGGATGTGGTCACAAAGGCAGATAAGGATTCCGAGGCGGCGATTCTGGAGGTACTGGCGGCGCAATTTCCCGATTACAGCATTCTTAGCGAAGAAGCGGGGATGATCGAGCGGGGGCCGGAGGGGCTGTTTGTCGTAGACCCGCTCGATGGCTCACACAACTTCGTTCTAGGCATTCCAAACTTCTCTGTCTCTGTCACTTTGCTGCGGGCAGGGGAAAGCGTAGTGTCTGTCGTACACCAACCGATTTTGAATCGAACGTATTTTGCTGAAACTGGCGCGGGGGTTCACGTAGACGGACGGAAGCTTCGTGTAAACCAGGAAGGAGACATCAAGCGAGCGACTGTTTCGCACATTCGCAACTACATTGCGTCGGTGGAAAGGAATAATCAGCTCTTTAGCGCGCTCAGTACTGCCGGTGTCAAACGGTATCTTTCGGCGTGGTCTCCAGCTTGGGATTTCTGTTTGTTAGCCTCTGGCAAAATTGAGGCCATCATTGTCGACATTACCACCGAGAAAGAAGCCTACGATTATGTCGGAGGAAAACTCTTGGCGCGGGAAGCGGGGGGAAAAGTCACGGATTTTTCAGGGAAGGACGACCCCAGCACTATGAACGGCCAGTTTATTGCTAGCAACGGCTCCGCCATCCATGGCGAGCTGGTACGTTTGCTTCAATCCTGCGGTTACTGATGAGCGGGTTTTGCGCCTGACCACGTAATCTTCCAGCCACTTTTGCGCAGGTGCAGAGCGATACGTACGAGCGCGCTGATCACCAGCACCAAATTGAAGAGAGGAATAAAGATAACCAGGATCACTGCCAGGATACTTAAGCTCTTGCCAAACCCGAGCCGGCGGGTGGCAATGTAAAAGGCGATTAAGAGGAGGATGGCTGTAATGAAGGAGACGCCCTGGAGAATGGGCACAAGCTGAGGGGCTGAGCCAGAATTTGCCAACCAGAGAAGAACTAGGTTTAAGACGAGCTCGACAATAAAGGCCGCGGCGAGGTAACGAAAAATTTCGGCAAGTTTCTCCGGGCTGGCTGGGACGCGCTTTGGTTTGGTTGGCGGAGGCGGTGGAGTAATCGGGGTTGTGTTCGGTTCCATGAAACCAGTGTATCTTAGGAAGCCAGGTTTGCGAAGCGTACCTATTTAATGCGGCGGGCTGCAGCGAGTCCGATTGCAATCGCAATTGGTGAGAGAAGAGGCAAGAGGTTAAAACCAGCGGAAGGCAGAGTTTTTAAAGCTTGAACTTGGGGGGTGG
>CAYHTZ010000018.1:0-24484 GCA_964359735.1 uncultured Candidatus Saccharibacteria bacterium
GCAGGAGGCAGACAAAACTATTCTGCTTGCCACCGACGCCCCGGGGATAGCTCTATTCGATAGCAACGATAACTCCCTGCTTAGGCAAGAAATTGACCTCCCGAGCGAGCAATCCCGCATTGGGGCGCTGGCTACGTTTGGCAGCCGCCTCTACCTGCACGACCAAGTAGGCGGCCAGCTTCATGTCTACAATAAGACGCTGCGGGGCTATTCGGGCGGGGAGGGTTGGATTACTGATGAATCATTCCCCAAGGACACGATCCGCTCGCTGGCAGTGGATGGGAATATCTTCACTCTTCACAGTGACGGTACCGTACGGCGGCTCTTTAAGGGAGCGCCGGCTGAATTTGCGCTCGCGGAGGTTTCCCCGAACCTCTCCGGAGCTTCCCGCATCATTACGAGCGAAGAACACCAATACTTGTACGTGGTTGACCCTGCGAATGCTAGGGTAGTGATATTTACTAAGGAAGGAGAGCTTTCACGGCAAATCTTTATTCAAGACGCCAGGAACATGCAGGATGCGGCAGTCGGGCCTGAAGAAAATACCTTGTACGTTCTGGATGGCACTCGCGTGCTCCAAGTCCCTTTGAGCGAAGAGTAAGCTAGCCAGGGATCTTAATTTGTTCCAGCGTCGAGGAGTGCAAGACAATTTCTTGGCCTGGCTCTATCTCGCCCTTGAGCAGCTTCTGCGCAATCACAAACTCCACCGTGTTCTGAATGGCTCGGGCCATGGGGCGAGCGCCGAATTCCGGGTTATACCCGACACGCACGAGAAAATCGACTAAATCATCGGTGAGGGTCACGGTGATTCCGTGCTGCTCATCCAGGCGCTTATTGAGCTTGCGCAGCATCAGGGTGGCTACCTCGCGAATGTGGTCGCGCGTGAGCGGGGTAAAGGTAACGACACCATCGAAGCGGTTCAAAAGTTCAGGACGGAAAAGATCCTGACGTAAGATATGCTCTCGTAACTCTCCCTCGAAATTTTCCGGGAGGGTGCCGTCATCGCTGACATTCTGGCGAATGAATTCAGCGCCGGCGTTACTCGTAGCAATGATGATGGCATGATTAAAACTAAACCGGCGTCCGCGCACATCGGTGAGGTGGCCCTCATCAAGCACTTGCAAGAAGAGGAGGTGAACATTGCGGTCAGCTTTTTCAAATTCATCTAAGAGCAGCACGGTGAAAGGATGGTCGGAAATAATGGACGTGAGTGTACCAGCAGGCTGGCGGGGAGTGCCGATCAAGCGGCCGATAGCTTCCGGCCCTTGGTATTCCGACATATCGAGGCGCTGCAAATATTCCTCAGAGCCGAAGTAGGCTTCTGCCAGAGCTTTCGAGGTTTCGGTCTTCCCTACCCCCGTGGGCCCCAGGAATAAGAAAGTACCAATAGGGCGTTTCGTCCCACTGACTCCGGCGCGGGCCCGTATCATAGCGCGGGCGACGGCCGCTACTCCGTTTTCCTGGTTCACCACCCGCTTATGAATGAATTCTTCTAAATTGAGAAGATGGGACTTCTCATCGGCCGCGAGCTTGCCTACATTAAAGCCGATCTTACGAGAGATGATATCAGTCACTTGCTCGGCTGTGAGTACTTCCCCACGCCCTTTTTGAGAAATGGCTAGTGCGTCTTCCAGCACATCGAACGCTTTCTCAGGGAAAGGAATTTCAGGCATAATGGTAGAAGTGTTCCGGACAATGGCGCGTAGCGTTTTATAGGGTAGATAAATTCCTGTCCGCTTTTCCCATTCTTCAGCGGAGAGGGCCAAGAGTTGTAACGTTTGTTCCAGGGAAAGCGGTTCTACTTGGACAACCTCAAAGAGTTTCAGCAGTTCCGCATTCCCTTTAAAGCGCAAGTGATAATCATCGGCGGACATGATAACTACCACGCGGACTGTGCCGGAAGAGAAAAAGGGCATAATGACATCGGTTAGATTCACGGCGCTTGATCCCCCGCCGCCGAACACCGTGGAGAGCCCGTCGAGAATGGCAATGACGTTGCCGGCACGCTCCATCTCCGTGAGTGCCCGGGATACAATCGCCATCTGTTCCGGGCCTGAGCCGGCGATACCTAAGAGTTGCCCTATGTGAATGTACATCACCCGTTGGCCGTTCAAGGCAGGATGAGCCCGGTTGGCGTTGACGCGGCGGGCCACTTCCTTCACTACGCCGGTACGCCCGGAGCCGGGCTGACCCACCACGAGTACATTGGCTTGGCGTGCCCTGGCTAAAGTATTGATCAACTCTTCGACTTGCGCTTCATGGCCCAGCGGTATGTCCCAGGGGTTGCCCTGAGGCAAGCGCGCAAATTGGTCAACGAAGGGAGTGTAGCCGGAAGCCCAGGAAAGTCCGATCCCAGTAAAGTCTAAGAGCTGCTCTCCTCTCCACCACTGCGCGCGATGCCGACGCTCCTGCTGCGCGGCAATCTGCCACCAAATAACAAAGGCAATATCCTGTTCCGTGTACTCTAACTTGCGCAGGTCGCGGCGGAGCGAAGGGTGAAGCAGAAGCACTGCCAAGACATGAAAAATATTGAGATGCGGCTGCTGCATGGAAGCAGCGACCTTTAAAGCAACTTCCCCTAAGCGCGACCAAGAAAGCTCAGGAAGAACATGCGTCGTGATCAAGGGCCCAATAATCTCCGGGGCAAGTTCGAGGCGGTGCAGTAGCCTTTGCCCTTGGGAGGACATGAGTAGAGCCTGAAGGGCCTCTGGCAGCGACTCATCCTGGCCGCGATTGGCGAAGGGCCCAAGTAAGCGGACTAAGTGAAAGTCAGCAGCATCGGCACTATTGCCTCCTGCCTCCAATATTTGAGATACCGTCCGAGGGGGTTGGCGGAAGGGAAAGTACGTGGTGCCAAAGGCAAAAAGAAGAACACTTAAACCAGCAAGGCCCACACACACCGCCGAGAGTCCAAGGAAAAAGGGAGGATTAGCGTCGAGCAGGTAGTACGCCGCAAGGCTGGCCGCGGCGGCCAGCGGGGCAAGTATCAGCACCAACACTACGAAGACGGAGCTGAGAGAGGCAGCCGCGCGGACATCGCGGTACCGTGCGCGCGTTTTGAATTCAATGGCAGCGGCGGTCATAGGATGAGGCGCAGCCCCCATACCAGCAGGGCGGCAATGACAAAAGGAGCGGCGATGAAGGCAGCTATAATCCCCAACGCAAGGACCAAGTACACTACTTGCACAACCAGCCAGGCGGCGAGCACGGTGGAGCGTATGATAAAACCAATGGCGCGGGAAATTTGGTTCCAGGCAAAGGATATCAAAATTTGCGAGAAGGAGGAGCGTTCGTAACGGACGGCATCCTTGTGCCAATGGGCAAAGAGCGTACGCAACATGAGGCCGACGGAAAAGTACTGCAGCAGTGCCAGCTCAATATTCCACGCGGTCCTCACTAACCACGCCGGCCCCACAATGAACTGCCAGTGAAGGTAGCTGAGCATGCTTCAAATATAACACGACCCCGCACAAGCGGGGTCGTGTGACAAAAGCGCGGAATATTTACTTCAGGGTCACCTTGGCGCCGGCGGCTTCAATCTTTTTCTTCATCTCTTCCGCTTCAACCTTGGGAACATTTTCTTTCACGACGGCTGGGGCTTTGTCGACAAGGTCTTTGGCGTCTTTCAGGCCCAGGCCCGCGACTTCACGGACGGCCTTGATGACAGCAATTTTCTGCCCACCCGCTTCGGTGATTTCCACGTTGAAGGCGCTCTTCTCCTCAGCAGGAGCGGCCCCTGATGCGCCACCCGCGCCGGGCATGGCCATCATGGCCATAGGGGCGGCGGCGGAAACGCCGAACTTATCTTCCAACACTTTTACCAATTCAGAGAGTTCGAGAACGGACATTTTTTCAATGTCTTCTACGAGACCCTTGAACTTGGCAGGGACTTCGACCTTTTTGTCTTCTGTTTTTGCAGCTTCGTCAGCCATATGTTTAGAAGTTAGAATTTAGAAATTAGAATTTCGAATATAGAATGCTAGGCTTTCTCTTTGTTTTCTTTAACCGCGTGCAAAACGTACACGAGGCTGCGAGGTATACCTGAAAGGACCTGAACCAATCCGCGAGCTGGGCTGGCTAATACGCCCACGAGCTGAGCCAGGAGCTGCTCGCGGGAAGGCAGTTGCGCCAAAGAGGTAATTTCCTCCAGCGACAACGTGTTGCCTTCCAATACACCAGCTAAGAGACGCAGAGCGTCTGCCTTCTTCTTCGCGAATTCGTACATGATTTTAGCTGGCGTTACTGCATCGGTTCCCCAGACTACGGCCATCTGCCCATCATAGGTGGCCGGGTCGTAGTCAAGCTTGGCATTCTTTAAAGCAATCTTCAGCAGGCGCTTTGGCATCACGCGCATGCGGCCCCCGGCGGCGTAGAGCTTGTCCCGCAGCTCAGTGACATCGGTAACTGTCAGGCCGCTAAAGCCTACGAAAACGACCGAGGTCGCAGCTGGTAACGCCTCGCTGACTTCTTGCACGGCCTGTTCCTTTTGTTGTCGGGTAAGAGCCATAGAAGAACCCCCTCCCTCCTGCTCAGAAGCAGGAGTACTCCCCCTTCGTAAGGGAGGAGAAAATTAAATATGAAAAACGCCTGCCATCCGCAGACGTGAAAAACCGTTTTGGTTCTCCTGCCAAGGTCTTACGTTTGTGCCTTGGGTCTTCGGATGACTATCTATTTATTGCACAATCTGAAAAAAAATACAAATTCCCGATATATCACGTCTTTTTGGGTTTTGGCGGCCTCACATAAGGCTTTTGTTTTGGTCGCCGAGGTGTTCCTCTCCCAGCCGGTCTACCTTGCGTATGTTTTTTCTTGTCACTTGCCCACACTGGTTCGACGGGCGTTTCACTTTCTACCCCTTGCCCACTTACTTGAGCTATGTTGTCTAAATCCCATGGGTCTTCTCCTTGAAAAAGCCCTCGTTTACCATCTGGTCTTGCACCTGCTCCACTAAGCATTGGGTTTATTTCTTTTCTGTTCATATTTAGCTAACTGTACTCTCTTTTTCTCGTTCCGTCAAACGCTTATAAAAAAGTTTACTGCAAATACTTGGCCTTGTTGGCGTTGTGCTCGTCGAGGGTTTTGGAGAATATGGTTTTCCCTTCTGGGGTGGAAAGGTAGTAGTAATACTCCGACTCCTCTGGGTTCACGGCAGCGATAAGGGCCCGCAGGCCGGGATTACTGATGGGGCCGGGAGGGAGGCCTTTCCAACGTCTTGTGTTGTACGGAGAGTCGGTGGCTAAATCCTGCACGGTAAGGCGGCCATCCCACTTGTTCAGGGCATAGCGAATGGTGGCGTCAGCGTCGAGCCCTACCCCATCATCGTTGCGTTTCCAAAGAATGCCGGAAACAACGGTCATGTCTTCGTCGGTAAGTACCTCGCGCTCAATAATGCTCGCCATAATGACAATTTGATCGAGGCTGCGGCCCGCTTTCGCTAAAGCTTCGGCGGGCGCTGCCCCTTTTATTTTCTCGTCGAAATTCGCCAACATGCGGCGGATAGCGTCGTCGGGCGTGTCATCCATAAATATCCGGTAGGTATCCGGGAATAAATAACCTTCTAAATTCCGGTTGGCCGGAATTTCTCCAAGGTATGGGTACTCGGCCACGTATTCCTGGGGAATGGCCGTGGAAAGAAATTCCTGCTTGCCGCCGATGCCGCGCGCGCTGGTGCGCTCGGCAATTTGCTCTAATGTGAAGCCTTCAGGATAGGTAATTGTGAGTTCGTCGGGGTTAACGTCTCCCGCCACGAAGCGCCCGATAACGTCCTTTACCTTCTCTCTTGCTTCCAATACGTAGCTGCCAGCTTTAAGCTCCTCTTCTGCACTCATTCTCCAGGCATGGTAGCGCCAGAGAAAAACGGAGTTTGTGAATTCCTCGTCAACCAGTTTTTGCCATACGGCTCGCGCACTGGCCCCTTCCGGGAGACTAAATTCCCCGCTCTTTTTCAGTTTCGTAGCGTTGAGGAGCGCCCACGTGCCTATGACAACTACCAAGAGAACAACAATGACAAACGCAAGGAATCGCTTTGGGTTAGTAACTTGCATACTACAAGTATTCCTGCTTGCCCTCTTTCTCAAGCTGCTCTACTACCTGCTTTACCTTTGGCGTGTGATCTTTATCAGTTACCAGAACAGCGTCATCTGTTACTACCACAATGGTATTCGTGACGCCCACCAAAGAGACGGCGGAGTGTGTAGCGTTGTAAATATAGTTGTTCTGAGAATCAACATGCACATGGTGCCCTGCCTTCACGTAATCGCCGCTCTGGCCAAAAACGTCTTTGAGCGTGGCCCAGTTGCCTATATCACTCCAGCCATAATCACCGGTTAAAGCCAAGCGATGCTGGGTTTTTTCGATAAGGCTGTAATCAATGGATATTTTCGGAAACATGCTGTAAGCGGCCTTTAGCCCCACTTCGCTCTTCGAGCTGCCAGCCTCCGCCAAGGCTTGAGTAAAATTCTCAATCGCGGGTTTAATCTCTGGATTATATTTCACCAACTCACTCAGTAAGTAGCTCGGCCTAACCGAAAAATATCCCAAGTTCCAAAAATAGTTGCCGGCCGTTACGTACTGCTCCGCAGTGGCCCGATCCGGTTTTTCTTTAAAAGCTTTTACATAGTGGACGTCGTCGTAGCCAGACAAGCGTTCGCCCACCTCCAGGTAGCCGAGGGTAGTTTCAGGAGAAATCGGCGTGTGGCCCGCCATGACAATGCTATCCGGGTTATCGGCTAAGAGCTTGGGAATTTTTTTTAGGTCCGTGAGAAACTCAGATTCATTGGTAAACACATGGTCAGACCACATGAATACGGTAGGCTCATTCCCCTGCCCGAGGGATTCCAGGCGGATACAAATGGTGGCAAAGGCAGCAGTAGTGTCGCGCTTTTCGGGTTCGTAAAATACGTGGTCCCCAAGAACAGCGGGCAGCAATTCTTTGATTTGAGAACGGTGATTTTCGCTGGTGGCTACATAAATCTTGTCTGCCTCCGTGAGAGTCCGGGCGCGGCCATATACCATCTCAACTAAGGTTTTTCCGCTGCCTAAGTCCAGGAATTGCTTCGGCGTGCTTTGGCGGGAAAGTGGCCAGAGACGGCTGCCGCCTCCGCCGGCCATGATGACAATATTCATGAGGCAAGCTTATATGGCGACGTGGCCGCTAGCAAGCGGCCTACGATTTGAGGGCGGCTACGTTCTCTCAACCACTTTGATATCAAGCGGCTCCCCGGCATTGTGTAGCCCCTGCCGGTATTTTTTTACGGTTTTGGGAATGCGGGCGGTTTTGTCTTGCGAGTACATCTTGCTGTAGTAGCGCAGTTTACCAATAGCTTCCAGAACCTCTTGGCCAGACTCTGTGGCTAGATAGGCGCTGCCCAGGCGGAGGCTGTTGAGATCGCGCAGTACTAAGAAGAGCAGCACCACCATCGTCGAAAGAAGAACCGTAATTACTTGAGAATGAAGCTGGGGCGTTTTTAAGGCGAATAAGCTAAAGACAATAATTCCTCCTAAAACGTAGAGTAAAGCCCAATGCCCAAGAGTCATACGCTGCTGAGCTCTGACAGATAGTCTGTTACGTAGGTCTTCGATCGTGGCCAGAAATACTAGAAATTCCGCGTACGTGTCATCTAACCGGTCGCCGGTTGGCTTAAATTCCTGAGTCATAACCTGGTATACTTCATCAAGGATTGGAGCCGTTTGCTTGTAGTAGTATCCCAGCTCGTAGTCGTACGAGATAATATAGTAACGGTCAATTAATTCCCGGAGCTTATCTACGAGCCCTTTTCCCCAGAGTTGAGCAGTGCGATAAACAGATAACCAGTAGGCGTCTTCAGAGGCAATCAATTCTTCGATCTGGTTATAGCGGGCAAACGAACGGGTGATAAAAAATCCATAGATGATCGCAAACTGAAATGTGCTCACCGTAAGGATGATTTGTATGTTATCAGAAGGGCCAAGGCCGGGCAAAAAATACGCGAGTAGGGCAAAGATGGCCGCTGCAATGATACTGCCCCGTACGGCATCGATATATCTCATGGTTTTGTTATACCATGGTAGGCATGAGTATTGCAGCCAGGGCAGTGCATGGCCTGAAGGTCTGTGTCATTCCTGACCCGTACAACGACTTTCGGCCGCTCGCACTCCGACACCGGCCGCTAGCGGCCGTCACGGCCTTGCTTCTCATCGTTAAGCTGGTAGCGGCGAGCGCCATTGCACTCATCCCTGCCCCGGCAGAGCTTTCCACCATTACGAGCGCTAAGATTGTCGAACTCACCAACGTGGAAAGGGCTAAGAGGGGCGCGGGAAAACTTAAGGTAAATAGTCTCCTGGCCAGTGCCGCACAGCAGAAGGCGCAGCACATGTTGGACAAAGATTACTTTGCCCACATTTCTCCCGACGGGGTTACCCCTTGGTTCTGGATGGCGAAAGTTGGATACAAGTACGAAATGGCCGGGGAAAATTTGGCGATTGATTTCCTAGAAGCCGAAGATGTAGTGGCCGCGTGGTTAGCTTCCCCCTCCCACCGTGACAATATGCTTCAGGCTGCCTATACGGACATCGGAGTCGCGGCCATAAGCGGCGAGTTTCAGGGTGGGACTTCGATTGTAGTAGCACAGATGTTTGGACGCAGTGCTGGCCAAGCCGCCGCCGAGACAACACAGGCGCCTCCCGCCAAACCAGTAGCCACTCCTGCTCCGACTCAACCTCCTGCAACAGCGGCGCCGGCTACCCCTCCTCCGCTGCCTCCCGCTGATCAATCTCCCCC
This sequence comes from uncultured Candidatus Saccharibacteria bacterium, assembly GCA_964359735.1. Classification (GTDB taxonomy): domain Bacteria; phylum Patescibacteriota; class Andersenbacteria; order UBA10190; family UBA10190; genus CAYHTZ01. The sequence goes on from CAYHTZ010000018.1 coordinate 8,759, forward strand.
ACGAGTGCCGCGTATTGCGCTCTCAGGCGGGACGGTGGTAAAGGCTACCGTGTATGTGACGATAGAGGCAGAGCCAGCCTCAACGGTTCACCTGCTGGTCAACAATCAGGCGCGCCACGCCTTGCGAGTACCGGAGAACGGTCAGGTAAGCCAGCAACTAGATTTATCAGAATTCCCTGAAGGTACAATCGTGCTCCGGGCATACGCCAGAGATGCAGCAGGTAATGAAAGCGAGATGAGTGAACTCCTGGCACTCACGAAAGATACGGTAGGACCCCTCATTGATGACAAAGCTCTCGCCTTTGTCATCTCCCCGGGGTTTGATACACCACGCCTCGCTGTTCACCTTCCCGGAAGCGATTTTTCCATCCAAGGACAACGCGAGGGGTGGGTAGCGGCGGGGGCCGTGACCGAGCTAGTAACGATTACCCTCGAAGACGAATTCGGAAATGAAACGAAATTAGCCAGTCTCAACTTCACGCCTCAATTCGTGAGCGACCCACAGAGTGAAGAAGTCACGCTTCCCTCGCGGGCACAGCAATTCTCGCGAAGGCTGGCATCGGCTATTGCCGCTGTCTTAGTAGTTTTGTTGATACTTACCATCCTGATTCAGGTTCGTATCCAGCGTCCGGCACTCATCGCCCACACCCTGGTGGTAATAGCTCTGGCCGTAACCCTGTTTTTGATCTAAATCGCCCTGTGGATAGCTTTGGCTAGGCTTTTTGGCCCAGGATGCTAGAATGCGGGCATAATTAACTGAAGGAGGTGGGACTCATGGCAGAATTAATGGTAGTAGCAAGCAAAGTCCGCGCCCATTTGAAGAGCAAGGGCGTTAAGATGTCTGGGGATCTTCCAGAAGCTCTCAATAAAGCTGTTATGGCACACTTGGAAAAGGCGGCTGACAGGGCTAAGGGCAACAAGCGAGCAACAGTTAAGCCGTACGATTTGTAATCGTTATTTTCTGCTCAACAGACCCATAAAGTTCGGGTCTGTTTTGCTGTTTTTTTGCTTTTGACATTATATCACTTTCAGGTTATTATGTAGCGTTTTATGGATAAGGTTCTCACACGCCAGACCGGGCTATTTATCGGGACATTTGTCTCCGCGCTTTTGTTGGTGTGGGGTCTGGGAATGATGGGATCGGTTTTGGTCCCTATCGCTATCACAAAGTTATCAGGCCCTATCCGGTACCAGCCGCTCCTCCCCATTTCCGACATTCGCGATGAGGAGTTTATTGATATTGATTCAATCCCATCCAAGCAATTCTTTCCCCCGCTCTCTAACCCTGAGCGGGTTACGGGAGGAGATCAGATTCTGATACCCGCTATTGACGTACAGGTACCGATCGTCATGAGTGCCTCCATTCAAGACAAAGATGTTATTGCCGCACTCGATAGCGGAGCGGCTCTCTACCCGAACGGTATTCTACCGGGGCGCTTAGGCAACGTGTTTATTAGCGCCCACAGCTCTGGCACCGTGCTCCAAGGTGCATACCGATTTGCGTTCACCCGTATCGGAGAACTTGCTCCTGGTAGTGTCATTCACGTCGACTACCAAGGCACGCGCTACACATACAAACTGACGCATAACCGCATCGTAAAACCGGATCCAAATTTCCACGTACTCTCAGATCGACCGGTGCCAACGTTAACCGTGATGGCGTGCTGGCCCATCTGGCGCACCTCGCAACGCATGCTTTGGCACGGAGAACTGGCGAATATCACGAAATTATCGCCGAATCCCGTCTAAGAAGAAGCATCTCGATAAGCTCTCGGCGGAGCTTTTGATTGGCATGGTTCATGTTTAGTCCACGGCGAGTAAAATCATAGTAGACGCCGCGGACAACACGCGGGAGAAGCAAAGCGAAGAATTGATTCCAGAAATCAACACTATCTTGTATGTAGTTTTCTACAAAATACTCCAGAAGTTTTTTTGCTAACTCGGGACTGCGCCGGTTGGTGTATAAGCGGTGATACAGGTACGTGAGGCTATCATGGCTTGGGTACCAGCCGGCAAATTCGTTATCCAGAATTACGGTTGTGCCATCGTCGCGCTGAGCCAGGTGGCCCGGCTCAAAATCGCCTTGGCCCAAAACATTCCGCGGTAGAGGTTCCCGCGGCAAGGCAGCTTTAATGTGTTCAACTGTGTTCATTTCAAGCAACTGCTCCCGTTGAATTACCTCCCAGAACTCCTCGGGGACAACGGCCTCCCCGTGAGCTTCCACAGGCGGGGCAGAGGGAAGGCTCAGCTTGGCAAGTGTTGCAGGGTGGATGTTATTTAACGCGTTGAGTGTGGCGCAAATCTTCGGAATGGCGTGAGAAAAGCGCTCCACCTTGATATCAGCAAAAGGTTCTGCCGATTCGTACTCGAACACAACCCAGCCGACTTCGTCAGCACAGCCCGCGGGCGTGATGTTTGTGTCAATCAGGCGCGGTGAAGTAAACCCCACTTCGCCAAGGCTTCGCGGGGCAGGCGGCGAAGGTTTCTGTCTTTCAAGAGCTTCAATTACTCTTGCCCACCAAATCTCACGCTGGAGATTAGGCAGAAGTTTCGGCTCGTCCAGGTCCTCCTGCTGGTGGAATCCGGCTTTCAGGAAAGCGCGCCGCTCCCCTTTTCTCAAAATGGCGTATTCATACCTCCCCCGGCCGGTGAGATGCTTTTCAACTTCGTAGCCACGGCCGCCAGCGACTTGCTCTATAACCTCTTTAATTGATGCGCTCACTCTTTAATTTTCCACCGTATGATGGAGAAGCTCAAGCGGTAGTGATGACAACCTCCCGTTCGCGGGGGCCGTCGAATTCGAAGAGGACAACGCGCTGCCACGTGCCGAGATCCAACTTGCCATCCTTTACCGGGACCGTTACAGCCGGCCCGACGAGCGCGGCTAAAATATGATCCGGTACGTGGCTAGGGTCATGCGGGTGGCGATACTCCAGCTTAGGAATCATTTCATAAAACGCATCGAGCATGTCGAGATCAGTGCCGGGGTCGAGATCGGCACACGTGAGCGCTGCCGTCGTGTGCTTTACAAAGAGGTGACAAACCTTCGTATCTTTCTTTAAATCTTCATTGACTCGATCCGTGATATCAATGACCTGCTTCGACTTTTGCGTTTTGATCGTGAGCGTAGGCATTACTTCTGTCTAACAGTTTGGCCGACTACCGGGAGCTCTTCTCCCGATGCGTCTGCAAGAGCAATGTTTATTTTAGCACTGAGTGTTTTTCCTTGGTCAGCGGCCAGGGCTACCGCCAGGGCACGATGCATGCCTTCGACTACGACTACTTTCTCACCCTGAGTAAGACCGATCAGGGTAGTATCTGGCGGAAAATCACGAATGAGGGTTGTAAGATCGCTCCTCCCCCCCTTCACCGCCTCACGCTGAGATAATTCGTGCATAGTGGGCCGAGGATTTCCGTCATAGTGCTTCTCGATCCATGTACGAAACGGCCCGCCGATAAATTCCGGCACGGTCTTCAGTGGCCGAGACACACGGTAGAAAGCCCATATTCGTTCAGGAAGGCGCAATGGCCTCACATATTCGGCCCGCCACTCTTCCCAACTTCTAAGCCCTCGGCTTTCCCACACTGCCTTCCATTTTGGATTCTGTGACTCGTTTTGTTTCCAGAGGTCAAAAACCTCTTTCCAAGAGATATCTCGTATCTTTATGAGCTCCTCCATCATCGGCGGGATAGGGATACGCGCGGTTCAATTTTTTTGATGTGGAAAATGCGGATCAGAAGAAAGACCACGAGCGAGATCACAACGAAATCAATGACGGCAGACAGAAATCGGCCCCAGGCAATATGAGCGCTGCCGACAATCAGCGTCGCTGCCTCGAGCCGCTCCTTGCCGAGCAGCAAGCCCAGAATAGGGTCAACAATATCGCTGACGAGAGACGATACGAGATCTGAGATAGCCACGCCGAAAATGAACCCAATGGCCAACCCTAACACTCCTTGCTCGCTCACAAACCGGCCAAATTCTTTGGCTAGACTCAGCTTAGGTTTTATGAGGGGCGGTTCGCTAGGCACTGTATTCTCGGGCATATGATTGTTATGGTAACAGTAGCGCTCTGGGATTCAAATTATGATTGATATTTTAGGAGACATTGATTGGACGAAGTGGATTTTTCAGCGGGGCTTGGGAGCAGTCTACTTGATTGCTTTCTTGGTAACGGCCAATCAGTTCCGAGCATTAATTGGAGAACGCGGGCTCAACCCCGCTACCAGCAGAGCAGCGCGAGAGCGATTCTGGCGCTCGCCCAGTATATTTCATTTCTGGAATGGCGACCGTTTCATGGCTGCGCTCGCTTGGGTAGGTATTATCTTGGCGGCGGCAGCTACATTGGGTATTTCCGATGCATTTGGAACGCCTGTTTCAATGCTGATTTGGTTTTTGCTCTGGGTAATCTACCTTTCGTTTGTAAATGTGGGCGGTACGTTTTACGGATTCGGTTGGGAATCGATGACGCTTGAGGCGGGGTTCCTGGCTATCTTTCTGGGTGCCTCCGGAACAGAAGCGCCTGAAATTATCATGTGGATGGTGCGCTGGATGCTCTTCCGCGTCATGTTCGGAGCCGGAATGATTAAGCTGCGTGGAGATCGGTGCTGGCGTGACCTCACCTGCCTCCAATACCACCACGAAACGCAACCGATACCAGGGCCCTTCTCTTGGTACTTTCACCATTTACCCAAGTGGATGCACAAAATGGAGGTATTGGGAAACCATTTCGTTGAATTGGTAGTACCTTTCTTTTACTTTGCACCGGCTCCTTACTCGTACGCGGCCGGCATTATCACGATCATCTTTCATGCTTGGCTGATTGTGAGCGGGAATTTTTCTTGGCTTAATTGGTTCACGATTGTGCTGGCCATTCCCCTGTTTGATGATGCGTTCTTTCAAGCTGTTTTGGCTCTCCCCCCGCTGGAGGCCGTTTCCCGAACCCTGCCGCATAATCTTGCCCTGGGAGGGCTGACAATATTGATTGGGCTACTCAGCATCCGGCCTCTGTTCAACCTCTTTTCGCGCTTTCAAATTATGAATACGAGCTTCGACCCATTTCATTTAGTAAATACCTATGGCGCTTTCGGGAGCATCACGAAAACCCGCTACGAAGTGATTGTCGAAGGTACAGACGAAAACATGCTAACTGCGGAAACTCAGTGGAAAGAGTACGAGTTTAAAAGAAAGCCGGGAAACATTACGCGCAGGCCTGCTCAAGTGGCTCCCTACCATCTGCGGCTCGACTGGCTGATGTGGTTTGCCGCCATGGGCTCAGTGTTTGAACATCCTTGGTTGATTGAGCTGGCATTTAAATTGCTCAAGGGTGATAGCCAGACGCTCAAGCTCTTAAAACACAACCCCTTTCAGGCAGCGCCGCCGCGCTTTGTACGTATGCGTTTATACCGATACCGCTTTACAACTTGGGAGGAGCGCCGCCAGACAGGCAACTGGTGGCACCGAGAATATGTGGAAGAATATTTACCGCCGCTCTCGCTTAGCGGCCAGCGGTAGGCATTTTTAGCCATTTGTTGGCGGTGAGGTGCCAGTCGGCTACGTCAACACTGTCCAACGCGTCCCACAAATCCTTGGCCGCCTGGGTATACAGCTTCTTTTGGCGGACCAGACGGCGAAACTTCTGCAGCTTCTGGGGAAGCTTTGAGCCTTTCTGTTCCAACTCGCGCATCTCTAAATCAACGTCGAGATTATCGGCGTCTTTGACGATCTTGGCCGCGAGCGTCCGGCGCTGCCGATACTCGTGCAAAACATCAGAAGCAAAATCGGTCAAGCTAGTATTGGCAAAAATATCTTTTTCGGCCTGTTCCTCATCGTTCTTGGCATAGACGGCAAAGATGTAATTGGTATCCCCCGTCCGAGTTTCGGCAATATCGTGGGCCATGGCCATTTTCAGTACTTTGCCTTCATCTTTCACTCCCTCGCGGCGGGCGAGGATGAGCGCAAGCCACATTACCCGCAGCGTGTGCTCTAGATCATTAGCGCAATCTATCCCCAGTGTTTGCCTCCAGGAACGGGGCAAGTTCCTGAGGCTGCCCATTTCGTAAAGAAATTCGATATCTCTCCGGAGTTGTTTACCTTTCTTTCCCCTTTTAGCCATCTCCCTAGCCTACCAGGCGGTTGAGGACTGTCCAAGCCTACTTAATTGCAGTCAGGTCGGCATTAATAACGATCGGCTTCATAGCTTCGATTTCGGTTTTGTAATAGGGCATGTCGGGAATCGGGTTATACAGGAAAATTTTTTGGTTGAGAACATGGGCGAAACCCATCTCCAAAAACGTATTACCGCCGATGTAGTTTTTAACGCCATGTTTATCAAGATTCAGAACTAGTACCGCATCAGCGCCTTGCATTTTCCGCCACATTTCTCTGATAGCGTCCATCTCGTTCTTCTGGTACAGCTTTATTTTCTCTTTTTCCTCATTTGACTTGCCAATGAAGGGTTCGTGAAGGTCAGTGACGAAGGCATTGTGCCCAAGCTCTCGAAGCTGGTCGCGCACTTCTACCATTTTCTCGGTGTATTGCATTGAGCCGACAACTCCAATTTTCATACATTCCTAGAAACTTATTCCGTATCTGAAAAATTAGTCTGATTTTCATGATACATCTCAATTAACTTGGCGTGTCCGCGGAAGAGAGGTTCGGGAAGTTCTTTAAGATCAAACCACTGCCACCCTTCGCAGCGGTCGGGTTCTAAGTTCTGAGGTTCGCCCGCCACCCCTTCGGCCAGAAAGCCCAGTTGAATGTAGTGGCGGTTTTCTTGGTTGCCGCGTGGGTTATTCGCCAAATTTACGAACGAGATTTCTTGAGCTTTGAGTCCTGTTTCTTCTTTGAGCTCGCGCGCGGCGGCTGCCAGCATGCTCTCTCCTCTTTCTAAATGCCCGCCAGGTAAGCCCCAGGTACCGTCGCCATACACATTTTTGCGTTTGCCGAGCAGCAATTTCCCGCCCCGCACTACCAGCACGTTAATACCCACGTGAAAAGTGTCATATTCCTTAATCATGCTTGTATCTTTTCCAACGCTTGCCCGGCGTAGAAACGGACGAATGTCCGAAGATTGTACTTGGGATCCGAAAGATCTTGGCGACTAAACCAGCGGATCTCCTTATGTTCCTTCTCGGCAAGTTTAGCTTCGTTTGTCTTTGCTCGGGCAAAGTAGACCATATCCATGTGCCGATGTTTGCTAACCGCGTAATGAATATTCATATACTGAGGAGTCAGTAACGATTTTACTTCCTTTGCCGGAAACTCTGGTTTTTCCCCCAGAATTTCTACTTCTAATCCGCTTTCCTCCTTCACCTCTCGGAGTAGCGCCTGCTCGGGATCTTCGTCTAGTTCAATGTGCCCTCCCACGGGTAACCAGAGACCGTATTTCGTGTGATCCACGAGCAGCACTTTGCCCGCATATACCACGTAACAAGAGACCGTAAAATCAATAAGCTCATGAATGTGCGGCATAGGCTTTTTGCCACTCGCGGGCGAGGTCGGCGGGACTATGGTGAGTGAGCTCACGCAAGGTTTCCAAAATAATCTTTTGTTCCTTTTTCTGCACTTTGGCTTTGAGCGACTCGGGTGTGTCATCGGGGCTTATCAACACCTTGGCCTGGGCGATGATAGCTCCGCCGTCGAGGGACTCGTCAACAATGTGTAACGTACAGCCTGTCTCTTTCTCCCCCGCCGCCAGGACCGCGCTGTGCACATCTAAATCCATGCCGGGGTATTTGGGCAGAAGCGAGGGGTGGATATTCAGGATTTTATTTCGGTAGGCTTCGATAAATGCGGGAGAGATAATACGCATGTAGCCAATGAGTAAGATGGTATCAATGTTATGTTCTTTGCAGATCGCTAAACACTCATGATCATACTCTTCGCGAGACTTTCCCTTTGGGTTCAGGAAAATGGTTTTCACACCAGCGGCGCGCGCGCGTTCAAGTGCGTAGGCATCGGCTTTGTTGGACAGCACAAATTGTAGATTCAGCCCCGGCAGTTTTCCTGCTCGTATTGCATCCAGCACTGCCTGCAGATCAGTTCCGCGGGTGGAGGCAAAGACAGCCACTCCCACAGTTTGGCGTAGTTCTTGCATAGCGGCAGTTCTCTTCTCCGTCAGCGCCGCGGTACCGATGTCGGCCCGGTGCGTTACTGGCCCAGTAACCTTGGCGATTTCCTCTTCTACCAGTTTTTCTGCTTCTGCTATCGTGCGTCCCTTGCCTACGAGAGCGACTGCTCGCGAGCCGGTAAGGTAAAGGCCTCTGTTTCCTTCCTCTACCGCGCCGTAGTAGATGCTTACCTGACGCGTATCCACCTTATTGAGATCTATTTTTTTATTTTTCACAGGATTTTCCGGGTACCCCTCAGGGATAAGGTACTTACACACCACGGCCTCAGATGCAAAGCGGGGAGTAACCATATCAAGTGTCCCGTCCACAACTGCTTGACAAATTTCAATGAAGTCACTTTCTAGGATACTTAAGACATTCATAACTTCTGGATCGCCAAAGCGTGCATTGTACTCTACGAGCCGAATCCCGTCCGAGACAGCCATGAAGTTTCCATAGAGAATTCCTTTATACTCGAGCCCTCTGGCCTTAAGGGCTTGGATGACTTGTTCGTTCGTTTTCTGTGCCTGCTCAATGTCCCGCGGTGATAGAAAAGGGAGACTATGGTTTGCGTCCGACACTGATCCCATGCCGCCAGTGTTCGGGCCTTGGTCGCCTGAACGTAACCGCTTGTTATCTTGAACGACGGGCATGTGGCTCGCGTGAGTGCCATCCGAGAAACTCATAAGTGAGAACTCCTGCCCAATCAGCTTTTCCTCCACCACCACGCGGCCGTCCTTGTGCAGGCACTTGAGCGCGTATGTGCGGCCTTCCTCTTTGGTAGAGAAATGGTCGCCTTGAACTTTTACCCCTTTGCCCCCGGTTAGGCCGTCGGGCTTCACCACAAATTCACCATCGTATTGAGACAACCATTTGTCGAGGCCTCGCTCGTCTGTTACCACCGCGAACGTAGGGTACACAGGCAGGTCTTCTTCCTGGAGCAACTCCCGCGTAAATGATTTGCTGGTTTCAATGCGAGCGGCGGCCTGCGTGGGCCCGACCGTCGCTATACCTGCCTTCAGCAGCTCATCTACCACTCCTATAGCTAAGGGAGCCTCGGGACCAACAATCGCCATCTCCGCGCCGGTTTTTTGAGCAAAGGCAACAACGCGTGACGGTTCAAACGAATCAGCAACCTCATATTGGGAAGCGGTTGAGGCCAACCCTGGATTGCGGCTCAGCCCATAGATAACTAGCTTAGGGCGAGACTCGCTCCTGCCACAAGCATCTGCGATAGCGTGCTCCCGGGCACCGCTACCAATGATGAGCACCTTCATACTGGTCTCACACCATGTGCACGGGGACAGCGCTCTCGCGTTCTTGCTGGCGATTCCTTTCGATCTGCTGCAAGACTTCCTCTGTCACCCCCTCGGTGGGATAGTCTCCGTCAAAAAAGGCTGTGTGAGGACGCGTGAACTTTAAATCCCCTCTGCGCGTGACCGCCTCAACGAGGCCTTCTAAATCTTGGTACACCAAAACATCCACACCGAGAATCTGGCGGATCTCCTCCTCGGTTTTGTTATAGGCTAAATACTCCTCGCGGGTGGGAAGATCAATGCCATATAAATCGGGCCAGCGCAGCGGGGGCGAGGCTGAGGCCAAATAGACGTTTTTGGCGCCGTGGGCGCGCATTAAAGAGACAATGTGCCGGGCAACATTCCCGCGCACGATGGAATCATCCACCAGCAAAACATTGTTGTCTTTGACTTCAAAATCAATGACGGAAAGCTTGTAGCGGTTGGCCCGTTGGCGAAGCCGTTGCCCGGGCATAATAAACGTCCGGCCGATGAATTGGTTCTTCACCAGCGCTTCGGTGTATCGGGCCCCGAGCTCATGAGCGCAGGCCAGAGCAGCGGTGGAGGCAGTCGTGGGAATGGGAATAACAACATCAATGGGCAAATTTGGGTGCACGCGCTTAATCTTTTCGGCTAAATTCTGGCCCATCCTGAGGCGCGAACGGTAGACACTGACGCCATTCAAGAGAGCGTCGGGCCTGGCAAAGTACACATATTCAAAGACACACGGGCGGAATTCTTGCTGCAGGACGACGGCTGAGTGCACGGTGCCTTGTAAATCCACAAAAATAACTTCACCGGGTTCAACGTCCCGGTGAAACTCGTACCCTAAAAACTGAAACATAGTATTTTCCGAGGCGAAGAGGTGCTCGCCGTGCGGTTTGCCCAACCGCTGGCCCCACACCAAGGGGCGGATGCCGTGCGGGTCGCGGAATACCACGAGGCCTTTGCCGGCAATGAGGAGCGCCACGGAGTACCCCCCCTTCGCGCGCCGGAAGACGTGGAAGACAGCCTGGCGGATGCGATCAAAAAGAGTCACCCCTCTCGCTTGCGTGAGGCCGTTCGCAAACAAGTGGAGAAGAACCTCGGCATCATTATTAGAATTAGTAAAACGCAGGTCCAGGCGGAACAATTCTTCTTTTAACTCCCATGAGTTATAAATGGTGCCGTTGTAGATGAGACTGATGCCATACGGAGAATTCACTATGAAGGGCTGAGCTTCTTCAAAGCTCCCTGTCCCCACCGTGGAGTAGCGCACCATGCCTATACCCACGTTCCCTCTCAAGTTTTGAATGTGGCTGTTTTTAAAGACATCGCGCACGAGCCCCATGCTCTTGCGCATATGAAACTGGCTATTGTATGTCACCATGCCGGCGCTTTCCTGGCCGCGGTGTTGCAACGCGAGCAAGGCTTCGTAGATATCCAAGGCTACGTCTTGGTTGCCAATCGTGCCCACAATGCCACACATAATCTTCGTCTTATCTTAGCACAACCTTATGCAAACGCTCGCAATTTGCCACCACATTTTCGATAAGTTTGGCCACGGTAATGGGGCCTACTCCGCCAGGGACGGGAGTGATGAGAAAAGCTTTTGGCTCTACACTCTCAAATTCCACATCGCCCCGGAGTTTGCCGCCGGTAAAAACTGTGCCGCCGTCAACCACTACCACTCCCTCTTTCACCATGTCCCCGGTAATGAGGCTGGCTTTCCCTACCCCGGTGAAAATAATATCAGCCTCCCGCGTAGACGGGGTAAGCGGGACGGCTGGTCCTAAAACGGTGAGGGCCACTGGTTCATGAAGCAAGACATTGGCCAGGGGCTTGCCGATCAAATCCCCCCGCCCGACAATCACCACGTGCTTTCCAGCCAGGGAGATCTTATGAAACCGCAGGACTTCCAGCATGGCTGACGGGGTAGGCGGCGGTAAAGGGTTACTCCCCAGCATCACCCTTCCCAGAGAAATATCCGTGAGACAATCCACATCGATACTCTCACGAATGTGGTTGATAATTTCCGGTTTATGCTTCTGCAGCGTTTTTTTGGGTAGCGGCAGCTGAATAATGAGTCCAGAGAGCTCGTGGCGGGACTGAATTTCCTGTAAGCGCTGAATAAGACCACGGCGACTTATCGTGGCAGGCAGGGCAAAACGCAAGAACGCGACGCCAACGCCCTCGGCGGCCTCACCCTTTTTGCGCACATAGGTGTGAGAAGGCTTGTCATTGCCAACCAAGACGGCGGCTAGGGTCGGCGTAATTCCCTTTTTCTTGAGACGGGCTACCCGGGACGCGAGTGATTCCAGAATAGAGCGGGCGATTTTCTTACCGTCGACAACAGGGGACATTTGCCCTCACTGTAGGCGAGGAAATTTCTTTGCGCAATTTATGGGATTCGGTATAGAATAGGGCTATGGTCGTCATCGGCAACTCTCCGGACGGGGGAAGGTTAGCCAAAAAATTAGGCTGTGAGTATATCGCCGTCGTGCAATCTACTTACCCTGACGGAGAAACAAGCTTGAAGCTCGCGTCCAAAGTTTCTGATGCCGAGTGTCTCATCTACTTCCAATTTCAGCTGGGTCAGCATTTTGGTACCCAGCTCATGAACCTGATAGCGCTCATGCGCTACTTGAAACATCAAGAGGGAAGCATCAAGTTGGTCCTGCCCTACCTGCCGTATGCACGGTCAATTGTGCTGGAGTCAGAGCTTGAGATTAGTAAGCTCGACGCTATGCTGGACAGCCTCGGGCAATTGGCGAGCGATTTGTACGTGCTGCAACCGCACTGTGACCGAGAGGAGGTTAAAGAGCGGGTCGGTGCAACCCGCGTGCATGAAATTTCTATTGAGAAAACGTTAATTAACTTCCTGAATCGCAGATTAAAGGATTTTGTCTTAACAGGTCCGGATAAAGGCTCGGCAGACATGATTAAGGGCCTGGCGCAACTCACCGGCAAGCCCTTTTTGATACTAGATAAGAAACGCTTAGCTCCCAATGCCGTAACTTCCCGGGGAACAAGGAAACCAATTCCGAGGGGGCTACTCGCAAAGCCTTTCGTGATTGTAGATGATATTTCCAGTACGGGAGGGACGCTCTTGGCCACCATTGACCGCCTACGCGAATACGGCGTGGGAAAAATCACTGCTTTCGTTTTCCACAACCTCATTCAAGACGCAAAAGTATGGCATGCCTTGCAGCAGCGGGAAGTTAACCTGTTCTTCTCGAACAGCCTTCCCTATGAGCATGCCGCGATTGATATTATCGGCGATGTGGCTCGCGCCGTAGAGGTAAGCGACGACGTTCGAGTAGGTGTGCGGTCACGACAGCATCTACGCGTTCATCATGCAGCTCAACAGTAATCTTTTCCACAACTTGGCAGTTGAAGGCTAATCCCAGAGTAAGAGTGTCAGGGTGTTCTTCGCGGTGTCCTTTAAGCCAACGATCATACATACCCCCGCCGCGGCCAAGGCGGTACCCCTCTTGGTCAAAGGCGCGGCCGGGAACTAAAATAATGTCCGGCTTCTCTTTTTCACTGCTGGGCGCAGTGGGCAGCGGTTCCTGGTTCCCCAATTTTCCCTCACAGAGGTGGTTTAAGTCGGTAACTTTTCGAAAAATGAGACTGTCCCCTTCCACGCAAGGTAAAAAAAGCTGACTACCGCGCTTAAGTAGCTCTTCAAGTAAGGGCCGGCTATCGACTTCGTCGCTTTTGGGATAGTACCCAAATACAACTGAAGGTGTAGGAATGTACTTAAGTAGTTCCTGACAAACTGTCTGGCTTTCTTTCACTTTCTCTTCCTCCGAAAGTTCTGCCAGGCAAGTAGCGATGTAGCTGCGCAGCTGATTTTTTCCGCTCATAGTTGTAGTCGTATTCACCATACTAGGAGTGTTTCTCCTTAAATCCCAACTTGCCTAGCACTGATTTGGCCTCCTTCAACTTATCAGCATGCACAAGGATGTAATCTTTGGAGTACGTGGAAATAACGAGGTTATTGAGCCCAGCTTCGGCGCAAGCGGAGTTAATAGCGGCAAGGGTTCCGGCGGTGAATGGTACAGCAAGGTTTAAAGAAATTAATTTCCAGGGATGCTCGTTCTTTTCAACAATATCTAGACCGCTAGTACTCCCTTCTGCTGTAACCACGGTGATTTCATCGGCATCTCTTGTAACCATAAAGTGATCCCCTACTGCGGGCAGAGTTGTAACTTTGGCGTATACGTACTGGCCAGGCAACACCGAAAAGGAGCTCTTGAGAAACATTTCTTTAAGGGAGTTCTTCATGTTCGGTGCTTACTCTAGAGATGAGCGGCCATGTAACATCTTGAAGAGAAGAAACCACAGCATCGGCAGTATGAAAGCTGTGACTTTGCGTATACCTGTTGGGAACAGCAATCACTTTCATATGCGCGGCACGCGCCGCTTCTACCCCGCTTTCAGCGTCTTCCAAGACTAGGCAACGAATAGGATCGATACCCAGCTTCCTAGCAGTTTCGAGGAAAATATCCGGGTGAGGTTTCCCGCGAGGCAGGTCTTCGCCAGAAACAACTCCATCAAAATGCCCGCTGACGGCAAGTCCGTGTAGAACAAGCTGAATTTGTTCCAGGCTTGATGATGAGGCCACCGCAAGTTTTAGGCCTCCTTCCTTCAGTGTCTTGATTAAGGGTAACAACCCTTCCTTAGGAAAAAGATTCTGCCTGAGTAATTCGTCATACGCTGCTCGCTTTTGCGCAAGTAGCGTATCGACGTCCTCATCAATCCCATGCTTTTCCTTAAGCATTACCAGGTTGTCCCGGGCAGTCACTCCGACCTTTTGTATGACTCCGTCCTTGTTGAATTCCGGCTCAACGCCATGGTTACGCAGAACGTGTTCGAATGATTTCGACTGAAGGGGCTCGGTCTCTATCATCACACCGTCCATATCAAAAATAACTGCTTTAATCATGATTTGAGTGACAGTATCGCAGAGATGGGTAAATGATCGGAGCCCCTCGACTGTTCTATCTTGAAGCCCTCCACGCTGAGGTCCTTGCTTGCGAAAATGTAATCGAGACGGTGGCGTAATTTGTCCTCCCGAAAGCCTTCGTAGTCGTGAAGATAGAGCGTCCAAGTTGGCTCAGTCGGTTTTTCGTCAGCGTTCGCCAAGACTTTCCCTATGCGGCTTATGTTTGGGTCTTCGGGGTGCGAGTTAAAGTCACCCATGAGAATCGTTTCAGACTTAGGCAGGATTTTGATCAGGTTTTGCACCTGAAGATCGCGCATATCTGAATGCTCAAACCTGTCGGAGTACGCCAGGTGAACGGTAAGCACCGTTAGTAAATCATTCCCGATTCTTATTTTAGCTTCAACCGCAATGCGCGGTTCTGTTTCGGCAGTGTCTTGATATAGTTCAGGTGGGCTTAAGAAGTGTCTCTTGCTAACTTCTATCGGGTACTTGCTCAAAATGGCATTGCCCTGAGGGTGCCCAAGACGCGTCTTATTGATGGCTTGATAGTACGCGTGGTTTAGCTTCAGAGCCGCCGCTATTTCCTCGGCTGTGTTTGTGCCGTCTTTCTCAATTACTTCCTGCAAACCTACGATATCCGCATCTTTGTCTCTCAAAAAATCTATAATCTCCGGGAAGTGTTTCCCCTGCCAGATATTCCAAGATAGGACTGTGATCTTCATATGATTTCTATTTAACCGCTCTGGCTATTACCTGAATAAAGGCTGACTGATCACCATAGAATTTTTCTCGACCAGTTTCAATTTTTTCTACAGTGAAGTTTTTGCCAAGACAGGTTTTTACATATTCCTCGCTGAAGAAATGGCGTAGGTGTCCATCGTGTAGAAATATATCCTTTTCAATTTCTTCCCCTTTTCCATAGAGCGGATCATTTGTGGATTTACACATGAAACAGAGAACCCCATTCGGTTTTAGGACTCTATGTATTTCTTGAAAAATCTTCCTTGTGGTTTCGTCGGGAAAATAATGAAGGGACAGTCGTGCATACACCACGTCGAACTCGTCCTCTTTAAAGGGAAGCGGTTGGCTTATGTCTAGCACCTTGAATGTCAAATTCGGCACATTTGGGAACCGCTGAGAACTTTTCTCGATCGCGACTTCGGAAAAGTCCGTGGCCAGCACGGTGTGCCCTGCTTTGGCAAAACCAATCGAGTCATTGCCCACGCCGCACCCTAATTCCAAGATTTTCGACGCAGGATTAATGATTGCCAAGACCTCCTTTGCAAAGCTCGTGGGCTCTTGCGAGTAATGGTCAATCCTCTCTTGCTTATGGGTGTTATTCCACCACTGTTTTTGGTCCTTCATACCTGCAGGATATACGTTGGCAGG
>CAYHTZ010000019.1:0-20586 GCA_964359735.1 uncultured Candidatus Saccharibacteria bacterium
CTCTGGCTTTCGGCGGAATGCTTTTGCTGTTTACCCCGCCTTTATTTGCCCGTCATATTTTCCTGGTTTGTGTGTCGCTCGCGTTTCTCGGAATCGTCCCGATCTCTACCGGTGTCAGCTATCTTAACTTCGCACGTATGGGCGCAGCGCTCTTAGCCGCATTGGTTATTCCCTACGTAGTATCGCGATATATCTATGGGGACTACTTAGTCCGGTTTCGTTTCCACCATGGCCGAAAATGGTACAAGACAGAAATCCTCTACATTCTCCTGACAATGGCCATTGCCTACTTTGTGCTGCCATTCTACCTACGCAACACTGGGGCGTATCAGAATTGGACTGTGGAGGCAGGATTCGGTTTTCTGGCTAGGCTCTTTGTCGGCACGAACGCTTTGGGGATTTGGGATGAATTATTTTTTATTAGCACCGCGCTTGGTATCCTCCGTAAATTCTTGTCTTTTGCTTGGGCAAACATTGTCCAGGCAATCCTTTTTACATCGTTTCTATATGAGCTTGGTTTCACCGGCTGGGGCTTTATTATGATATTTCTTTTTGCACTTATTCAGGGAGTGGTTTTCCGCAAGACTGACTCTCTTTTCTACGTGATTAGCATCCATCTGGCACTCGACCTGGCGCTGTATTTGGCATTAATTCATGCGCACCATCCCTCCTGGATGCCAGTGTTTATTACGTAACCGCGGACATCTTTCGGTACACTTCTAACGTTTTTTGGGCGGAGGTTTCCCAGCTGAACTTGGCCGCTTGGACCAAGCCGCGCTGGCGCAGGTCTTGCGTGAGTTTTTGATCGGTAAGGACCTGACGAATGGCATCGGCAAATCCTTGCGCGTCAGCCGGGTCACGGAGTAGCGCGGCGCGGCCCACCACTTCCGACAGGCTAGTGGCGTTTGAAGACACCACCGGGCAGCCGCAGGCCATGGCTTCCAGCGGAGGTATGCCAAAGCCTTCGAAGGTTGAAGGGAAGACGAAGACGTCGGCCACGTTATAGAGCAAGCGCAAAGCTTCATCATCGGCGTTGCCATAAAATTTCACGGCATCTCGCATGCCAAACGTATCTATGTTCTCTAAAAACTGTGCATGCCCATGAGCTACCCCGGCATCACCGACTTTAAGCAGGACTACTTCCGGCATCTCTTGTCGTACGCGCGATACGGCTTCAACCAAGACAGACAAGTTCTTACGCGGGTGTTCGGAGCCCACGTAAAGAACGATGCGATGCTGAGGCGTCAGTCCAAACGTGTGCACGAGTTCATGGTAGGCCACGGAGTTTTTTACATCGGGATCAGGCCTAAACGTTTTCGCAGCGGCGAGAGGAATCACAGTGATACGGTCATCCGGAACACCATAGCTTTCCTGAACAGTTTGTTTCGTGTACTGGGAGACAGAGATGAGGTGCTTCGCGCGCGGTATGCCGCTGTATAACCAGCGAGCCACCGGGCGGCCGAACTTCTCTTGGGGGGCTATGAGCTCAATCAAATCGAACACCGTAACAATGGCAGGCTCGCGGGAAATGAAAGAGAGAGTTTGATTCGTAAAGTGCCACAAGTCGAATTTTGTTTGCGGCAACTTCCGCGCGAGCCTGCGCCACTGAAAGGGTTTGGCGGAGAGCACTCCTGGCCAGGGAGCCACGCGGGCCTCAACTCTTTCGTCTTGTAAGAGTTGGGAGGCCGCCGCGTCTACATGGAAATTTGTTAGAGAAATTTCAGGCTCATTCTGCAGCCGCTGCAAAATTTCCCGCGCTGGCTTCCCTACTCCGGACTGAGGTGAAGCATTTGTAACATAAGCCACTTTCATCTAGTGTGAAGGCTATGTCAAAACCCCGAAGAATGGAATTACACCGCCAGCAGCGCCGCAAGCGCTCTCTCAAGGAATTACGGCAACGGTACGAAGCAGCGAAATCCGAAAGTGAAAAAAAGGGAATTCGGGCTAAAGCGGCCCGTATTTCGCCTGGAGTTTCTCTTTAAAGTACAACTTATGGCCTTATATGGCCATTTTCTCATACTCCAAATTCCCTTGACAAATTCAGGAAATTCTATACAATTTTAGCAGTCTGATGTAAAGCGCAAGGAAGCGTAATACATCTGACGAGTGTCAGAGAACTCTTCGCAAGGAGAGGACTCCCTTGGTCATCTAAGGAAAAAACACACACGATAAGTTGCTCCGCAGAGTGCCCTGGAACTGTCAAAGGTTTCAAGTCACAGCCTATGTTAGGCATCTGCGTGGTGGCTTTCGCACCGTGTGTTTGGATCTGGTAGGTCTGTTTTGCAGAGTGTTGTGAAGCCACGAGTGGCTTCAAAGCACACGTCCTCCTGTATCAGGAAGACATCTGTAGAGCATATCGCCAACCGACAGCCAACGCTGTCCAGAGACACCTGTATTAGGCCAAAAACCCCGATACAAAGACTCTGCCCCCAAAGGCTGATGTCTTACCACATCAGCCTCCACACGTTATAGGCCCTTACCCTTAACTTTTGACTCGCCTCTCGGGCGGTTTTTTAAACTCTCCTCGCTTCCCTTTCCCTTATTGACATTTTTGACCTATTTCTTTACCCTACTCAGATAATTCATAACGTTTACCTATGGCCACACAACAGCGCTCAGTGATTGTAACCGCGATCGTATTAGCCATTATCCTGGGTGGCGCCTTGGTGTGGCTTCTTAACCGGACCCCTGCTGAGCAGCTGGCCACGCAAGTACCTGAAGCGGCTGAGCAGCCTGCAGCCGAGGCTTCTGACCTTATCTCTGTGGATGAGGCTAATCGCTTAGCCCAAGCTCCTCAGCAACAGCAACAGGGGCAACCCGCGATCTCTCCTACCGACACGCAACAACTTCCTCAGGCTGCGCCCGGGTCTGTACAAGGGGTGGCAGCGACCGCTCCTACTGGTCCAGCCGAAACAATGATGGCACTCGCCGTGGCTGCTTCAGCCTTAGGCAGTGGGGGTCTCCTCGCGTTCTCTCTCCCTGGCCTCAAGAGACTCGGCCGCTAAGTGAACTTCCGGATCGTCGGGGGTAAGAATTAACAATTGCTGAATAACTGATTTTTGTAAGACGCGATTGTCCATTCGCTGGGCAATATTTAATAAATTTTTGAGGACGGATACATCTTTAGGTTCGGCGTCATGAGCACGCTGCAGCGCTTCAAGAGCGCGGGTGACATGCCCGCCGTGAAGGGCTGCCTCGCCTAGTTTGGCGAAGGCGCCTGGGGCGGCTTGATCAAGGCGGATGACTTGCTCAAAGCTCTCCACCGCTTCATCCCAGTTGCCGCGGCTCACGGCGATTTCTCCCAGCACCATATACGCCATAGGGTTTTTGGGATGCTTGGCAATGTACGGCAAAAGAATATCTTCGGCGCGGTCGAAGTTGCCGCCTGTCTTAGCCGCCTGGGCCTCTTCAACAGGAGAGGTAGTGGCGCGCTGCTTGCGCACGAAGGCTTGTAACTTCTCAGCCGTGGTTTCTATGCGCGGAGCAGCGGTTTCTCTAGGATCCTCAATGCGCCGCAGGGTCAGGCGAGGCGCTCCAGCTGCGGGGGCAGGGACAGGTGCAGCAGGCCTCTCCCGGCGCAAGCCCTGGAGGCGCCCGGCAACTGCCTGCCGAAGCTGCTTCACACGCCCACTCAACCCCTCAGAGACTGTACTTAATTGTTGCCGCCAAGAAGACCGAGGGGGGCGCACCTGGGCACCGCTCTCCCGAGCAACCTCGGCTCGCTCGGCCCGGCGTTCACGCACCTTCTTGGGCAGCTCTTTCAGCGAAGTAAGGGATTGCCCCAGGTTGCTGGCTGTAACACTGAGGCGGCTCTTCATGAGCTTTACCCGACTTTCTGTGGGGTTCAGAAGCTCCTGGGGTGATTTTGTCGCCCGGCTGCCTTCTGCTTGAATAGCGAGGGATACCTCGCGCCGCTTAATGCGGCTCACAACACGCGAAACAAGCAGGATGATTCCCCCAAGTGAACCAAAAAAAAGTAGTGGCGGTGCAATGTCGTAGAGCATTGAGCGCTCAAAGATGAACACTTTACGTACTCAAAGAATCCTGCGCCTGGATCTTGGATGGTCCGCCAGCTGGCGGACCGTCGGATACATGCGATACTTTTCAGCGTATCAAAGAGCTCCCAGCTCGCCAAGAGGAAGCTGGGGAAAATCCCAAATTATGCCTTTACTAGATAGTGATTCTGCAAAACTCGCCGACGGTGATGTTCTCCCCAAGTTCTAAGACGGCCTCGTGGATAAGGTCTCCCACGGTCTTCTCTGGGTCTTTCACAAATACCTGGGTCAGTAAGGCTCGTTCCTCTCGGAATTTCTTCAGCTTGCCCTCAATAATTTTCTCTTGAATCTGCGGCGGCTTTTTCTGGGCGGCAATCTGTTCCAGTGCAATGGCTTTTTCCGCCTCAACTTCGGCCTCCGGCACATCCTCAGGGGAAACTACGGCGGGGTCGGCCGCAGCAATATGCATGGCAATGTCCTTGGCCAGCTGCTGAAAACGGTCGCTGCGCGCCACAAAGTCTGTTTCACACAGGACAGAGGCCAGCACCGCAATTTTCTGGTTGCTGTGAACGTAGGACGCGACTACTCCCTCGCGAGTGAGACGCTGCGCCTTCTTGGCTGCTGACGCCTTGCCTTTTTTCCGTAAAATGGTGATAGCTTGCTCAACATCGCCGCCCGTTTCCGAAAGTGCGGCTTTTACATCTACCACCCCCGCGCCAGTGCGGCTGCGGAGTTCCTTAATTTGATCCATTGAAATAGGCATAGATACCTCCTTAAGAATACTTCAATTACTTACGCTCTCGCGGCGATCACCGCGGCAGCGACAGTCCCCACCAGCAGCTCCAAGGAATGGACGGCGTCATCGTTGGCGGGAATGGGATAATCGATACTATCGGGGTTGGCGTTTGTATCGGTGATGCCAACCACCGGAATGTGCATGCGGATGGCCTCTTTGACGGCTAATTCTTCGTCGTGAGCCCCGGCCACAAAAACAGTGGCGGGAAGCGTGCGCAGGCTTCTAATCCCCTCTAAGATTCCCTCCAGGCGTTCAATTTCCTTGCGGCGGACGGATTTTTCCTTCTTCGTCAGCGTGGCCTGAACTTTGTCGTTGGCTTCCTCGGATTTGAGGTGTTCCAGTTTTTCGATGCTCTTTTGAATCGTGGAAAAGTTCGTGAGGGTGCCTCCCAGCCAGCGCTCGGTCACATACGGCATGCCGGCTGCTTCGGCGTGGCGGCGAATTACCTCGCGGGCCTGCCGCTTTGTGCCCACAAAGAGGATCGTTTTGTTCTTATCCTTCGCTACGGACTGGATAAAATCGAGGGCTTCCAGGAGAGAATTGCGGGTCTTTTCTAGGTCGAAGATGGCAATCCGATTGCGCTGTGTAAAGATATACGGCTGCATTTTAGGGTTGCGTTTAGCCCGGTCGTGCCCAAAATGCACGCCAGCCTCCAGCATCTCCACCAGCTCAGGTACTTTAAACACGTTTTTCATATGTAAGGCCTCAGTATAGGGAGCGCTCTTGATTTTGGCAACTCCATGTGATACGGTCTGGCCTTATGAAGAGCGGTATTCACCCAACCTACAACGAAAAGGTACGAGTGACCTGTGCCTGCGGTAACAGTTTCGAAACCGGCTCTACCGAAAGCGAGATTCACGTGGAAGTCTGTTCTAACTGCCATCCTTTTTACACGGGCAAGCAAAAGCTAGTGGATACGACTGGCAGAGTCGACCGATTCACCAAGAAACTGAAAGATGCGGCCGCCAAGCAGGCGGAGACCCCTCGACTTAAAAAGACCCGCAAACGCAGCCAGCAGAGCACGGTAAAACTGGGTTAGGGGGAATATACTAGGGGTATGCAATTCCCTGCTACAGAGGAGCTGGAAAGAGATCTGCAAGGGCTGACAGATCGTTTGAATAATCCGGCGATTCGAGCTAATGCCAGTCAAATAAAGCAGGTGGCCAAGGAAGCGCGCGACAAAGAGTACCTCTTAGGACTTTTGAAAGAATATGATACTGTCCGCCGGGAACTGGTTGAGATCGGGGGGCTACTGGCTTCTCCCGAAGCCGATATTCGCGCACTGGCCGAGCAAGACCAGCCTCAGCTCCGGGAACGGGAGCAAGGCTTAATACAAAAGATAGAGGCGGCGCTTATACCGGCCGACCCCCGCGACGCCCGGGATGTCATTTTGGAAATCCGGGCCGGCGCGGGGGGCGAGGAGGCAGCTTTATTCGCCCAAGAGCTGTTCCGGGCCTACACCCGGTATGCTGAAAATGCAGGCTGGGCCGTCCATGTGGTCAGTCGCTCCGATAGCCAGGAAACAGGCGGCTTTAAGGAAGTAGTGGCTGAAGTGAGTGCCCCACTTCGCTCAGAGAGCTTCGCGGGGCAAATTTCAGGTCCCTTCGGGACACTGAAATTTGAGCGCGGCGTCCACCGAGTGCAGCGTATTCCGAAAACAGAAAAGCAGGGACGCGTACACACTTCTACCGTCACCGTAGCAGTGCTGCCTCAAGTGGAAGAAACGGAAATTGAAATTCGATCTGAGGACCTAAAAGTAGACACGTACCGAGCGAGCGGCGCGGGAGGCCAGCACGTGAATAAAACGAGCTCGGCGGTGCGCGTGACTCACTTGCCTACCAACACAGTGGTGGCGGTACAGGACGAGCGCAGCCAGCACAAGAACCGGGACAAAGCGATGAAGATATTACGGGCCCGCATTTCTGAGGCCCAAGAGGAAGAGCGAGCCAAGAAAGAAGCAGCGGAGCGCAAAAGCCAGGTGGGCACGGGAGACCGCTCCGAGAAAATTCGTACCTACAACTTCCCGCAGGACCGCATTACCGATCACCGTATTAAGCAGTCGTGGGGCAATATTGCAGGCATAATGGAAGGAGAATTCTTGCCTCTATTCAAGGATCTGCGCGAAGCCGAGCGGCAGCAAAAGTTTGCGACATGAGCGAGAAGCAAGGGCAGGGCCGAATGACGATCGGTACGGCACTTCAAGAGGCAGAAGATACGCTCGCAGGGCTTTCGGATGCGCCCGCCTTAGACGCCGCCTGGTTGCTCCTTTCCGTGCTTAAAAAAGAAGAGACCAGCTGGTTATATGCTCACAGCGGAGACCCACTACTCCCAAAACAGTATCGAAAATTGAGAGAGGTCATCCGCGGCCGGTCGAAAGGTGTGCCGGCAGCCTACCTCCTGGGCGAATGGGAATTTTACGGGCGGCCGTTCTACGTGACGCCAGATGTGCTAGTGCCTCGCCCGAGTACGGAAAACCTAGTAGAGGAAGCTCTCCACTACATTAGTAAAGATATGGTTGTGGCGGACATCGGCACGGGGTCAGGGGTGATTGCTATAACACTTGCGTTGGAACTTACCTCACCCGCTCGGCAGCCGAGCGACCTCTCCTTCTCAAGGAGAGGTGCTTCTCCTTACGAAGGAGAAGCCGGCCGTACTCGGCCGGATGAGGTGCGTTTTCTTGCGACTGATATATCGGCGGCCGCGCTGGACATGGCCAAGAAAAATGCTCAGCGGTATGGAGTAGCTGACCGGATCGAATTTTTGCAAGGCAGCATGCTGGCACCGCTTACGAGAAGACACATAGACCTCATTGTGAGTAATCCTCCGTACTTGCCCGCCGAAGCCTTGGCGAAGGCTGGGCGTGCCATCGATACTTTAGGATTGTTGTTTGAACCTCGCATCGCACTCGACGGCGGAGTCGACGGCCAAGATTTCGTCCAGCAAATTCAACAATCAGAGATCCCCGCGCTCGTTGAATCAACGAACGGTGAAATCCATCGATTCAATTTTTAACCTTCTTTTTTAGGTTCAGCTTCTTTGCCGGGAGCAGCAGGGGCAGTCTCGCCGGTAGCTTCCGCCACCGCGGCTTCCTCGGCTTTTGTCTTCATGCCTTCCACGGTCTCAACATCTTCCTTGACCTCTTCGGTGAGCGCTTCCAGCTCTTCTTCGCTGCGAGGGGGTTGCACCAGAGCGACCACAGTATCTGCCTCTTGGAGCACCTTTACGCCGGCGGGCAGCTTTAAGTCGCTCACGCGAATTGTTTTTTCAAATGTATCCAAATAAGAAATATCCACCACGATGCCGTGGGGTAAATTTTGAGGGAGAGCCTCCAGCTCGAGCTCATCCAGGTTGCGTACCAGTACTCCGCTTAAATCTTTAACAGCCGGGGCTTCGCCGGCGAATGTCAGCGGCACTTTCGCATGAATAGCCTCATCAAGCCGTACTTGGTAAAAATCTACGTGTTGAAGGGTGCCGCGTAAGGGGTGATATTGGACATCGCGTATGATCACCGGGTGATCTTTCCCCTCTACCGTGAGAGTAACGAGCGATGTTGTTCCTGCTTCCTGTAGAGCCTTCTCCAGGCCTTGCCCATCTACTTGCACTGACTGGGAGGTAAGGCCATGGCCATACAAAACGCCGGGAATACCATGGCTGCGGCGCACAGCGGCAGCTGAGGCTGCTCTTAGCTGGGCAGCTAATTTTACGGGTTGGGACATTGCCCCACCCTACTTTATTTCTTGGGTTTCGTCAATGACTTGAGTGCGCCTTTTTCGTTCTTGTGCATGAGTTCGTACATGGAAAGCAGCTCGTCGCTGCTGATGCCGTGCCCTTTCATAAAAAATCGCTTGGTATCATCGACCGTCATATCGGTAACCAGCCCCAGACTGGCAATGCCCAGACCTGTCATAGCCACAACGGCGACAATTGAACTTTCGCACTCAGAGCAGGTAACGTGCACAACGGTAGAATCCTCCTCTTCACCGATGACTTGTGCACCATTGAGATCGTACTCGGCGCTGCAGAAGGGACATTTGGAGACGAACTGCATGTTGTCATCGAACTCCATAGTACTTACCATGATATGCCAAAAAAACGCGCCTGTCAATTAGAACCTCGAGAAAACATGAACAGTATTTCTGTACACTAAAAGTGAGTAATCTCTGGAGGGAGCGAGGCGGTCCACTTTCCGTGTACACGCATTGATTGCAGTATCCCTAATAGAATACCAATAGTGACCAAGTTGGATCCCCCATAACTGACCAGCGGCAACGCAATGCCGGTGACGGGTAGGAGCCCCATGTTCATACCTGCGCTCACGGCGAGACTCACGAGTAATAAGAAAAATACGCCGACGCTCGCGACGCGGACAAATACCTCGCGCGTACTGCGGATCATGACGAGTATCCGCCACAACAGCACCGCATACAGCCCAAGTACAAGGAGCACGCCCAGAAACCCTAACTCCTCGCCGATGCTGGCTAAGATGAAGTCGGTGTGCCGCTCAGGTAAAAACTTCAACTGCGACTGAGGCCCATGCCCGAGTCCGCGTCCGAGCAGCTCTCCTGAACCTAACGCCACGATTGATTGGGTAATATTGTAGCCGGCGCCGAGCGGGTCCCGCGTGGGATCCAAGAAGGTCAGAAGACGCTCCCGCTGGTAATCTAAAAGAGCCCACTGCCAGGCGGCAGCGGCCGCAAGCGCTCCGCATACTAGTACGATCAGAACTCCCTTCCAGGGCAGCCCTTGGAAAAGAAGTATCCCTAACCAGATGGTAATGAGAAGTACCGCCGCCCCGGTGTCCGGTTCGAGCAGGACCAGCGCGACGGGGAGAGCTAAAACGCAGAAGCTAACGATGGCGAATTTTATTGGGCTTGAGTTAAGGCGGCTGGCCAAGAAAGCGAGTAAGAGAACGATACCGATCTTCATAAATTCGGAGGGCTGCACTTGGACGCCAAAAAATTCGAGGCGGCTGACTGTGCCGCGGATAAGCGTACCGAATAGGGCCACGACGATGAGCCCCGCCAGCCCTATTGCATACAGCAGTACGCTCCAGCGCATGAGAAGACGATAGTGTATGAAGGCAAAGGCCAGCAGCCCGGCCAGAGCAATCAGAGTCGCCACGCCTTGCCGAATGAATAGCCCGGAGATGACTTGCTCGGTATAGGTGGCGCTAATCAACATGGCGAGGCCGATGGCGACGAGCAGCCCCGTGGCGCCGAGTGCCACCCAATCCATGGAACGCAAAATTTCAGCCGCACGCATATTGCCTACCGGAGCAGCCCAGGATCGCCCAGTACGCGCACAATATTTTCTTCCCTGTAAATATTGGTGGTGGCGTCCGGTATAACATTCCGGATGGGTTCCCGGGTAGCCGGCCAAGAGAGAGTGAATTCTCTTTGCTGCCCGACCTTAAGGTCGCCGACAAACGTCTTCCCTATCCCCACAACGGCGCCGCTATTGCCCACGGCTATTCCCGCGACTTCAACAAATTGCCAATCAAGGCTGCTCGCATTCGTAACAACCCCTTTCTGTTCTTCCAGCACCGTATTGCCTATGTTTTTTATGGTTCGTTCGCGGAAGGTCACGTTGAGGTCCGGCAGCGAGACGCTGGCAGGAATGGTGATAAAGGAAGGATTCGCTTGAAGCTCGACTTCAACGTTCGTGGGAGGTTCGGAGACGGGAATCCCAAGCTGGGTTATATACGTAACCGCCCCCGGCAAGAGATACTTCGTCGCTGTCTGAGTTTCCAATACTTGCGCCCGTCCTCCCCGCAAAATGAGTTTTACTGGGTACTCCGCCACACCGGCACGGAGATTGGGATTGCGTACGCGTACAGCCACATCGGCGATAGAGCCGAAACCGGGAGCAGGCAGTGTGTGAACAACCGTGCTGACCTCCTCAATGCGTACGGGAGCGAAGGTTTCGGTGGGGGTAGGAGTGGCCGCGGGAGGCCGGGAGGCAGAGTTGAACAGGGCATAGGTTCCCCACACGACGAGAACCGCCGCTACCAAAAAGCCAACGCCATATATGATCTGTTTTTGAAGCCGCGATGTCATGGCTGCGTACGCCCAAGTATACCGCTCACCGGAGCTTTCTGTATACTAGGAAAGATGTCTCAATTTACCCACCTCCACCTTCACTCTCACTACTCTCTCCTCGACGGTTTAGGAAAAATTGATGACATTCTCGCCCGCGTGGCTGAGCTCGGTATGGAGAGTGTGGCGCTGACCGACCATGGGGTGATGTATGGCGCGGTGGAGTTTTTTCGGAGAGCAAAAGAACGAGGGATAAAACCTATCATCGGTTTGGAGGCATATGTGGCTCCGGGCGGGCATACGAACAAACGAGGGAAAATTGACGGCAATCCGCGGCACCTCACACTGCTGGCGAGGACAACGGCTGGCTACAAGAATTTGATTCAACTCACCACGGCGGCGCACCTCGCGGGGTATTACTACCGCCCCCGCATCGATTACGAGCTGCTGGATAGGTATGGAGAAGGGCTGATCGTACTCTCCGGCTGCATGAACAGCGATATCTCCCGGGCTATTCTCGAAAAGAGACCCCAGGATGCACAGCGCCTGATTGAGTGGCATCTGAACCGTTTTGGTAAGGAATACTTTTTCCTGGAGGTACAGCACCACCCTAACATCCGGGACCAAATTATTCTGAATGAAGAGCTTTTCCGCTATGCGCAGAACTATGGGCTCTCAGTCGTGGCTACGGGGGACGCCCATTACGTTTGGCCGGAAGATGCAGAGGCGCAGGACGTGTTGATATGCGTTCAGACAGGCAAAACAGTCCAAGACAAAAACAGGCTCTGTATGCTGGGGGAAGATTTTTCGATTAAGGGGCCGGCTGAAGTTGCCGCAGCTTGGAAAGACCATCCCGAGGTAGTGGAAAATACGCAGAAGATTGCCGAAATGTGTAATGTGGAGATCGAATTCGGCGTCAACCGCTTGCCCCGTTACCGTTTTCCCGCGTCAGGCGCCGAGCAGGCATCTGGCGCTGATGACGAGCTGCGCAGATTAGCAGAAGCCGGGATCGATAAGCGATACGACGCAGAAACCCCACAGATACGGGAACGGCTTGATTATGAGTTAGAGGTGATCAAAAAAACTGGTTTCGCTTCTTATTTCTTGATCGTCGCCGATTTTGTGAATGAGGCCAAGCGCCGCGGGATTTTGGTAGGACCAGGGCGAGGCAGCGCCGCCGGGAGCATTGTGTCGTACTTGACAAATATCACTAACTTGGACCCGCTCGCCTACAACTTGCTGTTCGAACGCTTTCTAAATCCAGAACGCGTGTCCATGCCTGATATAGATTTGGATTTCGCCGATGACCGCCGCGACGAAGTAATTGAATACGTCCGGGAAAGATACGGGCGCGGCTTTGTGGCGCAAATCATCACCTTTGGAACTATGGCTGCCCGGGCAGCGGTGCGGGATGCGGGGCGAGCGCTCGCCTACCCCTACACCTTCTGCGACATGATTGCGAAGCTTATCCCGCCTTTCACTGATTTTGACCAAGCGCTCGCGCCGGGGACTGAGCTGCGGGCTATCTACGATGGCGACCCGCAAGCCAAGCGTCTCATTGATACAGCGCGCAAGCTGGAAGGGGTGGCCCGCCATGCCTCGACTCACGCGGCCGGTGTAGTTATCGGCGATGCCCCGCTGACCGAATATGTGCCGCTTCAATACACCACCACCGGGGATGCGCACGAGACAACGGTAACGCAGTACGCGATGGGTTCGGTGGAAGCCTTAGGCTTACTCAAAATGGATTTCTTGGGGCTCAAGAATTTAACGGTTATTGCCCGAGCACTGCAGGCCATCGAGGAGCGCCACCACCTCAAAATCGATTTAGACCGGTTGCCCCTGAATGACGAAACGACGTACCAGCTGCTACAAGCTGGAGCCACGACCGGAGTGTTTCAGCTGGAATCGAGCGGGATGAAGCGATACCTAAGGGATCTCAAGCCCACCGAGTTCGAAGATATTATTTCGATGGTGGCGCTGTACCGCCCGGGGCCTATGGATTCCATCCCTGACTTTATTGCGGCCAAACACGGCCGAAAAGAAATTTCATACCTCCACCCGCTGCTTCAGCCCATTCTCGAAAAAACGTACGGCGTGATTGTCACGCAAGACCAAGTACTCCAAATCGCTCGAGAATTTGCCGGCTTTACCTATGCCGAAGCTGACATCTTACGCAAAGCGGTAGGAAAGAAAATCAAAGCCCTCCTCACTGAACAAAGAGAAAAGTTTATTACGAGTGCCGCGACGAATAAAAAAATCCGCCGGAGAGTAGCCGAGAAGGTGTGGGATTTTATCGAGCCGTTTGCCCGTTATGGTTTCAACCGGGCTCATGCTGCCTGCTACGCTATGATTGCGTACCAGACGGCTTACCTCAAGGCTAACTTCCCGGCTGAGTTCATGGCAGCTCTTCTCACTAGCGACGAAGGCAACACTGACCGGCAAGCTATTGAAGTAGCCGAAGCTTTGAGCCTCGGCCTCAAAGTCTTGCCGCCCGATGTTAATGAAAGCCGGGAAAGTTTCACGGCGGAAGATGACGCTACCATCCGATTCGGGTTAGCGGCGATTAAAAATGTAGGCAGCAACGCCACGACGGCGATGATTGCGGAACGCGAACGAGGCGGACGGTATAAGGATCTTTCCGACCTCTTTCAGCGTTTGGCGGCGAGTGATCTTAATAAAAAAACGGTGGAAAGTTTGGCTAAGGCGGGCGCGCTGGATGGCTTGGCTGAGCGTAATGCTATTCTCACCAATCTCGAGACACTGCTCGCCTTCAGCCGCGCCATGCACAAGCAAGTTGATGCCGGACAAAAAAATCTTTTTGCAGGCAGCACAGGTTCACTCCCGCCAGGGACCGTACGCATGGCCGCCGCTGAGCCGGCAACCAAGCAAGAGCGGCTCTTATGGGAGAAGGAATTGCTGGGGTTATATGTCTCGGAACACCCGTTCAGTGAATTCCAGAGCCTGCTGCGCGACGTGGTGACGCCCATAGGAGAACTCTCTCACTCCGGGGGAGCCCAGCGCTTACGAATCGCTGGGATTGTCGTTCAAATCAAAAAAATCATGACCAAGACTCAACAAGCTATGCTTTTCGTTCGCCTGGAAGATCTAACCGGGACGGTAGAGGTAGTGGTTTTCCCCGCTGTTCTTAAGAAAACGCAGCCAGTGTGGGTAGATGGCGCCAGTGTATTTATTGAGGGTAAGTTATCTGATAAGGACGGGGAGATTAAGGTGCTGGCTGATTCAGCTGCTCTGCTCACTCAGGAACACTTGCGTACCCTGCCGAGACGGACAGCTCTCCGGAATTTGCTCACGATTACCCTACCCGCTACTTTTTCCCGAGAGCAGTTACGTAAGCTCAAGGAAGTTCTATCCGCCCACCACCACGAGAAAGGAGAAGTGACTGTCGAGCTCTTAGTGCAGACCAAGGGCTCTGTACGCGTGCTGCCTTTGCCCTATCGCCTCCCCCGCTCCAGCCAGATTGAGCTCGTCTTGTCCCCGGTGGTGGACAAGGGGGCAGTACGCTACCGCTAAGATATGCCAGCTCAACTTATTATTCCGCGCCGCGCCATACTCCTTACGGTCATTATCCTGCTGGGAGCGCTGGCTATGCTGTTGGCTCTCGTCTACCTGCCGCGCGCCGAGATTATCTTGCATCCGGCTGCCCGTGAACACACGGCCGAGCAACCTATCGTTCTCTCCCGGGCGGCAGCCGCGCCGGACTTTGTGCGTTACATTTTACCGGCGCGGCTCATCACAGTAAGTGCGACGGACGAGCAAACCATCGTGCGGGAAGGAGCCGCCAGCGTCGATGACTTTGCGAAAGGAGAAGTAAAGTTGGTTAATTCCCGCGATGAAGAGCAACAGCTTCTCCCCAAAACGCATTTAAAACACGAAGCAACCGGAACCTTTTTCCTGACGGATTTCCCGGTAGCCATTCCGGCGAAAGGTTCGGTGCGCATGACGGTAACGGCTAAAGAAAAAGGAGCAGGCGGCAATGTAAGCCCAGGCCGATTCCTCATCGATAAGCTACCCGAAGAGCTTAAATCTGACGTGTATGCCGAAAGTGTGGTGGCTTTCACGGGAGGAGTAGCGGTGGAGAATGCACTGGCTGAAGAGGAAATTGCGCGGGCTAAAGAGGCTGTATTCACAGCTGCCCAGGAGAAGGCGCGGGCTGAACTCTCTACGCAAGCGGGAGGAGTACCGCTCTCGCCTGAGCTTATGACCTTCCACGCTAGCGAAGAGCATGTCTCGGCGGCCGCGGGCAGCCGGACACAATCATTTACCGTGCGCACTACCGTCGAAGGCCAAGCTTTCGTGGTGGATGAGAATGATTTGCTTAGTTTGACGCTGCTCGCGCTGCGCAGCGGCGGGAGCTCCGAGGAGGAATTTGTGTCGTACCGCCCGGAATCATTTCGCGTGAAGATTGCCCAGGCAGATTTTGAACGGGGCGAAGCGCGGGTAATAGGTACACTCAGCGGCCTCTACGCCAGCAAAGTGGGCCCCACCCTGCTGGACCCTGCCCCTTTGGCGGGACTCAGCCCCGAAGAAGTTAAAGCCCATCTCAAAGACAACCAGGCTGTAGGCGATGTAGAAGTGGCTCTTTCCCCTTTCTGGGTCCGGACTGTACCGGGGAGAGCAGGCGCCGCGGCCATTACCGTGAAGTGAGAGGCGGGTGCCCCTCACTTGCCCGTGATACAATTGCGGAGTAGCGTACAACGTTATGCAGAATGAGAATCAAATGGAGGAGCTTAATGCTATGCGCCATACAGCGGCGCATCTCTTGGCGGCAGCGGTAAAAGACCTGTGGCCGGGAACTCACAACGCCATTGGGCCAGCTATCGAGGATGGATTTTACCAGGACTTTGATTTTGGGGATCGGGTGATTTCGGAAGAGGATTTCCCCAAAATCGAAAAACGTATGCGCGAGCTTCTGAAGAGCTGGGAGTCATTTACTGAACGCAGCGTGAGCGCAGAGGAGGCGCGGAAGCTCTTTGCAGAAAACCCCTATAAGCTTGAGCTCGTCGAGGATTTTGCGCGTGAGGGAAAAGATATTACGGTGAATGACCCGGGAAATTTCTTGGATTTGTGCAAGGGAGGACATGTGGAGAAGCCAAGCAAGCAGCTCAAGCATTTTAAACTTTTGTCGTTAGCAGGAGCGTATTGGCGCGGAGATGAAAAAAATCAGATGCTCACTCGGATTTATGGTACGGCCTTTGCAGCCGCCGAAGAACTGGATGAGTTTCTGAAAATGAAAGAAGAAGCTAAGAAGCGCGACCATCGCAAGTTAGGGCAAGCACTAGACTTATTTACGTTCTCTCCACTCGTTGGTTCGGGGTTACCGCTCTTCACGCCCCGCGGAACAATTATTCGAGATGAACTAGAACGATTCTTGTGGTCGTTGCAGACACCTCGGGGATTTTTGAAAGTAAATATTCCCCATCTGGCGAAGCCGGAACTATACAAAATCAGCGGCCACTGGGATAAATTTGCAGACAATCTTTTCCATGTCCGAGGAAAAGGTGACGAGGAGTTTGTAGTCAAACCTATGAACTGTCCTCACCATACACAAATTTATGCGTCCCGGCCGCGTAGCTATAAAGAGTTGCCGCTGCGACTGGCGGAAGTCACTACGATTTATCGGGACGAGCAGGCAGGAGAACTTCTGGGACTCTCGCGGGTGCGCTCGATTACCCAAGATGATGCACATATCTTTTGCCGGCCAGATCAAATTCGAGAAGAGATTGGCACGGTTATGAAGATTATTCAGCAATTTTATGCCGGCTTCGACTTTGAACATTCGATCCGATTATCACTGAGTGACCCGGCAAACCCCGAAGCCTATCTGGGAACTCGGGAAATTTGGGATATGGCCGAGGGTGCACTCCGCCAGGAACTTAAAGTTCAAGGATTGTCATTTGCCGAACAGGAAGGCGAGGCGGCGTTCTATGGTCCGAAGATCGACTTCACGGCAATTGACAGTCTAAAACGAAAGTGGCAGTTGGCGACAATCCAGCTGGATTTTAACATGCCAAACCGATTTAAGCTCACCTACGCCGATGAGACAGGCAAGGATCAAACTCCCGTGATGATTCATCGCGCGATTATGGGTTCTACGGAACGATTGATTGCCATTTTACTGGAGCACTACGCCGGCGCGCTTCCGCTCTGGCTCTCCCCTGTTCAAGTAGCAGTGTTGCCCATTTCGGATGAGCAAAATGAGTACGCGGAAAAGGTTGCAAATCAGCTGCGCGAATTCAGCCCTTCGACTTCGCTCAGGGCACCTCTTCGTGTCGAGGTCGACACTCGAGGTGAGAGTATTGGCAAGAAAATCCGGGAGGCGCAGATGCAAAAAGTGCCGTACATGCTGATTGTGGGTAAGAAAGAAGTGGCAGTAAACAAAGTAGCCGTGCGATCGCGGGAGAAAGGAGACGAAGGGGTGCGCGGGGTTACGGAGATGGCGCAGGAGTTGCAGGAGAAGATGGCGGCGCGACGGTAGGCACACTTCCCTTCTCGAGGTCGCGGTATATCTTGCCGTAGGCAAGCATCGTCACAGGAATGGTCACGAGCAGGCCTACGCCTAAGGCTAAGAACCCCAAGAGGTTTAGTGGGATCTGTACCATCATGAATTGAAAGAGCGGCCACTTCACGCCGCGGGTTATATCGGCGCTGCGATGAAAGGCTTCAAATACGCCCAGGTTTTTATCCACAACAAAGTACGCGGCGAATTGGTACTTCAGCGCCCAATAGATACCAGGGATGATGAGCAGAACAAAGCCAGCGGTGATAATAACACTGTAGATAAGAGACAGACCAAAGTAACGAGCAATAAATCGGTAATGGCGAAAGAGTTCGGCAAATTCCGGCCGCTTCCCATCTACGAGCGCCAAGGCGATTTTAATCGCACCGATGGAAAGCAGCATGGATAGTCCCACGCTGATAACGAGGATGGTGAACCTCATGGCTTCGTTTTCGGTATCCATAAACGGAGAGGCAAGGCGCGGGAGCAGGAATTGAACGAGGGTTACGCCGATCAAAAACCAGATGTTGCTTTTGAATATTTGCCAACCAAAACGGAAGGCATCACCGATCTTTACCTTCGCATCAGCCATACCTTCTCATCATATACACATTAGAATTTGAGGGGAATGGACGGCTCGGGCGAGGGCGTAACCGTAGCGGCGACGTCTCCTGAATCTTCAGCGCTCTCCAGCCGGCCAACTTGATTCTCGATTGATTCTCTCACTTCTGCCAAGCGGTTCTTCAAAGTTTCAAAATGTTCTTTCACTTGATCGCTGATCTCGACTGCTTCTCGGGCGAGGGCTAAAGACGCCTGAGCTTTATCTTTAAAAGCCCTCAGATCCTCAATGGATACGGCTTGGGACTGTTCACGCACACGAGAGAGGCTATCCTCAAGCAGGCCGACTTGCGCGGCTAGCTTCTCCGGACCATTCCCCTCTTCCGATAGCCGCCGCAAGCGGGCACTATCTTCCTCCACGTATCGCAAAGCAATCTCTAGGCGCTGCTTGTCATCCTTAATAATGAGCCGCTCGGCCACGCGTTTCGTACCCACTGCCCGGGCGCGTATTTTTTCATACATGGAGCCGTCTTGAGCGGCGGCCGCGATACCCTTAGGAACATCGGCCAGCTTCTCGCCGTGGAAGCGGATTTCAATTACGCCTCCCAAAATAAGGGCCGCGATGGCGCCAGCCGCCAAGATAAAGGGGGTTTTGCGCATAACCCTAGTATAGTGTAGTTATGACCAAGCCAAAACTTACGGTAGTTCTTGGCCCCACGGCGTCGGGAAAGACGGATTTCGCTATTGAAATCGCCCAAGAAAAAAATGGAACTATCATCTCGGCTGATTCTCGCCAAGTGTACCGGGGCATGGATATTGGCACGGCCAAAGTGCGAGATATGCAAGGTATTCCCCACTACTTGATTGACATTCGCGAGCCGAATGAATCGCTCAGCTTGGCGCAGTGGCAGCAATTAGCGTTCCAGGCAATTGATTCCGCCATTTCCAAGGGGAAGCACCCGATTTTGGCAGGCGGGACCATGCTGTATATCGAGAGTGTCATTTATAATTTTGACATCCCGCGCGTGCATCCCAACGATTCGTTCCGCGCCGAGAAAGAAGCCACTCCGGCGGCGGAGCTGTATCGAGAACTGCTTGGGGAAGACCCCGCAGCTAAAAAATTTATTGAACCGGGAAATACGCGCCGCATTATCCGGGCGCTCGAAGTAATGGAAGCAACAGGGAAACCATTTTCAGAACAACGGCGGCGGCGAGAGCCAAAATATACGGTGGATATAATAGGGTTATTCCCCGGATGGGAAGAGCTCAAGCACCGCATTGAAATCCGTGCGAAGAAGATGCTTGAGGAGGGTTTGCTAGAAGAGACTAAACAACTGCGAAGAAAATATAGCAAAGACTTACCTCTTCTGCAGACCCTCAACTACCGTCAGGCAGGAGCCGTTCTGGATAGCACCATGAACCAGGAAGAGGCGGTCGCGAGTATGGTAAAAGATACAATGCGCTACGCTCACCGCCAGATGAGTTGGTGGAAAGGACGAAAGGATATTGAGTGGGTTACAACCCCTACCCTGCCTATTGGCAGGACTCCCCCTTCGTAAGGGGGAGAAAAGTACTTAGGAAACTTCGTCTTGGATTGTCCTCAAAACGTCGCTTAAGTTTCTGCGAATTTCATTGTTTTTGAAGCGCAGAATCCTTAAGCCTAGTGATTTCAAGAATTGGTCGCGGAGGTGATCGTATTGCCTTATTTCTTGATCATCATGTGAACTTCCATCCAGTTCAATAACAAGTTTGGCACTCGGGCAATAAAAATCAACCACATACCTCCCAACGCTGTACTGTCGACGGTACCGAATTCCATGCTGCTGCTTATTCTTTAGTCTTGACCAGAGAATTGCCTCGGCTTCGACAGGAGTTTTCCGCAGTTGTTTGCGATTTTCTCGCTGGCGGAAGCGGTTAAAGATTTTGGTCACATGATTATAGTAACTACTTTTCCTCCCCTTACGAAGGGGAGGGTGGTCGAGTCCGCGAGACAGAGGGGTTAGAGAATTTTCTTTCTCAGCAACTCAATCACTTTTTTCGTATTCGCCTTTCCCCCGCTTTTGGCCATTACTTGCCCCATTAAGAATTGAAGGGCGGCTTCTTTGCCCGCCTTGATTTTAGCCGCGACATTCTCGTTAGCAGCAATCACCTGGTCGACCCAAACTTCAAGTTGTGTGTCATCCGTCACTTGGGTTAGCCCAAGCTTTTCCACAATTGGGTCGGGGTCGCCACCCGTGCGCTGCATCTCAGCAATAACTTTGGCTGCAGCGTCTTTATTGATTTTCCCCTGCTGAATCATTACTATCAGCTCAGCGAAATTCTCGGGTGTCATTTTAAGCTCAGTAAATTTGAGGTTGCCTTTTTCCATAAGAGCGCGCACTTCGCGCAAGATTATGTTCGTAGCCAGCTTCACCAGTGCGGGCTCTTCTTTCGGAAGAATGCCGACTTGTTCGTTGTCCAGCTCCTGTATTTCGGAAACGACAGCTTCAAAGAAGTACGCAAGCTCCGGGTTGTCACTCAGAAGGCCGGCTGATTCCCGCGTTATGCCCATCTGCTGTTCAAAGCGGTCGCGGCGGGCGGTAGGTAGCTCGTCGACACTGGCTCGGATACGGCCTAACTCTTCCTCCGTGAAGGCAAAGGGCGGAATGTCAGGCTCCGGAAAATAGCGATAGTCGGCAGCCT
>CAYHTZ010000020.1:0-18647 GCA_964359735.1 uncultured Candidatus Saccharibacteria bacterium
AGAGGGCCCCCCCTTCGCAAGGGGGAGAAAATTTGCCCCGCCTTGTTAAGGTGGGGTGCCCAGTGGCTGGGGGGGGTGGTTAACGGGCCGGAATCTCTCCAAATCCACTGCTAACGGCGTCACCGTTATCTTCTCCGGTGTCACCCTGAACTGCTCCACAATGTCACGCTTACTCGCCTCTGAAATTGTAATTATGTGATCACTTTTCAAGGCTGCATGTCGTAATGTGCGCGGCCAAAGGAGACGCTGCAGCCCAGCCTGCGATTCAGGGAAGAAAATGGGAATAATGTCATGAATTGTTACCACCGTTGGCACAGTTTTTATCTTAGGAACAGCAGCCTTTGTGAAGTGAACCACATCCGGTTTACCCCGAGCGAAGTCGAGGGGCAGCGTTACATTCATCCACCACGGCAGCTTCCAACCAGGAATATTGTCTTGAATTATCTCATACTCAGCGCCGCCAATTTCGCGCAAATTCCGAATCAGCTCAGTTACATATGTCTTAACACCAGCAGCAGTCTTTGAATTCAGCGCCCGCGCTTCAATAGCTACTTTCATACTTTTTTATCTGCCGCTTCCGTAAGCACATCCTCAAACTTTTTCGCTGTCTTCTCCAAATAAAATTCCTTTACCTTTTCCCTGTTGTTCACGGCCATTTTCTGCCGTAACTTCTCATCAGAAAGCAGCCGCTGCATCCCTGCGACAAGCTGCTTGGCATCGCTGGTAGCTACCAAAATTGCATTTTCAGCCTCAGTTAAGAAATCCCGCTGTCCCCCAGTGTCCGTCGTTACTATGGGGAGCCCTGCTTCCATCGCTTCCAAATACACAATCCCGAACCCCTCATGCTCAGTAGCTGAGATATAGGCATCGGAAGCCTGGAGCACTTTATACTTATGAGCCTCATCAACGAATCCTAGCAGGTGGACGCGCTTCTCTAGCCCGTACGCTGCAATCTTGCTCTGAAGGTCCTCTTTAAGCGGCCCGTCGCCAATAATCACGAGATGAGCACTCGGAATCTCTCTCCACGCCTCGAGTAAAAGGTCGTAGCGTTTACGAGGGATAAGTCGCCCCACGCTGACAAAAATCGGGACGCCTTCAGGCAAATTCACATCCTTCCGCGCCACCGTGACCACAGCATGCGGGATAAGCCCTAAGTGTGTTACTACCACATCCTTATCTACACCATGCATCTCATACGCCCGCCATTTTGTATCTTCGGAAATAGCAGTGCAGATCGCTGCTTGATCCGCTACCCAACGTACCACTGCCCGCAACACGGGATGCCGATGAGGCGACACACCCTTCGTGGGATCATATAAATCTCCACCTATAAAACTCAATACAAATGGCAATCGAAACACCCTGGAAACCAATGCTGCTGGAATTCCAGAGGGCACAACGAACTGTGCGTTAATTACATCAAACTTCCTCTCCCGACACAGACGCCACCCCCGCCAAAAAGCAGCGGGCACGAAAGTAATCATCGAGCGGATGGTTGCCGTCGGCAGCTCATTCCTTCCCCAAACTTTGACTCGGTGTATATACACACTATTTTCAACCTCTTCACGCTTCAATCCCGGGTACCAAGTAGTAAGTATATGAACCTCATGTTTACCCTGAGCGCCGTCGAAGGGCTTTTTCGCCAACTCCTCGGCCAGTTGCTTCGTCGCCACTCCGCCCCCACCCCCGAGTGGCGGATATTCGTAATTCACGATTAAGATTTTCATTGCACTACCAACTTAGGATTTCGAATAATTGCCTTGTCGGGTAACAAACTTTCAAACACAACTTCCTGCTTTCCTGGTTCCAAGACAATAGGAACTCGTACACCCTGCCCCGCGTAGCCTTGGCGGAGTGGGGTTCCTGCCATGGATACTGAAATGGCACCCTGCTCAACGTCAAATTCCAATGTAACAGTCACATTAGTTTCGCGCACATTATACAGCGTTACGGCCGCTTGGCGCGGAATTTCCGCAAACGTGCTTTCGCGCTTGGGGTCAAAACCTACATTCTCCCAGCGCCCATCGCGAGATAGAAAAACTCCGTCACCCGCCCGCGGCTGCACTTTGTAGAGCACGACATCTTCATATTTCTCCCCCGGCCACCCCAGCTGCTCATGCAAGAAGTAGTCTATCGCCTGCCGCTGCTCTGCTGAAAGCGAGTCAGCCCTCACAGCAATGGCCGAAACGTCCAAGTACCGGAGCGTGTCGGGCAGCGTCTCAACGATACCCTGCGCAAAAAATTCTGGGCGGTTTTCCAGTATATGTGCCGTTCTCAAAAATAGTAACTGTCGCAGCGCCGGCAGCGATTTTGCTTCCGCGAATACTTCCTTCTCAAGCGCCCGTTCCAGGGCAATATTGCCGACCACTTCTTTCTTATGAACGCGAGAAGCGTATAAAGATTCTGACGCCGCCGTGTAGTTTGTCGCCGCTGGGATCTCCACCAGAGCCTTCCCAGGCAAACTAGAGATTATCTCGTAGGCCCCCGAAAGCTTCGTTGCTTGCAAGGGTACAGGCAAAAAAAGGAATTCAGTCAGAATAACTGCCAACGCTACTGCCACACTAATCGGCCGTTTCAGCTGCGTAGCCAAAATCCAACCAAACAAAACACTGACAGAGAGTCCTACCACCACTCCCGCGCGCGCCACCGCCCGTACCGCACTAAATACTGGCAAAGAATCGAGAAGTGCGTACGGGAGCGGCATCGGCAGCACATTGCCAAAGACGTGGAGCCGAGGGCCGAGACTGATCAAGAAAAATATTGCCGCCACAGCGAACCAGAATTTTTTCTCCCGCCGCAGCACATGCTGCCGGAAGAAGATTAGCAACAAGAGCGGTAAGAATCCTAAGAACTGAGTTGCTTCAACGATGTTCCCTGTAAAATGTTTGCCAAATAACTCGTACGCGATTCCTCCCCAAATCGGCTGCCACTGCGGCGGCGTCACAAATGAGAAGAGATCTGCCGAAAAACGGATTGTCTGCTCAATACCGAGCGACAAGGTATCGCTGGGCTGCGCGGCAAGCCTCACCATCGGCCACCACGGCAAAGCAGCAAAGGTAATCAGTAGTATGGAGAGAAGAACAATCTGTCGCGAATTACCGCGTATCCACCTCACCCATCTTTCAGCTGACCTCTCCTTACGAAGGAGAGGTGCTTCTCCTTGTGAAGGAGAAGCCAACTCGTCTTCGGGGCGGATGAGGTGAAATATCGCAAACACCACTACAAAAATGGCCAACCACAACAAATAATGGTGTTCTGACCACGACTGCAGAGTGACCACTAAGGCTAACCCGATCGTTCTCCAGACGGTGGGCCGTTGTATCCACATAAAGAGCAATAACACTGCCAGCGGCAGCCACTGCGTCTGCATCGCCCCAAAATGCCCCATGCCGTGCGCCACGTGGTAAGGCAGGAACATGTAAAGCACGCCGGCCAAAAATGCCGGCGCCTCGCTTAGAATGCGAGACAGGCCTCCTCCGTACCGATGCAAAGCGTCTGGTTCGGGGACCCGCCTGGTCAGGAACCGCACTAGCAAATACATAAAGTACCCCGACAGCACAAACGACAACAAGTAAACCAAGTTGTATGCCGCCGGCTGCCCAAACATGAGGTGCAACCACATCCACGGCCATACCGAAATATTGACCAGTCGTGGCTCCCCTCCCCCAAATATCTCTAAAATATTAGCGTTATCCCACTCATCTCCAAACCGCCACATGGTTTGCCAGGGATCGCCTCCCAGGCCTGCCACATGCGTGGAGATATTTGAGACTATGGGCATCGTCATGAACACCGTCAAAACAACGTAGAGTATCAAAACAACGATGTGTCGTCGCCAAAGTGCATTCATGGTTTTTGTAATACTCCGAAATAATGCAGAGGCATCAAATGCTTCTTATCAATTTTCCTATCTAGCCATATTGCCACTGCCGCCGTAGTCCGGTTTACCCACAAAACAGCCGGCCACACAACTGGCACGCCATACGTTAGCCCCACCGCCGCTGTGGCCACAATTCCCTGCAAGAAACACATGAGTCCCCCGGAGGGTTTAATCGCAACTATTGTAAACCCAGTCCGCTGCGCTAACTCCTGCAGCCCGTATTTCGTGTATCGGTAAAAATCATACGGTTCGTTGTGGAGATACAAAAAGTGCGGGACAGAAAATACTAACTTCCCTCCCGGCTTAAGCACACGCAGGATCTCGGTGAGCGCCAGCTCCGGGTTCGGCACATGTTCCAAAACTTCTATACAGATGACTGAATCAAAACTGTTATCCCCCATTGGCATCTTCTGCACGTCAGCCACGATATCAAGTTCTGGATGAGTTTGCCTAAAGTCTAAGCTCACATACTCAACACCCAACTCCCTTAAAAGGTGCCGATGGGGCAGCTTGCCCGCGCCCGCATCCAAGAGCCGCCCTTTAAGGTTTTCGGCAGTGAAGACAGTTTTAAGGTTGCGCAGCAGCGATAGCCCTAAGGCACTGCGCTCCCAAAAGCCTTCGCTTCCCGTCAGCCCGTCTGAAGCGCTTTTCCAGCCCCGCTTAATTTTGTCGTATACACTCATTTCTGGATTTCTAGCACTAAAATCCCCAAAATCAAACCCACCGGCCAGGGACGTAAAAAATACACGCGGAATGGTAACCTTGCGCTTTTTCCCACTGCCCGGAGAGAAGATCTTGAATAAAATTTCTGGAAATACCGCTCCTGCGACCACGGCCACAAACGCCGTGTCAACTTCGGTCGTGTCAGCAAGTAATGTAAGCCGTGCAACGTGTACATGTAGGGCACACTCAT
Organism: uncultured Candidatus Saccharibacteria bacterium; assembly: GCA_964359735.1. GTDB lineage: Bacteria > Patescibacteriota > Andersenbacteria > UBA10190 > UBA10190 > CAYHTZ01. The sequence continues at coordinate 4,794 of CAYHTZ010000020.1, forward strand.
GATCACCCGCCCCCCAGGCTTGGCCGCGTTGAGATGCTGACGAGCAATATCAATGTCCTGCTCAAAAAAATGTTCAATCAGTCCGGCGCTATACACCACATCAAACTCGTTTCTATACGGCACATCCCGGCAATCAGCCTTCACGAATATTGCATTTGCGACTCCGAGGCGCGCTTCATGCGCCCGCGCAATTTTTAGTGCTTCAGACGAAATATCGAGCCCTACCACCTCCTGAACACGCGGTGCTAAGGATAAGAGTAACGTGGCGGTGCCGCAGCCTAACTCGAGAATGCGAGAATTAGAGTCAATGTAAGGTGTAATAAGATTCTGGAGACGTGAGCTGTAAAACTCCCGCAGTGCCGTGATCACTTTCCCTGAAGCAGCTGTTTGCCAGACGCCATCCCAAATCGTCTCATCGCGCCGCACAACTTTGCTCGAAACTGACATATGCTACACTGTACCAGTGCCAAAGGGAGATACAAAACAAGCGGCGCAAACTACATCTCGGCAAGGTGTACATGTGAGAAAAACGTGCCGTCTCTGTGGGGGAGAAGCTCTCACCCCCGTGCTTTCTTTGGGTAACCACTATGTTTCTGATTTTATCGATGTTGGCTCTTTACCTGGCCAGCGCGCCCCGCTCGAACTCGTGCTCTGCAACGCTGAAGACGGCGGCTGCGGCCTCTTGCAGCTGCACCACACTGTGGACCAAGACCAAATGTACCGCAACTACTGGTACCGCTCTGGGGTAAATCAAAGTATGCGGGACGCGCTGGCTGACGTTGCGCACTCGACTGAGAAACTCGTTCCCCTAGCTGCCGGCGATATTGTAATCGACACCGGCAGCAACGATAATACGCTGCTCTTAGCGTACGACATGCCTAACCTGCGCAAAGTCGGCTTTGAGCCCGCTACCAACCTCATGCCCTATGCGCAACACGCCGATATTCACGTAATCAATGATTACTTCTCAGCGTACTCATTCCAACAACATTATCCTGACCAGCAAGCCAAGATCATTACCAGTATTGCCATGTTTTATGATTTAGAAGACCCAAACCAGTTTACCGCTGACGTAAAAGATACGCTCGACAAAGGCGGCCTCTGGATTATCCAGATGATGTATTTGCCTACCATGTTGGAAGAAAACATTTTCGATAACATTTGTCACGAACATCTGGAGTACTACTCGCTCCTCTCGCTCGAATCTCTGCTTTCTCGGCACAACCTCAAAGCTATTGATGTCGAACTAAATGATGTGAATGGCGGCAGCTACCGCACGTACATTACTCACACCGACAACATATCTGTAAAACCTTCTCGTGGAGCGCAAGAAAGAATTAAAAAGTTGAGAGACCATGAGAAAGAATTGCGCCTTGATACTGCCACCCCGTATGAAGCTTTCGCGGGGCGCGTGGGAGAGATAAAGCAACGAGTCGTCGATTTCATTAAGCACGAAACTGCGGAGGGCAAATCGGTATACGTGTATGGCGCCTCCACCAAGGGCAACACGCTGCTCCAGTACTTCGGTTTGGATAATTTAGTCATCACTGCCGCCGCGGAGCGTAACCCCGATAAATGGGGCAAGCGCACCGTGGGTACCAACATTCCTATCATTTCTGAAGACGAAGCCCGCGCGGCTCATCCCGACTATTTCTTAGTCCTTCCCTGGCACTTTCTCAAGGAATTCCACCACCGCGAGGCTGAGTACCTCGCCAATGGTGGCAAATTTATTGTTCCCCTCCCGCGTTTTGAAATTATAGAGAAGTAGGCTCAGCTGATACAGGGTAGGTAGTTGCTTCGGCAGACGTCGGCGTCGTGCTCACGATCTTCTTAGGATCTACACACATGTAGAGACCCGTACAGGAGACACGGCACATAACCGGATTGCCAAAATCCTTGGTAGCATAAAAGAAATTATGCATGCTCACCAAAAACCCTTTCTCCTCCGGACCACAGTATAGATCTGCTGCTTCTTGTAATGCTTTTCGGCATTTTATACCCCCCTCATACTGAAAAGTCTCATCATCGTAACACTTTAAATCTGTTAGGTGGAGAGAAAGAGCAAACTTCTTCTTGTCGCACTCACCAGGTTCCCAAAAACTGTAATCGACCTTAGTAACAAGAGTAGTGTGCAATTTTGAACACTCGCTCTGCGTGAGCTGTTTACATTCAGTAGAAATCCGCTTGTCTCCTCCAAATGTCCCATAGCAAGCTCCCTTAGGGTCGGGATCTTACAAAAACTCAGCCTGAGCACCTCGTGAAGGAACAGCTGCCGCTAGCCCAATTGCGCATACAGCAAGTAAAGCCGCTCCAAAAGTCAAAAAAGTATCTCGTTTCATAACAGCCAATAATAAACAAAATCAGGTCAATAGTCAAGAGCAGAACGAAGATTATTACCCAAAGCGAATCAGCCAGGGGAGACGGGCGGATTCGAACATGCGTTTTACGGTCATCTTGGATTTGCCTTGGTGGCGTTCTGGCCAGCGCACAGGATGCTCAACAATTTTAAAACCTTGTTTCCAGGCACGATATTTTAACTGAAATAGGAATCCATACCCTTCCGTACGCACGTCTGTCATCGGCAACTTCTGCAACACCTCCCGCCGCATCATCACAAATCCTGAGGTGCAATCAGTCAGCGGTAACCCCAGCACCATTTTCACGTAAACGTTAGCGAAGCGCGAAAGAACTCTGCGCCAAAGGGTAATATCTTTAAACTCTTGCCGTACAGCATAGCGCGACCCCGTCACAACATCCGCCCTCTCATTCAGCCTGGCTAGCATCCCCGGAATCTCCTCCGGGTCATGGGAAAAATCCGCATCCATCATAAGTACTACCTTTGCTGACTCATCTTCCAAAGCCTTACGGAAACCAGCGAGATAGGCCTTGGCAAAACCCTTGTCCTCCGTGCGTAGCAACAACTCCATGCTAGGATACATACGCACCATATGCCGGACAATCTCCGCCGTACCGTCAGGCGAGCTGTCATCAATCACGATCACCCGTAACTCCTGGCTCACTTTCGCCACCCGATCCAACGTCAGGCCGATGTTATCTCTCTCATTATACGTAGGAACAAGGATGACAACGTCACTAAGCTGATACATGACTCAAGCCTAGCGCAAGTGCCGGACATCGTAAATTTCCACCCGCGCGCCTGCCTGCTTCCCGAACTGAGGGCCAATTTCAAAGAGCAATTTCCCTCGCGAGCGAACATCATCGTAGTACGCGCGGTACGACGCCGTTGTTTCTGGGTACAGCTTACGCGAGGTCGCGTCGTAATAACGATCAACCATTCTGGAATCAAGCACAGCGTACTCAACACCTTCTTCCTGAACCCATTGGTCTAAAGATTTGGCGCGGTCCTTCGCCACTTCAGGGTTACTGGCATTAAAGTTTGCATATACTTCGTTCATGCGCACCACTTTCCAACGACTATCTCCCGGCTCCAGCAACTTCAGCGGCCCATGCTGAAGAACTACACTTCCGTGTGGAATATTCTCTTGTCCCCACCTCACCGCCCCTTCATGTACTGAGCCCGCGCTATATGCAGCGTTAAAACCTACAGCCTGTAGAAGTGCAGTAACTATTGCCAGACCTGTCACTCCATAGAGAGCTACCCGCCACCTTGGTAATTTCGTAATACCATAGGCTGCCAGCAGTGCCAAAATGGGTCCCAGCGGCATGAGACGCTTCACTGCATACAGCTTTAGCGTCCCGTTAATCGCTAAGTAGAGAATCACAAGATATAAACCCAACATGATGAGCACCTTCCAGTCCCTGCGCCACGCCGCTACTACCCCACCAACAATTGCTAGTCCAAATACCAGAATATTGCTTTCCCACATGAGCCCCGCTTTCGTGAAATTAAGCCCCCAATCAGGTGAGCGCGTATACAACGGCCACAAAATATTTGGGCGAGTGTACCCCAAATCGCCCGCCGCCCCGCGCTGTTGAATTTTCTCGAATGGTTCTCGATATTTCTCACTCCACTGAAACACTAAATGCGGACTTAAAGCAGTGAAAGTAAGTGGAATGAGAAATAGACCCAGTAAAAAGACTGGCCTGAACATTCTTTTGGTTCCGAGGTGCGCCAAAACCAATGCCGCTCCGGCGGTGAATCCCCAGAACTGCGACGCCCCTGCCGCGCCCACCAAAATGCCCGTTAAAATGTACCACTTTGTGTTTCCTTCATCCCAAATCTTAAGCGCAGTCCATAGAGCCAGTGTCATAAAAAACGCGGCGATAAGGTCTACTTGTATAAAGTGGCTGTATTTCACATGCAGCGGCATTACCGCCAAGAAGAGCGCCGCCAGTATTCCTCCCCTGTGCGATAGCAGCCCTCGCCCAATCGCATATACCACTCCCACCGTCGCGACATTAAACAGCGCCGCTACCACGCGAGCCACTATATGGTAATTCTCATTCGAAAAGTCAGGCGACATTTTTGCAATCGGCCAAAATACGAGCGCTAACACGTGATGTGTGGAGTGGGGGTAGTACGATTGCGGCGCTACCGCGAGCGGAAAGCCTTCCGACTGCGCCATGGTAATGGATGGGTTCACTACCTTATTTTCATCGATCCAAACATCATGAGTAATTCCCCAGAACCGTAAAGCTGCAGCGAGCAGCAAGACCAATGCCAAGGCTAACCATTCCTTCTGCGTCATAGGACTCATGATACACTAGCCGCATGACACAAAAACGCTTTGTAACGCCGTTACTGCTGGCCGGTGTTATGGTGCTCTCTCTAGGCCTGCACGTGTACCTCACAAACATCCTCAACGTAGTCGAAGACGAAAGCGCTTACATGATGGACGCCTGGCAGATCAATACAAGCGTTCTACCCTTCCGCGAGTTCGGCGCTACGAAAGGACCAGTCTTTTTATTCCTATTAAAGGGCTGGCAACTTATCGCGGGACAGACCATGCAAGCCAGCCGGCTCTTCACCAGCCTTCTACACGTGGTATCCATTCCTTTATTCTACGCATTCGTAGTGGGCATTACGCGCAAGCGCCTCACTGCTCTGCTTGCCGCCGCCCTGTGGGGTCTCGTTCCTGCCGCCGTCAGCTTAACCACGAATGTCATTCATGCGCCTCTTGAGCTTGTCTGGATCTTAGCTGCTGCAGTTCTTCTTGTGCGCCGGCCTGAAAGAACAAGTACATACATGTGGGCTGCACTCTTTTTCTTTCTCGCCGTCCTCACCCGCGCCACCGCCGTTGCGTTTCTGCCACTGATGCTGCTTCTAATCCTTTGGCGACCTCAGCGGGAAGGAGCTGATGCGAGCAGCCACACAGATTCTGGCGACTTAGCGCGGGGTGAAGAGCGGGTGACGACAGCGGGGCTCCCCGGCCGGATGCACGGAAGCAGCAGCGACGCGCACCCGGTTGGGGTGAAGCTGTCGGCAGGACCCGCCGTTCGGCTGGGCGTCTTTTGCCTCACCGGCGCGCTTTTGCTCGCAGTTACGATCGCCATCGTGTACCCCCTCTACGGCTGGCCCAAAACTGCCTTCTTTTTTAACGCCGACGCCGTGCTCATTGCCGACGACCAGCAAGCCGCCTACCAGGAAGCCGTGCCCAGCGGCCTTACCATGCTGTTCCGCGGTCTCTTACCTCTTTGGTACGAAGGCCTGCCGCTTATTCTTATGGCCATAGCCCTGCTCTTTTTGAGCATTCGCGCTATCACGATGCCGCTCCGTATTGCCTTAGCCGCAGTCTTACTCCTAGTTGCGTTTTATTCTTACCAACCTCTCTTTCAAAAACTCTCTGATTATTGGTCACAACCCAACCTCGTTACGTTTGAGCAAAGTGCGCGCACGACATTCACCGTATTGGCCGCTCTCACCGGACTCGCCTTACTTCTCCCCGCACCAAAAATTTCAATGAAATACCAAGTATATGCGCTTGCTATTATTATAATGTGGCTCGCGGGCTTCATCGGCTTCTACCGTTTCTGGGGCAGAGATCCCACACCCTTCTATATTTTAGAAAGCATTCCTGCCTTCTGTCTCGCCGCTGCACTTGCTATCACGTACATTGCATCCCGCAGTCGTGCACTAGGCGCAGTTGTAGCAGTTATTGTAGCCGCTTCTTTTGTTGCCCCATACAGCGCTATGGCTCTCAAGCAGTACCGCGGCACGGTCGCCCCCCAAGCTGCCATTGCAGCCGGCAAAGCCATTGAGCATCATGTGCCAGAAGGGGAGGCAATTTTTACTGCTCAGCCTATATACCCATTCTTGGGAAAGCGCCCGCTATACAAATACCTCACCCACCCAGGTTGGTATCTCGCTGAACGCGCTAAGATTCTACCTACCTCTATCCGTCGTACTTTTTTCCCCGACATGGAAGATTTAACTCGCAATGTTGAGCGCGAAGTAAGCTGGATCGTGATCGATTGGCGTACAAACGACGTGTACTTCAAAAAGGGAGTCAAGCAAACCGAGGGCTTACGCCAACTTCTTACTACACAATTTGCGCCTGTGGCCGAAATCCCTAATGATGTCACGGAGCCCATTATTCTGTATAAGCGAAAATAATGTGTGGCATCGTTGGCATCGTTAATTACGCTGGAGGGGAAAAACCCTCACCGGAAGTGCTGCGCCGTATGCGCGATGCCCTTCTCCACCGCGGTCCGGACGACACGGGAGAATTCTTCGACAATAACACTGCTCTCGGCTTCTGCCGCCTGGCCATCATCGACCTCAGCACTGGCGCCCAGCCGCTCACATCCACCGACGGCCGCTACACCATCATTTTTAACGGCGAAATCTACAACTACAAAGAGCTCCGCCCCGCGCTGGAGAAAAAGTACAAGTTGCGCACGCAATCTGACACCGAAGTACTTCTATATCATCTCATCGAGTACGGTCCGGCAGGACTGCCTGCCCTCAACGGCATGTTCGCCTTTGCGCTGTGGGATAAGGAGAAAAGAGAGCTACTCCTTGCCCGCGACCGCTTCGGCAAAAAGCCACTGTACTACACCCAGACAAAAGGTTCATTTCTCTTCGCTTCTGAGCTAAAGAGTATTTTGCTTCACCCTAAAGTCGGCAGCACCCTCGACAAAACTGCGCTGGCCCGCTACTTCCTTTTCGAATACATCCCCGCGCCCGATACCCCCTTCCAAAACATCAAGAAAGTTCCGACGGGCAGCTACTTACAGTTTTCAACGAGGGGCCCGAACCCAGTCGTTAAACAGTGGTGGAAATTAGAGAACTTGTTGAGCGAGCGTAGCCGTCCAAATTCTGGCGACTTAGGCCGCGGGACGGGAATCCTTAATGTAAAAAACTCGCAGGTAAATCGGAGCCAGAATTTAGGGAGGCTGGAAGCGAGCGATAACCTTCACCAACTTGATCACCTTCTCGACCAAGCCGTCCGCTATCGCATGGTCGCCGACGTCCCCGTGGGCGTATTGCTCTCCGGCGGTATTGATTCCAGCACCATCGCCTACTACATGCGCCAGCACACTGATCACTTACATTCCTTTTCCGTCAGTTTTGAAGACGAAAGTTTCAACGAGTCGCCCTATGCACTCAAAGCTGCCGAAGCTCTCGGAACCATCCATCACGATATCCCCTTCACCTTAAAAGAGTTTCACAACACGCTTGCAACAGTCCAAAACCAACTCGATGAACCCCTTGCCGATGCCTCCATCTTGCCCACTCTGCTCGTTAGCCAGGCCGCCAAAGAGCATATCACGGTTACCCTCGATGGCGACGGCGCCGATGAACTCCTCTACGGCTATGATACGTTTCCCGCCTACCAAATTGCACAGGCGCTCGGCCCTTTTAGCACTGCCGTGCGTGCGCTAGCAAATATACTGCCTACTTCATACCGCAATTTCAGTCTCGACTTTAAACTAAAGTCCTTCGTGCGGGGTCTCCCATATCAAGGTTTAGTGCGTAACCAAGTCTGGCTCGGCTCGTTCCATGATCAAGAGTTAAAACAACTTCTCACATCTGATTGGCAAATACCTGCCGACAATCTCTACCAGCCAGTCAATGAAGTATCAGAACGATTTTCTGCAGCCACACCGCTCCAACAACTCTCCGCCGCCTACCTCCCCAACTACTTACAAGACGGCATCCAACCCAAGCTGGATCGCGCTACCAAGTAAGCCAGCCTGGAATCTCGCACGCCATACCTTGACCCTGCTCTCGCCAGTTTTCTTTTTCAGCTCCCCGACTCTGTGAAAATGAAAGGCTTAAAATCAAAAATTATCCTTAAGCAACTCATGCGTGGCCGCCTACCACGGGAAATACTCGACCGCCCCAAAAAAGGTTTTGGAATTCCTCTCGGCTTGTGGTTGCGCGACCCGCTCAAAAACCTGCTTCAGGAATCTTTGTCACGCCAAATCATTGAAAAAGCAGGCGTCTGTCATTGGTCAGTTATCGAGAAACTAGTAGAGGAACATCTTTCTGGCCGTGCCGATCACCGCAAAAAACTCTGGACTCTCATGATCTTCCACTGGTGGCACCAGAAATGGGCTACTTAACAAACATTCCGCTTAATAAGCCTTAAAGTCACCCGTGCCATAAAAGACTCTCTCTTGGTGAGCGTCTTTGACCTCAGAATATTGCCGTAATGTCGAGACTACATCTTCTTCCGAACCTGTCTCTACTCGAAATAGATAAGAAACAGCAAACTGAGGATCAGTCAGAGTTTCAGGGGTCGCGCCTACTTCAGCTGCAATTTGCTTGACCCTCTCTTCACTAACTCCATCCTTGAACCAAACAATTACCGAGCCAGGCACACGATCATTTTTAGTTTTCTCTCCATCGCGTGAACCCACAAGTGACCACGAAAACAATGCACTCCCAATAATAAAAACAAGAACGACAAGTGAAATATATACCAGATATCGCTTCACGTCCGATCTTTGATTTTCTCAACTTCTTCCTCAACCGTCTTGAGTCGGCGGGGAATTGATTTCCATGATGTCGGAGCCACTTTTCCACCAGCAACAATATCCAACTCATCTTCATGCGCGCCCTGCAACTCCTCATCCCGAATTTCCATCATAGTTTTCACGGCCTTGATAATTCGCTTCTCTGAAGCCTTAATAACACTCTTCATATCATCCTTCGTAGGATAGCGTTCCAGGCTGTTGTCTAAGTATTGCTTCGTAACCAGATCGCTTTTGCCCACTACGTTAATTATACCTCACTTAACCCTGTAAATCCAGACGTACTCCTCGCCGTTGAGGGAAATCACGTGTTCTGGTTTTACACTAGCGAATTGCGCCAGCACTTTTGTTTCCCACCGATCAGGCGCACGGCCTTGCATGGCGCGATAGAGCACTACGTAGTCTGCTCCAACTTCTTCCATGGTTTCCTTCGCTAGGCGCTCCACGCCAGTAACTTCTCCCTTAAACTTGTACCCAAGCTGCCCCTCCCAGTAGGAAAGCACCAACATCTCCTCAGCTCCGGGTTTCCAATTCAAATAGTCGGCGGCCAAATCCAAGCCCTCTCCCCACCCCATCGTTCGCCCCTCTGCCACGCTACGGAAAAAAGGATTTCGGTACGCTAAGTAGTGCGGATGCAACTGGAAAAGATTCCACACTTGCCACCCCAGCAGTACTACGACTAAAGCCGCGAGAGCCCCCCGGTGAAGTTTCTCTCGGTAAAACTTCCATAACACGACTATCGCTAGCGCCGTAAGCACATCAAGAATGAGCGAGGCTGGCAACATGTACCGGTCGCCCTTCTTGATGGAGTATTGAATGGTAAACAGGAAGAGACCGAAAAATAATAGTAGAATTCCAACATCTGAATTCCGTCTCTTCAGAGGAAACCTGTATTTCCCTCCCAGAGCAAACAACCACATGGCGACAAATAGTAATATAAGAACGAGCGGCGTAGTCCAAAGTTTAAACGCTTCAACATACCAGTGCGGCCCTAGGGCATGCACCTGCTGGCTGTAATGCTCCGTAGCAAAAAACTCGCGAGTGCCCGCAGCCACTTTGGCGAAATCAGTAATGACGGCGGGAAAAACAATTAGTGCTGTGATCACTGCCGCGCCTACCCACGCCGAGGCAGTTTTCAGTAAAACTTGTGCGGCTGACGAGCTTCCTGCCGGCAGCGGCACCTTCTTCATATGAAACTGCAACCAGTCAACGACGAGAGCAACAGCAACTACCGGTAAAATAGCAACCCCGATCATTTTCGAAAGCACTGCCAAGGCCCCTGCTGTCCCCGACAACGCCAGCCAGTACCATTTTCTCTCCTTTAGCCCCACTAAAAGCGCCAAGAGGGAAATAATAAGAAAAATACTTAGCAACGCATCCATAGCCAGCACGCGTGAGTGGGCAATGAAATGTGGATCTAGCGCTAAGAGTAACCCACCCCCAAGTCCCGCCGCCCCCCCCCCCCGGCGCGGTAACAAGTAAGCCGCAACCGTAATTAACACAGAGATGGCCACAGCGTGCGGCAGCCGCCGCGTCCCCCATGATTCCGACGTAATTGTAGCCGCTGAAACCCACATAGTAGTAATGCCTGGGTGCGGCTGTTGATATAGTTTTGACAAGTCTCCTGTTACCAACCCCTCCCGAAAACTCAGCGTATTCTCCAACCACCGCGGTTCGTCAGGCGAAATAAAAGCGCCTAAATCAAGTGCACGGGGAATGAGAGAAACAACAAACACAACAATCAAGCAAGCCAGCAGCACTGCATTCGCGGACCGTATGGAAGCCGAGCCGGCAGGGTCTGTCAAGGTTCCCTCCTTGACAGCGGCCGGCTGAATTCGAGCACGCGACTCTCGCGGGGAGTCGCGATGCGTGTCTGAGAATGTCTGTGATGCTGGCTTGCTCTGCTGCACGCTTTAAGGGTAGCGTATACGACATGGATGTTGAACAGACATACGCGCAGTATCTCTCCCACCACTTCGGCGGCGAGCGGGAAACTGACGCCTCATTTCGTTTGCAAGCACGGTATTTTGAGAAGAACTATCTACCTCACATGCCTGAAAACAAAAACGCTCGCATTGTAGATTTAGGCACAGGCTTGGGGCATTTTCTCTATTTCCTGCGCGAACACGGCTACACCAATATTTTAGGAGTTGATGTAGGGAAAGAAGTGATTGAATTCTGCCGCAAGAAAAACTTACCCGTCGTTGAATCCGAAATTATTGCCTACCTCGAGAACCTGAAAGAACCCGTCGACTGTTTCATCTTGAACGATGTATTGGAGCACCAAGTAAAACCTACCATGTGGCGCATGTTGGAAGTCATCCGCGCCGGCCTCAAAGAAGGCGGCACATTCCTCGTGAAAGTCCCGAACATGGGCAACCCCCTCCTAGGCAACGATGGCCGCTACATTGATATCACTCATGAAGTTGGCTTTGACCAGCATAGCATGAAGCAAACTTTACTCATGGCAAAGTTTAAGGATGTTAAAGTCATGGGGACAGACATCTATGTCACCGAAAACTCCCTCAAGAACCTCCTAGCTAAAGCCGCGGCGGCTGTCTTGAACAAGCTTTGGCTGACCATTTTCAAACTCTACGGCCGCACGGACACGACTATCTTCAGCAAAAATATCCTTGCAGTTGCAAAGCGATAAGGTATGACTCTCCGAAAATTTGTCGGCCTTTTTCAATTTGGCGTCTTGGACTTAGTCACTGGCGCTTTTATTGCTCATCTTTTGCATTCAGTGTTTTACGGCGGCCGCGCCCCGCTCTGGATGTACGCTTTCGGTGCAGCTGTAGCAGTGCTCCCCGACTTTGATATCCTGCTCGCCCTCTCACGCAAAAAGGAGCTTGATCTGAAGCACCGTGACACCCTCTTCCACCAACCCCTTCTTGCAGCCGCTACCCCCGGCATCATTCTTGCCTTCATCTCACCCTTCTGGGCTCTACTTTGGCTACTACCACTTATTTGGCACTATCTGCACGACACCGTAGGCGAATCCATGGGCGTGCAGTGGCTGTACCCTCTCTCTAACCTCAAATTTGCCGTGTACGATGTGGACAAAAAGGGACGCCGCGTACTTTTCGCCGCCCACGCCGTCGATTATCCTGGCATGACCCTCGATGAAGCCCTCGAGAAAAAGTTCTATCGTCTCACCCTGACTTCAATTATCGAAGCTATCCTTCCCCTTATCCTCCTCATGATCATCGCGCTTACGTGGTAAAAGTTTTCCCCACTACTCTAACTCTCATTTTGTATCAATATATCGATTAATCGATATATTGTAACAGGACAGTCCCAATTGACATTGCACTTCATGAGGCCTATCACAAGGATAAGAAAACGACTTCTCGCATCCGCGACAAAATTCTTACCTTCTTGCTTTTTACCACCCTGTCCCCTGTGTTTGCAGTTCTTCTTGTTTTGGCTTTCTTCGGAGAAAAAAGGTTCAAGCGCGAATGGCAAAAGTTTCTAGAAGACTACGGCAACAAAAACATACTGGTATGTACTCGCAGGCACGGCTGGGAAAATTTCTTAATCAATAATTTTATTCCTCTCCTAACAGATAAAACCTTAGTCATCTGGTCACACGACCCAGCTACCAAAAAGTTGTATAGATTGGTCGGGAGGCCGACATACTGGGGCTGGGGAACTACATCCACGCCATTTGTCTTGGTGATCCGAAACCATGAGGTCACCCGCTCTGGCTCACTGAACAGACTACTTCTCGCTTTCAAAAGATCAGGTAAGCGCGATGACAAGATTCAAGAGACTGCGCGAAAAACGCTGCAAGAACAATGGCCTGAAATCGCGCTGAACTGAATTGATGGCTACTGCTCTATAATCCTATTTACGCTCCTGGAGCGGAAATCGGAATCCGCCTGGTTCTTCTCACAATAATTGGCCTGACGTAAAACAGGGCCGTGATATGCTGTAGTTATGATTACTTCGCAATTCCGGCGTTTAAACTGGCGCGCGTTTCTTACCGCTTTCTTGGGATTCATTATAGTCCGATTTGTCCACGTGATGGTATTGAACTACCCCCTCCAGTCATTAAAAGTCGATATAGTAGTTGGTATTGTCTTGTTGTGGCCCTTTTTATTTCCCCAGCAACTGCGTAAACATCTCCTAAGACTCCTGAAACTCAGCCCGCTTTTTGCATTGGCTCTCCTAATACTTTTCCACCCCCCACTACCTCTTAACGCCAACTGGATTTATGACCATCTTATTGATAACCTTCTTACCATCGTCATCGCTTACTTATTCGCACAATGGTACTCATTAATCATTGCCTTTGTATTGTTCATTCACTTCTACCGCTCGCGCTTTGCCCCTGGTTCAGAATTCTTCGGTGGCGCGATCCTGGCTGTGCTGACTATGATGTGGGAGTACGGCTGGGGAACATACTTTCCATTAGTAGGATAGTTAAGTGGCCCTCGCGACTACTCGTACCGGCGCAGCGTCGGCTTGGAATTTAGCTGGTACAGCAATGACTTCAAAGCTGGGAACGCTTAGCAGTGCGGCTAAATTTGTCAGGTTCTCAATAATCAGAATTCCTTTGGGAAGCAACATCTTGTGGATTTTGAAGGGAGGGCGATCTGGGCTCGGAGTGTCCATACCCACCACTTTCACCCCCAGGTCAATTACTTTCTGTGCAAACTCTTCGCTAATCTCAGGACATTTTTCATAATACTCCGGCCGTCCGTACTTCTCAGAGAACCCTGTCATTACGAGCACCACGTCGCCTTTCTTAATTGAATTGCCCTTCAAAAGTTCTTCCCCCACCACCGATGCTCCTCGCGCATCAATGAGATACCCCCTGCCAAAGAAATTTTCTACTGGCATATCCGAAAGAGCTTTCCCGCCCTCAATCATGTGCATGGGTGCATCCATGTGCGTGCCCACGTGCATTCCTGTGGTAATCCTGTGGTCCGTGTACCCTTCCTTCTTAAT
>CAYHTZ010000021.1:0-17436 GCA_964359735.1 uncultured Candidatus Saccharibacteria bacterium
TACGATTTGCCTTCTTCGCGCGGGGGTGGGGGTGGCTTGGCGGAGGGCTTGGGGGTCGCGGGCCGCGGCGTGGGTGCGACTGTGGGTGTGGGGGTGACGGCGGGTGGTGGGGTTGGTTGGGATACATTACTCGCAAGAACTTTAGGATATAAATTGGGTGAGCGATAATTGCTGTGGAATGTCTTTTCGAATACGACCTGATCATCTCGGAGAACGCGCTGGGTGAGAGTAGCTTTTACCGCACCGTCAGGGCGGCGCTGGTAGGGGTGTGGCCCGTCTACTTCAACTTTGCGGCCATCGGGAGTGCCCCAAAAGTCAAAGATAAGACGCGTGCCCTCGACCTTAGTCTGTATAAGAATGTGGCCGGGGGTGTTGTTCCGAAAACGGAGGTCAGTGTAGCCTGGGTAGATGGTGGCGTCAAATCCGGCGGTGCCATAGTACCGCACCGCGTAGGCATGGTTCTTTCTTTGCGTAACCTCGAGCCCGGATTGCACGGCAGCCCGAAAGACAGTCGTGGACACTTGGCATAATCCCCCTCCGAATTCCGGTACGGTGGAGTGAGCTTTAATCACCAGCTCCGGCTTAAAGCCGGCAGAGGCATTCACCGGCCCCAAGTGCTGGTTAAAAGAGAATTCCTCCCCGGGTGGGACGAGCAACCCATGGTAGCGGGAGGCGCCGACGAGGATGTTGTGGACGCGGTTCCGAGGGGAGCCGGTAAAGTTAGATTCACCTCGCGCGATGAGCGTGGTAATGCCTAAGTTCTCCAGGTCGGCGTATTCGGCAACCTTTGGCTGCACTACATCAACTACCAGAGGAACGTGGGTATCTCCTACTGTAATGGCATGTGCTATCTTCTCGGCGCTGGCATCAACGTTGAGGGTAAGACCGCGCTGCGGCGGGGCAAATTCATTCACCCGCGGCGCTTCTTCTCCCTCTGCTTGGCTAATTTCAAACTTGGCATCGACTGGCTCCTGGTTAAGCTCTTCGGCCACGGCAGACAACCGCGTGCGCAGCGCTCGCGGTTCCAGGCGCACCCCCAAAATGTAGTTTTGCGGTTCTTGAGGGTCGATCTGCTCTCCAAACTCAAGCAGCCGGCGCAGCTCAGGAAGAGTTACCGTGAACGTGCGCTCCTCGAATTGAAGGGTAAGACCATTCTCTATTAACGTCTCGGCTAGGGTACCTGCGCGCTCGACCTCGTGATCTTGCACCCGAGGAGGGGCACTCATAATACGCAGAGAGACCGGGCCCGGCACTCCTCCACTTAAGTAGGCTCGCAGAGAATCCGCCAGGGCAAGACTGTCGATCGCTTCCCCGTCATTGCCGCTCTTCACCTGAATTTTTCCGGCGGGGTTGATGGTGAGAACGGCATTCTGGGGAGGGACAATAATATTCTGAAACATCGTCTCCACTTCCCGCCTGCCTGCTGTCTGATCCAGGATAAATTGGGGGTCAAGGGAGCTGCGTTGAGTTCGCCAGCGGTGGGGCTGCGCCTGAAGGGCGCGCACGGTGACAGGAATGTTAAGCTCAACGCCCAATTTTTCTAAAGTGGTGGTGCGCGTGTGCCCACGGAATTCGATAGGGATGTTTCTATGGGACAATTCTTTATCCAGCTGTGAAAGTATGATGGGCAAATCAACAAAACGGGCTCCCAATAGGTTTTTCTCAGCCAGGACGAGCGGTGTAGTCACCCGGTCAGCAAAAGCATACGGAAAAAGCCAAGCACCGGCGGTAAGCGTGAGGAGACAGGTCAAAATACTAACAGTAAACGCGGCAAAGCTCATGCCCAAAACAGTCTCTTCTCGAGCACTATTTGTCAATTGGTTTGTCCTCCTCTTTACTTTCAGCGGCTTTAATCTCAACAGAGGTGCGCTCGCCGACTTTCAGGCTGGGGGGAGAGCCTTCTATGGGGAGTTTCATAGAAAAGGTACTTCCCTTGTCTACCCCCTCGCTCTCGGCTTTTACCTCCCCGTGGTGCTCCCACACAATTTGTTGGGCTACGTAGAGCCCCAGCCCGGTACCTTCGGTGTGGAGCCGATCGGACTCGCCCACTCGGGTAAATTTGGTAAAGAGCCGACGAATTTCTTCGGGCTTTAACCCTTTGCCGGTATCTCTCACCGCAAAGACGACAGTATCCCCTTGTTGTTCTACGCGAATGTCTATTTTCCCATGGGGAGTATACTTTATGGCGTTATCAACAAAGTTGAGCATGACTTGGCGAATACGCTCCCGATCAGCTACCACATGAGCCGGCGCGTGGGAAGGTGCGTGAAATTGCAAGTCGAGATTTTTCGCCATGGCGTTTGGCATAAGATCTTGCACGAGCTGCTTGCTCATTTCTACGAGATCAATTGACTCCAGCTTGAGTTCGAGGCGCCCCGCCTCAATACGGGACACGTCGAGAAGATTTTTGATGAGAGTAATGAGACGATTGGCACTCGCCTCCAGAATATTAACGATGGGAGCTTGCTTTTCCGGCAGCTGGCCGAAGTCTCCTTCTTGAAGCATGGAAAGATAGCCACGCAACGCGGTGAGTGGCGTGTACAGCTGATGGCTGGCAATACTTAAGAATTCGCTCTTTGCTTTATCAATATCTTTGAGCTGGTCGTTCGCCTCGGCGAGCTTGGCGGTGGTTTCTTGTAAATCTTCGTAGATCTTAGCTTTGTACATGGCCAGCGAGACCAGCCCGACGATGCCCCCAACAGATTCCCGCTCGTACCGGGACGTTTCCTGCAAGGGCCGGCTGCTGGAAAGCGTAAGCAAGCCCAATACTTGCTGGCCAAACCGCAAGGGAAACAATACCGTGTGTTTAACTTCTTCGACTTCGGGGGACTGATCTGCCTCAGTAAGCCGCTTCACCAGCATCTCTGGGTAGACGGCCGCCGGGTGATCGGCATAATAAATTTGCCTTTTTTCAAGAGCGAGAGTAGGCGCCAAGTTACTCACCAGCGGCAAGCTAAGACCCCTGGGGTCAATGGTTTTGATCACGCCATCGATCCAGGGCACCGAGGACGCTAGCGCTAACCACCGTAAATCTTTTTCAGCTTCTTCTACCACCGCCACGGTGGCCAAGTCGTAGCCAAACTCTTCGGCAATAGCGCCGGACATTTGCTCGGCCATATCGGCCATGCTGAGCGTCGCAATTGAAATTTCATCAAGCTTGCGCAACAGAGCCAAGGTTTTGTTGCGAGCTCTTAGCTCCGCATTGCGCTTGTAGAGTTCTTCGTTAACGCGCTGGACTAGCTTGCTCGAGCCTTCTACAGCCGCAGTGCCGGCGGCGACGACGGGGCGTAGAATCTTACGAGAAAGTGTTTCGCGCTTTTCTGCCTGCTTATCTTCCCTGCCCGCATCTGCCTCACCCCCCCGCGGCGGCAGCGGGTACGTTGGCCCTCCAGTGTTAGCCATTCTATCAGTATATCAGCTTCTCGGTTCCCCTAGATTACTTCAGTATAGCCGGTACCTCGTCAGGAGGAACTTGGCCAAGGAGAGGGCGCACGGCATCGCGACAGACCTCGCGGGAAGCAGGACCGAAGAGCACTTCGTATTGAGCGACTAGCTTTTCCAGAACATCTCTGGAGTTACCTTCAACGCTGACAGTGTGGCTTTGAATATCAACCCGCAGTCCCGTAACCTTGCTCGCCTGTTCCCAGGCTACAGGGCCAATAATGAACTCTTGCTCCTTGATGATATTGCTCGCGAATTGGTCAAAGATGCTCATATTTTAGGATTCATTGAGTCTGGGGCTCTTTCAAGTTATAAAACCCAATGACGCCATACGTAAGTAGGAATAACCCCGTGGTGAGCATTAAGTCACCAAATTGGGCGTTGTAAAATGTGCCCGTGGTAGTGGTATAGGAGAAGATGGAATCACCAATGAACATTACGAATAACCCAAGCAAAATGGCTACGGCATCCAACGTGTACCTTCCTCCCATGTACTTAAATGACAATCCTGAGACAACTGCCGCAATAGCGAAGGCTAGGAAGTCGCCGAGAGGATAGACAATGTCCAGAACGACTTTCAGGGGCGTTTCGCCCTCGGGCAAAAGTACTCCTCCGCGGGCGATTGTGACGAGGACGTAATAGGAGATTGCAAAAATCACAATGGGGGCGACAACGGCAAACGCCTTGGCATAAGGATTTCTCAGTCCATACTTAGCGCCTGTCGCCTTGGAAAGGTAAATCGCTCCCAAGCCGTAGAAGAAAATGCTGGGGGCAAAACCAATATCCGCCAGCGACGGATATGGAGCGGGCTCGTTTAAGAAAAAGTTATAGTATGACCAGATTGTTTCACCGCTCCCCCACAAAAAAAGTCCAAGCCCAATAAAGAAGACTGCTTTGCCAATAGCCGATCTTAGGCCTCCCCACCGCTTGGCGCTCATCATGGCGACTATGCCGCCTATCAGAGGAATCAACCCAAAGAGGAACGAATACAAGTAATTGTAGAAGCCTTCCTTCGTGCCAGTAGCGAAGAGAGCGAGCCAGAAAATGACCAAGAGGGCGTAAAAGCCAACCGTGATTTTCTGAGGAGCGTTCAACCCTCCACTCATATTTTCAATTATACACCATCTCCGGCTCCGCGGTCAAACGAAGTACACGTCGGGTTTGGGAAAACCATTGAAAGGGTTAGCGAAGACGAGGCTATAGGCGCCTACGTCGTGAAAAACGAGTTTATCGCCCACCTCCATGTCCTGCGGGAGAAGGGCTTCATGAGTAATGACGTCAGCGGAATCTCCGGAAGGGCCAGCCAGTGCAAACATCACTTTCCCAGAATCATCGGACGATCTCTGACTCGTAATCTTGTATCGGGTAGACCCCTGGTAGGCCATTCCTTCAAAAAAAGCGTTGTATGGACCAGCATCTAAAAATAACCAGGTGCTGCCTCTGCGTTCGACGCGAGAGATGACACTAGTGACGGCTATGCCGGCAGAAGCAGCAATGCCTCTCCCCGGCTCTAAAATCAACTGAGGTTGATACGGTAGCTTTTCGTACTGCGCAAGCGTTTTTTCAGCAATTTCTGGTACAGTCAGCTCAGCTTCAGCCGAGGTATACATACAAGGGAATCCACCACCAATGTCGACGATATCGAGCTCGATATCAAGTTGCTGTAAACGCTCAATTACTGGCTGTAAGCTTTCCAGCGCACTCGCCCAGCCTAATAGGTTACTTGCCTGTGAACCCACATGAAAGCTGATGCCGTACGGTTTCAGCTCAAGTTCTTTGGCTCGCTGGAGCAGCGGGACAATGTTCTCTTTCTCGGTGCCAAATTTTGGGGAAAACCTGAAAACACTGCCAGTGTCATTTACAACTGCTCGGGCGTAGACTCGCGAGCCCGGTGCCGCCGCCGCAATTTTCTCCAGCTCAGGCATGCAGTCGAACGCAAACCTATCCACGCCGTATTCAAAAAATTCTTTAATGTGAGTTCGGGGCTTGACGGAGGTACCATAGATAATCTTCTCTGGCGGAACTTCGATGTCCTTCAGCAGGCGAAGCTCGTAGGCAGAGGCAACTTCAAATCCACAGCCAGCTTCGGCAAGCGTCCGCAACATTTCCGGTTCTGAATTCGCCTTCATCGCATAGTGGATCTCTGATCCGGGAAAATACTTTTCAAACTCTTCATACTTATCGACTATCCTTCTCTTCGAGAATAGAAAAAACGGCGTCTCGTACTTGAGACTTTCGAGAAACGTCTGCTCGAATTCAGCAGGGACAGCACTGGACATACGGCTACGCTACCGACAATAACATAATTCCTATGATAATGACGAGGCTGCCAATAGTTTGAATAGCAGTGATTCTTTCTTTCAAGAACAGGCGCGCCAGAATAATGGTAGGAAGAGAAAACGCGCCCGAGAGAAGCGCAACGACGCTGGTGCGCGTGGTAGCCCCATACCCCCAGGTAATGGCGAGATACGCACCAACTTCAGTGAGACCGATGAGAAAGAGGAACTTCCAAATCTTCGGTGTAACAACAAACAAATTGATTCTTGTGGCGATAGCGATGATGAATATGGCAACGGTCATACTCGCATACATGTAAAAGGTGTACACGAGCCAGTCCTTTCCCCCGACGAATTGATCCCAGAAAAGTGTCCAGAGTATCGCAAGCACGGTAGCAAAACCTACTTCTTTAAATCCAGGAATTTGAGCAAACCTGAGGCGCCGAGATCGAAGAGCCTTTATGTCAACGTTAATCAGGAGAATACCGGCGAAGAGAATGGCTAAGCCCAGGAGGAGACTGCCAGTTACTAGCTCTCCTAAGATCACGATGGAGACAACCGCCACGAAACCACTAAAAGATGCGAAGACTGGACTCAAAAGACCAACCTGGCCTTTGCCAAAGCCTTTGTAGACAAAAAAATAAACAGTAGCCTGGAGTATCCCAAACAAAATTACTCCTGACCACGCGAGGAAACTGTCGGGCAAAGTGACAGTCTGGCCGCGTAATCCAAACTGATACATTGCCATAATAAAAAGAACGATTGTTCCAAACAAATGTCCCCACGCGAGGCTGACGGTGTCGCCGACCTGATCGATTGTTTTTTTGGCAAAAAAGTCAGCCAGACCCCAGCCAAACATCCCTCCCAATCCGGCAAGTATGGCAATGAGTAATTCGCTAGGCATAGTTCCCAGTGTACTCAACCTTGAGACTTTTGTCTCTTATCGGGAACACGCTGGGTTATCGGCACAGCGTTCAAATGAGTAGCTGGTGATAACGCAGTAGGAGGGGCGGCCGCAGACGGAGACAACACCGAGCTCGCCCAAGCGGCGCCAACTGGGGCAGGTGGCAGTGCAATCTTCGATGACGAGCTGACCCTGGCAGGCGCCGCTGTCGACGAGCGGAGCGCCGCTAATGATCTTGCACCAATTAGGCTGACACGTTCCTTCTTGGCAGAAGTTACCGGCAGAGCAATCACTGTCACGCCGGCATGGCTTTGCACCACTGCCTCCATCTCCTCCCCCACTGTCAGGAGGCGCGGTGGGGCTTTGGCCTCCATTATCATCACCATCGTCAGCAGGGATGTCGGCACACTTTCCGCTTTCCGGACACGGCAGAAACGGTTCGGGCAGGCCTTTCGGGTTCGGGCAGGTGATGGTGCCGGGAATGCAGATGCCGCCTGATTGCTGCCGTTGGCCTTTCACAAAAAATGAGGAGAGTACGACGCCATCAGTCGCCCGCGGCCAGGAAACTTTCACGGTGAGCTGTTTGAAATCTTCGGTTTCTTTGGTGAGAGGGTCATCAACGTAGGTAATGAGGGAATCCACGCGGTACTTTTGGCCATTGCGCTCAATAGTTTTTGTGCGCTCAATTTCGCCAGGAGGATCGGCATCTGTGTATTCTACGTGCGCATAGGAATACGTGCGGGCAATTTCCATTTCCTCACCTGCAATACTTTGAGCAACATTCTTGCGCTCACTTTCAACGGCCGAGCGAGTAATGAGGAGGCCTAGGCTGGTGACTGCAACAGCGACTACAGCCAAGACAAGGGCAACAACAAGGATTTCGATGAAGGTGAAGCCACGAGAAAGCATGAACTAATTGTACACTCTAGGCGAACTTCTTGGCGGTTTTGAACTGGTTGTCCTGGAATTTTTTCAAGACAGCTTTGTAGCCTTCTTTTTCGACAATGTCCCAGGCGGGTTTGTGGGTATCTCCTAAATACAGCTCATCGCTCATTTCAATAAACTGAATGACAAGGTCGGTATCTTTCATCACATCCGTATAGAGCGCTTCTTGAATGGCGTTCGTCATAGTATGGTAGGCCACAAATTTCTCTTCTTTGGGATAGAGCTTCTTGGCTACCTCGTGCCAGTTGTAATCTTGCTTATTATCATCAGCGAGCAAGTGGGCTAGTTCGTGAGTTAGCACAAATACGAACTGGGAAGGAGTGTACGCTCCGCCAATAATGAGCGGGTTGGAAATATTTCCCTTAAACCGGACGTTCGCAATATAGCAATCGATGACATTGGGGAAAAAGGTTAAGCCGGTGACCCTTTCTAGCCCCCTGATAATCTTACTGCCCACTTTTCCCCAGGCTTTTTGATACGCCTTGACGGCTCTCTCTAGCCCCTTGGTAGGCAGCTCAAAACGGTCATTGAGGAGAAAGCTCGATTGAATGCGCACAAGGGTCACAGTGTCACTTGTCTACTCCTCAGAAAAGAATTGCTTCGGAACAACCGACTGGTTATCCTTGATTTTTTGCAGCACATTTTGATAACCTTCGGCTTCAATAATTTCCCACGCAGGCCGGTGGAGATCAGCCCGGCTAAACAGATGAGTATTTTCCGTAGCCCAAATAATAACGTCAGTATCATGAAGCACATCGGTGTAGAGGGCCTCAAAAACGGCATTGGTCATGATATGGTAGGCCACGTGTTTGTGGACCTTTGGATACGCTTCTTCCGCAGCTTTGTGCCAGTTGTAATTTTCCTTATTATCTTCAGCCAAAATATGAGTGAGTTCGTGCGTAAGAACATGGACGAATTCCTGCGGCTTATGCCCCCCGCCGATAATGAGAGGGCTAGAAATGTTACTAAACTTTCTGGCGTTGGCTATGTAACAATCAATGACGTTAGGAAAGAAGGCTAGCCCTGTAATCTCAGCTAACCCTTTCATAATTTTCTTTTCTTTCTTTTGCCAGGCTTTGCGATACTCGGTGACGACCTTCCGCAACCCTTCCCCGGGCAATTCAAAACGGTCGTTGAGTACGAAGCTAGACCGAATACGCACCAAGGCCATAGTTTTTTATATACCTATGGCAGGGGTAAAGACAACTTGCACATGCCAAGAAATTGTAACGGAATTTACTGCCCCGTTTTTCTGTAAGTAGTTTCGGCCTCAGCCTTCAAGGGGCGCCACCAAGCCTCATTGGCTTGATACCAGGCTACGGTTTCTTTAAGCCACTCTGCAAAGGAGTGTTCCGGCTGCCAAGAGAGTTCCCCCTGGATCTTACCCCAATCCACCGCATAGCGGCGGTCGTGGCCAGGGCGGTCTTTCACAAACTGTATCTTTTCCTCCCCCAAGCCAAAAATGCTGAGCAAAAGCTTGGCCACGGCAAGGTTATTGGTATCATTCGCCATACCGCCTACCAAGTAGGTCTCCCCCACCTGGCCCTGTTGCAGTACTACGTCAATGGCTCGACAGTGGTCTTTGACATACAACCAGTCGCGCACATAGAGCCCGTCGCCGTAGATTCTTACATTCTCCCCATCGATGAGGTTGGTGATCATGCGCGGAATGAATTTTTCGGGATGTTGGTACGGCCCGAAATTGTTCGAACAGTTGGTAAGGGTAATGGGAAGGCCGTAGGTGTGGTGGTAGGCGCGCACCAGATGGTCAGAAGCGGCTTTTGAGGCAGCATAGGGGCTGCTCGGCGCGTACTGAGTAGCCTCGGTGAACTTAGTCTGGCTTTCCAGAGGCAGCGCACCAAAAACTTCGTCGGTCGAGATGTGGTGAAAATGTTTTTGGTGAACGCGAGCGGCTTCGAGAAGAACGAACGTACCTTTGATGTTCGTTTCCATGAAGGCTTCGGGCCCCAAAATCGATCGATCGACGTGGGACTCGGCGGCAAAATGGATGATAGTATCACAACTTTTTACGAGATCATTCACGAGATCCGCATCGCGAATATCTCCTTTCACGAATGTATAGTTAGCGTTACCTTCAACGCCTTTCAGATTTTCCAAGTTGCCGGCGTAGGTTAGCAAATCGAGGTTTACAATTTCATCGCCGATGTGTTCGGCAAGCCAGTAATGAATGAAGTTCGAGCCAATAAACCCCGCACCCCCAGTTACCAATAGTTTCATGCGTTTAGAATTACGAATTACGGGTCAAGAATCAAGCAGCTAATCTTTGCGGGCAAACAGCGGTTCAGCGGGTTTTTTGAGCGGTCGGGCAGAGAAGAGCTTTGTCAGCTTGGCGTGTGTTTCAGGCATGAAGGGGGCGAGAGATTGATTGACCGTTATCAGTGTTGAATATAGGGAATTCAAAACCCTCTCCAACTCCTCCTTATCAAGGGGAGAGCCTGACTTGGCAATTTCCCATGGCTTTTTTTGCTCGATTAATTCATCGGCAGCAGAAATTTGCTGCCAAATGGCAGCTAAGGCCTGGTCGAAGGCGAGAGATTCGATGAGAGAGTTAACCTCACCTAGCGTACCGCTGACCTCTCCTTCGTAAGGAGAGGTACTTCTCCTTGAGAAGGAGAAGTCGGGCGCAGACCGGTTGAGGTCTGGCACAAACTTCTCAATCATATTGAGCGTGCGTGAGACGAGATTCCCGAGACCATTAGCAAGGTCGGCATTGTATCGATCCTTAAACCGCTCCATGGTGAAGTCTGAGTCTTCAAACGGGTGAATGTGGCGGGCGAGGTAGTAGCGCAAGGCATCAATTCCATACTCATCGGCGATCCTGAGAGGATCAATAACGTTGCCGAGTGACTTGGACATTTTCTGCCCGCCGCTGGTGATAAAGCCATGGTAGTTGATGGAACCAGTGTTGGGCAGGTCTGCGGACATGAGCATCGCCTGCCACATGATGGATTGGAACCGAATTTGATCCTTACCAGCAAATTGTCGCGTTTCCCCTTCTACCCAAAATTTCTGAAAGTTGCTCTCGGGGTCCTGCGGCCAGCCCAGGGTAGAGATATAGCTGGTCAAAGCGTCGAACCAGACATACATGGTTTGAGTGTCGTCATCTGGCACAGGCACTCCCCAGCTTAGGCGCGATTTTTCGCGGGAGATACTGAAATCTTCCAGGCCGCTTTTTACGAAGGCGACGGCTTCCTCGCGGCGCCAGGAGGGTGTAATGGCATTTTCGTTTGAGAGGTATTCAAGCAATTTTTCCTGGTAGGCACTGAGTCGAAAGAAATAATTTTCCTCTTCAATTTCAATAGGGTCCAGATTCGGGTGGTTGGCACACTTGCCGTTCACGAGGTCACCTTCTTTGATAAATACTTCATCGCCCACGCAGTAAAGCCCCTTGTACTCTTTCTTGTAAATATCGCCCTTGTCCCGGCAGCGCCGCCATATCTCCTGGGCAGCGGCTATGTGATGCGGATCGCTCGTGCGAATAAAGTGTAAGGCGGGGTAAAGATGTAACTTCTCCTTCAGCTGTCGGAACTTCGCACTGTACTCGTCCGTGTAGGCTTGCGGATCTTTTTTCTCCTCGACGGCTTTTTGGTAAATTTTTAAACCATGCTCATCGGTGCCCGTATTAAAGAACACCTCATCGCCGCGCAGCACGTGATGGCGAGCGATAATATCAGCCTGCACGATCTCGAGCGCAAACCCGATGTGCGGATCGGCATTCACATAGGGAAGCGTGGTGGTGATGTAGAACCTTGCCATAGCCTTAAGCTAAAGCTGCTTCGTCAGTTTCTGCAAATCGTAGATATAAATTTTCCCTTCGTTGGGCACGCTGACGACGTGCTGCGGTTCTGTTGCCGGTAAAGGAAAGGCATACGTTAGCAAGTATTTCCCACCAGGCAGGGGCTGCTCGGCGAGCCACGTTTTTAGGCGAGGCATAATTTTGGGCATGAGAAAGGTAAAAATAACGGTGGCATGGGAGATGTCTTGCTTATAAAAGTTACCGAAGAAAATACTAACCTCGCCCGGCTTGGTCGCCGACTTCTCCTTCGTAAGGAGAGGTGCTTCTCCTTGAGAAGGAGAAGCCAGTCCGCCGCGGAACGGATGAGGTCTCTGCAAGAGAACCCGCAACTTCGCCACTGCCCACATGATTGGCGAGAGCTCGTACCCAATTGCTTTAGCACCGCGGCGAGCCGCTTCAATCACAATGCGACCGTCCCCGGCGCCTAGATCAATGAGAGTGTCCTCTTTGCCTAGCTGAATAGCGTCGAAGGCTTTCTGAGTAACTTTAGCCCACGTGGGTGCATACGGAGCGCCGATGACACCAGCGTAGGCCGTGGGCAGAAGCACGGCCACGCCCAACAAAATGAGTATTACGTCCCACACTTTACGAAGAGGAAACTTTCAGCTTTCTGGTGACAGCAGTATTGGCCTTGGGAATGCGGATTGTAAGAATACCGTTTTTGATTTTGGCCTCGGCGCGGTCGGCATCGATCTCAACCGGCAAGATAATGGAACGCGAGAAGGCACCCCAATAGCATTCCTGGTAAAAGTAATCGTCGGGGTCAACATTATACATGCGGCGTCGCTCACCGCGGATGGTCACCATGTCGTTGGTAATAGAGACATCGAGATCATCGGGAGAAACTCCGGCAATGGTGCTTTGAACAATGATATTCGCATCATCTTGGAAAACATCTACGGTGAGCTGTCCCTCTTGTTCAGCTTCTCCGGGAGCCCCGCTCACGGGCGCCTCATCAGAAAAACTCTCTTCTGGCTCTACTTCTACCTCATCATCTACGTCCTCCACGTCGGCGGTACGCGTAGGCGCGGTGTATTCAATTTCTTCATCATCGCGTTGGACCCGCGGGCGAGAGCCTGAGCGGCCCAGGATGCGGGCGCCGGTTAATCGTTCAAAGAAACTCTTAGGTTCAGTGGGCATACGAAGAATGTAGCAAACTTTCCCTCCTTTGGCTATACAGTAAACTATTTTTCATTCCTGGAGAAGTTTAAGGCTGTGCGTAACTTCGCAACTTCGCTAAGACGTTTCTCGGCTTCGGCAATAGTTTTCTCTTTCTCAACCACTTTCTCGGCCGAAGCTTTACCACGCATGTTCTCAAGACTGCCCAGCTGTTGGGCAATAAAATCCCCCATTTCTTCTGCTTGCTGCTCATACTTACGTAGAGCCTGTTCAAGGGTTTCAGGGGTCATGCTTTTTGATCCAATTGAAATGGGTTCGCCAGTTCCAGAAAGTCTTGGGAATTTTTTCATATCTTTGTCTTCGGTTTCTACCAACTCTGCTCTGGCGAGCGAAGCAAGAGATGCAGAATCACTTAACGATTCTATTTTGAGCATCCTTATCTTTTCTCCCGGAGGTATACCAACAAGGTTTCGAACTGCTCGAGCAGTAGAGGTAACGTCTCGGAGTTCATAAACCCATCCCTCTGCCTCCTCATCTCGTTCACCCGTTTTTTTGGGCCAAGGTCCATAGATCAACATTTTTTCTCCTTCCCAAAGCACCTCGGTAATATGAGGCATAAAGGGATGTAACAGGGCTAGGGTTTGTTGAAAAGCACTTTTAGCGACGCGAATAGAGCCCTCTTTTTTAAGGGTTTCGACATATAGATCGGCGAAATCTGTCCAAACAAATTGATAGAGAAGCCGAGCTGCTTCACCAATTTTATATTCTTTAATAAGTCTCCCTACTTCCTGGGTTATCTTATCAAGTTGTGATTTAATCGCTTTATCAGGTTTTGATTCTTTGTCACGTACCGGCACGGTTTCTAAGAAACGCGCGATGTTCCAAATTTTGTTGGCAAAATTGCGGGCGCTTTTAATCCCCTCTTCATCAAACTTGATGGCTTGGCTGTCGTAACTCATTTGGTACATAAGGCCGAAGCGAGTCGCATCCGCCCCATATTTTTCGATCAGCTCGAGCGGGTCCACGCCGGTGCCGAGGCTCTTGCTCATGCGCTGACCGTTTTTGGCGAGCACAGTGGGGTGTATAAAGACTTCCCCAAACGGGATACGTTCTTCCACCCGGCGGCTGCCATACTCTTTGCCTTTCATAAGTTCTAGTCCCGAGAACATCATGCGCGCCACCCAGAGGTAGAGGATGTCGCGGGCAGTCACAAGGACGCTCCCGGGGTAGAATGCTCTCAAGTCTTCGGTACTCTTGGGCCATCCCAAGGCGGCAAAGGGCCAGAGAGCGATCGGAAACCAGGTATCAAGTACATCCGGGTCCTGCTCGAAGTCTCCAGCTGATCCGCCGGCTGGCGGATCAATCGACACAACATAATTTCCTTCCTCATGATTTGAACCGTGAGCGCCTTTTTTCCACCAGACAGGGAGCCTGTGACCCAACCAGATTTGACGGTTAATGTTCCAGTCACGTACGTTCCTCATCCAGGTTAAAAAGTGCTTCTTCCAACGTCCGGGAGAAAACTTCACGATTTCTTTTTCCGCGGCTTCAATAGCTTCGTCTTTCAACTTGCTCATATCGACAAACCACTGGCGCATGATCTGCGGCTCTATCACGCCCTTGCCGCGGTCATTCAGAGCGACGTTGTGCTCGTAGTTTTCGTTGACACTCACGAGCAGCCCTTTGTTTTTGAGCTTTTCAACAACCTTGGAGCGCGCTTCTTCAATAGACATGCCAGCAAATTCGTGAGCGACAGGCAGAAGTTTGCCATCGAAGCCGATGATTTGCTCCTTCTCAAGCTGGTGGCGTTGCGCGATTTCGAAGTCGGCCGCGTCATGCCAGGGCGTGATAGTCATAACGCCGGTGCCGAAGCTGGGGTCAACGGCTTGGTCCTTTATAATGGTCGCGGTAACGGCGCCATTAATCCACTCGAGCTCAAGTTTTTGGCCAGGTTGGTATTGGGTATAGCGTGCATCGTCGGGGTGCATGACCACGTACTTATCCCCGAACTTTGTTTCGGGACGCGATGTACCAATTTGAAAGGGACCATACTGAAATGTATAAAAAGGAGCTTTCTCAGTTTTCCAATCGATCTCAAGATCAGAAACGGTAGTTTGTGAGGCAGGATCCCAGTTCACGATACGGTCGCCACGGTAAATGTACCCTTTTTCGTAGTAGCGAACGAATTCGACGTTGGCTGCATGCAGATACTCTTCATCCATGGAGAAACGGTACCGAGTCCAGTCGGCTGAGGCACCGAGACGTTTCATTTGGTTTAGAATTTCGGCACCCGTTTTCTCATACCAGGCTTCCACCCGGCGCATAAATGCTTCGCGGCCGATCTCATGCCGGCTGGTGCCTTCGGCCGCAAGTTGCTCATTGATTACTTTGTTGGTAGCAATAGCGGCCGAATCTGTGCCTGGTACCCAGACAGTGGGCTCGCCCATCATGCGATGCCAGCGAATGAGAACATCCATAATAGTGTCTTGCAAGGCATGGCCCATGTGCAGGTTACCGGTGATATTCGGCGGCGGCAGCATAATAACGAAGGGTTTACCCCTCGACTCCGCTCGGGGCAAGAAAGCCCCAGCTGCTTCCCATTTTTGGTATATCTGGGGTTCATGTTCGTGCGGTGTATATTGTTTGCTTAATTCAGCCATATTTTTCCATGGTTTGTGCAGCTATGAGAAAAGTCAAGCCGCTCCCGATCCGATCCCATTAGGGATCGGCAGTTGTCCAAGGACAACTTATCTCTAACGGGGTCAACTTGGCAAAAACTTTTGCTCGAGGTTATCATAAAGAGTATCATGCCTTCTCTTATTGGTTTGGGATATTTAACGGTTGATACAGAAGTCAGGCAACAGAGCCAAAAAGAATGCGACTGCACGGAAGCGCGTCGAGGATGTATGCCAACCTTCGTATTTAGTGTGGAGGGCCAAGTGGCCTTTCGGAGCGCCCTAGACCACATCGTGCATTGCCGCAAAACCGATTGCGTAAAGCTGCGCCGGCTGGTGCTGAAGGGCATGAGGAACAAGCTCTTCGGCTTATTTACGGAAACTGTGCTGTTAGGATGCGTACATGTACAGCCGCACATCTACGGTGCACGGCGCATGCGGCTTTCTAAGGATAACTTCTCAGCAGTGTGCCACCATTTAGCTCATTGCCCCCGGGAGGCTTGCGCGAAGCTGCGGCGATCGCTCCTCTTGGCAGTGCGAGATGTAGTTAGCCCGAACGCACAGCCCCGGGAGTAGTTTCAATATTTATTCGTGCTTTGGCGTCGATGTCACGCCAGGAAATAGTACGGCCAGCTTCAAGGGCAAAGAGGCCTACTTGGCCGATCATGACGGCGTTATCGCCGCACAGAGAAAGCGGGGCAATACGCAATTCCCCGCCGCGAGATGCAATAGCTGCCTCAAGATTTTTACGCAGCAGTGTATTGGCAGCTACGCCGCCGGCAAGCAACACAACTTTAGGAGAAATTTGATCAAAGGCTTGTAGAGTTTTTCCAACTAAGGAATCAACCACCGCTTGTTGGAAGCTGGCTGCCACATCTGCTTTATTAGCACCAGGGTTGTCACGCAGCGTGTAGAGTACAGCTGTCTTAAGACCCGAGAAACTAAAGTCGAGATCTTTTGAATGCACCATGGGTCGGGGAAAGTCAAAGGCTTGGGAGTCTCCTTGCTCGGCGAGTTTACTCAAATGCGGGCCGCCGGGATACGGAAGTTGGAGTAAGCGCGCTACTTTATCAAACGCTTCCCCAGCGGCATCGTCCCGCGTCTCGCCGATAACTTTGTATTGCAAATGACCTGGTACCTCGATGAGCATGGTGTGGCCGCCAGAAACGATGAGGGCTAGCGCAGGAAAAGATCCCTCTGTCACCTTATGGTGACCACCCTCCCCTTCGTAAGGGGAGGAAAGCAATGCAGAGTAAATATGACCCTCGATGTGGTGCACAGGCACAATCGGCTTATTCCAGGCATATGCCAACGTTTGGGCAGCGGTGACGCCGACAACAAGAGCTGGAATGAGGCCGGGGCCCACGGTAACAGCTATCGCATCTATGCTGGGAACGGGTCCTGTCTCGCTTGCACCCCCACCCGGTGCGCGTCGGATTACCTTCCGGGCATCGGTCGGGGGGCCCCCAGCTCGCCACCCGTTTTCTACCGCAGCCTCACGAAGAACTTTCCTGAGCAGGGGACGCAAAACTTTCGTGTGTTCGCGCGCCGCGACTTCGGGTACCACTCCCCCGGTTTCTTTGTGGATGTCGATTTGAGAAGCTACAACCTGAGATAACACTTCTATTTTATCGTTCTCTTTTCGCAGCACAGCCAAACCTGTTTCATCGCAGGATGTTTCGATAGCCAAAATTGTCCTTGCGGGAACCGTCATGTCTTGCTTATACATAGGAAAATCAGTATTGTCATTATCACTTGGCTCCGCCACATCGGCGGACGAGGCCTATCGTCTAACCCGCCAGTTCGGCGGGCGCAGCGGCTAGGATTGGCAGCAGCCAACTCGCCGAATTGGCGAGCAGTCCTCCTTCGCGTATTCTGACTTTAGGATGTATTACGTTTATCTCCTTCAGTTAAATGATGAAACGTTTTACACGGGATATTCTACTGATTTAGAAAGACGCATTATTGAACATCAAAATGGTTATGTTCGTTCAACATCTCGCAAGTTGCCAATTAAATTAGTCTATTACGAAGCTTACGCAAACAAACACGATGCTACTGCAAGGGAGAAATATTTAAAGACAGGCGACGGTAGACAAACACTTAAAAAGCAGTTACACAATACTCTACACACGGCCCTATCGTCTAACGGCTAGGACAGTGCCCTTTCAAGGCGCAAATCGGGGTTCGATTCCCCGTGGGGTCACCTAAGTGAGATATCATCATGGCAATTACAGCAATAGAAAAATATCAGGGAGA
>CAYHTZ010000022.1:0-16516 GCA_964359735.1 uncultured Candidatus Saccharibacteria bacterium
AAAACCCTACTCCCTCCGTCGTTTGTGTCACCCTCTCAGCTTTGCCGCTGGCATCCATCTTCAGCACCGCATTTGTCTCCGGATGGTAGGTAAAGAGAGTGTCTCCGATAGCAAAAAGTTCCATATCGTTGCCTGCGTTTACCAGTTCTGACCAACTACCGACTACCCGCGCGCTTTCTCCTGAGGCCCTGACAATTTTTTGCAAACGATCATTTTCCCGAGTGATGTCACTTTCCAAGCTGGTGATCTCGTTTTGGTACAACCCGCTGGCTTTTACCTGAGCAGCCAGAGTAGTTGCTTCACCCAAAAGTTTTTGCGCTTGCTCCCGGTTGTCATAAATAAGAGCTGAGCCCGCTGCATCTTTGGCTACGCGCGCGGCGTGGAGCTGCTCGCTCGCGGCTTGAATGCGTGCATCCTCGGCGCGCTTAGCCCGCAGCAGCACGAGGCTGACTATGAGAGCGACCGCGAACAAGACCGCCAATGCCGCAAAGATTTTGCTGGAGCGCGGCAACCCTGATACCCAAGCCCGCATCCCCGTCCAACTGAAGCGTGGGATCGCGGCTCCTGACCGCTTTTGCGCTAACCCTTGTACCGTGCGCCTGCCCGCTGACAGCACGGCAGCACCACCCGCCTTCGCCTGCCCGCCGAGGGTGAGCGAGCCGCGCCGGAGCGCCGGCCACACCTGTTGCCGGAAGTGATTCCATCCATAGGCAGTCACCCGCCCCACGACCATGAAGAGAGTTTTCAGCCAGGAATACTGGAGCACAATCGGCTGACGTGGAGAAAGCGATGATTGGTGGATAGCATCACCCCGTCTGGGCAAAGTGGGAACGCTCGGCGCCTGCGCCGGCTGGACAATGTATTGGGGCAAAAGCGACACTACGAGTGCTGCCATCGGGTGCCGCAAACCGTAATCGGTGTACAGCTGCGACAGCCGCATCGCAATAGTGTGGGCGGAATGGTCAATCGCAAACCGCTTTAAATCTTCCCCCCGAAACAGAGAGCGAAAATTTGTGCTGCCCAGGTAGAGCACATCGCGGGGCGAGACGCTGCCGCTGGCCACTTGAGAAAAAGTTCGGAGCGGGTTTGTTACCGGGTAGGTGGCTAGCCCTTCTGAGATTTCGGTGAGCGTATCTTTGCGTACGAGGCTGACGGTAGCCTGCCCCGCCACGCTGATATGCAGCATGTGTTGCGCCAGCACGCCAACCGCTACGTTAAAGTACCCCATCCAGTCCTTGACTCCGCGCTCCACTGAATCGTTCAAAATTAAGTTGGCCTGATGCAACGCCAGCTCAAAGCTGCTGGAAACGCTGCGCTTCGGGTCGCGGTAATACTCTTTCTGAATGGCCGTCATCGTTAGTTCCAGAAGCTCGCGCCCAACTCCTCCGCGGCTCTCGATTTCTCCTACTGCAAAAAGATAGCCCAGTGATTCTTCGGGCTTCGTCGGCTCGAATATATACGTTTCGCAGACAAAACGTTCGTCAGAACACAAGATGAGTTCTTTTGCGTCAACAGAAAGACGACCTTGGCCTTCTTCTACCATGGGGTCATTTTACCCCCGCGCCCCCTGACATTCAAAAGGTAGGGGAGAGCAGGCCTGCCCAACATTTGCCTCCTGAACACTACCTGAGTACACTTGAGAAGCTAACCTATGGATACCCCAACCCCCCTCGCGTTCCCTCTGGAAAAGATCTTCGGCTCTCGCACGCGTATTAAAGTCATCACCTTATTTACCACCGGCGTAAAGCGCCCCTACTATGTGCGGGAAATCGCCCGCATTGTGAATGAAAGGCTGAATGCCGTCCGGCGTGAACTCGAGATCTTGCGCAAAGTGGGCATGCTGAGCACGCGAGAAGACAAACATCGCAAGTACTATTTGCTCAATGCGAACTTCGTGATAGCTCCGGAACTTGCGTCTATCATGCAGAAAGTTGGCCCTGGTATTCAGGATGTTCTGTTCAAAGATGTGGAACGCTTAGGGGACGTAAAGTATCTTTGCCTTTCTGGATACTTCACAGGCACGACTCAGTCTCCCACGGATATGCTCGTGATTGGCAGCGTCAGCGAACCCCGCTTACAACAGTTTGTTGACCGCTTGGAAGAACACCTGGGGCGGGAGGTAAGCTACACCCCCATGACCGAAAGCGAATACAAATATCGCCGTAACTTTAAGGATCTCTTCTTGCGCCAAATCTTTGAAGCGCCGTATAAAGAAATTATCAACAAATTGCCGCCGGAGTTGCAGCCCGGGACTTCCCAGGAAAGCAAAACCGCCGTGGTGATTCAAGAGAAGACGGGCAGTTAGCTTCCGCCAGCACGGCGGACCCGCCGAATTGGCGGGCAGCGTCTTCATTGCTATAGTGGGTCTCGCGGGCGCATAGCTCAGTGGTAGAGCGCGTCGTTCACATCGACGAGGCCGAAGGTTCGATACCTTCTGCGCCCACATCCAAACTGCCCACCCTCGCAACTAAATTCGTACGATCAGTGTTACCAGGAAGGGGACTGCCGCTGTGAGGACGGCACCGCTCACAATGGCCGCAGGCACTGACTCACTGCCGCTATAACGCAAAATGGTAGGAAGCGTGACATCAAGGCTGGTGGCGCCACCCGCTGCCACCGGAGCCAGTTTCCCAAACCATCGCACCAGGAAAGCAGACCCAATGAATGTCGCCGTCTCGCGTATGATGTTTGCCAGGAGCGCTACCGCCGCTATCTTTGTGCCCCATGCCTCATTGATAATAACACTTGATACACTGTAATATCCGAGCCCGGCTCCTACGGCGACTCCTTCTTGGACGCTCACGTCTGGCAGCAAGAAAGAAACAATACCACTTCCAATCATGCTGCCTACAGCAATCGCGATAGGTATCAGCATAATCCATGGTCGAAGGGCTCTGAGGCTGTGGCGGATCTCCGGGCTAGCTGCCGTGCTTGCGCCCACTAAAAATAACAAAAGGTAAAGGGCCCACGTGCTGGCGTCTCCAGCTACCATCCACTGTGGTCCAATGTGAGCCCATCCCAGAGCGATGCCAGCTGCGAAACACCCTAAAGTTGCTAGACTATCTTTCATCTCTTTGGTTTATTAAGAAACGCCTGGCCAAAAACAGCACCAGGATACTGCCACTTATTCCTCCGAGGGCAAGCAATAGAGATAGTATTCCGATTGAACTTGCTTCAGAAAGTGCTCCACCCGATGCAGTCTCTGAGCCGAGCAAAAACAGGAGCAGGTATGTTATCCACATGGTGGCAGCACCACAGATAGCGATGAATCGCCTCTGTCCTTTCAATGCCAAGCCAATTAGCACACCAATGAAAAGGGGAATAAGAACTTTCATGACTCCAACATGGACGCCTTACTAATCGCTGTAAAATTTCCCAGGTAAGTTGTACAAAATTGTTCGCGAGTGTTAAATATTTAACATAGTTATGATTACCATAGCCAGGGCTCTGCGGGAGCGGATTCGCGAAGTTCCATTCTTAGAGGAAGGGCTCGCACAGGGAGTAATCAATATGTCAGGTCTCGCGCGCTTCTTAAAGCCAAGTGTAGAAGCACGCCTGTATAAGAAAGTGAGCGTAGGGTCCTTGGTGATGGCGCTCAAGCGGCTCCGGCCAGCAGCCTCTCGGCGTCGCCAAGAAAGTACCAACCAACTTAAGAGCTTGCGGAACCTTTCTGTGCAATCGAATCTGGTAGAGTATGCTTTTCCAAATTCTTCTCAGATCTTTGCGCTCCAGGTGCAACTTTTGAAAGAAGCTGTGAAGAGGAAAGATTTGTTCCTAAACTTCTCCCACGGTGTTTCCGAGACGACGCTCATCGTGAATGAAGAATTTTCCAAACAGGTAGAGCGGCTCGTTCCTAAATCGTTACGTATCGATAAGATTCCTCACCTCACAGCCATCACTATAAAACTGCGGCCTGAGCACGTGCATGTACCCGGTATCCTCTACAGCTTACTCAAAGCTCTTGCCTGGGAAAGAGTGAACATCATTGAGGCTATCTCTTCGTACACAGAGATCACAATCATAGTTGAAGATAAACTGGCTGACAGAGCATTTTCGATCATCCGCGCAATAACTTCTTGAGTACGCCTAGGCGAGAAACCCACACTGCCCACCCTAAGTCAGTCTGTGGTACAAAGAAATCGATGCCGACTACGGCTGAAGATATTCCAAGTGATTGGGGTAGCCCGATTGTGTTGAGTCGTACATTTACGCGCGATGGCCATACGCTGTTGTTTTTCAAAGCCTGGGATACGAGCGAAGCCACCCTCATTTACCCCTGGTACGACAAGACGGTGAAAAACCTGCTCTTTATGGGAGAAAAAGATTCAAACAAAGTCTCAATCTGGTACCATACCCCCGAACTAGACTGGTTCTATCGCCGGCTGCCACACAAAATTGCGGCTGATTCTGAGTACTATCCCAGACTGCAAATAGAATTTGATCAGCACTGGCATGCGCTTCTGCCATATGTGCAGGGTCAAAAAAAGGTTGCCTCAATTGACGAGCTCGAGAGCTTTTACCAAAACTTGGTACTCTGGTGGGTACCCATGGCCATTGTCTTGATGATTCCGGATTGTGAGGAGATTCCCCAGGCTATAAAAACGGACTCGTTAAATAGACGGCGACAGACCCAAGAGTTTTCGAGTAGGTTGGATGAGGTAATGGTTGCGTTTTTAGCGGAAAACTACCCGGAGTATAAAGACATTCTCTATGTCATGACACCTGAAGAAGTATTCGCGCTCAAACGTGAAAAATTATCCGACTCTAAAGTTGAAAAGATTCGCCAGCGGCTTTCAGGATACTGCATCTTCCATACTGAACTTTTCCTCCGTGAAAAACTGGCAGAGAAACTCGCTGAGTACGGGGCAGTTTTGGAGGGGGAACCTAGCATTCGGGGCCGAGAGGAACTCAAGGGAGCACCTGTCTCTCCCGGCAAGGCTCGCGGTAAAGTCAGACTTGTTCTGTATAAAGATGACGTTAATAAGCTTGAAGCGGGAGAAGTGTTAGTGACCGAGATGACTTCACCCGAGTTTGTTCCCGGCATGCAGCGGGCCGCAGGTATTATCACTGATGAGGGAGGAGTGACATCTCATGCGGCTATTGTCTCGCGGGAGCTGCGTAAGCCTTGCGTGATTGGGGTTAAGAACGCCACCAAAGTCTTACGCACGGGAGACCTGGTTGAGATCGATGCTGATCAAGGCATTGTGCGAATCTTGAGATAGGAATTTTGCTCGGCGCTTGTGCTACACTTCCTGGTAGAGGGAAATGAACTGAAAGGAGGTGGAATGTATGGTTACAGGAGAAGTGAATTACTTAGCTGTTTTGATTGCAGCTGTCATTAATATGGCGATTGGCGCCTACTGGTACTCACCCGCCGGCTTTGGCAAACAGTGGGCCGACCTCATGGGATGGGGAAGCAAGGCCAAGACGGATGAGATGAAAAAGGGAGCTAACAAATCCTATGCCTGGATGTTTGTGGCCGCACTGGTGATGGCATTCGTTTTAGCCAACGTCGTGCGCCTGGCCGGAGCCGTCAGCTTCGTGGAAGGGGCCATGGTAGGTTTCTGGATATGGCTCGGGTTTGTAGCCACGGTGCAAGTCGGTAGCATTTTGTGGGACATGAAGCCTCCTAAATTATTTGCTATCAATACTGGCTACTCGCTCGTTACTCTCTTGATAAATGGCGGTCTGCTCGCGATCTGGGGGTAGCACAGTAGAATATTTCGATGCGTAACATCGACGACATCACCTTGGGGCGGAAGGGAACGCCGCTGGTTTTAATCATAAGCCGCGTCGCCTTTGCGGCGTTGATGATATTTGCCATTGTCACGCTGTTTGTTAGAGATTTGTTTCCTTACTCAACCCTAGATTTCCCGTGGCTAGGCTATTTGCTCGGCATTTATTTCCTGGCTGAATATGTTCGCAGCGTTTTTTGGAAGCGAAATATCGACCTTAGTTTCGCTTTCCCCTTAATTTTTGCGGTCGCTTTGCTGCATCTGACATCGGTGTGGCTCGATGGGCAGACACGCTTTCCTCTTATGAATCGGGCGGAGCACTTTACGAGTTACGTGCTCGTCACGTACACCGTCTGGGTATTCTTTATTCACTACCTGCCCCAGCGCGTCTGGCGCAAGCACATCTACTACACCGCGCTCCTAGTATTCTCAGTAGCTTCTGCCTTTGGTTCCTTGAATGAAATCATTGAGCTCGCCCTAGAACGTATTTTTTCCTCTCATTTGATTGGGGACCAACTGGATACTTCCCTCGATATTCTTATGAACAGTCTCGGCTCCGGTATGTTCTTAGCGGTACGGCTCATTCTCAGCGCGGCCGAGGAACAGAAGCAAGAAAGAAAACGCTAGGCTTGCCTGCCCGCCGAAGCTTAAGCGAAGGCGGGACCACTCCTTGACCGCCTTCTTGTGCGCCCGTACGCTTGACCCGTGCGTTTCGTAAATACAATCTGGGCTCTGGTTAGCTTGATCTTCCTCATTGCCGGCGTCGCTATCGGCGTGTACTACCAAAACGAAATCATGGTGTGGGTATATGCGTTGCTCCAAGGGGAGCCGGCCCTCGAGGTTACGCCTGCCCCCTCGCTCTCACCGGAAACTTCTGTTCTAGAAATGAAGTTGCTCGATACCCCGCTGCCGCTCGTGTTTAGCGAAACGCTGGATGAGCCAACTATTCAAGAGCACCTGAAGGCTGGTGCGGTTGTCTTGCCGCTAGGGAAAACGTTTGGTGAGAAGGGGAATGTAGTGATCACTGCCCATAGCACCGGCACCACCTCCTTTGGCGACTACCGCTTCGCCTTTGCGAAGTTATCTGAACTCGAAGTGGGGGATGAGTTTACGGTACGTACGCCAAAGGCCATCTACACCTATCGCGTTTTTGGCACGGAGATTGTGTGGCCGCACGAAGTGGATAAACTACCCAATAATGATCGCTCGACCGTAACGCTCGTTACCTGTTACCCGCTTTGGACTAACTTCAAACGCTGGCTCACCCACGGAGAACTGGTAAACGTGTCCTATCACGAACCTTGACTTCAGTGAGATAATTACGTACAATAGTACTGATGCGTCACGAACAATTTCACTTCAGAAGAATTGAGCATAGGGACGAACCCGAACGCCCTTCCCTAACACAACTCAGTCTGCAAGCAGCAGAACTCATGACTGGTGGTCTAGGACCAGACCTCGAGGCTTTAAAAACGCTGCTTGAATCAGCTCATTCGGGCAACCTTGGTGGTATCGCAAGGGAAACGCTAAAAGCATCAACTCAAACCAAAACTTCGTACAGTGAACTTACGGGGCGTCTCTCCGATGCCGCTGACACTCCTGACATGCTTGAGAGAGCCGGGAATGCTGCAGTTGGCAAAAAGAAAACAGAAGAAAAGGAGGTTCAGGATAAAGAAGCTACTGAACTCGGTGATAGTACGAAAGAGGATCTCGAGATGGTACCAACTGCCACGGAGGGAACCTTCACTGAAGAGACACCTGAGCATGACCAGCCTGGAGACGTGAGCCGGGTGGAGCAGGAGTTACAAGACATCGCCGAAGAAGTAGAAGGTGTGCAAAGTAGGATCAAGGGCGCAGTCGCTGACATTTCTACAGATCCAGTAAGATCATATCGGGAGGTTTTGGAAGCTGAGGAGGCACTACGCGAAGCGCTGCCCAAGCGAGCGAGAAAAGTCGCGCAGGATTTGTACAGCGATGTAACCACTATCTACGTCGACGATCCAGCCCTGCAAAAGTCTGCCCAAGACAGAGTAATGGGAGGGTACAAAGCTCTAAGGGAGCAAACGATTCAAGCGGCAGGTAACCTGCGCAAACTAGCTAACATATATAGTTCCGCCGGGATTGAGTAGGCTGCCTCGCAGGCCATAGCTTTAGCGACGGCCTGTGGATAAATGCCCTGGAAAGGTGTTGCAGGGTGGGGAACAGGGTAGTATCGTGTTGATACGTGGAAAAAAGTGGGGAAAAGTGGGGGACTCTGTGGATTACCACAGTAGGGGGTCCCCTTTTTTCTATACCCTGAGCCCAGTCGAAGGGTTGCTCTTTACCAAAACAACACCAACACGCATCAACCGAAACTCTTATGTTTATTGGAGAATACACTCATGCGATTGACGATAAAGGGAGAGTAAGCGTACCAGCCAAATTCCGTGCGAAATTACAGGAGGGAGTGGTCATAACTCGGGGGCTTGATCACTGTCTGTTTATCTACCCCAAAAAAGAGTGGGGAACCCTCGCCGAGAAACTCTCATTGCTCCCTTTAAGCCAGAAGCAAAGCCGCGCGTTCGCACGTCTTATGTTGTCTGGTGCCTGGGATGTCGAGCTCGACTCACAAGGACGAGTGATGCTGCCTGCTTCCCTACGAGCGTATGCGCGCCTGGGGAAGCAAGTTGTTATCACCGGGCTGTATAACCGGTTAGAACTCTGGGATGAGGGCGCGTGGCTTGCCTATAAACAGGAAACCGAAGAGCGTAGTGACGACATTGCCGAATCGATGAGCGCACTCGGCGTGTAGTATGGCAGCCTCCCTCCACATACCCGTTCTCGTGGAGGAGGTCATGAATGTATTTTCGCCCACACCCGCATCGCACCTGCTCGACGCCACGGTGGGACACGGCGGACACACCCGCGCGTATCTTGAAGGGACATCTGCCGATAGCACAGCCGTGGGGCTTGACGCTGACCGCGAAGCTCTCAAAATGGCGGCTGAGAACCTGGCAGAATTCGGCAATCGCGTACAGCTGGTGTGTGCCAACTTTGCCAACATGAAGGATTCACTCCTAGGGGGAGGAATACTTCCTCATCCGCCAACTGGCGGAAGTCCTCCGTTGTTCCATCACATCTTATTTGATCTTGGTATAGGCAGCCATCAGTTAGCTGATCCGAACCGCGGATTCTCGTTCGCGTCCGGCGCTGAGCTAGGGATGGCCTATGGGGAGCTGGCAGCATTGCCGCCGGCAAAGGTAGCTGCGCTGAATGCTTTGCAAAACCATCGGGGATACCTTCCCGATGTGAGTGACATTCTTTCTGGGCTCACCGCTGCCGACCTGGCCGAAGTCATTCGCTTCTATGGCGAGGAGCGGTACGCTGAGAGAATTGCGCGAGCGCTCAAGCAGAGCCTGCCCATCTCCAGTGCGAAAGAGCTAGCTCATCTCATTACGGATGCTGTGCCTGGCTCGTATGAGCACGGCAGAATTCACCCGGCCACGCGCACGTTCCAAGCGCTGCGCATCGCTACTAACCGCGAGCTCGAGGCTTTGGAAGTTGCCTTACCCCAAGCACTGGATTTACTTCTTCCGCAAGGAGTTCTGGCTGTGATTAGCTTTCACAGTTTAGAAGACCGCATCGTGAAGAATTTCGTGCGTCAGCACAAAGACGCTCTTGAGATTCTCACGAAGAAACCCACCCGGGCAGGTCAAGCAGAGATTCAGCGAAACCCAAGATCAAGATCAGCCAAGCTGAGAGCCGCCAGGAAAACCTAAAATTCTCAAAAATCAAAAGACCAAAACAAAAACCAATGACAGTAAAAATTTCACAAATCGTTGTACCCCGTCACTCCTACCGCAGAAGTATGCGGAATATATCTTTTCGCACTCGCTCCTCCCAGCGGGGGAGCATCAATTCGAGCACGCTCACGCTTACGTTCGGCGTAGGCACTTTGGTGATAATCACTCTGCTCGGATTCTTTTATTTACAACAGGTGCTTCACACCGCTTCCCAAGGCACCGATGTGCATGAGCTGGAATCCAAGCTCATCGAATTAAAGAGAGAACAGCAAAAACTTGAGCTGGAAGGGGCCCAGCTGCGCTCTCTGCAAACCGTTGAGGAGCGTATCAAAAAGTTCAACCTGGCTCCGACTGACCGCGTGACCTATCTTCTGCCTGTACCAGATCATGTAGCTGCCCTCGTGGAGTA
This sequence comes from uncultured Candidatus Saccharibacteria bacterium, assembly GCA_964359735.1. GTDB lineage: Bacteria > Patescibacteriota > Andersenbacteria > UBA10190 > UBA10190 > CAYHTZ01. The sequence continues at coordinate 9,927 of CAYHTZ010000022.1, forward strand.
ACGTGCTATAATCGGTAACCTGTGACTGCCCGTCTTAGCCCTCAGCGCCGCCTCTGGGTGCTGGCCCTCGTAACCAGCGGCCTTTTTGCAGTCTTGGCGCTGCGTCTCCTTGATCTTCAAGTTGCCCGCCATTCTTATTTTGAAGCTTTGGCGGGAAGCCAACGCCAGCGCTCGGCCGAGCTTATTCCTTCGCGCGGCACCATTTACCTGACCGACGGTCGCCGCGGGGACGTCTTCCCAGTGGCCAGTAATGAACGCGCCTACATTGCCTACGCTGTACCGCGCGATATTACGGATGCCAGAGGTCTTGCTAATGAGTTAGCGCCAGCCCTGCAGGCGTTTCGCGGTCGGCAAGAGGCTCGGATTGAGGAGATTATGAGTCGAACAGGACAATTACGCATTTCTCCCACCCCGTTCCAGACAAGTCGCCTTGAGGCGACTGCCGGTCCCGGTGGGACCGGGTCAGGAACGGGGCCCACGCCCACACCGGAGAGTTTATCCCCGGAGGAGGAAGTTGATATTCTGCGCGAGCAACTCTATGAGAAGTTTAACCAGCATACTGACCCGTACGAACCCCTTTTGAAACCATACGAAGTCATAGACGATGAGTTTCATCAGTTCTTTGAAGATAAAAAATTTCCCGGTATTGTTATCGCGGAGCACGAGCGTCGGGTGTACCCCGAAGGAACTCTCGCGGCGCACGCTTTAGGCTATGTGGGTTGGAGTGATTCGGGCCAAGTAGGGCGCTACGGCATCGAAGAGTACTTTGACAAAGAACTGGCCGGAGACTTAGGCTGGCTCTTTGCTGAACGCGACACGGCCGGCCGCTTTATCGGAGTAGGGGAAGCCAGTTTTCAACCTCCTTCTGACGGAAAAGAGGTGGCTCTTACGCTTGACCGGGTTGTTCAATCTATTATCGAGGAAGAGTTAAAAGACGGCGTCGAGCGGTACGGAGCTGAGCGCGGCAGTATTTTGGTCATGAACCCCAAAACCGGCGCCGTCCTCGGCATGGCGACCTATCCCACCTACGATCCGAATTTTTACTATGCCATCACCGATGCCAATGTGCAGGCGAACCCAGTGGTCTCAGATATTTTTGAACCAGGGTCAATCTTTAAACCGATCGTTATGGCGGCTGCCATTGATCAAGATCTCGTCGACCCTGATACCACCATGAAAGATACCGGGCCGGTGCAAGTGGCGGAGTACAAAATTGATACGTATGATGGCCGTCACTGGGGCACGCAAACCATGACGCAGATTCTAGAGCAATCGAACAACGTCGGTATGGTTTGGGTCGGGCAAAAAGTCGGCAAAGAAAAACTGTATGATTACGCCCGGCGCTTCGGCGTCGGCGAGCAAACCGGTATTGAACTCGCTGGGGAAACGAAAAGCACGCTGCCTCCCCCAAGCGAGTGGAATGTGGCCACCGTAGCCACCACCTCCTTCGGACAAGGTATTGCCATGACCCCTCTGCAGGCACTGAACGCCATTAATGCCATTGCCAACCGCGGGCTCCTCATGCAGCCGTATATTATTGCTGACCGTACTCCTACCAGTGTCCATAAAGTCGTGTCCGACACCACTGCTGAAAAAATATCCAGCATGATGGTGAGCGTCATCGAAAATGGTGTGGCTACCTTGGCCCAAGTTCCCGGTTACTACCTCGCTGGGAAAACAGGCACAGCCCAGGTACCTGATGAGCGGGGGAAGTATTCGCCTGATCGTAAAATTATATCGTTCACTGGTTTCGGACCGGCCTCTGACCCCCAGTTTTCCATCTTAATTAAACTGGATAACCCGGCCGGTCTTTCGTTTGCCTCCGGTACGACCGCTCCCATGTTCAAACACGTCGCCGAAAAGCTACTCAATTATTATCAAATTCCCCCCGACTACGACCCGAAAGAGAAACAGCCTGCGTATAAAGTTGTACAATAGAGCGTATGGTTTGGCAGGCCTTGAGATACGGCTGGAGATGGCAGAAAATCCGCGAGGAGTTGCAGCAGCGCGGCCTGCGCGTAATCGGTATTACCGGCAGTAGCGGGGTGCCTCTCACTCAAGAAGCTCTGCTCTTGGCGTTATCAGAGCCGAATGACACGTGGGTATCTCTCCCGAGTCCGCTGCGGCCTACCTACGCCGCCGCTCCCGAGCTCGCGCCGCTCCTTCAGGCATCCTCCCGCGGAGCTATCATACCTCTCGCGGTCGAAAATCCAGGCGAGGTTGATTGGATAGTTCAGCAAATCCCGTTTTATTCCGCTCTGGTTACGCGTATCGGCTCAAAAAACCTCGATAAGTTTGGGAACAAGAATATGGTAGCTCACGAGCACACCTCCCTCGTCTCAGCCCTCCCGAAATCCGGCCATGCTATCTTGAATGCCGACGACGAGCTTGTCTCCAACATGGCGTACCATACTGCTGCCCAAGTGGTCCTGTATGGCACGAGTACTGCCGCGACTGTTCGCCTCGTTCGTTCCGTGCGCTTACCTTCCGGCGGATTCGCGCTGGAAGTGGCCGTGGGCAAGCGCCACTATCAACTTTCACTGCCCAAGCTGGTGGCCTTCTCTCAAACGTACGCGGCGCTGGCCGCTCTCGCCGTTGCCCACCTTTTGGAAAAGGATCTGGATCGCGCCGCCGCGGCGCTGTCTGAACTCCACCCGCCAGCCGGAAAACTATCCCTTGTTCCCACCCCGAGTGGAGCACTTATTTTAGATAGCTCCCGAGAAGCCACCCCGGAAAGTATGTTGGCAGCTCTCCATACTCTGCGCACCTGGTCGGCCTTGCCCGCCGAAGCCTCGGCGAAGGCTGGGCGCCGCATTGCCGTTCTCGGCGATCTCACTGACCAAGCGGGGGAGACGATCGGCGCTCATAAAAAAATCGGCCGGGCGGCTGCTGAAAGTACTCACATTTTTGTCGCGGTAGGTCAGCACATGCGCTATGCGGGCGGGGAAGCACTGCTGCGTCGCCCCGGACCCGATGTCCACCATTTCCTGACGCCCAGTGAAGTCGGGGAGTGGATTAAGCCATATCTTGCTGCCAATGATGTCATCCTAATTATGGGCTCGCCTGATATGCACATGGAAAAAATCGTTGCGGATTTGTCGAATACTACATAGTATGTGGGAGCATACGGCCCTATCGTCTAACGGCTAGGACATAGCGTTCTCAGCGCTAAAATCGGGGTTCGATTCCCCGTGGGGTCACCAGGGAAACTCCATTGAATAAGTTCTACGAGATGCGTATTCTTTAGGTATGCCTTTCGAGCTTCCAGAGCTGCCGTACGCCTACGATGCACTTGAACCTCACATTGATGCGCGCACGATGGAGATCCACCACACGAAGCATCACCAAACGTATATTGATAAGCTGAACGCCGCGCTCGAAGGACAAGATGAGCTGGCTGATCAACCCATTGAAGCCATTCTGGCTGATCTTGGTGCTGTGCCCGAGAAAATTCGCACGGCCGTACGCAATCACGGCGGGGGACACGCCAACCACAGTTTATTTTGGACGATTATGTCGCCCACCTCCACCAAGTCGGGGGCGGGCAGGCCTGACGGGGAATTATCAAAGGCGATTGATAAGGCTTTTAAAGACTTCGCTGCCTTCCAAAAGCAATTTGCGGATGCGGCTGCCGGGCAATTTGGCAGCGGCTGGGCTTGGCTCGTGGTGGATGGGGAAGAATTAAAAGTAGTCGCCACTCCTAACCAAGACACGCCGCTCTCCAACGGCAAGACACCTGTTCTAGGCCTGGATGTTTGGGAACACGCCTACTACTTGAAGTATCAAAACAAGCGGCCCGATTACGTCACCGCCTGGTGGAATGTGGTTAACTGGGAACAGGTTGCCGAAAACTACGAGGCGGCAAAGTAGTACCTCATCCGCCCCGAAGACGAGTCGGCTTCTCCTTCTCAAGGAGAAGCACCTCTCCTTACGAAGGAGAGGTCTCCGCTCCGGCGGAGGGTGAGGTTAAAAGCAAGCGAGCTTCTTCGCAATCCTTCGCAATTGCTACTTTCAATTCCTCGAGCGAGGCAAAATTTTTCACGTCCCGCAGACGCTTCACCAAATGTAATGCCAGGTGCTTGCCTGTAAGATCCTGATCAGGAAAATCCAGAATGTGAACTTCGATGCTCGGAGCGGCCTTTCCCACAGCCGGCCGGGGGCCTACGTGCAACGCACCCGCCCAACGCTGCCCCTCATTTTCAATCTCTACCCAACACGCATAAATTCCATCTCTCGGTCGCTCTCTTCCCGGGTCAAGCTCAAGATTCGCGGTAGGGAATCCAAGCGTGTGTCCCAAGCCGCTGCTGCGTTGAACTGTTCCTGTAATCAGAGTAACCTCACCCATATGGCAGAGCATGTACCTGAAGTCGTACCTGCAGTGTATCCCATGAGACCCGATGTGCAACTCTTGCGTCATATCTGGCAGGAGCCGCACGGCAGATCTGAAGGAGAAGAGATGATTGAAGTTTCGACCGCCACTCGCCGTATTGCCGGAGCCTATGAGCGGTTTCGCAATACCCTTGAGCCGGAAGAAGAGGATATCCTGCGCCGCAGCGCCATTGTCCGCACCCTGGAGAGGCGCTTAAAGCAGAATCGCTCCGCCTCGCTGGTGGCCACTGCTCTCATTCAAGAATTAATGCGAGCCAACTATATCGCTCCGATGCCGGTCAAGACTGTTATTCCCGTCGCCCGCGATGTTGAGCGCGCCCGGTTTATTCTCGATCGGCTTGAACCGTCGTACCACGAATGGTTTCTGAGCCTGGTAGCCGTGTCAGTTGACGGCCATCTGCACCCGCATGACCGCCGCGAAGTAGTGACGCGGCTCATGTACCAAGACACCTTCCAACGCGTGGAGTGGCTGCCAGGGCTCGTTCAAGAAAACGAACAGGCCACTCAGTTATTTGCCGCTTGCTACCGAGTCCTTTTTGCCGCTGATGACTCCGAAATCACCTACACGTATTTTGTCAGCCAGTTTCCGGCTTGGGTGAAAGAGAAGTCGAGCGAAGAAGAACTCATCCATCTAGCTGTCCACTTACAGGCGTTTTATGCTACGGCCAGGACGCTGGTGGAACACCCAGGCCGCCATCGCTTGCTCCGGCTGCTCAAACCCGCCGGTGTACCGTATCGTATTCTTCACGACCTACTGGACAAAGGAAAATCGAGCATGTGGGAAAGCGAAACGGCGCTCGAAGCCACCGCCCATGAAGCCATTGTTGAACGAGAGAAAGGCATTCAAACCCGCATGCGCAAGCGCACCTGGCACAGCATTCTTTTCCTTTTTTGTACCAAGACCATTCTGACTGGTCTCCTCGAATACCCGTACGAACTTTTTGTGCTCCGACACGTCCACTGGGGAGCGCTGGGCATTAATATCGTTTTTCATCCGCTGCTTCTTTTTCTTGCGGCCACCTTTGCCACCTTACCCGGTGCCAGTAACCGGGAAAAAATTGTGGAGCAGCTGCGACGGATTGTTACCGGAGAAGGGGAGTTACCTACCATTGTCTTAGCACCCCCCCGCCACTACGGCCCGATTACGTGGTCAGGGTTCGCGGTTCTGTACACGGTACTTTTCCTCGTAATTTTCTGGGCGCTTTTCTCCCTACTCGATTTCCTCGAGTTCTCCTTAGTAGCCATGTTCCTGTTTATTGTCTTCTTAGGGCTCGTCGTGTTCTTGGCGTTTCGAGTGCGGCGGGCCATTGACGATATTCGCATCGAAACCGAACGCGAGGGGTTCTTTGCCACCTTATTCAATTTTATCGGCCTCCCGGTACTGGAATTTGGCCGCTTCTTGGCGCAGAATATTCGCCAAGTGAACGTCGTGCTTTTCTTCATGGACCGTGTACTCGAAGCCCCCTTTAAGCTCGCGATTGATGTGATTGAAGATTGGTTCTCGTTCGTGAAAGATAGGAAAGAGGAGATTGGGTAAGTAAAGTCATGCAGGCAAGCGAAGTTATTGCAAAATTCGGGCTGAATCAAAAAACGTGGGTACGGAAAGGGTTCGAAGGTGTTTTGCAGTACTTTTTCCCTATAGGAGAAATGCCGATTAAGCCGGTGTTCGACTACTACGGCGACGGTCATACTATCACCATATTTTTCTTCCACGAAAATAGTGGCGACTGGTATTGGAATAAAGAAGATATGGACCGGCTACGAAAATCATTTGTGCAACATGTACACGATGATGAGAAGTATCTGGATAATCTGCTGACTGAGTGGGGCCGCCGCCTCGAACTGTTTAAGAACGTTATGAATGATTTCGAGAAAACCGACCTTACCCAGCTATCAGATGAGGGGTTTAACCAGCTTTACCTCGCCTGGCATCACGCCTACATCTACCAATACGGCCTCGCCATTGCCTGGCAGGATGCCTTTTCGATGAATGCAGAAGATTTTCTCTACCCACACTTGAAAGATGTGATTGAGAAGGCTGGCTACCCCGATAAGGTGAACGAGTACTATGAGTTACTCCTTACGCCGGTAAATAAGTCCTTCCTTACTCTTGAGCTCGAAGAGCGCTTGGAGCTGAGAGCCCATATTGAACGTTCCCCCGGCCAAAGAGTGGCCAATCACGCGCGGAAGTACCACTGGAT
>CAYHTZ010000023.1:0-16295 GCA_964359735.1 uncultured Candidatus Saccharibacteria bacterium
CCCGGCCTCTGCGGGGCCCCGGCCTTCCCCGGCCCCCCGCCACGTGGGGATGGTGGGCGGAGAGGATACCCATCTTGCCGGAGAGCTGCTACATGAAATGAGCGATGCGGAACTCTCTCAGCGCCTACCGAAGACCACTGTCTTTTCCCGCGTGGAGCCTCTCGATAAGCAGCGCATTGTGCGGCTCTTGCAGAAACAGGGAGAGGTGGTGGCTATGACAGGCGACGGCGTCAATGATGCGGTGGCGCTGAAGTCGGCAGATATTGGCGTAGCCATGGGGTCGGGTACGGATATTGCGAAGGATTCTTCAGACTTGGTTCTGCTCAATAACAGCTTCGCCACCATTACGGCTGCGATTCGGGAAGGACGGGTGATCCGGGATAATGTACGGCGCGTGATTCTATTTTTACTATCTACCAATGCAGCGGAGGTAGCAATCTTTTTGGGAAGTTTAATTTTAGGGCTGCCACTACCGCTCTTGCCGGCGCAAGTTTTGTGGATCAATCTCGTGACGGATGGGACGAGCGACATTGCGCTCTCGCTTGAGCACGCCGAGCGCGACGTGATGCGGCGACCTCCGGAGAACCCAGCCGCGCCGCTCATTTCCAAAATACTTTATCAGCACCTGGCGTTCTCAGGAATCGTGCTCACGCTCGTCACCTTAGGGTTGTACTGGTACCTGCTGCGGGAAACGGGGGCCGCGCTTGCCTACGCTCGGACCATGGCATTTAGTTTCTTAGCCGTGGCGTCGCTGCTTTCGGTGTGGAGTTTCCGTTCGCTGCAAGAAACTATCCCTCGCCGGGGGCTCACGCAGAATGTTTTTGTGCCTATCTCGGCCGGGGGATCCATGCTGCTCCACCTATTCGCTATTTACGTTCCGCCGCTGCAACGGTTCTTTGAAACGGTTCCGCTCTCCGGACGAGACTGGGCGTTGATTCTTTTCCTTGGTCTCATCACCACCATCGTGATCGATGCTCGTAAGAAACTCTTCCCGGTATGAAAACGCAAGCAGCAGGCCAGCGAGGGGAGGAAGCAGCGCGCGTCTACTTAGAGCAAAAAGGATATCGGTTTCTTACGGCGAATTGGCGTTGCAAGGCAGGGGAGATCGATCTGGTCATGGAAGCTCCCCCTGTAAAGTCGCCTGGCGGCGACCACGGGGCAGGCACCCTCGTTTTTGTGGAGGTGCGTAGCCGCAGGCCGACCAGTTTTGGAGCCGGGTATGAGACGGTGGCCTGGCAGAAACAGCGCAAGCTGGTGCGGGCCGGCAAGTGGTATATGCAGCAAGAGAAGTGGCGAGGCGACGTACGCTTTGACGTGGTTTCCATTGTGGATGATGGGTCTTCTCAACCCGTGATAGAACATATTGAATATGCGTTTGACAGCTCATATTAACTTGGTTAAGGTGGGGGTATTAGTTCCGCGGTTGCAAGCCGCGGATTTTTTAAGCCAGGTAGTAAGAGGTAAGGAATTATATGACAGCAAACAACAATGACGAGAATGCATCATTTGCGCTGGCGATCGAACAAATCGTAGCGGAGAAAGGAATTAGTAAAGAAAAGGTGTTAGACGCAATTGAGGGCGCGATTGCAGCCGCGTACCGCAAAGACTACGGCGAGAAAGGGCAAGATGTGCGCGCAGAGTTTGACGAGGTGAGCGGCAAAACACGGATTTTTAAAGTAGTGACGGTAGTGGCAGACGACCCGCCAGCTGGCGGGGGAGTGGAGAACCCCTCGGCGCAGGTAGCCCTCTCCGAAGCCAAGAAAAATGATCCGGAGGCGGAAGTAGGTAAGGAATACGTAGAAGAGGTCACGCCTGACGACCCCCACTACGGCCGCGTGGCTGCGCAAACTGCCAAGCAAGTGATTATCCAGAGGATACGCGAAGCGGAGCGGGAGGCCGTCCACGACGAGTACAAGACTAAAGAAGGCGAGATTATTTCTGGAATTGTACAGCGGGTGGAAAACGGCGTGGTATTCGTAGACATCGGCCGGGCCACCGGGGTGCTTTACCCCAGCGAACAGGTGCGGGGTGAGCATTATCGTTTGGGACAACGTATCCGCGTCTACGTCGTGAAGGTGGATCTAGGCGGACGGGGGCCAGAGATTCTGCTCTCGCGCAGCCACCCGGGTATGCTGCGGCGTTTGTTTGAGCTGGAAGTACCAGAAATTTTTGCCGGCAGCGTAGAGATCAAAGACATTGCCCGCGAAGCCAGCGAACGCAGCAAGGTAGCAGTCTGGGCGAAAGAGGAAGGCATCGACCCGGTAGGAGCCTGCATCGGCCAGCGGGGCACGCGCATTCAAACCATTATTGCCGAGCTCTCGGGAGAAAAGATTGATGTGATTGAGTGGGACGAAGACCCGGCTCGTTACGTTCGCAATGCCTTGTCCCCGGCGCGTGTCATTGCCGTCGATATTTATGAAGAAGAGAAGCGCGCGGTGGCTCACGTGGATGAAACGCAGCTGTCGCTGGCGATCGGGAAAAAAGGTCAGAACGTGAGACTGGCTGCCAAACTCGCTGGCTGGAGAATCGATATTGTGAAGATGGGCGAAGAAGCGCCGCAAGGCTCGGCCACTAGCGAGACGAGTGAAGAAAATAAACTGAGCGATGCCAGCAAAGCGGAGGAACCAGGCAAGGTAGATGAGGTAAAGGAAGAAGTGGCCGCCGGTTTTGCCGATGACACTGCCGCCAAAGATGAGCAGCCAGTGATCAGCGAAGCGAGTGAGGAAGGGGCCATGGATCCAGCGGAAAAAGCGGCACGGAAGGAAGCAAGTGAGGAAGCTTCCACCTCCGCTGAAGCTTCGGCGGACAGGCAGTCTAAAGAAAGTGAAGAAAAGCCGGCGGAGTAGCCAGATGCATGTTCAAGTCAAACAGCTGAAAGAGAAATCTCAAGCCGAGCTAGCTATTTCCGTGCCGGCCAGGGATTTTGAAGCATACATCGAGCGGGCGGCGAAGGAGCTGACCAAGGATAAACCCTTGAAAGGGTTTCGCCCGGGGAAGGCGCCGCTTAACATTGTTATGGAAGTATTTGGACAAGAGCGGGTACTCCATGAAGCTGTGGAGCGCGCGCTGCCTCACTTCTTTGTACAAGCAGCGGTAGATGAAGAGGTAGAAGCTATTAACAAGCCGAGTGTGACTATCACCACGTTAGGGCTTGAGAAACCATTTGAATTTACGGCGAAGGTGGATGTGTTGCCGGAGGTACAGGTAGCAGATGTAAAAAAGCTGGCCGTAGAGGAGCGCAACGTGGCGGTGAAAGATGAGGAGGTTGAGCAGGAGCTCACGCGCATTGCTAAGATGCGGGCGAAGCCTTTGGAAGTAGTCCGCGGGGCACAGGCGGGGGATGTGGTGACGGTGGACTTCGACGTGCAGATGAATGGTGCGACTATTCCTGGAGGGTCGAGCAAGAACCACCCGGTGGAATTGGGCGAGGGCCACTTTGTACCTGATTTTGAAAAGGGACTTACCGGGGTGAGGGCCGGCGAGGAACGTACATTTGAAATGGGCTTCCCGGCAGATTACGCCAAGAAAGATGTGGCGGGACAAAAGGCACAGGTGCACGTGAAGGCGCATAGTGTGCAGCAGCTCGTGCTGCCGGCGCTGGACGACGCTTTTGCGAAAAGCCTGGGGAAATTTGAAAATATAGCTGACCTTAAGGGAAAGTTGAGAGAAAATATTCAACATGAAAAAGACCATAAAGAATCCGACCGCCGGAGAAGCGAACTCATGGAGAAGCTGGCGGAGGCCTCGACATTTGGTTTCATTCCTGAAATCTTAATTGAACGGGAAATTGATAGCCGGTTGCAGGAATTGGCGCAGATGCTGACGCTGCAGCAAAAAACGATTGAGGATTACTTAAAAAAGCAAAGCAAAACCGTGAAGCAGCTGCGCGCGGACCTGCGGAAGTCGGCAGAGCGGGCAGTGAAGGTCGGCATCGCCATGCGGGCGTTCGCGAAAGAGCAGAACATTGAAGTGACTGATGAAGAAATTGAGGCGCAGACGCAAGAATACTTAGCGCGCTTCAAGAACACAAAAGTTGCTACCAAGGAAATTAACCCCGACAAGTTGCGCGAGGATATCACGCTCGTCCTGCGTAACCAAAAGGCGCTGGACAAATTAGAAGAATTGGCCGGCTTTGAGCCGCACCGGCATTGACCTCACCTGGCTTTACAGCCAACCTCTCCTTCGTAAGGAGAGGTGCTTCTCCTTGAGAAGGAGAAGCCGACTCGTTGCGAGGCGGATGAGGTCAGTGTATGCTATATTCCAGATTCTCAATTCCCCGCCAGCACGGCGGGCCTGCTGAACTAGCGGGTAACTTTTATCCCTACTTAACTTATGAACTACTTGGTGCCGACGGTGTTAGAGAAATCTCAGTTCGGTGAGCGGTCATACGACATTTACTCTCGCCTCTTGAAGGAGCGCATCGTCATCCTGGGTGGGCCCGTGAACGACGATGTCGCCAACTTGATTGTGGCCCAGCTTATTTTCTTGACCCATGAAGACGAGAAGAAAGACATTACGCTCTACATTAACTCCCCCGGTGGGTCAGTGACGGCCGGCATGGGTATTTACGACACGATGCAATACGTGAAACCGGATATCTCCACGATCTGCGTGGGCATGGCGGCCAGTATGTCGGCAGTGCTGCTGGCAGGGGGAGCCAAGGGGAAACGGCTGGCGCTGCCTAATGCCGAGGTTATGATCCACCAAGTAATGGGAGGAGCCGAAGGACAGGCGTCCGATATTGAAATCAACGCCAAGCACATTTTGCGTGTGAAGCAGCGTTTAAACGAAATTTTGGCTCAACACACAGGGCAGTCGCTGGCAAAAGTGGAAAAAGATGCTGATCGCGACTACTATATGACTGCAGAGGAAGCCAAAGCGTATGGCCTTATTGACCAAATTGTTGATAAAACCTCAGTCCCCAAAGTCCGGGCTTCTAAGTCCGCGGTGGCTGTTGCATAGGGCATAAGACGATACGTTTCGCGTACTTCCTCTTTTATTCACTAAGAGGAAATTATCATATGGGATTAGGAAGTTTTTTACGTGCCCTTTTCGGAGGAAGTAAAGAGACAGAAGCAGGCAGTAAAATTGAGGGGAAGCTAACGGAAGCGCGCCGGAAGGTAGAGGAGCTGCGTGAAGAAGCTCAGCGGGAAGCGCGCCAAATTCGAGAAAGCACGGAAAAAGAATTAGATGGGCGCCGCACCCAGCTTTTGGAACTGGAAAAGCGCGTGGCGGACCGCGAAGAGGCTCTCACCACAAAAATAGAAAAGCTCGAGCAGCGTGAGGGGACCGCGAAATCAGCTGAGGAGAAAGCCAAGGCGCGCGAAGAAGAGCTGGCAGCACTGAGAGCGGAGGAAGAAAAGAAACTTTCTGAGATTGCCGGCTTAACGCAAGAGCAAGCGGCGGAGCGAATGCTGCAGCTCGCGGAAGAAAGAACCCGCGAAGACATTCTCCGCCGAGTCAAGAAAGTGGAAAAGGAGGGCGAAAAACAGCTGGAGGGCAAAGCCCGCGAAATCATTGCCTCTATTATTCAGCGCTATGGCGCCTCGCAAGTAAGTGAAACGGTCACCAGCCATGTGAATGTGCCGGATGAAAGCATGATCGGGCGCATTATCGGCAAAGAAGGCCGCAATATTCAGCATTTGGAACGGGTAACGGGGTGCGAAATTGTAGTGGATAACGAAATGCCGAACTCAATTATGATCTCGTGCTTCTCACCGCTGCGCCGGCAGGTGGCCAAGACAGCACTGGAACGGCTCATTAAAGATGGGCGTATCCACCCCGGTAGAATTGAAGGGATTGTCGAAGACGCTAAGAAAGAAATTAACGAAGATATCCGGCAAGCGGGGGAAGCAGCCGTATTTGAACTCAACATTTTGGATTTCCCGGATAAGCTGGTGCACCTAGTGGGCCGCCTGAAATACCGCACCAGCTACTCCCAAAACATGTTGGCCCACAGCGTGGAAGTAGCCCACATCGCGCGTATGCTGGCGGAAGAAATGGGGGCAGACGTGAACGTGGCCAAGAAGGCGGCGCTCTTGCACGACATTGGGAAGGCAATAGACCACGACGTGGAAGGCAGCCACGTGGAATTGGGAGACAAAATCATGAAAAAGTTCGGCCTGGACCCGCGCGTGGTTGATGCGGCGAACCCGCATGACGATGGTTACAGCGCGCGTAGCGTGGAGGCCGCCATTGTGCAGGTGGCGGACGCTATCTCCGCGGCTCGCCCCGGGGCCCGGCGGGAAAGCTTGGAACAATACATCAAGCGTATGGAAGACTTGGAGAATATTGCCACCAGCTACGAAGGAGTAGAAAAAGCTTACGCCATTCATGCCGGGCGTGAGGTGCGTGTGTTCGTGCAACCGAAGAACGTTGATGACCTCACAGCGGTAAAGCTGGCTCAGCAAATCGCAAAGCAAATTGAATCAGAGCTGCAATACCCGGGCGAAGTGAAAATCAACGTCATTCGCGAGACAAGAGCCGAAGCAGTAGCGCACTAAGTCCTGCGGCCTCACAATAGGCTTATGAATGAATGGCAACCGCGCCCTCGGAAAAAATTACCACCAGATTTGACACCTGGGGAAATAGAGGCGCTGGAAGCTCTGCGAGCTCAGCTTTCTGAAACGACTCTTGTGGAGCGACATATGGCTGCATACCAGACAAGAGAGGCTCCCATACGGGGCGCTGAAAATCCTGACCTCGTGCGCGACGAAGTTTTTCGCTTTGAGAGAGGCCAAATATACAAGGCTTATGAAATTTTGAGAGGGCACATCCGTGAGATAGAGGCAGGAGGAGGGGACGCAACCGACCAGAGAAATCTTTTACTCAGAATACGCGAGCGAGCGAAGACTCGGGAAAGGAATCTTGATCGATTAAATCGCCAATATCACGAGAACGTAAGGATGGTTGAGGTTGAGACTGAATATGGAACATTTGTGGTTCCAGTGGTTGAGCTTGATTTACGGGAACAGGGAGGCGAGGAATCCGAACCGGATGAGCGAACGCCTTACTTCATGCTGGGTAGTGTGGCGACTAATTACCACCAGACGGCGGCGCTCTCGATGGGCTTGGCACTAGCTGGGGCGCGGGTACTCGTTCCCATGTGGCCTGAACAAGAAGCAGTCGGGCGTCCAGACAACTTTCCTCAGCAGCTAGCCCAGCAGCAGGACTTGGGACTACACACGGCATATGCCAAGGCGCTCCTTCAGCAGATGAACCTGAGCTCAGTGAATATTATGGGGGTTTCGATGGGAGGATCGGTAGCATTAGAACTAGCTCAGGATCCTGAGGTTCAAGGAATACTACAGGATTTAATTGTTATCGAGCCAGTAGGTTTACAGAAAAAGAGCCTGCTGCGACTGGGAAGGGATTTCCTCGTGAGCGAGGGCTTGATTAAGACAGCTCCCTACTCTGAGGCAAGAATCAAGACACTAACTCAAGGTAGTAGAACAAACACATCTAGCTTTGCTCTTCTCAGACAAAATGGCCGGATTTTGTCGAACACTCACTTTGAGGCTGCGGCTTTAGCCAAGATACAGCCGAAGGGTAAGTTTCAAATCTGGATGGGAACACGAAGTTCCATCGTCGACAGTGCGGCGGCGCAAGAGCTTATTTCGGAGGTGGAGACCTTACGCCAGCACGATGACAGTGATGCAGCTCCAGTTGCAGTTCGTGTAGTTCAAGGGGGGACTCATGGGTGGCCATTTTTAAACGGCATTGGTTTTGCAGAGATGCTTCTTGCAGAGGAGAACTCGCAAGAACGGGTGACTACCGTGAGCCTCCAAGAGCTAGCAAATTCCAGTATGGCGCAGCTGCTGAAAGGACTGGGGTAAAGTGGTACTTCGCGCCAAGACTTGCTAGGTTGAAATCATGGGGAAATTCCAGCGAGTGGGGTTGCACGTATCCGCCGCGGGAGGGGTGGAGAATGCACCGGGGAATGCATATGCCATTGGCGCAGAGTGCTTTCAGTTTTTCTCGAGGAGCCCGCGAGGTGGGGCGGCTTCTCCTATTTCAGAGGGGCAAGCTAAACAATTTCGGTCGGCGTGCGAGGAGTATGGCTATGAAAGTTACATTCATACTCCCTACTACATTAATTTCGCTTCGCCCAAAAAGAGCTTAGCGGCCGCTTCCACCCGCGTGGTCCGAGAGGAACTTGAACGCGGCAGCATGCTGGGCGTGAAATATGTAGTGACCCATATGGGGTCTGCCAAGGATTACTTGGCAGAAAGCACAGGTTCCAAAACACCAGCCTTCGCCAAGGCTTCGGCCGGCAGGCAAAATCCAAATATTCAGGAAGAGGTGCTCAAGAAAGTCGCTGAAGGAATTAGAGCAATTTATAGCGGCGGGAAAAAATTTAGCAGTGAATTGCTTCTCGAGATATGTGCGGGGTCGGGAGAGACCATCGGGGATACGTTTGAAGAACTTGCATATTTGCTGAAGGCAGTGGGCAGGAAGGACGTACACATCTGCCTTGATACCTGCCACTTATTTGCTTCCGGGTATGATGTGCGCAGCAAGGCCGCCATTGATGACACCATGAAGCAGTTCAAAAAACACATCGGGCTGGCCGAATTTAAACTAGCCCATATGAACGATTCCAAGGCAGATTTAGGGGGCCACCGGGATCGGCATGAACATATGGGTAAAGGGAAAATTGGCGCCGCGGGCTTAAAGGCCTTGCTTGCCCACCCCGATTTCCAAAACGTAAACTTTATTTTGGAAACCAAGCATGACAATGAGATCGAGAATGATTTAGAATTCTTGAAGAAATGGCGAAAGCAAAAGTAATGAGTAACGCGTAATGAGCAACGAGTAACATGACTAGGAAAGAGAAAGAAGAAGCCTTGGATAAATTGCATAAGCAGATTGAGAAAGCTGATCTGCCGCTGAAAACGGCTGCAAGCCGACTGGTGCCAGGGGAAGGTAACCCTAACGCCGACGTAGTCTTCGTAGGCGAGGCCCCGGGAGTAGAAGAAGACAAACAAGGGCGGCCGTTCGTGGGAGCCGCGGGGAAATTTTTGAATCAGCTGATTGAATCAATCGGCTGGAAACGGGAAGATGTATACATTGCCAACCTTATCAAACATCGCCCGCCGAACAACCGAGACCCGTTGCCGATAGAAATTGAGGCATACACGCCTTGGCTCGATAAGCAGTTAGACATTATTAAACCGAAACTAATTGTGACACTTGGGCGCTACTCCATGGCGTATTTCCTCGGAGAAGGATTGTCGATAACTAAAGTTCACGGGCAGCCGAAGCGTAAGGGAGGCAGGGTTGTTATGCCTATGTACCATCCCGCGGCGGCGCTGTACCGAGGAGATTTGCGCCCCGTGCTAGCGGCGGAATTTAAGAAAATCCCTAAGGTGCTCGAAATGATTAAGGAAGGCAAGGTAGCGGATAGCGACAAAGAAAAACAGCCTGTGGGCGTTACGGCAGCCCCAGAACAGCAGAGAAGTTTGCTGTAATTGCTTGAATTTGGCCCTCAGCGCAGGTATTCTGCCCTATACCTGCGGACGTGGCGAAACCCGGTAGACGCACTACCTTGAGGTGGTAGCGCCCGTAAGGGCTTGGAGGTTCGAATCCTCTCGTCCGCACACACAGGGCGGTTAGCTCAGCGGTAGAGCAGTTCGTTTACACCGAAAAGGTCGGGGGTTCGATTCCCTCACCGCCCACGCTTTAAAATTTTGTTGTGCCACGGGACAGAATCGAACTGTCTACGCCAGCCTCTTCCAAGGCAGTTGGACTATCTCATCATCCTGTTTAAGACAGGAGCTGGGCGCTAATGCAGGATTATTGTTGAGTCTCACCTGCTAGTCTCTACACCTTTCCCGCTACCAGGACCCGGCGGGACTTGGCTCGGGGTTGTCCGCCAGCTGGCGGATATTCCCCGAATTCACCCAGTTTTTCTCATCTCGCATTGCTGCGTGAGGCCCCAAAGAATTTTAGGGCTGCGCTCTACCAATGAGCTACCGTGGCATATTTAGTTGTGAGTAGAGGATACCGGAAGTATGGGGGTGTGTAAATGCTGAACCTATGTGTTATAATTAAATAGGTAATAACTTGGGTTTACTTACATACCTATGCGTAATGATCAAGATCTTGCCCTCCGCTTACGTAAAGCCGGCAAAAGCTATAAGCAAATTGAAAAAGAACTAAGTATACCCCGCAGTACCCTTGTCGGCTGGTTTTCTCACATGGCATGGTCGCAAAAACTCAAACTGGACCTTACTAAGAAAGCAAATTACGCGAACCATAATAAATTCCGTGCATACGTGAAGCAGCGGCAAGCAATGTGGGAGGCTTGGCGAGAGGAGGCTCGAGAGCAAGCTCGAAGGGAATTTCCCAATCTTGTGAAAGATCCCCTATTCTTGGCCGGCATTATGCTTTATTGGGGCGAAGGAGATAGTAAGCTTCAGAATGGTCAAGTGAGGCTGAGTAATATCCACCCCGATTTGATAAGGATTTTTACGAAGTTTTTGGTATCAACCTGCGGATTTCCTTTGGAAAAACTTAAAGCTCAAATGATTCTCTATCCCGATTTGGACGCAAGGGTTTGCCAAAAATTCTGGAGTCAAGCCTCTGGAATACCCCCTGCTCAATTCATGAAAACACAAATAATCAAGGGTAGACATCCTACCAAGCGACTCACGAATGGAGTTTTTCAAGTGAATTGCCGTAGTCGCCAGTTAAAAGAAAAAATAGCGATCTGGATTGATCTCTTTCAAAAACAGTTTCCTCATTAATGTTGCATTTCTGAGTCTTTCTGCGTATGAATATTAAACGTGCGGGTGTCGTATAGTGGCTATTACACGCGCTTGCCAAGTGCGAGATGGCGGTTCAATTCCGCTCACCCGCTCACTAGAACTCTCTCGAATCTCCGGGCTCAATAATCTCAAACTGAATGCCGGCTTCGGTGAGGAAGCGCTGGGGCAACATGTGGAACGGCCCAAAAATTTTGAGCATGCCGTCGTGGACAGGGAAGGCCACGCGCGGCTTTACGGCTTTGGCATAATCGAGGGCTTCGGCCATTTTCATCCAGGGACCGGCGACGGGCAGAGCTAAGATCTCAATAGGTTTTTGAGGATTGTAGAAAGCATCACCTGGGTAAAAGAACCGGTTGGCAATCATGTAGCCAGTGTTTACCACTGGCGGCACGCCGGGGTAAATGAGCGCGTGGTCTTCGCCGTGTCCTTCTAAGGAAACTCCCCGCACATCTTTCTGTTGGCCATGTTCCAACAGCTCAAACTCCAATCCTGCTTTTTTCATGAGTTCACCGACACCACGATTGGTTATAACAGCTGCGGCGGGATTGTTTTTCAGGACCGCCTGCAGGGACTCGAGGTGGAAGTGATCAGGATGCTCGTGGGTGATGAGGATAATGTTAATTCCCGTGATTTGGTTCTGAGCAGTCGTCCAGGCACCAGGGTCCGTTAGGATGTGTACGCCCTTTTCCTCAATCAGGAGGCAGCAATGGCCTAATTTGGTGATTTTCATGGATTTAGGCCTATTATAGGCTATTTTGGCCATTTATGCCTTAGCCTTGACACCTAGAGGGAATCGTGTCTTGACATAGATCTTACCCCATGCTATAGTGCCGGGTTTCGCCTGATAGATGCAATCTGTCAGGCTTTTTTGTTGGCCAGAAAATTCGCCCTTCGCGACTTTCGGCCAGCGCCTACACCTATGACACAACAGATTCGCTTACAATCTGTTCTCACTGTTTTACCGCTCACAGCAGCGGTGTTGGCGCTAACTGTTACTCCCCACTATGCCTTGGCGTTTGAAGCGAAGCTGCCCCAGGCGCAGTCCCAGGCACTCTTAGCAAAGGTAGTTTTATTCCACCGGAATTCTAACTTATTTATACCAAACCAAGAACACCCGACGGGTTCATACATGGCTTCGGCCGTACTCGCAGTTCCATCGATCGAGACTAAGCCGGGTAACTGGCCCGTGAAGCCCAAGTTCAAGCCGGTGATCCGCTACTACGACTCCGTTGCGTCAGTTAATACCGCGCCACTTGAACCGGTGAAGATGCAAGGAGTGGCCAGCTTCTATAGCCGCACTGGGTGTTTGGGTTGCGACCCACAAATGATCATGGCTAATGGACAGGCGCTCGATGATAATGCTCTGACGATGGCAATCCCTGCCCACCTTGTGAAGTACGTGGGTCGCAAAGCGAAGGTCACAAACCCTACCACAGGCTTAAGCGTCGTGGTGCGTATTACCGATACGGGAGGATTCTACAACCCGAAATACAGTACAGCCTCCGGAGTGCGGCGTGTGGCTGACCTCACTATTGCGACCAAAGCTGCTATTGGCATGAAGGGCGGACTGGGGCCAGTCGAGTGGGAAGTACTCTAGAACGTGAAAATTAAGGAGAACTCCAGTACCATTCTCCTTAATGACGAAGCAGTCGTTAGGCATCGCCGGCGGAGGACAGCTTGGCTTGATGCTGACTGAGGCGGCTCACCGTCTCGGCCTCAATGTGACTGTTCTTGACCCCACCCCAGAGAGCCCCGCGGGGCAAGTGGCCGACCGCCAAATCGTGGGGGATTTTGCGGATCCAGCAGCGCTTTTCCAGCTAGCCAGCGCAGCAGACGTTCTCACATTTGAAATTGAATCGGCTCACGCGGGAGCTTTGAGCGACATTGCTGCACAAAAACCGGATCGCGTGCACCCGCTACCTCGAACACTCACTATTATTCACGATAAGCTGCGCCAAAAAGAATTCCTGGCGCGCGCGGAGATACCAGTAGCCGACTTCGCTGCCGTAAAAGCAGCAAAGTCTCTCCGGGACGCGGCGGGACGCTGGGGGTACCCGCTCGTTTTGAAAACTCGTTACGGCGGATACGATGGGCGGGGGAACACGCTCATTGCTTCCTCGCAGGACATTGCTCCCGCCTTGGAAAGACTCGCGGGGAAGAAATTGTATGTAGAAAAATTCGTACCTTTTGTAAAAGAGTTAGCCGTGATTGCTGCCCGTACCCGAGAGGGAGAGACGGCTGTCTACCCTGTGGTGGAAACGATCCATCGCCACCACATTTGTCACATGGTGATCGCGCCCGCGCCCGTTTCCCCGGAGGTGCAGGCACAAGCCAGGCGGCTCGCCGAACGTGTTCTTTCCGTCTTTGGAGGGACAGGAGTGTTTGGGATTGAGATGTTTCTAACGAGCGAGGGAGACGTGCTGGTGAATGAAGTGGCGCCGCGCGTACATAATAGCGGCCATTTTACCATCGAAGCCTGTACCACTTCTCAATTTGAACAACACGTCCGAGCCGTGGCAGGGTTGCCGTTGGGGAAAGCCGACATGAAAGTTCCGGCAGCAGTCATGATTAACATCTTGGCCGACCGCACCGGGCTGGCGAAGCCGCGAGGAGTAGAGCAGGCGGAATCTCTCGGAGATGTCACCGTACACATCTACGGTAAAAAGGAAGCGCGCCCAGAGCGCAAAATGGGACACATTACGGTATGCGCCCAAACAGTGGAAGAAGCGGTTGCGAAAGCGAAGGCGGCCCGAGTGTGTATAAGCATATGAAGAGCTCACCACCACTCGTCGGCGTCATTATGGGGTCCGATTCTGATTTGCCGGTGATGCAGGAGGCGGCAAAGATCCTGGAAGAATTCGGTATTGAGTATGAGGTCACTGTTGTCTCCGCCCACCGCACACCGAAGAGGTTAGTGGAATACGCAAGCCAAGCCGAGAAGCGGGGACTTAAAGTGATTATCGCCGGGGCGGGAGGGGCGGCGCACTTGCCAGGCATGGCCGCGGCACACTCGGCTTTGCCAGTCATCGGTGTGCCGATTCTCACAAAGACGCTGAAAGGGATTGATTCCCTACTTTCCATTGCCCAGATGCCGCCGGGGGTACCCGTGGCCACAGTTGCCATCAACGGAGCAAAAAATGCTGGCATCCTCGCTGCACAGATTATAGGAGTGAGCGACGAACATGTCCGAGCCAAGGTTCAAACATACAGGCAGAGTATGGAACGAGAGGTACTAGCTCGCGTTAAAAAACTCGCTGCCAAGAGGTATAAGGAATACCTTAAAGATGTATGAGTAAGCACCGTAACGCCTACGCACTAGCTGGGGTAGATGTTGATGTGGAGGCGGAAGCGTCCCGCATTATGTACGAGGCGTCCAAGAAGACATTTGAAAACCGTACGGGACTGATTGGCGAGATTACAGCGCCTTTTGACGACTTCGCGGCGCTGAAGATGGTGGCGGTAGATAGCCTCCCGGAAGGAAGCTTTTTTTCAGTGGGCTTTGATACGGCTGGCACAAAAGTAGAGATCGCTCAACGCGTGGGGAAACACGACACGATTGCTTTCGATTTATTCGCGATGGTCTGCGATGACGCGCTCATTCGTGGAGGGGAGCCAGTTTTGGTCGGCAGCAACCTCGATATTAAAACCTTAGGCACAGATGAACGTTTTCTGCCTATCATGCGAGAACTGGCAGAGGGGTATGTAGCGGCGGCGCGAGAAGCGAATGTGGCTGTGATTAACGGCGAAATTGCTCAGATGGGCTCGCTGATCGCCGGGTACAGCGACTTTCCATACCACTGGGGGGCGGCGTGCGTATGGTTTGCCCGCAAAGATCGGCTCCTCACCGGGGCCGAGATCCAGGCAGGAGATGCGGTGGTAGTGCTACAAGAGAACGGGTTTCGCGCGAACGGGTGGTCGCTGGTGCGTAAAATATTTCGAGACGTTCACGGGGAGGAATGGCACACTACTCCCCACGCAGGCTCCACGCTAGGGCTCTTGGCGCTGACACCATCAGTTATTTACTCGCGGTGTGTAGTACCTATGTACGGCGGGTTCGACGGTGAGGGAATGTGTACTATTCACGGCATTGCCCACATCACGGGAGGCGGCGTGCCTGAGAAAATGGGACGGGTGCTGCGTCCAAGTGGCTTGGGAGCACGCCTGCCTAACCTTTTTGAGCCGCCAGCAATCGTGCAGTACTGCCAGCGGGCCGGCGATATTTCGGACCACGATGCGTACCAGGCTTGGAATATGGGCCAAGGCCTAGCCATTATTACTCCCGAGCCGGATGAGGTGATGCGGCAGGCGGAGCAGCATGGAATTCACGCCCGCCTCGCCGGGGAAATTATACCCGAGCCTGAAATTGAGCTGACGAGCCGAGGTAGTCAGGAATCAGGCAAGACACTACGATTTGCGGTATGAAAAAGGCGCCGACGAGAACACGCACGGGAGAGGTTCTCAAAGAGACTGACTTCTCTTGGCTGGGGAATAAGAGAGTGGGAAAGGTCCGCGATGTGTACGAGCAGAAAGACCGCCTCATATTGATTACCACCGACCGGCACTCGTCATTCGACCGCATTATCGCGCACATTCCCCATAAAGGGCAGGTTTTGAACCAGCTGAGTGCTTTCTGGTTTGAACATACGAAAGACATTGTTCCCAACCACGTTCTCGCCCTCCCTGACCCGAACGCGACGGTGGCGAAGAAGTGTACGCCGCTGCCGGTGGAAGCAGTGGTGCGCGGGTACATGACGGGGGTAACGGATACGTCGCTGTGGACGTTGTACTCCAAAGGGAAGCGAGACTTTGGTAATTTCCAGCTGCCGCAAGGGCTTAAGAAAAACCAGCAGCTGGAGCAGCCGGTCTTTACGCCTTCTACCAAGCAAGACACACACGATCGCACTCTTTCGCCGGAGGAGCTGGTGGCAGAAGGTGTGATCGCGAAGAGTCTGCTTCAGCAAATAGAGACATGCGCACTGGCGCTGTACGCGCGCGGGGAGAAGATGACGGCGGAGAGAGGCCTCATTTTAGTGGATACCAAGTACGAATTCGGAGTGGATCAAGAGGGAACCCTTACCCTCATCGATGAGCTCCACACTCCCGACTCATCCCGCTTCTGGCAGCGGGCATCGTATGAAGAACGTTTCGCTTCAGGAGAAGAGCCGGAATATTTCGATAAAGAATTCTTGCGGCTCTGGTTCAAAGAACACTCAGACCCATACCACGACGAGAAGCTCCCCGAGGCGCCACAGGAGCTTGTCGAGGAACTTTCCCGGCGCTACATTCAAATATATGAACAAGTTACGGGGGAGCCTTTCCGCCCCGCGGAGAGGCCGGGGGTGGCGCGCCTCGCGAGGAATCTTCGCGCGTATGCCAGCCGGCACTCACGTGCTATAATGGACCATGGCACGTAAACCCAAACGGACACGGATCGCAACATTAGGGAGCCATACGGCGTTACAAATACTGAGGGGGGCTAAGGACGAAGGGTTTGAAACCATCGTGGTCTGCGAGAAAGGGAAATAG
>CAYHTZ010000024.1:0-12690 GCA_964359735.1 uncultured Candidatus Saccharibacteria bacterium
GTAGTAGTGGAGGGGGAGGAGATTCTGGCGGTGGAGGCGGAGGTGGTGGGGGTGGTGGCGACTCAGGTGGTGGAGGGGGCGGAGGAGGCGGTGGAGGAGGCTCAGAAGACCCACCTTCGCCAGAGGCTTCGGCGGGCAGGGCCGCAGCTGGTAAAGTAGCTGGGACACAAATTAAGATCTCGGCAGCGGACAGAGGCGCGCCGGACTTTATTCAGAATAAAGATGTACCCGCTATCGTAGCCAAGCTCTTTCAGCAGGTGTGGGGGAGAAAAATCACTCCGGCTGAGAGCAAGTATTGGAAGCTGCGAGTACGAGCTGGCCTTTGGACCCAGTCGAAGGTGTTGCGCACTATGAAATGGTGGCTCCTCAAGGGGAAATCATACGACCCGAAGTAAGGCAGTTTGGAGGCTCAGTTGACTAAGTAACCTTCTTGTGGTTATAATATGTTATGGCAAAAGCCACTGAAGCAACCCCAGCAGCCCCTTCCCGAAGACCGAGGAATGAAAGAGGCGAGGAGATCAGCCACTTTCAGAAGCGTGTTCCTGAGGTAGAGCTGATACGTACCCCTCCCCCCGATGAGCGTATTGATCAGGTCTTCGAGGGCCGGGGTAAAGATGGCCTACCGCCGCCCATAGCTCATATTTTGGAGGACATGGTTTCGCGAGCAGATCGGAGCGTTCCTTTACCGCTAGCCCAGCAATTGGTTGACGCGCATGCCGGCGGCCTCATACCCCCAAGAGACTGGAAACGCATTCAGTTTGCCTTGAATGACTCGGAAATGCCTGAGCGGGTTCGCCGCGTGGCGGCTTCGCTTGCCGAGAACCCTTTAGGTGAAGTTGCTGGAGCAGCCATTCGCCGATTTGATCCTCTTGACCGGCAGGCCTTGTTCCTGCTTGCCTACGGGCTGCAGCTTCACCAGGCGAACATTCCTGAATTGCCGAACGATGCGCCGGCGGCTGAGCAGGCTCGGGTGCGGCAAGCACAAGAAGCTGACGCGCTGCGCGCGAATGTGGCGACGGTGCTTATGGCAACCTCTCGTTTGGCGGACCTGCGATCGGCAGCGGCTTCGGGAGTGGCGGCAGGAAGAGATACCATTACGGGTGCTGGTAGTCTGGTTGACCAGTTTAGGCCGCTTTTTCGAGAACCAGAGAGAGTACCGGCGCAGTTCCTTGATTACGTGCGTCACGTATTCCCGGGCATTGAGAGAGACCTCAATGCCGATCAGATTAATGGAAGGTTATTAGTAGGTCCGGATCGCCGGCCTCAGCCCACTACAGCTGCGCGGCGTGGAGCCGCGGCAGGGCCACCCGTAATACCTCTGGAGTACCGCGTCATGGAAGCCCAGCGGGAGCAATTTCACCAGGACGCTGAGGAGTTGCGCACAACCCATAACCTTCAAGAAGGAAGCACATTCCCGTACCGGAAGTTGGGAGGAGAGGTGGGGGTACGTGAAATTAACGAGAATACAGGCATGGTTACCTTTGAAGTGATGGGGCAGACAGAACGGCATAAGAAAAGTGGGGAGTTACCTGTACGAGAACTGGTTGAAGGTCTAGCTCAACAAGGTAGACTGCCTGGGCAGCAAGGGCCAGCCGCGGTGCTATCTATCAACCTTCCGAACGGCACGATTACAGTCATGGAGCAAGGCGGGCAACGTGATGTTCCGCTCAGTGAGTGCTTAGCGGTGTTTGAGAAACCGGAAAATAAAGGGACAGGGGTGGAAGTTAGACTGGAAGGAAATGTAGTCAAATGGGTAGAGCGTGGCAAGGGAGAAAAGATCCCGCTTATTCGGCAGCTTCCGATTCGCGAGGTATTAAATGACGTTCAGGAAGCTGAGCGCCGATGGGAAGAAAAGGCTGCGCAGGCTCCAGCTGATCAAGAAAAAAGGCATGAAGCTCCGGCGGGTCCGCTGCAGAGAGTTGGTAACTTCTTCAAAGGGGCTTGGCAAGAGTTGACGAACCCGAATGTTCCCACAACGCGTAAATTGCTTTGGCGTATCGGATTAGGCCTAACCACCCTTGGATTTCCACTTGGGCTGGCGCCTCTAGGGTTAACTCTCCTGGGCGGGGCGGGTGTTTTGAGATTGGTGCAAGGAGCGCCGGCACCAGTAAAGAAGCTTGAGCATGGGGAACACTAACATACGCCGGCTGCCAAACATGCTCCTCCAAAGCAGACTGAAAAAACCAAAGTTAACACTGGCGGACTTGCGGAAGATGATGAGGATGTAGATTAGGGCAAGTTGAGCTTTTCCTGGGGGTAGAAGCAGCCCTATACTAGGGAAATATGGTGCAAGAGCATGAGAGGACGCCGCACGAGCGTGAGACCTTGATTTTCCCTACCCCGGACGAGGCTAAAGGGTGGCTGGAACGGGTCGGGGAACGTATTACCCGCGAAGAGCGCAAGGGGGTGCGCCGCCGCCGAGAGCTGTTAGGCGAGGAGCTGGCCGAGGAGTTTGACCGGCAAGGCGAAGGCGTGCGCGTCATCTCCCACCCGTGGGACCACACGCGGGAGGAGCATGCCGAGGTGCAGCGCTTGGTGGACGTGGCCTTTGCTCGGGATTTGCCGGCGGCACTGAGGATAGCGCGGAGTAGTGATTACTACCCGCGTAATATTGATCTCTTCCATGATGTCCTCACCACCGAAATGTACGATCTTTTACGCGAGCATAAACTCAACCGCCAGCCAGTTTCTACCGGTGTGCTTATTTCCGCAGTTATTTTGACGGTCGTGGCCTCAGTGCTGCTCTGGGTCCTCACGAGCTAGGAACCTATGCCGATTGTTTTAGCTGTTGTGGTTGGAATTCTCGCGGTGGCGGGAGGGGTTATTTTGCTCACGCTGCTGTGGCAAACGATTCGGGAGCAAGCGAGTTTGCGGCGCACGCTGGACCTTCAAATGCTGGAAGTGCTGCTGCCCAAGGATCTTAAACCAGATGAGAAAGAAGAGGGCGTGGGAGAAGAAATTAAGGCCCGCATCTCTGTAGCCGAGCAGTTCTTATCGACGCTGGCCAGCCTCCCCACCAGCTGGTCTGACCGGCTCCTCTACGGCCGGCCGATTGTGGTGTTTGAAATTGAGGCGCGAAACGATGGCGTGATCGTGTTTTATGCGGGCACAGAGCGGCGCTACCTCGACCACTTAGAAAAACAGATTTACGCCCATTACCCGGAAGCGGATGTTCGCCCAGCAGCAGATTTTACTATTTTCGAGCCGGCCGATTCGATACGAACCGGCAACTTTCGCTTAAGCCGGGCCACCCACTTGCCCATTGCTACGTACCGGGATCTCGAGGTAGACCCCATGCAAGCTTTAACGGGAGCCTTGGCGAAGATTCAGCACAAGGATGCGGCCGTGATTCAGTATGTACTGCAGCCGGCGCCGGCGCGGGGCAGGAGGAAAGCACATCAGGCCGCGCGCGAAATTATTCGAGGCAAGCGGGCCGAGCTGGGAGGAGACAATTTGTTCACGCGGGCAGGGAGGCTTAGGAAAAAAGCCTTTGGCACGCGGCAAGATATCGAGCGCGAGGCGGCAGACTTACGCCAGCACACACCGCGGATGCAGCAGAGAATTGAGTTAGTAGAGCAGAAATCTATCCAACAGCAGTTTGCCATTAACATTCGCGTGGCAGTCTCCTGCCGGCGTCCGGAGGAAGCGGAGCGGGTTTTCAACGCGATTGTAGGGGCGTTTTCCCAGTACGATTTACCGGATTTGAATTCGCTGAAACTCACGCAGCCCCGCCGGGCGCGGCGGTTTTTACGAGATGTCATTTTCCGCATTCCCCGTCCCCGGACGGCGAGTATTCTTTCCACTACGGAGCTGGCATCACTCTTCCATTTCCCTCTACCCACCACCGGGACTCCAAATATTTTGTGGCGGGGAGCAAAGATAGCGCCAGCGCCAGCGGGGCTGCCGCAGTCCGGTATCTTCCTCGGCACCAATGTCTATAGAGGGATCGATAACCCCGTACACTTACCCGACGATGACCGGCGGCGGCACTTGTACCTGATTGGGCAGACGGGAACAGGGAAAACCACCTTGTTTTTGAACATGGTGGTGCAAGATATCCAAGCCGGGAAGGGCGTGGGAGTGGTGGACCCCCACGGGGATCTCATCGAAGATATTTTGTTACATGTACCAGCCGAACGGCAGAAGGATGTGATTCTGTTTGACCCGCGCGATACAGAACGCCCGGTGGGCTTTAACATGCTGGAAGTGAAAGACATCGCCCAGCGCGATCTCGTCGTAAACGAGGTCGTGGAAATCATTTCAAAACTGGCGTCGCGTCTTAACCCAGAGTCAATTGGCCCTATGTTTGAGCACTACATGCGTAATGCCCTGTTGGCGCTGTCGGAGGACGCCAACGCCACGCTGATTGATGTGCCCAGAATGTTCGTGGACGCGCGGTTTCGGGTCTCGGTGTTGAAGTCAGTCCATAACCCCACGGTCAAGCAGTTCTGGGAGCAGGAGTTTGCCCAATCGCAGCGCGGTCAGCTGTCGGCAGACATGCTGTCCTACGTGATTAGCAAGCTGGGGAGATTCATCGGTAATGAAGTGGTGCGTAATTTAATCGGGCAGGCGAAGAGCGCTTTCGACGTACGCGAGGTGATGGATAATCAAAAAATTCTTCTCTGTAACCTTTCCAAGGGAAGTTTGGGAGATATAAACTCCGACCTCTTAGGATTCGTGTTGGTGTCGAAGATCCAGATTGCCGCCTTGGGTAGATCGAACTTGCCCGAGCGGGAACGGAAGGATTTTTACCTGTACTTAGATGAGTTTCAAAACTTTACGACGGACAGCATTGCCACCATTTTGTCGGAAGCGCGCAAGTACCGCCTTAACTTAAATCTCACTCACCAGTTCATTGAGCAACTTGAAGACCCGATTAAGGAAGCTGTTTTCGGCAACGTGGGTACGGTCATTTCGTATCGTATCGGTGTAGACGACGCGGAATTTATGGCTAAACAGTTTGCGCCGGTGTTTACTGAGTATGATCTCTTACGTCTGGAGCGGTTTACAGCGGTGATCCGTCTCTTGGTGAATGGCACGCCGCAGCGGCCCTTTAGTCTGCAGATCTCACCGCCGCCGCGGGGCGGTGATCCACACGGACGCGAAGCGGTGCGCGCGTTCTCGCGGGCCACGTACGGGCGGCCGAAGGCGGAAGTGGAAACAGAAATTTTGGATCGATTCAAGTTTGGCCAGGAAACTCCAACTCCCAAGGGAGGGGGCGGGGGCGATTACATGAGTGAATCACTCTTTGACTTCCAAAAGGGTCCTAGCTAGGGTACGATGCTCTCTATTGATTATGGAGCAGGAGTTGAAGCCGAGCGGAGGGGATTTCAGGAGCGAGGTGCCGCCGCGTTCGCCCGAGGAGGTGCTTGCGGCCGCGACGCTGCCGTGGTGGCGACGCAAGCACGTTCTCATTATTGGGGGCTCGATTCTTGGCCTGATTATTATTGCGCTGGGCGCGTATGCGGCTGTGCGGTTCCGCGGAGGAGAAGGCGGCAGCGATTTCTTTGGCAACTTGCCCCTCTCTGATTTAGCGGAGCGGGTAGAAGAGGTAGCGGAAGAAGTGGTGCCTCCAAAACGGAGCGGACTTTCCGGAGTGGAGTGCGGGCACCCTGGTCGCCGAGCGATAGGCGTCATGTTAGCCGGCGACCCTATCAACCGTCCCGTATCAGGGTTTGCGAGCGCGGACTGGGTGTGGGAGTTGCCGGTCTTAACCAGCGATGTCACGCGGCTGACGGCTTTCTACCAGTGTAACGAGCCGAAAGATATTGGGTCGGTACGTTCAGCGCGACACGACTACTTGTTCTTAGCAGATGGACTCGATGCCATCCTGGCTCACTGGGGCGGCAGCTACCACGCGTTGAATAGAATTGCGGTGGGAGAATTTCAAACCATTAATGCTCTCACGAACCCTCACAACGCTTTCTTCCGCAAGACCCATCTGCCGGCGCCTTACAATGGGTTTACCACGTACGAGCGTCTTTGGAATGCATTGCAGAGGTTGGGCTATCGACAGGAGACAGAGTTTAAAGGGTATGAGTTTAAAGATGACCCACCGATGGAAGAACGCCCCGCGGGCGGAACCTTAACGGTTAACTGGCCGGGTGCATTTCGGGTGCACTACGAATACGATACTGCCACCAACCGGTACCAGCGTTTTTGGGCAGGGGTCAGACAGGTGGATGGAGAAGACAACCAAACCCGGGTGGCGCCGAGCGCGATTATTGTAGCGCGAGCAGAGAATCGTCTCGCCGACGGGCCGGGTGGGTATAATGAAATGGCCATTGAAGGCGAGGGGGATATGACGGTGTATCAGGATGGGAGAACCATTCCAGGGCGGTGGGAGAAGAACGTCCTCAATAAGCGCGACCCGATGATCTTTACCAATCAGGCTGGTGAGCCCATTCGATTTACGCGCGGGCAAATTTGGGCAATGGCAGTGGAGCCGCATATTACGGTGACGTGGCAGGCCTTGGCAGCACCACCGGCGCCATGATCCGCTATTTTTACGGGGAAGATACCTTCGCTGCCCGGGAGGCGATTGGCGAAGTGGTGGCGCGAGAGAAGGCTCAGGTACAGTTCTTAGACGCGGAGGTTGTCACGGCGGAGACGCTCCCTCAGGTGCTGGAGCGCGGGGCGGCGGGGCTTTTTGGTAAGGAGATTGTCGTGGTACGTGAGCCTTCTGCACTCTCCCCAGCGCTGCAAGAGATGCTGGTGGCAGCCGCTCTGCGAGGAGCAGGAGAACTTGTCCTCTGGGATTCAGAGAAGCCAGGCGCACGCTCGCCTCTCTACAAGCATTTTCAAAAGATAGGCAGGCATTTTGCCGCCTTGCCTTCACAGCAACTGGAGAGCTGGCTGATAGCTGAGGCGAAAAAGCGGGGGGTGGGGCTCTCGCCAGCTGCTGCCCAGATGCTGGTTGCGCGCCTTGGCACCGATCGGTGGCGGCTCTTGTCTGAGATCGAACGGTTGTCGCTCCGGCGCGAGGAAATCACGCGGCAGCACGTGGAGGATGAAGTAGAGGTAGGCAAGGAAGAAGGGGAAGTATTCGAAATGTTGCGGGCGGTGGTGGTCCGCAACCGACCGGAAGCGATGCGCCGCCTCCAAGGTCTCCTTCAGAGTGGGGCCAGCGAGTTCTACATTTTATCGATGCTGGCGTACCAACTCCGTACCCTGTACCTTTTGGCAGCGGGGAAATCTCAAGGAGTATCGCCGCGGGTAGCGCAAAGTTTTACTCAGGTGGCCAAGCGCCGCGCGAGCGCGGCATGGCTCGCTGATGTCACGCGGGTGGTGGCGGCCGACTTTGCTATCAAACAAGGGAAGACCGACCCCCGGACGGGGGTCGTCATGTTGGTTATGAACCTAGTTTTTTGATGGTGCGGGCGAGGCGGGCTTTCTTCCGGGCGGCTTTATTGGGGTGAATAACGTGGCGGCGCGCGGCGCGGTCGAGCAGTTTCTGGGCGGCAGCAAAGGCAGTTTCCGCCGCTTGCTTGTTTTTTTCGTGAATGGCATCGCGCACTGCCAGCAAGGCCTGCTTCACTTTGCGGCGCCAGCGGTCATTGGTGGCTCGTTTGCGAGCGCTGACACGCAGGGCTTTCTTGGCGGCATCGGTCTGGGGCATAGATAGAAACTCAAAATTCAAAACTTTAAACGCAAAACTGCAACCTAAAACTTAAAACTTTTTTGCTCAGAAGTCAACTGGAAGAACTTTTTGGGGGTGGAGGAGGGAATTTCCCGCATTCACCTGACCAATGCCAACGAAATGGTCGGATTCATCGAAAATCGCTAGAGGTGTGTCCGTAAGTGTTTTCCCACTCGGTTCAATCGCCTGGCCTCGCTTAAATTTTGCGACGTTTTCGGAATTGAGGGCCATGGGCTGCAAGTGCTCTACCAAGGCCTCCGGGGGCTTTAAAGCGGCTGTGAGAATATCTGGGGACAACTTTTCTAAGGGTGTTGCCTCTGTAATGTGGAACTTGTGGATAACTTTACGACGTAAATGTGAAACATAAGATCCTATGCCTAAGTTTTCCCCAATGTCTCGAGCCAAGGCTCGTATATAGGTTCCCGAGCTGCAATGAACTTCACATTGTACGAGAGGATATTGATACGAAAGTAACGTGATTGAATGGATGGTGACGGAGCGTGCTCTCTCCCCCGCCTTCGCCTGCGCTTCCGCCCTCGCCGAGGCTACGGCGGACAGGTCGGCCGGGTTACCAGATCGAGCAATTTCATAGAGTTTCTTCCCTCTTACTTTTACTGCCGAATATATAGGGGGAATTTGCTGAATGGGCCCCAAAAATTGAGAAAGAGTTCGTTCGATTTCGGAAAGATCGGGAATGCGTGAAGATTTCGGTGTGATTGTTGCGGTTTTGTCGTCGGTATCGCTCGTGGCACCCAGTGTCATTTCCACTTCATATATTTTTGAGAAGCCCTTGGCGTATTCAAGTAAGCGCGTGGCGCTGCCAATGGCAACGAGAAGTACGCCGGTGGCAAAAGGATCCAGTGTGCCTGCATGGCCCACCTTCGCTAAAGCTTCGGGGGGCAGGCCCACGCGGATGATTTTTCTCACTTGGTCTACGACGTCGTGAGAAGTCAGGCCTTCAGGCTTGTCGATTATCAAAAAGCCACTGAGCTGATTTGTGTTTTCGGGCATAGCTTGGATACTATACAGCCATGGCAAAAAAGCGAGCATTGATTACCGGCATTACGGGACAAGATGGTTCTTACTTGGCAGAGTTGCTATTGGAAAAAGGTTATCAGGTGTACGGCATGGTTCAGCGCCATGCGACGGACCCGTACGAGAACATGCAGCATTTGCTGGAGCAGGTGACGCTCATTACGGGAGATTTAGGTGATTCGGGCTCGCTCATTCGTTGCGTGGAGGCTTCGAATCCCGATGAAGTGTACAACTTAGGGGCGCAGTCGTTTGTGAAAGCAAGTTGGGACTTGGCTGAGCTCACCGGAGACGTGACGGGAGTGGGTGTAACGCGCCTCTTAGAAGCAATTCGCACGGTGAAGCCAGATGCTAAGTTTTATCAAGCCAGCAGCTCGGAAATGTTTGGCAACGTGCGGGAAGTGCCGCAGAAAGAAACTACGCCTTTCCACCCGCGCAGCCCCTACGGGGTGGCGAAGGTGTACGGGCACTACATCACCATTAACTACCGCGAGAGTTACGGCCTGTTCGCGTGCTCAGGAATTCTATTCAACCATGAGAGTCCGCGGCGCGGCCGGGAATTCGTCACGCGCAAGATTGCCGAAGGCGTGGCTAAAATCAAGTTAGGGTTAGCCAAAGAGCTGCCGCTAGGAAACCTGAACGCCAAGCGCGACTGGGGGTTTGCGGGAGATTACGTTCAAGCGATGTGGCTCATGTTGGAACAGGACACGCCGGACGATTTTGTGGTGGGCACAGGAGAAAACCATTCCGTACAGGAGTTTTGCGAGCTGGCATTTTCTCATGTGGGTCTTCCTTGGAAAGATTACGTGGTGCACAGCGAGCAGGATCTTCGGCCAGCTGAAGTCGACGAGCTCGTGGCGGACCCCACCAAGGCCAAGACTGTGTTAGGTTGGGCGCCGACGGTTTCTTTTGCAGAACTGGTGCACATGATGGTAGAGGCGGAACTCGCGCGCTGGAAAGACAAGCATTAAGGAATTTTCGATGTCCAATGAACGAGTTGTCGTCACGGGCGGAAGAGGATTCGTGGGAAGCTATTTACGGCGGGAGCTCGCGCGGCACTGGCAGGGAGTACAGATAGAAGTATGGGACCTACCTGAGGTCGACATCACTAAGCCTGATCACTATCAGCATAGGCTGGAGGAATTTAAACCCACGTGGCTGGTGCACTTGGCAGCCATCAGCTCGGTACCGGCCGCGACGCGGGATCCTGCCCTCGCCTATCGGGTGAATGTGGAAGCGACGCAAAATATTTTGACCCAGCTCGAAGAAGTAAGCTCCCAGACTAAAGTCTTTGTGACCAGCACGGCGGATATATATGGACAAGGCTCCCCCACTCCCCTACCTGAACTTCCTTTAGAAGAGGCTCACCCCAAAAACTCGTATGCCCAAAGCAAGTGGGAGATGGAGAAGATGGTTCGTGACCGTTTTGCGAAGCGAGTGGTGCGCGTGCGGCCCTTTCCCCATATTGGTCCGGGCCAAGGGTTAGGGTTTGTGACGGCAGATTTCGCAGCTCAAATAGCAAAAATTGAAAGAGATGCTGCGTCCCGCGAAGCTCCAAAGGAGCGAAGTGGGATGCGAGCAGGGGTAATCTATGTAGGTAACTTAACCGCGCGGCGGGATTTTACGGACGTGCGGGATGTGGTGCGCGCGTACCGCTTGCTTATGGAACATGGTCAGCTGGGCGAAGTCTACCATGTGGCCAGCGGGCGCGGTATTTCAATTCAAAAGGTTTTGGATACGTTGCTTTCTCTGAGTACAGCTGTGATTCAAGTGGAACAGGACTCAACCCGTATGCGAGCACAGGATATTCCGGTGTTGGTAGGAGACGCGACGAGGCTTCGAGAAACAACGGGTTGGGAGCCCATAATTCCGCTCAGGCAGACTCTGCAAGAAATTCTCGACTGGTGGCGAGAACACTACAAACGGTAGAGGGTGTAGTCGTCGTGCTGGACGACTACTTGCCAGTGGGGGCGAAGCACGAGGTTAGGGTAACTACTACGTTCCTGTGGACCCACCAGCACGTACTGGGGCTGAAGATCAGGCAGAGTTTCGATGCGTCCTTCAAAGAAGTCCTTGATGGCCGCTTCCCGCTCCCACGGGTCTCCCCCATGGCTCCAGACATGGGCGGCGAAGCCTAAATAGCGGGGGCGCCCCGCGAGCACGATGGGAGAATTGTGATTGGGGGAGGTCACGACTCTCTCCCCTACTTGTGTTTTCTGCTTGACATGCTTGGCGAACTCAATGCCGGCTTTGTCCCACTCGTTCCACTCGGCGGCGGTGGGCAGCGATAGCTTCCAGATGTCGAGAGCGGCCGCTCCCATATGCAGGCCGATGATAATGCTAATGGCAACTCTTCCGCCGAAGCCAACGCGGGGATGTTTCAGGGCTTGCAAGGCTGTTGCGCTCACCAGCGGCAAAATGAAGAGGAAGAAGTAGACGAGGAGCTTAGAATTGTCCCAGGCCCAGGGGGCAAACAGGTAGAGGTTAGCCACGACAAAGATAATGAGACCACTCACCGCTAAGGCTTTAACCTTCTTATCAATTTTTAGGAAAAGGCCGGCAATGGCAGTGGGGATAAGCAGACCGGTGTTCATAAACCAGTACCAGAGGAAGTTGCGTTCTCCGGCCATCCAGCGCGGAGCGAAGCGCATGAATGAGCCGGTCTCGCTCCCTCCACGCACGTAATATACGATTTCCGGGATGCCAATGATGAGGGCGGGCAGAGTAAAGAGGAGCCAATTTTGAGACGTCTCACGCTGCTTAGGGGAGGCGGTTGTTTTCATTTCGATAAGAAAGAAACTGACAATGGCCGGGAGTAAGGCTAGCGCCGTGTGGGCGTGGAAGAGCGGGAGCAGACCGGCAGCGATCCCGGCGGCCACGTAACGCATAGGGCGAGGCATCTGCCCGGGGAGAAGCAGGAGCAGGATGGTGCACGCCAAGGGGAGAGCGAACAGGAAGGAGCGCTGCGGCAGAAGCAAGGTGATAAGAGGGTTCGTAAAGTGAAAGCCGCGTTCGTCAGTGCCGCTACCTGAGTAATTGTGGTCGGGCAAGTGGGTGAGGAACTCAACCAGGGAAACGCCGCTGCCTTGCCAGTCTTTCCTCACATCTATCCAGCCTACGGCCACGCCGCCGCACAGAAAGAGAAGGGTGGTTACTGCGGCGGCACGTTTATTTTGAGTTAGTTCTCTCACAAAGCAGTACAGAAGCGTGAATAAAATAGGGGCCATGAGCAGGCTCACAAGGTTGACGCTAGCAGAGAGACTCGCGCCGCTTTTTAGCAAAAGCGCGCTTAAGAAATTAGTGAGGAACGGGTAGGTTAAGCGGCTGCCAGCAAAAATTGGGTTTTCGGGAGGAGTCGTTTGTCCTTCGGCAAAGAGAGTAATGTTCGCCGCATGCCAGGCAATGTCGCCGTAGGCGTTAATGATACCGGTGGAGAGGCCGTCCGGACGGCTGATTAAAAGTTTTGGGGCAATAATACTGAGAAGTGCGGCGGCAGCAACGAACACGATGACAGCCGTTCGATCTAAGGAAAGACTTTGCCAGGAAAGCAAGAGACCGGCGCGTTTCTTCCACGCCCAGGGAACGATAAGGGCAGCCAGGAGTGCGAAAGCGACGAGCGCGCCCAAGAAGAGAGGCAGCACGGTAGCTATGAGATAGGCAGTGGTAGTAAAAGCGGCTAAGCCTAAGGTGGCTCCTCCCAGGAGAAGGGTGATTTTTTCCCGGAAGAGGCGGGCTTTCAGGGCAGCCAAAATACCGATCAGGGATGGAGCGGCGAGAGTGAGCGCGGCAAGAATCATAAATAGCGCCTTGTATCACGAAATTAACTCTTCTGCCAGCGAGGGTGTTTCGGGTCGAGTTGCTTGTTATGCTCGATGGCTTCGGCCTTATGGTGTTCGTGGTGTTCCATGAGCGTAGGCTGTCCTCTGCCCCAGATACGGTTGGCAATCATAAGACCCACTATGAAGCCGGGACCGCAACCAACAAAGAAGTACAAAATGATCCAACCAATGTTGCGGAGA
>CAYHTZ010000024.1:12700-16173 GCA_964359735.1 uncultured Candidatus Saccharibacteria bacterium
GCTACCAGAGCGTCCGCGTTTTTGGCCATCTGGATGTTGCGGAGAATGCCGGCCACCAACTCAACGTCAGCTTGTTCAATGGCCATAGAGTTAGAGGCGGCGGTTTTTATTGGCGGGGATGAGGCCGTAGCCCATGTAAAACCCGAACACGGTCCCAATCAGGAAAAAGGCAGCCCACAAGAGAAGATGATCAAGGAATGTTATCATATAGGTAAGAGTAAAGAGTAAAAAGTAAAGTGCAAAGAGTACTCTCTATGACTCAGCTGATTGATATATCCCAGCCTATTTCTCTGGAGATGGCAGTATACCCAGGGGATCCGGCCGTGGCAGCCGAGAAAGTCAGAGAAGCAAGTGGGGGGCAGACGGCTCTGACACGGCTTACCTTGGGTTCCCATACCGGTACCCATATTGATAGTCTCTCGCACATACAGGCAGGGGGCGCGGGCACGGCGGCCTATCCTTTAGAGCAGCTGGTGGGGGAGGCGGAAGTCATTGAAGTGCCGGCGGCGGAGGTTATTACCGCGGCGGACTGGCCGATGACAATGCGAGAGCGGGTATTAGTGAAGACCCGCAACTCACAGACACCCAGCGGCCAATTCGATCCGACGTTCGTGGCCCTTGATGAGAGTGCGGCTATCGAACTGGTGCGGCGAGGGGTGGTCCTCATAGGGGTAGATGGGCCTTCAGTTAAAAAGCGAAGGCTGCAGAATCGTGTGCATGGGATCTTACTCGAGGCAGGCGTGGTGGTGCTCGAGGGGCTTAGACTTGCTGACGTGTCTCCTGGTATGTATGAGCTACTTTGTTTACCGTTGCCGGTGGATCTCGACGGTGCGCCGGTGCGCGCGGTGCTACGGCGATGAAGGGGACGTGGACGGTTTTACTTATTCTGGCCGCGGCAACAGCCTGGCCGGTGGAAGCGCAAGTTTTTGGGCCAGTGCCCGAAACTCTGTGTGCTGATGGCCAAGATAATGATAGGGACAACCAGGTTGATTGTTCGGACCCCGATTGTTCTCTGTATGCTTCGGATAACGCCTGTTCAAAGGAGACGCTTTGCCAGAATGGTGTGGATGATGATCAGGATCGTCTCACCGATTGTGGCGACAAAAATTGTCATGTGTACACAGGAGTTTTGGGGGGCAGGTGTCGGGGGGAGAATGACGATAGCTGCGGTGACAATATTGACAACGATGGTGACACTAAGATCGATTGTGCCGACTCAGATTGTGCGGGGGTGGTTCCCTGTACTACTCCTTCCCCCACATTTTTCCCGGGTTATCCGTACTGCTCCAACTATGGGTACTATAATTATGGGTACTATTGGGGTTGGTGTACTGAACACTGTGCAGATGGGGTCGACAACGACGGCGACAGCCAGATCGATTGTGCTGATCCGCAGTGCATGAATTGGAATGGAGAGGTGCCAACCTGCCCCTTATTCATGGGAGAGGCCCCTGGCTTACAAACGTGCGGGGACCGCGCTGATAATGACAACGATGGTCTCATCGATTGCATGGAAGATGCGTGCGCGGCGACGCACATCTGCAAAGTTGAGTATAGCTGTGCCAATAACTTTGATGATGATCGAGACGGGCAGTGGGACTGCAAGGACGGTGACTGTTCCTTCAATACGTACTGCAGTATCCCGGAGGCGTGCAATGACAGGGAGGATAATGATGGTGATCAAGCCATTGATTGCGAAGACTTAGATTGCGGGGGTAGCGAGGCGTGCACGGGAGCAATTTTTCCTTCTGGCGGGTTAGTAGGCCGCGCGGCGACTGGTACGAGTGGGGCGCTGGCGGTAGCCGCGGGGGTCGGCGCCGCTGCCTCGGTGGCCACCGCCGCTGCCTCAGCGCAAAGCGGGCCGGAGTTTTTGCGTTCCCTCCTTCCCTTCTCTGCTTTACACCGGCGGCAGACGCCTTGGGGACGGGTAGTCGAAGCGCACAGCAACCGCCCTATCACCGGCGCTCTGCTTGCCTTACTAGATGAGGGGGGTAAGGTGCGCGCCACGGAGAGGAGCCGCCGCGATGGTACATTTGGATTTTTTGTACCGCCGGGTACATACCGTATTGTAAGCCAGCGCTCTGGCTACCAGTTCCCCGCGCCGGCACCTGAGATAGCACTCTTTCCTGGAGAAACTGTCTACGACGGGGGATGGATGCCGGTCACAGAGGAGTCAGTACTGACACTGGTGGTAGTGGGACAGGCGCTTTCCCACACGCCGCTCACCAGCGTAGCTGAGAAGGCACGGGGAGTGTGGACTCGCGTGCAGGTGTGGCAAGCGCGCCTGGCCATGCCGCTCCTCCTGATTGGCGCAGGCCTGGCTGCACTTACGTTTTGGAATAATCCGGGAATTGTAAGCGGGGCTTTAATTGGAGTGTACTTGCTGCTCCTTACTCTCGAACTCTTACTCTCCCGGGTGGCGAGGCGGGCTGTCGGCAATGTACGGGACATTACTACCAAGAAGGGGGTGGGGCTTGCTGTCGTGCGCTTAGTAGACCAGGTGGGTAGGCTGGTAGCTACCCGAGTTACCTTGGAGAACGGACACTTTTTCCTGATGCCGCAGCCGGGTCGTTACCGGCTGGAAGTAGCTCACCCAAACTACGAGCTTTACACTAAAGATCCTTTTCGGGTGCGTAAGTTTTTCTTCGGGGTGGCCTCCGCCCGGGCGAAGTTGATACCTAGGTAAGGCTGCCGAGCAGGCTCTGGGCGGTCATTTGAGGCGGGGCAGAGAGCCCCAGTATTTCTAAGGTAGTCGGGGCGACATCAGCTAGTACGCCGATGGGGTTGCTCAAGATTTGCACAACGACGGCCTCGTCTTTCGGGGCGGGAAGTTTGACGTGAGGGGCTACGTAGATTAAAGGGACAGGGTTGTTGGTGTGATCGGTGGTGCGCTTCCCGGTGAGGGTGCTGGTAATAGTTTCGGCTTTCCCGTGGTCGCAGGTTAGGAGTACAGCACCTCCCGCGGCGAGGGCGGCATCCACTACCCGGCCGATTTGAGGATCGAGGAATTCGAGCGCTTGCACGGTAGCTTCGTAGTTACCCGTGTGCCCGACCATATCCGGGTTGGCGTAGTTCATAATAATGACGTCGAACTTCCCTTTCTCGATTTCCTGCACGACGCGGTCGGAAATGTCTTTCGCGCTCATTTTGGGGTGGTCGCTAAAGTCTTTGGTGTTCACGGAGTCAACTTTGACGCGCTCTTCCCCGGGGAAAACAGTGTCGCTCCCCCCGTCGAAGAAGTGGGTGACGTGGGCATACTTTTCCCCTTCGGCGATGCGCAGTTGCTTTAGTCCTGCTTCGCTTAATACGAGCCCGAGAGGCTTCTCAATACTTTCTTCCGGGAAGGCGACGTCTACTTTCAGCTCCTTGTTGTACTCGGCCATGGTGACGAAGAAGAGATTAGAGAATTTCTCGACCGGGAAGTGGGAGAATTTTTTGTTCACGAAGGCGGTGGTAATTTGCTGCGCGCGGTC
>CAYHTZ010000025.1:0-13732 GCA_964359735.1 uncultured Candidatus Saccharibacteria bacterium
TACGGCTGGCCATACATCCAGCGCGGTGTGCACTGGCTCAAATTCCGTGGAGTGACTGCACTGGCCCCCGTACTGGCCTCACTTTTGGCTGAAGAGGTACCCATGATCGGCCCGCTAGCTTTTTTACAGGCGCAAGCGGTAATAGTTCCTATTCCACTCCACCCCCGACGTAGGCGTATCCGCGGCTTTAATCAAAGTTTTGCCATTGGACAGACACTGGCTGAGCAAACGGGGATTCCACTAATGGACATCCTAACCCGGGAACGGGCCACGTTATCCCAGGCAGAGCTGCCGCATGATATGCGGGAAGAAAATATGGCCGAGGCATTTACTCTCAAAGAACCTCTGCCAAAGAGGCGTTACTTTCTCTTACTCGATGATGTGACAACGACAGGTTCTACCCTTTCCTCAGCAGCCGCTACCCTCAAAGCGGCAGGAGCAAAAGATGTTTGGGGTATTACGGTTGCACGCGGTTAGTAGCCAGGAAGTGATGTTGATGTAGGGCTTGGTTTTGGAGAGGAACTAGGAGCAGGGGCAGGAATGGGCAGGCGGGGCTTATCCACGCACTTGCCTACCAGGCTGCAGGTGACGTGGCATTCGTCTTCTAGGAAATCTATGTCCTCATCAATAATGATTCCCTTGTAAAAAACTTTGAACTCCTGCCCGGGCTTGCAAAGCTTCTCGTGTTCTTGCCTTTCTTTTTCAAGTTTCACAAGGCAGGCTGCCTCGGCTTCGGGCAACTTTTCCCCTTTCATGCACATGTCATACGACACGCCTGAATGCACTAGCTTGAGCGTAAGATCACATTTTCCATCCTTAACCCAATAATCGGAACGCAGCACCCCTTGGTCTTTCTGCTCCTTGGTGCGGCTGTCGCATTGCGCTTGTGTGACGCCATCCTTACAAGGAACATCAACGTCATGCCGGTAACAGGCGCCAGTGGGCTCATCGGCATTTGCCAAATGCACAGCACCCACCACTAAGCCACCAGCAATGATAGCGGCGCCTGCTATAGGACTAAATTTCATACCCAGATAAGATCCCTTGGATTCAGGCATTGCAGAATAGCTGCACAAGAACCCACGCATTGTTCAAGCTTTGGATTATATATCCACCCTCCGGGCAGCCGGTATGCAACGGAGAGCACTTCTCCTTTAGCCTTGCAGAGTTCTGCTTCTGTTGCTTCCTTCTTCTTGAGTTCTTCTAAGCACTTTTTATGAACTTCTTCGGCGATTTTGGTAGCATCGCGCACGAGATCTCGCCCCTTACAGTCGATGCTGCCTTGCTCCCTGGCTACTTCAAGTTTGTCATTGCAGGTAGCGCCCTCTTTCCAAAAAGAGAATGGAGGTGAGGTATCTACCAGTACGCCTTTCTTCCTACACTCCTCTTTCGTAAGACCATTTTTGCACGGCTCTCCCCAGATATAGCAGGCTCCTTTAGGACTCGGCTCGGGAGCTACGAGTGGAGTACCGGTGGGTGTCGGTGTAGGCGAAGGAGAAGACGACGGGGTTTCTGCTCTAAGGGATGTGCCAGCCGGCAACACAAATAAGGCTCCTGCTATTAGGCTGCCAGCAATTAGAATCATTCTGGGGCTCAGCAGTACCATATTGCTAGTCTTGATCTGATATTGCTCGGCGTCAATGCTGGCAGTGCTTCTTTATATTCTCGGTTACCAATCGTTACTACATCTTTGGAGTGGGCGCTGGACTGGGTGTTTTGGTAGATGTCGGTGTAGGCGTAGGGGTAGGGGTATTCGTCGGTCCCGCAGTCTTGGTTGGTGCCGGAGTGGGCTTTGGGCAAATAACCACGTCAGCACACTGTATAGCACACTTACCTTGCGCAATGGTGATATCAATGATTCCCGGAGATATTGTGGGGTCGTCCACAGGCTTGCCTGACTCACACAGCGGTACTCTGTAGTACACTTGCTCATTCTTCTTGATACCTGCGGCTATTTCGGCGTGGCATTTCTTTGTGGCTTCGAGAATAGCCTTCTTACGAGCGGTGGCGGAAAGTTTGTCACAGCCGTCTATGTAGGAGAAATTTTCAACCATCTTTTTCGTGCCTTTATCTGTGGTGCAACTGGTTTCCGCACCTGCCCAAAAGCCGTTAGATTTCTCCAATTCACCAGGGGTGCGGGCTTCTCCGGGTGTTACCTTGTTCGGTTGACACTCTGCCTCCGTTGTAATGCTACATTCGCTGCCAACGGCTCCTCCATCTACTGTGGCTTTGAAACAGGCCCCGACCCGTGACTTATCAGTTCTGGGGTCTGCAGGAGCGCCTGCGCCAAGGAAACTTAATGGGTTGCTGCCCGAGCTTACGAAATAAGCGGCTGCTAAGGCAATGACGACTGCGGCCACGACCCATACCCATGCATTTGTCTTCATTGGTTGGCTGTAAGCCATTGTATTGATCATACAACATGTCACTACTTTCTTTGGTAAGAGTTGTCAACAGTTCATTCAAACTCCCCGACAAATACCTTTTGGAGAACGGGGCTCTGTTTCAGATTTTCAGCTGCGGCGGCGGCGATGACTTGCCCGCCGACCATGATGTAACCCATATGGGCGATGTCGAGTACGCTTTTGATATTGTGTTCGACAATTAAGGTAGTCGTGCCAAATTTCTCATTAATTTCATGGACTTTAGCAAAGACTTCTTTCACAAGTTTTGGCGAAAGGCCGAGGGAGGGTTCGTCGAGCAAAAGCAATTTCGGTGTTGTCATTATGGCTCTTCCCAGGGCCAGCATCTGCTGCTGTCCACCGGAGAGTTTGAAGGCGAACTCTCGTCGGCGGTCTTTGAGGACGGGAAATTGGGAGTACACCCCTTCCTGCCGCCGGGCGGCGGACTCCCCCTTCGTAAGGGGGAGAAAACTTATGTTCAAATTTTCCTGAACAGTGAGCGTACTAAAGTTAATTTTTCCCTGAGGTACATAGGCGATGGCTTTCAGTAGCAAGGAATGAGTGGGTAAGCCGACTAATTCCTCGCCACTAAACTGAATACTGCCAGAAGTCACTTTCACGAGGTTAAAAATAGACTTCAGGAGCGTACTCTTCCCCGCCCCGTTGGGGCCCATGAGCACGCCAATTTTTCCCGCAGGCAATTCCAGGCTTGCATCTTTCAGGACCTGTAAATCCTCATAGCCGGCGTTCAATTGTGAGATTTTTAACACTCTTACTTTGCCAGAGTCGTAAACTTCCCACTTTGAATTTGTTTGATCAGGACAGGTTTTTTGACGTCTCCGTTCTCGTCAAATGTGAAGATGCCGCTGGCACCGGGGTAATCTCTGAGACTCAGCAAAAATTCTTTGGCGGCAGCTGGGTCTTCCCCCCGCTCAGCTATGGCCTGGGCAACGAGGTGGAGTGCGTCGTAAGCGTTTGCGGCAGTGAGATCAGGTAATTCACTATGTTTCTTACGATACTTCGCAATGAATTCTTGCGTGGCCGACTTGTCAGACTCAGCGTCATAGGGATACGGGTACACCAAACCTTCCACCACCACACCATATTCCTTGATGAGGTCAGCATTTTCAGAACCCCATGAGCCCAGCCACTTGGTGTTTACACCCAACTCTTGCGCCTGCTTTTGGAGTAAGCCCAACCGCGGCCCGGTGGCGTGGAGGTTCAAAATAGTATCGGGATTCTGCGCCTTTACTTTATTTATCTGAGTCTTCAGGTCAGTTGCCGTTAGCTCGAAGGTTTCTTCCGCCACGATCTGTCCTCCCAGCGCCTCAAATGCCGCTCTAAAATCTCGGGCATGTTCTACACCAAAGGGCGTGGCCTGTCGCAGAATGCCAACTCTGCGAGCGCCGAGCTGGGAGTAGGCATAGCGCGCCAGAGGGACCATCATGTCCCGAGTGATGGGAATGGTACGGAAGAATAGGTCATTGGCGCTTAATTCATCGAGCGCTGACACGGGGGAGATAAGCAAAATTCGTTTCTCGTTGGCCACTGGTACCATGGGCACCGTCGTTGAAGTCCAGGAATCCCCCACCACGAATTTGACCCCATCGGTGTCGGCCAGTTTGCGCAAGGCAGATACCGCAGTGGTAGGCTCGGCCTTACTATCTTCAATGATTAACTCAATTTTTCTGTCGTTAATACCACCGGCTGTGTTCAGTTCATCACGAGCTAACTCAAGACCGCGTAGCTCTTGCTGGCCCTGGTAGGCACCTACGCCGGTAAGAGTGGCAATCACTCCGATCTTAACGGGCTTATTGCTCTCAGGAGCCTTGGTGCTGCGATTCCCCCACCAAATCAGTATGCCTATAACAATTACCAAGCCTACTACTAACCACGTTTTCAATGGAGCTTTCATAAGCCTATAGGGGTTCAAAGACTTCCTTTCCATCAGCGGTAAAATAATGCAAAGCGATGGGGGTTTGTACGTCGCCGTTTCTATCCATGGTGTATGCACCTCCAGCACCTTCCCAATTTTCAAGACTGTATAAGAATTGCTTTAGACACTCGACGTCTTCGCTCTTACATTGCTGTAGAGCATCCCGAATCATAAGCACACTGTC
Organism: uncultured Candidatus Saccharibacteria bacterium; assembly: GCA_964359735.1. Classification (GTDB taxonomy): domain Bacteria; phylum Patescibacteriota; class Andersenbacteria; order UBA10190; family UBA10190; genus CAYHTZ01. The sequence continues at coordinate 4,523 of CAYHTZ010000025.1, forward strand.
GTACGAGCTCGCTATACCAAAGAGATCGATGGGTGGAAGCGAACCATGGCGCTCTTCGTATCGCTCGAGAAACTCTTTCATCCTTTTCTCCTGTGGGTCGGCATATGGATTCATGGAAAATACTTTGCCCTCCACAATGTCCTGAGTCTCCTTATAAATCCCTGGGGTTATGCCCTGAACGTTCGTAAAGATTCTATATTTACCATCCATTCCCAGCTCCCTCAGATGTTTATAGAACAGAACAGCTACCTCTGGGCCCTGACTCGCAAAGTAAATACTATCTGCATTCGTGGGTTGGATTTTGAGCAAGGATGAATGAAAGTCTCTTTCCGCAGGAATAAAGGATTGCTCTGAAACCACGTTTCCGCCAGCTGCTTTGAAGTGCTGAGTAAAGGCATTAAACGTACCGGTAGGAAAGTCTTTTTGTTCGTATACAGCTGCGACGTTTCTTACACCGTACCTTTGGTAGGCGACTTCACCTAATTTGCCGTCGTAAAAATCACTCGTCGGAAAATTACGAAAACTGAAATCCCCTGCGTCGCTATATTTATCTGAAGACGTAAATGTAGCAAGTTGAATGACTTTCCTTTCACTGGCGATTGGCGCAATGGTTAAGCTCTCTGTGCTGCAATGCCCGCCAAGAATAATCTTAACGTTATCGACTTCAATAAGTTTATTGGTTGCGCTTGCAGTTGCTTTCGCGTCACACATGCCATCTTCTACAACGGCTTTGAACTCCTTGCCATTCACACCTCCCGCCTGGTTTATTTCCTCAACGGCAAGTAAGGTGGCTTTTACAGCTGGATCACCATAGGCTGAAGCCGGACCGGTAATTGGGCTTATAACTCCAATCTTTATTTCCTCTCCATTGGCCTCTTGGTTTCGATTTTGCGTTCCCCACCAGATTAGGGCGCCAATTATAACTACCACGACTAGGCCTATCAGGACGTTTCTCTGCTGGTTTTCCATGTGGCTACTTAAGCATGCTTTGGCCTATTCGCCAAGGTAGGCGGCAAGGACGCGTTTGTCTTGCAGCACTACCTCTGGGCGGCCCTCGACAAGCACCTTGCCAGCGTCCATGACTACGACCTCATCGGCCAGTTTTTTTATAAATTCCATGTCGTGCTCGATGACGACAATGGTTTCCCCCATACCTTTTAAGTGCAGCAACATCTGTTCTACTTTTTGTTGAATTACTTTGTTGACGCCAGCTACCGGTTCATCAAGTAAGAGGATTTTATGCGGTTGTAGTACGGCCATGGCGAGCTGCAAGAGTTTGCGCTGCCCGTAACTGAGATCCGATACCAAAGTATTAATCGGCCGATCGATTCCATAGTGCTCGATGTAGACCTGAAGGTTTTTGGTCTCAAGTTGTAAGTTGTAAGTTCTAAGTTGTAAGTTTTTTTGCTTACTACTTATACGCTTACTACTTAGTACTAGGTTCCTTAGAAGCTTGGTATCCTCATTATCCGCGGCCAGCTGCAAGTGATCTTGAATCGAAAGATATTTGAATAAGCGGACTTGCTGCCATGTGCGAGTAATGCCCACGGCCGCAATCTGATGCGGCCGAAGAGTTGTAAGTTCTAAGTTCTCAGCTGTAAGTTGTAGGTTGATAGAACCTCTATCTGGCTTTACGAGGCCCGAGATCACGTCAAGCAGGGTCGTCTTGCCTGCCCCATTTGGTCCGACGAGAGCAGTGATTTTCCCAGCCTCGACAGTAAAACTACAATCGTTGAGAGCTACAACCCCTCCAAATCGTTTTGTAACATCTGTGATCTGTAACATGGCTTAGAACTTACTACTTAATACTTACTACTCCAGGTCGACCCGACCTAAGAGGCCACGTGGGCGATACATTATTACCGCGATTAAAATGATGGCGTAGAGAATTTGGCGGGCGGGGCCGATGATGAAACTCGGCATATTCACGAAGCGAAGCGCCTCGGGAATAAGTAAAAGAATAACTACAGCAAGGATTGTGCCGCGCAGCGATGCTAGTCCGCCGACCATAACCACAGTGACCAGCAAAACAATTTCAGAGAGGAAAAAGCTGCTTGGGTCTATGTAGGTTAAATAATGCGCGAAGAGGCTGCCGGCGAGCCCAGCGAAGAAGGCGGAGATGGCAAGGCTCTGGCTTTTCAACTTGAAAACGGGTTTCCCTAAGACGGAAGCAGCCAGCTGGTCATCCCGCATTGCTTCTAACACTTTTCCATATCTACTCGAGGTAAGCCGCCAGATGAAGAGGACAACAAGAGCAGCCACAATAGCGACAAAGATGAGATAGCCTTGGTTGGTGGTAATAACCGTCTCACCGAGGCTGGGCTTCGGGATGCCAGGGATGCCGAGCGGGCCGCGGGTGAGGCCGGTCCAATTAAGAAACACAGAATACACCACGAAGCTAAAACCAAGCGTGGCGAGCGCCAAGTAATCCCCTTTCAGGTGGCGGGTGGCCAGGCTCAGGATAAAACCGAAGATGGCAGCGACAAGGCCGGCAGCGAGGAAGGAAATAACAAACGGTACACCATTCACGGCGAGAAGAGCGGAGGTGTAGGCACCAATACCAAAGAATGCCACATGGCCTAAGTTCAGCAGGCCGGTGTATCCCATCGCGAGGTTCAAGCTGGTACCCAGGATGACATAAATCCCAATCAAGATAAGTAAATGAGTTAGATACGGTGATAACATGGGGGTAAGTAGTAAGCTGTAAGTACTAAGTAGTAAGTTAGTGCTGCACTTTAATCCAGCCATTGATTAGCCGACTGACCTCTTCGGCTAAATCATGCATTGCTTGATATTGTTCTTTGGGAAAATAGCCTAGCTCAGTGGCAAGAAGGATTTGATACTTTAATTCTTCGAGAGATCCCTCAGCAATGTTATAAAAATGCACTGAATCTTTTTTTGATTTTCTCTTAAACCCCTCCACAATGTTCGAAGGAATGGACACTGCACAGCGACGCAACTGACTTGTTAGAGCAAATAATTCACTTTTTGGGAAAGTCTCGGTTACTTTATAGACAGCTTTCGCCAGCTCATGTGCTTTCTGCCAGGCCAGTATTTCTTTGAAAGTTTTGATTGCCATTGCTTACTACTTACAACTTAGCACTTACTACTCGCGAGGACCTTTATAGATACCCATGATCCCCGTAGGTCTCCATAACAGGAATACGAACAACAACGCGAAAGCTATGGCATCTTTCCAGCCGGAGGGTAAGAACCAAATACCGAAGTTTTCCACGAGCCCAAGCAAGTAGCTGCCAAGTACCGCTCCGGGCACAGAAGTAGCGCCGCCGATAATAGCGCCGGTGAAGCCTTTCACAATTAAGTTGGTACCCATGATGGGTTCTATATTTTGCTCCAGCGCCACGAGAATAGCCGCGACGCCGGCGATGGCGGAGCCTAACATAAAGCTTTGGGCGAAGACGCGATCAGGGTTAATACCGGAGATGCGCGCAAGCTCTGGGTTATCGGCGACAGCGCGGAGTACGGTGCCAAACTTCGTGTGCTTCATGAGCAGCCACACAAAGATGAGCAAGATAACAGAGGTAGCAATAATGACTATTTGCAGCGGTGTAATAGCGGCGCCAGCAAATTCGAGACCCTGGCGTACTTCTAAGAAGCCGAGGGTTTTCACATCGGCTCCGAAAATGGCCAGCATCAAGTTCTCTAGGAAAATCATAAGTCCAATGCTGGCGATAAGCATGACAGCCGAAGACGATTTCCGCTGCCGCAAAGGTTGATAGAGCAAGAAGTGCATGAGATAACCTAATACAGCAGCGGCGGCGACAGTCAGAACTGCAGCCACGTAGAAGTTAAGGCCGAGAATTGTGAAAAGCGTTAGCAGCACATAGGCGCTGACTGTCACCGCAGTGCCGTGGGCAAAATGGACAAATTTATTGGTGGCGTAAATCAGCGAAAACCCAGAAGCCACCAAGGCGTAGATTGAGCCCGCAATTAAACCGTTTATTAAAAGCTGGACCGCGATCACATTCTTATAGAAGCACAGTGCTCCCTTGAAGACCAACTACTCGTCAATTGTCACGAATTGGCCGTTTCTGATTGTTTTGAAGATTTTAGGCTTTTGGGTTGAGCCGTCTGGTTGAATGGTAAGCGTTCCACTAGCGCCACGATAATTTTTTACTTTGCGTAGTTCACCTGCCATGCAGTCAGGATCACCGTTACACTCTGTGAAAGCCATGACTTGGAGTTTAATAGCATCGTAGGCATTGGCGGCAATCACGTCGGGTAATTGACCGTAGCGCTCCTGGTATATCTGCTGAAATTTCTTATCAACTTCGGTAGAAGAAAAGATCACGCCTTCGGCAGCAGGACCGGCTACGTTCACAATTGTAGGATCCTCCGTTTCATAATCTGCAATGATTGGTAAATCTAAACCTACTTCTTGTGCCTGCTTGAGAAATAGCCCCATGGGGGTACCGAAGTGAATGGCAAATACCACATCAGGATTTTTTTCCTTTATCTTTGTTATTCCCGCCCGGAAATCTCGCGCGTCGGGAGCCGCCGCCTCGTGAGCGACCATTGTGCCACCAGCTTCCACGAAGAATTCACTGAGATACTTGTCATAGTCCTGCCCAAAAGGAGTATTCAGGTGCATGGTTGCAGCTGATTTAGCGCCAAGTTCTTTCGTAGCGTATTCCACCCATGTTTTCGCATCATCTTTGATAGAAAAGTTCGTTGAAAAAGCATACCTTTTGTTCAACACAGCATCAGGATTGGCGGCTGTATTGAATGTGATAATTTTATTCTCCTCAGTGATTGGGAGGATCGGAACATGTCCAAATAGACAGAAAGAACCGCCAATAATTGGCACTTTGTCAACATTTATTAGTTTCTGGGTGGCATTAACAGTTTGTTTAGCAAAGCAGGCATCTTCGTAAATGATAGTAATGTCCATGCCGGGATCTTCTTCTACGACTTCTGCTTTTGCCAGTTCCATCGCGTTTCTCATTCTTTCCCCCATCACGGAGACATCACCCGTCAGCGGAGCGAGCACGCCTATTTTTAGTTCCTGAGAAACAGAAGCACTGGGAGTTTGGTTGCGAGCCAGCCAGACAATGACGCCTAAGATTACTACTACCGCAACCGCGAACAGAATTTTGTTTGTTTGATTCACTTTCCTAACACTACTCCCTTTCAAACTCTTACTCAACTAGTTGCAGTTGTCCATTCTTGATAACGGTGATTTTTTCTTGTTTATCCGCGATATTGCTGGTTCCGAAATTGGTTGTGCCTAAGAAGCCCTGGCTTTCGACTTGCTTTAAGGCCTGATACAGAGTTTCTGAGTTTATAGCTTGATGACTACTTTCTAAAGATGTCTTCGTATCAACAATGAGTTTTACGGCGTCGTAGCCTAAGCCAGCAAAAGCAAGGCTGACAGAATTACTATTCCCAAATCGCGCTGCATATTTAGTTTCCAATGCTGGATCTGTTACCCACGGTAAGACTGCATAAACGTTTTCCAATACCTCACCGGCGGTTTTAAGATCTACTCCCACAAACCCATCGCCGGTGATAAGAGAGGCTTCAAGGTTCAACTCTCGAGCCTGTTTTGCGAAATTGATGATGCTGTCAGGAAATGGGAAGGGAAAAAAGACAGCATCGACTTTTTGATTTTTTATTTTTGCTATAACAGTTCGGAAATCTGTTTCACCAACGTTGAACTTCTCATGAATGACCACTTCTGCTCCCAAAGACTTAGTTTCTTCTGCGAATGCATTTGCTATTATCTCTGACCATTCATCATGTAGTGAAATTACGGCAACCTTTTTGGCAGCTTGTGTACTAACGGCAAGGTGAGCAGCATCTTGGCCAGCTTTTTCTGTAGAGAACCCAAAACCAAATATATGACTATGTAAGTTGCGCAATTGTTCATTACTATCCCATACAATGATTGTTGAGATCTGCGCCTGATCCACAGTGGATACTAGTGCTTTTGCGGTGTTTACGGCATCGTTCAACACGACATTAACCTTATCCACAAAAACAAGTTTCTGCAGAGCACTCACTGCCTTACTTGTGTTGAGCGATTCGTTATCTTCCACAACCACTTTGATACCTGCTTCGGGGAAATCTGCTAAAGCCAGTTGAATCCCCTTCTCAATTTCCTGACCTACGAAGCTGAGTTCACCAGTTAAGGGTAAAATGACACCGACTTTAGTTTTTTCTGTTGGTACTGGCGCTCTGCCCGTAAGCTGTCTTGCGAACTGAGCACCGATTATTGCTAAACCCCCCACTACCGCTACCCCCACTACTACCTTACTGAGCTTTGTCATAAATTTGACATTTAAGGATTACATGGTTTTTTACATCCCACGTTTAACCCTTCAACAAAGCCCAAAACCTATTTTTTAAAATCGCTTTCTTGACACAATTTTTTAAAGATGTTACGATTATGACGATTATTTCGTCATCATGGACAATCTTACAAAAGCATTAAAAAGCCTCGGTTTTACCGAGAATGAAATCGAGATTTACACCTCCCTGCTGGAGTTAGGAGAAGCTTCTTATACGGAACTGGCCAAGAAAACGGGCATTAAACGCACTTCGCTTTACAGCATGGTGAGCGACCTTCAGGAACGTGGGATTGTACAAGCTCATATTGATAGCCGCACTCTATCCGCGATTCCCCCCGCTGAGCTGTTTTCCCTCCTCCAGGGGCAAGTATTACAACTTCATAAGTTAATCCCCCAGCTGTCGGCGCTCGGGAAAAAAGACCGAGCCATATCGAGAGTCAAATTTTACCTGGGGAGCGAGAATATCAAACGAGCATACTTTGAGGAAGAGCAGCCTATTCCCCCCGTCAAAGATCGGCTGGTCTACATTATTACAGGGCCGCGTACCTGGGGTGAGTTTTGGGATAAACATGCGCCGGGATTTTCAGATATGTATAACAAGGAGTTAAAGCGCAGAGGATATAAGCTTTTCACTCTTTCTTCTGGGGACCCGCATCCGCCTTTCGACCGAAAAGTGGTGCCCGAATACAACATGCAGGTTAAGCATTTGCCGGCCGATTATGTGTACGATTTCGACTTAGAAATACGACCTAACTCGATCGTGATCAGCGACCTTCTGAGCGAGCAGCCTTACGCGGTTAAGATTATCAGTACGGAACTGGCAAAGGCCCTGGGAAACTTCTTCCAGTTTACATGGGACTTATATAGCAAGAAGGAATAGCTATGGTACCCTACATTGAGATAAATCTATGAAGATTACCGGCAACACTATCAAGAACCTGCTCGTGGTTGTTATTGCGCTCTTGCTTTATCCGGTTCTTAACGAGGCGCTGCAATCAGTCGAAGCTACCTCAATGAATGACTTTCTCCTCATCATCAGCATCTTCCTGGTGACGGTTTGTTTTGCAAACTTTGCCTTCACGTATGAAAAGGCCAAGATGGGACGACTGCGGGTAAACTACTCTCCCACGGGACTACGTTCATTTTCATGTTACTGATCGCGACACTGCTCGAAAGTATGGTGCTGACAGTGCGGGTTGTATACCCATCTCTCCATACTCTCATTCTAGGATTTGCTGCCCTCCTTTTCTTAGGCGTAGTGGCCTACGACTTCTGGGATTACCTTAGAGCGGAATAGAATTAGGTGGGTTTTTGCCAGATGAGGTCATACTGGGTGAGACGAGTTTCGGAAAACTTTTGAACAAGGAGAGAGTCCCGGGCAAAAGATTCGATTTCTTCTCTCTTGGGAAATGAGTGCAGCTTGCGTTTGAAGCGATCTTTCCAATAACCGGGGCATAACGGCAGCCGGAGGTCGGAAAACAACACGTAGCCTCCTGGTTTTGTGACGCGGACTAGCTCTTGAAAAGCGGCTCTCCGGCCTGGTACATGGTGCATAACATACTGGCACGCGACGTAATCAAAGCTGGCATCTGGAAACGGCAGGTGCTCGGCATTTACTACCTGGAAGTGAATATCAGGTACGCCCTTTCCCTTCTCTTGAGCGAGGGCAATTTCTTCTTCGTCTATATCAACACCGGCGGCAGTGAGCTTACTCAGCCGAGCTACATAGAGCGTGGCTGCCCCATTGCCGCAGCCCACATCGAGGTATGTTTGCCCGGGGTGGGACTCAACGTGCTGAAACAAATCCTGGGCCCGCAGGGCGGCCTTGCGATCAAGTCTACTTAAGGCTTGGCCTAGAGACATATGAACATGATAAGCTGATTTTATGATAACGCTTGAGCATTCACCGATTCCAGCACTTTTTGCTCTGGTGGGCGGTTTGGCATTAGTCTTTCTTTCCCACGTGCCGGGCGTGGCGGACAACTCTACCTTGGCAGCGGCGCTGGAGGCAATTGGATTCGGTTTAACAGGGTATGCTCCTATTCGACTCATCATGTTCGCGAGCGTCCTCGTAACAGAACAGGGACGCCGCAAAGTGATGGACTGGCTGTTTAGCAGCCCGCCACGAACCATGAGAGAAGCACAGCACTTGCTGCCGAAAATTATTGCCTCAGACCTCGAGGGCTGTATCACTCCCTCGGGGCGCACCGAACTTGACTTGCGTAAAATCCAGCGCTTGCGCTCGTACTGCGATTTTCTGGCAACCCCACTAGGAAAGGCATTTCCTCCGGTTATTCTCTACACCGGCCGTTCCCAAGGATACGTTGAATTCACGGCCCAGTCGCTCGGCATGGTGAAATACGATTCATACATCCCGCTGGTAATCGAAAACGGCGCGGCGCTCTACTACCCCCATACGAAGAAAACGGTTTGCTTGCTCACTCCTGAGCAGCGGTCTGCTATCCGAAAGCTCGATGGAGCGCTGCGTGAGCACTTACTAGGAAACGAGTTTGAGCCTAAGGCATACATGATCACGGTGAATCCCATGGTAGGCCAGAGTATCGAAGAGCTGAAAAAAATTATTGAAAAGAGAATCGAGATGCTGGGCGAGACTGACACATTTGCTATCAGCAATTCTATAACGGCGGTGGATATTACCCCCGCGGCGGCGACTAAACTTACGGCGCTGCAAAGGGTGGCGGAAGACTTAGAGGTAGACGCCAAATCAATCGTAGCTTTGGGAGATAGTGTTTCAGATATTGCGGCGCTGATGTGGGCGGGGGAAGCGTTTTGCCCAGCTTTTGGAGTAGATCGGGAAGTGGTGGATTCTGTCGAAGGCAAGCACCCAGAGGGCACCCATGTGATTCATGGCTACGACATAGATTTTGTCGTCGAGGTG
>CAYHTZ010000026.1:0-11268 GCA_964359735.1 uncultured Candidatus Saccharibacteria bacterium
CTGGAATCGCTAGTAACCGTGGATCAGCCTCGCCACGGTGAATACGTTCTCGGGCTTTGTACTCACCGCCCGTCAACTCAGAAGAGCTGACAATACCCAAAGGCCTCTTGTAAAAGAGAACTACGGTAAGGTCAGTGATTAGGAGTAAGTCGTAACAAGGCATCGCTAGCGGAAGCTGGCGATGGATCACCTCCTTTCTAGGGAGAAAAACTGACCCTCTCATTCCAAAAGAATGGGATGTGGTCCCTAGAGGTCGTCCCGTATCGCGTGTATACGCATGCGGGAACAGCTCATATGGAGAGCAGTGGAAAGCTTGTCTTCCACTCAAAACATGCGATAAGCAAATGCAGGAATGCATTTACAACCACGCTAAGAAGCTTATGAAAACGTTGAAACCCACCATTATCGGTGGGTTTTTGTTTGCTGGGTCGCCCTTCGACAAGCTCAGGGTACCTCTCCTCGGCTGTTTACACTGAGCGAGACACTCCGCGCGAGTCGAGGTGTGGATAACATTGACGAGCTTTGCTCTTTATTGGGCGGTATACTGTAGGGCATGCCGCGACGTGCAACTTTTCAATGGACATCTACCAATATTCTTATCTTGGTGGTAGTAACTGTGCTCGTCGCTTTAGGGGCAGCGTATTGGGCACAGATTTCTCAAAATATAGGGTCAGGCTTAGGAGCTTTTGTAGCCGGAGCAGATGTAAAGACGAAACCCATACCAGCTGATGGGGGCAAATGTTTGGCTGACACTACGGCAGACCCGGTTACTATAGGGAAGCTCACATTCAAGGATTTTTGGCATTTTAAGGATGAGAAGGCTGCCAGAGCTGGTTTTCTCAAGGAGCTAGAAGCGTACATGAAAAAGATCAACTGTAATGTGGAGCACCCGGGAGATACGACGATCGATGACCCGAGTATGGGTGATGTTACTTCAGGGGAAGGGGGGATTAAAGTTCCGCAAGAGCTCAAGGACAAGCTTAAGTGTAGTCGCAATAAGGAATCCAAGATGCAGTGTCCAACGATGTGCCAGAAAACAGGAACTGACTGCAAAATGGCCTATTCTCCTACCCACTGCACAATAACCATCAAAGAAGTTCCGCAGGATGACGAGAATCAGGCAAGGAAAAAGAACAAGAAGTTTGAGATTACGGCAGAGTGCGACGTACGTGCAAACGTTACGGCGCAGTGCAAATGTGCGGAAAAGTCAAAATGCTATGCTTTCCGAGGTCCAGGAGAGTACGGCCCAGGGGAGGATGGCCAGCTGCCCCAGGAAGATGATCAGGTGATGTGTATCTGCCCCGATAAAAAGCAAGCAGACAAGGAATGCCCCGCGCTGCTGTCCGCACTATGCAAGAAAGGAGAACGATACAGGGAAGTAGAGCAAGCCGAGCTGCCTGTGCCAGGCAAACCGTGGGCGGTCCTAGGAAGTTGTGATAAAGAAACGAGCACGCCAGTGCCTCCTGATGAGACTGAGACTCCGACATCTACAGCCGTTCCTACACCTACTCCAACTGAGACTTCTACACCCACGCCTACGCCAACTTCAACAACCACTGCGACACCTACCTCAACGTTCTAGCAAGAGTTTGCAAAAACGGGCAATCTGGCTTAGCATCTGCCAGTTGTGGAGAATATCCATGTTGGCAATCTAGATTTTAGGCTATACTACTCGAAGGAGTTATCCTTCTCTATGCCGCGGCGCGCAACTTTTCAATGGACATCCACCAATATTCTTATTCTGGTGGTGGTGACTGCGCTCATCGCTTTAGGGGCAGCGTATTGGGCACAGATTTCTCAAAATATAGGGTCAGGTTTGGGGGCTTTCGTAGGAGGGGCAGGGGCTGGCGATGTAAAGACTAAGCCTGTACCAGTTGATGGGGGTCGCTGTCTGGCTGATACCACAGCTGAACCACTCAAGATGGGCAAACTCACATTCAAAGGCGCCCTCAGTGCTAAGGACGAGACCACAGTCAAAAAATTGTTCCTCACTGAAGCAGGCAAGTATATCAAGAGCATTAACTGCAACGTAACTCACGAGGGAAGCAAAACGATTGAGCTACCAGGGTTCGGAGAAGTTACTTCTGGCGAGGACGGTCTCAAGGTTCCAGATGCAGTGAAAGAGCAGCTCAAGTGCAGCCGCAATAAGGAAGCAAAGACTCAATGTGCAACCATGTGCATTAAGACCGGCACCCAGTGCACCATCGCTCATGCGGCAACAGACTGTACGTTCACTTCGGTGAAAGAAGTTCCTCAGGATGATCCAGCTCTGGCCAGGAAGAAGCTCAAGAAGTTCGAGATAACGGCGGAGTGTGACGTGAAAACAAATGTGACAGCACAGTGTAAGTGTGCGAGTGCAACTGAGTGTTATGCCTCTCGTGGCAGCATTGAGATAGGTCCCGACCATAGTCGTGACTTAGGGGAAGACGGTGTAGCATGTATCTGCCCGAATGAAGATAAGGCGAAGAAAGATTGCCCGGCACTGCTGGCTGCATTGTGTAAGACAGGAGAGAAGTACACGGAAACAACAAGAGGGCCTTTGAAGGAGCTGAAAAAGTATATCGTTGAAGGACGCTGTGCTAAAGAAACTAGCACGCCTACTCCGGAGACATCCCCAATTTCAACTCCCACCCCTTCTGAGACTTCCACACCCACGCCTACCCCAACTGTAACAACCACTGCGACACCTACAACTACTTCTACCGCCACTCCCTCGCCAAGCACTACGGGTGGACCACAACTTTAGAGCTGCGTTAGTTGCAAAAAGCGGTAAAACTGGGTTTACTATCCCCTACGGGGGATTTTGCGCATGTAGCTCAGTGGTTAGAGCACCACACTGATAATGTGGGGGTCGGAAGTTCGATTCTTCCCATGCGCACTATCAAGAAGCATTAGGCACAAGCAGCGCACCTACCCAAGCTAATTCCAGAAAAAATATCACGGCGAGAAGCGCTGCGCTCACCGGGAGCAGCCTGGCTTGCGGGAAGTAGCGCTTGAAGATTATGGCTCCTACGACAAGAGCATACGCGAGGAGCAATACACCTTTGCGTGCTCCCTGCGTAGCTGGCAGAGCGGCGTGTTCTAAAAGAAGCGCGAAGAGAGGCAAGAACAAGATAAAGTAAATGACTCGCCCGCGAACCAGCTGAGTGGCCGCATACCCCAGCCCGATCGCCAGTAGGGGAAACAGCACATATTTGTACCACCCGTAGGATTCAACGGGGGCAATAAAGAGAAAGAGCACGGAGAAGTTGAGGAGGGGAACAAAAATGTAGAGACGCTTGCGCCAAGGGATGGATCGATTTGCGAGTAGGGTGAAGAGGCCAACAAAGCCGATGATGATAGAGGGGTCCCGGAGCGAGAAATAACCCAAATCCATCTGCGTCACAATAGACCAGAAGTGCCAGAAAGATTGTGGCCGCCCCGTGTGCCCTCCCAAAACTTCCAGGAAAAGGCCCCAGTCATAGTAGGCGCCGTATGCGAGGAAGAGAAAAATAGAAATAAGGGTGGCTCCTGCTACTCCTAGAAACACCGTGGTGTTTTTGCGGAGCAAGGCAAGGAGTCCCAGGGTAGCCGGGATAACAATGGCAGAGAGCTTGAGGAAGATGGCGAGGCTGCAGATGGTGACAATAGTTGCCATCGCCACCGTTCTGTGAGAAGTTTTCCCTCTTGGTGTATCGATGACAGCAAAGGCATAGAGAGAACTTACGAGAAGAAAGGCAATGGCGTGCTCGGGGGCAATAAAGCGTGAGGCGATGATGTGACTGGGAAAGAAGGCGAAGGCGACGGCGGTGAGTGCGGCAAAGGTGGGGTTAAAGAGGCGATGTAAGAAGAGCCAGGTCATGACAATGGTTCCCAGCGCTAAAGCAATCATGGGTAAGCGTAGAGTTGCCCAGTTAAGAGGTTCTGAGGTGTTATTGTCTGTGAGAGTTGCCCATAGCCCCATGCCAAGCCCAAAGAGCGGGGGGTGATCGAGGTAAGGGGTGACAACCGTCTCTGTTCGGCCACCATACTCTAGCCCTTCAAGGTGTTCGTACGTGTTCCAGTAAATAGTCCAGGAGCTGGGCACTCCCTTACTCAAGAGAGAGGTGCCTAGCAAGAGCCAGGATCTCTCATCTAGATCAATGGGGTGCAGGGAACTCAAATTTTTGATTCTTATGAAGAGCCCAAGAAAAAGCGCAATAATACATATGCCCACGAAAATACGGCGACTGGGTAGGAATACATTTGGCATTTATTTGAAGGGTAGCCTCCCGGCGCGCAGAATGGAATTATGACTCTTCCCTCTCACGTACTAAAGATCATCACGACGCTCCATGAGGCTCACTTTGAAGCGTACGTCGTGGGTGGAAGCGTACGGGATCTTTTGCTCGGAAAGGCGCCGAAAGATTGGGATATCACTACCAACGCGCAACCAGAAGAGATTCAGAAGCTGTTCCCCAAAAACTTTTATACGAACACGTTTGGGACGGTAACGGTGCTGCTCCCGCCTACGCATGAAGCTTCGGCGGGCCTTCGGGAAGTTGAAGTCACCACGTATCGGGTGGATGTGGGGTACAGCGATGCCCGGCACCCGGATGAGGTGAAGTTCACACGCAGCCTGAAGGAAGACTTAGCCCGGCGTGATTTCACGATTAATGCCTTAGCCCTAGCTCCAGCAGAGGGAGAAAAAGAGATCCCAGACAGCGTGGTGATAGAGGCTATGCGCATCATTGACCCATTTGGAGGGATGAAGGACCTTAACGCGAAGCTTATCCGTGCTGTGGGCGACCCCCAGGAACGTTTCCGTGAAGACACACTTAGGCTGATGCGGGCGGTGAGACTCTCTACTGAGCTCGGTTTTGAAATCGAAGAAAAAACGCGAACTGCCATTCAAGAGTTGGCAGAGAACATTACCAAAGTCTCTCAGGAGCGTATTCGAGATGAGCTTGTAAAAATTGTGATGAGTGATGCGCCCGAGCGAGGTATGAAATTATTGCAAGAGATAGGGCTCTTGTCTTGCATCCTGCCCGAGCTCGAAGAAGGGGTGGGGGTGACGCAGAACAAACACCACATCTACACCGTGTTTGAGCATAACGTGAAGTCGCTCCAGTTTGCGGCGGACTTTGGCTATAGCCTTCCCATTCGCCTGGCGGCCTTACTCCACGATGTAGGAAAACCAAAAACAAAGCGGCCAAAAGACGGCGATTTTACCTTTTACGCGCACGAAATCGTGGGGGCGCGTATGGCAGAGAAAGCCCTAAAACGCCTGCGGTTTCCTCAAGAGACGGTGCAGCAAGTGACACACTTGATCCGCCACCACATGTTCTACTATGACATCGGTAAAGTGACGGAGGCGGGGGCGCGGCGCCTCTTGCGACGAGTGGGAGGGAAGGAGAAGTTCGACGACCTGGTAAAACTTAGAATTGCGGAACGCAAAGGGTCAGGTGTGCCAAAAGCGGAGCCATACCGTTTGCGCCACTTACAATTCTTGATCGAGAAAGCTTCCCAGGAGCCGATTACAGTGGGGCAGCTCGCCATTAAAGGATCGGATTTAGTGAAAGGCCTAGGCATGACGCCAGGCCCGGCTTTTGGAGGAATCCTCAACGCCCTGCTTGCCGAAGTATTGGAAGACCCGGCGAAAAATACACGCGACTATTTATTGAAACGGGCTGGGGAGCTCAAGGACAAAAATCCGGCGGAACTGAAAAAGTTGGGAGCGGCGGCGGTTGAAGGAGCAGAAAAAGAACGGGAGGAAGATATCAAGAAGAAATATCACGTTTAGGGTATGCTGAGAGTATGAGCTTTGGCTTAATTCTTTTAGGAATAGTTTTATTGGCACTCGGGTTTGTCGTCCTCTGGCGAACTAATTTATTCATGCAGTGGTTTGGGGACCTCAGCATCCTGACCGGGGCCAGCTGGCTGTCTTGGAAAACACTGGGTATCATCTTGATGCTGATTGGGTTCCTGTTAGCCACGAACTTGCTGCCTCTTTTCTTGAATGTGACGCTGGGAAGGCTTTTCCTTTCGGCACCTTGAATTGACACTGGCCCTCTAAGCCGGTACAACAGCTTTACATCAGGGCTTGTAGCTTAGTGGTAGAGCACCCGGTTTGCATCCGGGAGATGAGGGTTCGATTCCCTCCAAGTCCACACTCCGCTCGTCGCTAATGCGCCGAGCTTCGCGTGGCGCTGCCACCACTTCACAAACGAGAAGGTGAACGTTTACCTAGGCGGAGTGTGTCCCGCGTAGCCCGTTAGGGCGAAGTGGGACTACAATAATGCGTGTATTACGTGTATATCCTTAGGCTCCACGATAACTCGATTTATATTGGATCCGCAGCAGATCTCAAAAGGCGTCTCAGTGACCACACGTATGGCTCGGTTTCCTCAACTAAGAACCTTCGTCCTGTAAAACTTATCTTCTTTTGCGCATTCGCAAAGAAAGTTACGGCCATGCGCTTTGAAAAGTACCTTAAACCCTCCTCTGGGTTTGCTTTCCGGAATAAGCATCTCGTTTGAATTCTAAAGAGATGCCCTGTGTGCTACTCTTTTAGTATGCTTATAACTTCGCTGGATAGTATTAAGGGGACTGAGGCTGAGGTAAAACCAGAGGAGGGTACCTGGGTAAGCCACCGCCTGCTCCTAAAGAAGGATGGCATGGGATTCTCATTCCACGACACTACGGTATTTGCCGGAGCTTCGTTAGAAGTTTGGTTCAAGAATCACTTGGAGGCAGTATATTGCATTTCAGGTGAAGGGGAGGTTCAAACGACCGCAGATGGAAAAGTATATCCCATCAAGCCAGGGACTCTCTATGCCCTTGATAAACACGATAAGCACACACTGCGAGCAAACACTGATCTTAGGCTCATCTGTGTGTTTACTCCCGCTCTGACCGGGCGAGAGGTTCATGATAAAGATGGTTCGTATCCCTTGCTCGACTAAACATTTGCTATACTACAGGCATGTGGAGGAGGGTAGCGGCTAATATCAAGCGGGCGTGGAAACTAGAGCGGGCAAGCGTCCATAAAAAGCGCGCTAAGCGGCCGCGGAGTAATAAATATTCCGGGGGAGATTCGGACAAGAAGCCCCGAAAGCATTCTCGCAAAGGTGAATGGGTGGGAGGCTATACAAGATCCGATGGCGCAAAAGTGAAAGGTTACTACCGCACCAACGCGCAATATCTCTGGCGACGCTAGATCCCACTTCGCTAAAAAGCTACGCGGGACTTGGCAAACGAATCAGGGACCACAATCATAAGGATAGGAGTGTAGGTGTTCCGGACTACAGTCATTCTGATGGAAAGATAAGGTTACATGCGATAGTGCATATAAAAATTGATGGCGACTTTTTTATCAGAATCGATGTACGTTATGTGAGGAACGTCCACAGACTCCTGATAGACATGTCTAATACTTTTCTCCACGGCTCCAGTGTAAGCAAGAATACACTCCCACTCCGAATTCCATCGACTGACCTCCTCCGGAGAAATGATGAGTGTCCCCGCGCCACGTTTTGGATAGCCCGGTTTGGTGTTGGCAAATTGCTGCATGAGTTTTGTCACAAAGGGGAAAACAAGTTCGCCTTGAGTGTCCTGCAGAACATGTGCAATGCGCTCTTTGGGCAACTGGCTCTCCACATCATCACCCAATGGCTGAGATGCAGAGGATTCCTGACGAACAACCAGTGTCACACGCTCAATATCGACCCTCCCCGGACTGCCCACGGGCTTGTATTCCAGGCAGTCTTCAATAGCTGCTCCTTTAGGGACAATATAGACTGCCTCCACGGTGCCCACACGATTGAACTCCTTCAGGTAATATTCAATGGCTTTTTTAAACAAGTAATAATTCCCCATTGAACAATCGAGGGTAGCAATACCACCGTTCTCGAGATGCCTCACTACATGACTGATAGTATTCAACTGTTCAGGGGTAAGCCTCGTCGTGTTGACTTTTTCAGGAGCCACATGGACAGAGTAGCTCAATATTGTGATCTGTCCACCTGGATTCTTCGCCTTTTTTGCAGAAACAAGCCGAAAAAGAGCAGCTGAGAATCACCACGGAAACGGCATACCATTTCGACAAGCTCAGGGTAAACCCGATGTTCTTGAGACATATGTGGAGAAGGTTGGCGTCGAATATTAAAGTCAAAGGTTACTACCGCACCAACGCGCAATACCTCTGGCGACGCTAGATCCCGCTTCGCTCAAGCTTCGCGGGACTTGTCAAAATAGCTTAGATAAGCTACAATAAAGCTATTGAGAATTCCTTCAATCCAGTGAGAGGAGGTGATAAGGCACTATGCCTTCCACGTATCTAGCACAAGCAGCGGACATTGAGTATGCAGTGGGTGGGGGGAATACCTTTTCGGCGTGGACGACAGCAGTGGTGTCTTCTCTCACTGACCTGTGGCTGCAATTTGTTGGGTTTATACCCAGCTTGGTGGCAGCCCTGGTGGTTTTCTTCGTCGGCTGGGCAATTGCGGTAGCAATTGGCCGGTTGGTGGAAAAAGTTCTCACAGTCCTGCGCGTTAATCAGCCTTTCGAGAATCTCAAAGGGCTGAAGATGGCGACTGAGAGAGCTAACCTCAACTTAAATATTCCTCGTCTCATCGGCGAGATCGCTAAGTGGTTCCTCCTCATTGTCACGCTCTTAGCAGCGACTGACATCCTGGGGTTACAAGAAGTCTCAGGCTTCCTCTCGGCAGTCTTGCTGTACATTCCGAATGTGGTAGTAGCCGCTGTTATCCTCGTGGTAGCAGTGCTCCTCGCTAACTTCGTGTACCGCACGGTCTTAGCCAGTGTGGCCGCAGCCGGGTTTACCGGCGGTGGTGCCATTGCGGCGGTGAGCAAATGGGCAATCATTGTTTTTGCCATCTTTGCCGCGCTGCTCCAGCTGAAAGTAGCTACTCAGCTCATTCAGACGATTCTCACAGCCTTCTTTGCCATGGTAGCCTTGGCAGGAGGACTCTCCTTTGGCCTCGGCGGCAAAGAGGTCGCTGCAAAATGGCTCAAGAAAGCTGAAGAGGACTTAGCTGGTAGAGCTAGGTTCTAAGCTGTAGACAAGCGAGAAAACCCCACTTCGTCCGCCAGCTGGCGGACTTCGCGGGGCTAACACAAAAGCGAAAAAAGACGATCTTTAGCAGTAGGATCGTCTTTTTGTTGCTTCTTTTGATGTTTATGACACATTAGTAGCATGACAACGGCTGAGCACATGGCCACAAGAGCACCCGAACTCTTTTTGTGGGTAGTGATGGTACTGATAAGCCTAGTGGCCGTATTTGTGATCAGTAATGGGTCAATTCAGCGGAGCGTGGTTCTGGATATCACATCGCAAGGCGTACTTGCATGGACCCCCCCTCCGCCTACGCCCATCCCTCAAGAACAGCCAGCACCGTCTTATGAACCGATAATAGAACCAGATCGAGATAAACCCGACCCTATAAACGACCCTCCATTTGGGCCTTTCCGTCCAAGGCCCAGGTAAGAGCTTGACAGGGTTTTAGGGTCTCTCTATACTGGTATGTAGCAATATGCAGATTTTTCTAGCTTTGCAAACCCCATGAAGCGGTAGCCCCCACCGGGCAGTTTAACGAGCCGCTTCCTCTGGAACGGCTTTTTTGATTTTTACAACGTAAAAATCACCCCGCGTAGTCCGCCAGCCGGCGGACGAAGTGGGGGTGTGAGCCCTCGGTCTCGGTGCTCACTTAACAACTGAATACGAAGTAAATTCACCCCGTGAACTCAGCAAGGTTCACGGCTATGAACCCTTTTACTCAAGAAGGGTTCATAGGAATCACACATTGCTAGTCAAGTAGAGCTCACACCCTTGCCTTTCGAGGTAAGGAGTGGAGAGCGTCATGCACCATAAGGGTGTACGGAGGATGCCTAGGCAATGAATGGCGAAGAAGGACGCAGCAGGCGGCGATACGCCTCGGGAAGGTGCCGAGCGACCGATGATCCGGGGATGTCCGAATGGGGAAACCCTCTTACCGTAATGGGTAAGAACCCGTAGACTGCAAGGTTTACGCGGAGCGAACCAAGCGAACTGAAACATCTTAGTAGCTTGAGGAAGAGAAAAGAACGATGAACTTATTCTCCTTTTATTGAGACTCTTAAGATCTCATTAATCGGAAGGATGAAGTTTGTTACATTCCCTGAGTAGTGGCGAGCGAAACGGGAAGAGCCAAAACCCTGTCGCAAGACAGGGGGTTACAGGATAGTGTCGTTACTTAATTGTAGGTTGCTGATTGTGGCGTTTAGTGGAAGGCGGCTGGAATGCCCCACCAAAGCGCGTGAGAGTCGCGTACACGAAAGGCGTACACGAGCAACGGATGCTAACCCTAAGTATGGCGGGACACGTGGAATCCTGCCTGAATTCAGGAGACCTACGAAAACGATCTTTCTTGTGCGCAAGTACAAGAAAGTTCGTCTCCTAAGGCTAAATACATTCATTGACCGATAGTGAAGAGTACCGTGAGGGAAAGGTGAAAAGAACCCCTTTGAGGGGAATGAAATAGATCTGAAACCGTATACTTACAGAGAGTCGGAGCCCAGCACCCTTTGTGTCTTAAGTGATAAAATTAGAACATGCATTATGTGTATGTTCTAAGGAGTACAGATAGTAAAGATATTTATATCGGCTACTCGTCGAACTTAAGAAACAGATTGAAAAGTCATAATAAAGCAGGCAACACATCTACGAAAAATCATGCGTGGATACTTGCCTACTATGAGGCTTATCAATCGGAAATCGAAGCTAGAGATCGAGAGAGAAAACTAAAGCAGTATGGAAAATCATTAGCCATGCTGAAGAGAAGAATCTCGAAAAGCTTAGACACAAAGGGTGCTGGGTGACGGCGTGCTTTTTGCAGAACGAACCACCGAGTTCGCTGTCTGCTGTGGCTTAAGCTGCTTTACGCAGCGCAAGCGTAGCGAAAGCGAGTGTTAATAGCGCGACATATCATAGCAGGCACGAGACCCGAAACCAGGTGATCTATCTATGAGCAGGGTGAAGCTCCCGTAACAGGGAGTGGAGGCCCGAACCCGTTGGCCGTGCAAGACCATGGGATGACTTGTGGATAGCGGAGAAATTCCAATCGAACCTGGAAATAGCTGGTTCTCCTCGAAATAGCTTTAGGGCTAGCCTTGTGTATTAATGTCGAGTGGTAGAGCACTGCTAGGGCTCTTCGGGCTTTATGCTCGAGACCCTCGCAAACTCCGAATGCTCGGCGGAATAACACAGGAGTCAGAACGTGGGGGCTAAGCTCCACGCTCAAAAGGGAAACA
>CAYHTZ010000027.1:0-8867 GCA_964359735.1 uncultured Candidatus Saccharibacteria bacterium
TGACCCTGAACCAAACCACCTCCACCTGGACCCAATCATTCACCGGCACCACCACCGATGGCTTGACCTACAGCGCCACCTCGCTCACCTCTGGTACCGGTCTCGACTTCAACGTCACCAACACCCACACTGCCGATGCCGCTATTGAGCAAGTCCAGTTTGACTTAACCAACGCCCAGGCCACCGCCGCCAACACCAACTTTGCCGGCCTCTCCCTCAACTTCACCAACAACCCCACCGTAGCTGGGAACACCGAGAGAGCTGCCCGCATTCAGAACCAAGCCACCACCAACACTACCGACAACGCGGTGGCCGCTCTGCTTCTCTTAGACAATGCTGATACCTCCACGACCGGCTCCACTGTCGTGACCGATGCCTTGCTCATCACCAACTCCGGCAACATTGCTGGTGGTATCACCAACGCTATCAACATTGATGACGCCGATGTGACTACGGATATTGTTCTCCAGAATGATGAAAGTATTGACAACAATACGGATGGCACCATCAACCTCACCGCCACCACCCTGCAGCTCACCGGCACCACCTTTACCGGCAACGGTGCTACCACCTACGACGCGGGTGGAGCCGCCGCCATCACCATTGGTTCCGCTGATGTAACCTCCATCACGCTCACCACCGATGGCACCGGCACGGCTGAGGTGGTCTTACCGACTGGTTCCGTTGCCTCCGCCGAAATCCTGGACGGGGATCTCTTAGAAGTTGACCTAAAGGTGGTGGATGCCGCTGCCGATGAAGAATGTTTAACGTTTGAATCTACCGGCGGCGACTTCGAATGGCAAGCGTGTGGCAGCGGGTCTACTGCTTGGGATGCCATTGGCGACCCTTCCGGCAACGGCGCCATCGCCTTTGGCGAAACCGTCCAAACGCTCGACTGGAATACGGCCGACACCCCAGGCACCTTCGATGGTATTTCCTTTTCGATTACGCACGACGGTTCTTTCGACGGTGGCACCCAGCGGCTGGTAGTAATTGAAAACTTAAATGAAACAGTCGCCACAAACACCTTGGAAGCACTGCTGGTCATCGATAACGCTGATACTGACGAAGCTGTAACCGACGGCATCTTGATCACCTCCGCTGCGGGCGCCATTACGGATGCTATTGATGTTTCTGACGCCGAAATCACCAACGCTCTCAATGTCGGTGCTAACACCATTACGGGAACGACGGGAGTGATTGATTTCACAGATTTCGATGTCGATGCCGATGGCATCGTCACGTTTGCCTCCGATACCGCGGGCGATCAGATCACCATTACTGCCCCCGCCGGCGACCACCAAGCCCTCGTGGTTGATGCCACGACCAACGCTAACACCTCAACGGCTGGCATCATTGACCTCAACATTGGCGCCGGCAACGCTGCGGTAGATGGCATCAATGTGGGCCTAACGGTCAATGACGGCGCTACCGCGGCTACCGATTTCGAAAGCCTTGTTACAACTTTAACCGCCAATGACGCCGACGCCGATTTGTTTGGCTTGGTTATCTCCTCGGCCGCCACCGCGAACGCTGCCGCGGGGAGCTACGAGGCTTTAATTACTCTCACCAACGCCGAGAACACCGCTGGAGCCGTTACGGACGCTCTCTTGATCACCACCACGAGCGCTACTGCTGGCGATATCACCGATGCCATTGACGCCTCCGCTGCCGACATCACCAATGCCCTCAATGTTGGCGCCAATACTATTACTGGTACTTCCTATAGCATCGATGCCAGCGGCACACTTACACTCGGCTCGGCTGGCCTCGACTCTCTTACCGTCACTACCGACGGCACTGGTACGGCCGAAGTGGCGCTCCCGGCTGGCTCCATTGACTCCACGGAAATTCTTGACGGCACCATTGCCGCAGCCGATGTGGGTGACGATGTGCTCGACTTCGCCCAATTCCAGGACACATTAGATGTTGATGCTGCTACTGATATTAATCTCGGAGCGAATCTACTTTCCATTGACCTCGACTCCACTGGTGACTTCGCCATTCGTGACGGCACCACCAACGTCGTTCTCTTCGAAGACGATTCCACGGTAGACGTCACCTTCCCCGCGGCTGGGTTCCTGACGATAGATGCTTCTACTACCGCCAATACCACTACCACGGGCGTGCTAGACATTAATGTCGGGGCAGGGAATGCCGCAGTTGATGGCATTAACGTAGCGCTGACTAGTAACGATGGTGCCACGGCTGGCACAGACCAGGAAGCTATCGTTACAACCCTCACCGCCAATGATGCTGATGCGGATGTTTTTGGGTTAGTAATCAACGCTGCTGCCACCGCTAACGCCGCTGCCGGTTCCTACGAAGCCGCTATCAAAATTGACAATGCCGAAAATACCGCCGGCTCTATGACAGATGCCATTATTGTCACTGCCACCACTGACACTGCCACCACTGATGCCGTTGACGCTTCTGATGCGGAAATCGTTAACGCCCTCAATATTGGCGATAATACCATCATTGGTACAACCGGCGTGATTGATTTAACAGACTTTGATGTCAGTGCCGACGGCAAGGTTACCTTAGCTGGGGATGCTAGTGCTATTGACCTTGATATTGTCTCACCCAATACGACCGCTGACGTCGTAAACATTTCCGCCGCTTCCTTGACCACTGCCCGCGCCATTGATGTGCCTGACCTCGACGTCATCACCACTGGCCGAGGACTGAATATTGCCTCAGGTTCTGAGGCAATATCCTCCGGTGAACTCCTAACACTGGCTTTAACATCCTCAGGCTCCGCTAACACCGCCAAAACCGGCGCTCTCTCTAGCATTACTGCTTCCCGCACCGATACGCGTGTTAGTGGCACCACGGCCGATGACTACGATCTCTTGAGCCTGTCTCGCACCAACGTCCAAAACGGCACCGGCGGCACTACCACTGCCGCAGGGTCCGTCTTGAAGGTTGAGAACATTGCTACCCAAACCGCCGGCACCTTAACAGACACCGTCAATGCCTTGGAGATTGTGCAAGATGTCGACAGCACCGGCTGGCCTCTCATTGTCACGGACGGAGGTGATACCAATGTCATGCGCCTTTCGGATTCCGACGGCACCTGTGACCACAATCCCGAAGCTGGGAGTGAAACCGTATCATGTTCATCTGACGAGCGACTCAAAACGAACATCCGCGATGCTGCGGTAGTCCTCCCTAGCCTGATGAAACTGCGCATTCGCGACTACACGGTACTTGCCTCTGGCGACGAGCGCACCGGCGTAATCGCACAAGAGGTCCAGGGAATAGCTCCTGAGCTTGTGACCGAAGGGGACGATGGTTACTTCATGGTTGAGCAAATTGGCAGCTGGGAGCTGGTGAAAGCCATTCAAGAACTAAAAACCGAGAATGACGAACAGGCGCAGACATTAACTCAGCTCTTGCCCGACACATCAGCCTTTGCCGAAACTGATGCCAAACTGTCTGCCCTTGCCAGTCGCGTGGATGAAGTAGCTGCTGGGCTAGAGGAATTGAAGCAAGGAAGTGTAGCAGGCATAGCAGATCCGTCTCCCACCCCGTTCCAGACAAGTTCCGCTCCGAGCGGAACTGCCAGCCCCGATGGGACTGGGTCTGGAACGGGGCTCACCTCCGACATCTTTTCCGAAGAACTCACCTTCGAAAATGTTCTTCACTTCCAAAATAACGTCGAAATTATCGGTGAACTCGAAGTCCACTCCGACGTTACCCTCTACGCCAACCTCATTGTCGACACCGTTCATATCGCCCAAGCCCTCAACGTTCATGGGGATACCACCCTGTTTGGAAACCTAGATGTTCAGGGTGAGCTATCAGTGAGTGCCCAGCAAGCCGGCCGCGCCGTCATCCCACGTGGTGGCAAAGAGGTTGAGGTAATCTACACAAAGCCATTTATGAACGAACCTGTAATCCAAGTTTCGGCTTCCGATAGCTCCATTCCATATCGTATCAGCGAGCAAAGTAAGAATAGCTTCAAGCTCTTCCTGCCCGACCTTTCTCAAGAGGAAATAACCTTCAGCTGGGTAGCTCTGGGCACCAAGGAAGTGACTCCAACTCTGGGCGAAGCTCTTGACAGTGATAAAAATGGCGTTCTCGACATCGATGAGCCTGAAGAAACCCCTTCCAACCTCCCCTTATCAGGGGAGGAGCAAACATTATCCCTCCCTGATAAGGGAGGGAGTGAGGGTGGGTTTACTCCAGAGCTGACCTCCTCACCAACTCCCACACCTTCCGAAGTTCCCGCTCCTCAGCCCCTTGCTGATCTGGTGCCTCTCTTGCAACCTGCACTCTAGTGTTTTGTAAAATCTCCGCAAACCCTATTCATTCTAGGTAATCCTTGTCCAATGAGCTCCAAAAGCGTGATATAGGGTATACTGTGAGAATGAATATGAAAGCAAAGAATCTGGTAACAATTGTCGCTGTACTTGCTATTATTACAGGAGTTCTAGCCGCCTTCTACGCCGATGAACTGAGCACCCGGCTTCGCCCCGCTCAAAGGGGCAGCCGGGAAGTAAACACCCAAATAGCTCGAAATAATGCCCTGAGCAATGTCAGGTATTACGGCGAAATCTATGAAATGGAGGGCAACTGCATGCCCAAGATTGTCCCAGATGAAAGCGAAGGAGAAATTATCACTAGTCAAGTGGGTAAATCGGCCTTCACAGGCCCCTGTACGAATAAGCCGCTGACGAATAAGGCCATAGAACTGCGAGAGTTGCCGCTGGAAGATAGAGAAATGAAAGACTGCCGAGAAACACCGCTCGTGGTCAGTGGTAAAACTGACAGTGCCGGCAAATACTCCTTGCGCGCGCCTTTGGGTAACAACCAGGGAGCGTACATTCTCGTATTTGATTACCCCCTTGTTTCCAGACCCGACTTCTGTGCCGCGTTTGAGGTCAAACCCGGCATCAACGAGCGCATTACTCTTCGTGCCAAAGCCACCTTTTAGGATTTTGGAGGTAGGGCTAATAGAAAGCGGGGAAGCTGAGGAAGGAAATGTGAGCCAGGAAGGTCAAGGAGAGGAAACAGAAAATAAGCCTGCACGAAGATTGCGTGATAGTCATCATCCAAGTTAGTTCTATTCGTTTACCTAAGGGTTTGGATTTCACGCCCCTGGCACCGGCACTGGTGTTGGCGATGTTTGCACGCGCGGGATTTTGTGGTAAGGAAATGTTGAAAGGAACCAATGGGTGTAGCGCTGCTGCTTGTCCCATATGTCAAATGGTGTTTGTATCACTCTGTAGAACGGAGCCATAACGCAAATTGTGTATTGGCCTTCACTCCACGTGAGTTTCCAAAGGCCAGTACTTGGATCGTTCGTAAGTACTGCTCCTTCTCCCAGCTGCACATTGTCCATAATTTGACATATGGCGCTAACTTTAGGTACACTCCAGCCATGTCTCAAATTCCCCAGTTGACCGTCAGCGCCGTGCCCCAGCTGACTGTGTCTACGCAAAACGCGCCGGGCGAGCTGGCTAGGATCACCGAAATTCTTGCTCAAGAGGATGCGAACATCGAGGGCATGACCCAAACCGGGGTCGAGAGCAGCCAGGTGAAGACGCATGTCGTTGTGGATAAGGCCGCCGAGGCCAAAAAGGTACTTGAATCCCAGGGCCTGGAAGTCTCCCAGACGGACATTCTGGCCATTACCTGCGCCAGCGACCAGCCCGGCCTCATCGCCACGGTGGCGAGAGCCTTAGGGAACGCGGGTATCAACATTGAGAATGCCTACTACAGTTCCGGCAGCCGGGGCAATAAAATCGTGATATACGTGTGGGTTGCGCCCGCTCAATTGCAACAAGCGCTGGAAGTAGTCAAAGGGCTTTGAGAAACACCGTGGCCGGCTCCGGGTGATTTTTATCGAATTGCCTTGGCGGCGGTGAGCGCGCGCTTCACGTCAGCCGGCGGCACGGCTATATATACTACCGCGGCAGCGTTCCCGGGAGTGGAAACAAAAATATTTTCGATGTTAATCGAGGCGTCTCCTAAGACGCGCGCGATGCTGACCAGCACACCTCGCCGGTCCTCCGGACAAGAAAATGCCAGAATTTCCGTCGTCGAAACTTTTTTCTTCAGGCGGGCAAACACTTTTTTCGCCTGAGCTACCTTGTCTACAATGAAGTGATCGGTAAGCTTTTCCCGACCTAGTTCGGTTCGGCATAGCCCTCGGACACTCACGCCGGCATCAGCCAGCGCTTGCGTAATTTTGGCCAGCTCCCCCGGAACGTTAGCAAGAAGGACGCTGACCTGAGTCACCGACTTAACCGTAATTTTACCGGCACGTTTTGTTTTTGATTTGCCGCGTTTCGCCATAATGATAGTTTAAAAATAATTCTCAATATGGTAATACTCCCGCGGGAAAATTACAAGGTGTGGTATGGTGGGGAGGTGAATGGCAAACGATCTCTTCTTTTTGCCGCCGCGCTTCTAGCCGGCGGCCTGCTGGGAGCACTCGGCCTCGCTGCTTGGGTCATCGGCCAGGATTTTTTACGCGCCGCCCTTGCAACCCGCCCTGTAGTGTTGCCTAAAATCTCCGCAAACCCTATTCATTCTGGGCAAATCTTGCTCAACCAGTTCTAAAGGGGCAAAAAGATAGCATGAGACGGTTCGAGGTAGACCCTGAGATTCTAGCCAAGCACCGAAGGCGGCCCGGTTTTGGCGGTCGGAAAAAAATAGAAAGCGAAGTGCGCGAAACCGCCTTTGCAGCCATACACACGGGAGCTCTAAGAAAACTCGAAACTGCATTTCAAAGCATGGTAGCTGCCCAGGCGGAGCAGCTCAGGGCCAGTCTTGACCCCAACGAACTCGCTGTTTTCCACTCCGCTAAATCTCCCAAACCTTTTCAGGGTCCCGATCCCTTAGTTATAGGCATTAGCATGCTTGCTCAGTGGGCAGTCTATGGCATTGGCACAGCTAAGCTCGTAAAGATTGGGATAGAGGTTGGAATGGCAGCTGCCCTCAGTGCTGCCTGGCCCTGGTTTGCCGGGGGAGCCGTCATTAGCACGCTTTTCATATTGTATTTAGGCAAGAAAAGATGAGTCGAAGCACTGGCCAAATTATTCATGAAGTTCTGCAAGCTCTAGGCGCAACTTCCGAGGAAGAACTTCAGGTCGCCAAGGACATTGCCAACATCAATCGGCGGCTTGCAAATACTATCCTCCTCCAAAAATTGCCGAAACAGACTCAGTTGGGATTACTCAAACTCGTCATGGAAGGCAACCAAGACGCTGCCTTCGAGAAGATGAAAACGTTGTTTGATGAAACAGCCGTCAAGCAAGCTCAAAAGGAAGCCTCAGAAAGAATATTGCACGACTACTTCGAGAGCGTCTTCTCCAGTCTCAATGAAGACCAGAAACAGGCTGTCGGCCAGGTCCTAGAAAAGTATCGGGAACTGATCAAGCCGTACTACGGCTAACGCGCCGCCGCAAATGGTCCCTTGCACCCGTATAGCAATCCTTTCACCTTTGGAGCCCTTTCACCTTCGGGGCTTTCATATTTTAGGTAACCCTCACAAGCTTTTCCATTCAGTTTACTACAATCATCGTTAGCACTCACAGCAATATCAAAATTCCAGTCTTCACACACGTTAAATAACTTCCGAGGCACAGCGCATAAGCGATAATCGTCCTCTGTGGCGCAAAGACACCTACATACGAAATTCGCAGGCGCAGTTGGACTGGCCGTTGGTGAAACTGTCTCCCCCCCCGGAGAAGGCGTTGGCGTGGAAGCCTGCAAATATGCCACGCGATGAAAAGCGATACTGGCAACTGCTAAGACAACCGCAACCATTACAACCTGGGGTCTGATTTTCGCGTGGTCGTGTTTGAGAAAGGTAATCTTCATAGGTTTTAGCTTCCGAAAAGCCTAGCACAACCCATATTGGAAGGCAAGCCAGTGTACCACTTACGCTATATTTCTTGTTATTTAGGCACCGGAGCCGGCAAAGGCGTTGGTGTCTACTTGAGCTGGACTTTTTTCCATGCTTGCAGTTTGGCTTGGCCAGCACTATAATTAAGGCAACATTAGACCATAAGACGCAATATATGGACAATCTCAACCTGAAAGTTCAGCCTATCATGCTCGTGAGCGTTGAAGTCGAAAACCTCCCCGGGCAGTTGGCCGATGTTACCGAGGCTCTCGCGAAAGCCGATGTGAATATCGAAGCCATCAACCAAATCGAGAGGGCGGGCAGCGCTTCTGTGGAGCACCTTGTGGTGGATGATGCCGAGGCCGCCAAAGCCGCGCTTGAAGCGCTCGGCAAAAAAGTTTCAATGTCGGAAATTCTCCAGTTCCACTGCTCCGACGACCGCCCGGGGGTAATCGCCGCTATCGCTCGCAAGCTCGGAGATGCCGGCATTAACATCGATAACATTTACTACTCATCCATCGGCCGAGGCCAGCCAGCCAAAGTCTACGTGTGGGTGGCGAAGGAAAATTTCGCGAATGCCCTGCAAGTTTCGAAGGAATTAGAGTGAAGAAATTGGCAAGGGTTGTCACCCTGCCAGCCCTTCCACGGCCATCGCCTGTGGTGCCTCAGGGGTCAAGTTAAATATCATAGCCAGTGCCGCTCGCTTGTCTGGGCTGATCACGACGTGGGATTCCCGGTACGTTTGGTAGCCCGCCTTCGACACGATAACGGTGTACACGCCCGGTGGGGGGACGAGCGCAAATTGCCCTGCCTCACTGGTGACTTTCGTCGCCATCAGTCTCCCCGTCTCCGCGTTGTACAGCTGCACCAAAGCTTCTTTCAGTGGTGTGTTGCTGGCGGCATCTTTCACCTGTCCCGCGCTGGGGTGCCGGCTCCTCTGCACATAGATCTTAGCACCGAGTAAGACCACATACAGAATGCCAATCCCGATGTTTAGTGTGGTCTG
>CAYHTZ010000028.1:0-7731 GCA_964359735.1 uncultured Candidatus Saccharibacteria bacterium
TTTGGTGTTCACAATGCAGGGCAAGTTGAGTTCCCGGGAGACTATGGCGGCGTGGGAAGTGAGCCCGCCCGTGTCGGTGACAATGGCGGCGGCGCGCTTCATGGCGAAGACATACTCTGGGCTCGTCATAGGGGCAATCAGGATTTCACCGGACTGAAAAGCAGTCAGGTTGTGCGGGTCAAGCAGAATGTGGGCCCGTCCACGTACGACGGGTGCTTTCCCGCGGCTGGCCACAATGCCACGCACCTCGGCTTGCCCGGCTTGCACTTTCTCAGTGGCGTACAGGTCCCAGTAGGCGGCGACTTCTGCCGGGGTTAGGTGCTTACAGTCTGTGAAGAAATTAACGCCGAACCCAGTTTTGCGCTCCGCGAGCGCTTGGTGCAAATCTTTTCCTTTCAAGATTTCACTTACCTCTGAATAATCAGCCCAGACGAGCTCGTCGTGGTTATAGCTGAGGCGCTTTCCCACTTCTTTGACGAGTTTGTCTTCGTAGTGAATCGCGATGAAAGTATATTTTTTACGGTCATCTTGCCAGGCAGCGGCCTCGCTGATCCGCTGAGCGATCTGCATCAAGTCTTCGGGAAGGTGGTAGCGCTATTGCAGGTTCTGTTTCTTTTCCCGTACTTTTTTGAATTTTTCGGCGAATTCGGCACGGACGTTGGGATTAGGGCTCTGCTTACGCTCCTCAAAAAACTTAATAGGCAAGGTTTGTGATCCGGCATAGCTGTTCTTGAGCCAGAAGTACTTATTTTGGTGTTCGGTTACGTCAGATGTTTCGGCTAGCTCAACTTCCTCCTGTTGGTAAAACGATAGCTCTTCTACGGTTGTGAGTACTTCTAAGGCTTGGGCCAGCTCTAGAGGGTCAGAGATGTACGGCAGCAGCTCCTCTTTTAGGAGAACCTCCGCACCATAATTGCCTATCTCGGGAGCCTGCGTAGGCAGCCAGAATTCTCCGTAAGCTTTGTGCAGATCATCCCATGATTCTGCTAGTTGCTCACTGGAAAGGGAGTCGATTTTGCTGGACTCGATTTGCTGTTCTACTGCCCGTAGCTTTTTAGCTGCTTTCTCATACGCATTTCTGGCTTCTTGATAGCGTTGGGCAGGCAGTACCAGCTCGAGGAACATCTTACGAGCTTTGCTGCGCATAGCCTTGTCTTCCATGATGACGATCATTCTCCCATCACGGCAGAGGACAAGAGCGCGCGACCAGGCGGCTTCCCTGTAGTGCTTCGGAAAATCCTTATGGCACATCTCATTCCACCGCGAAACGTACAACCAATGTCCGGGGATGGGACCCCAGCGAAAGAGAGGGACGTTTGGGTTGAGAGGCAGCTCAGCCATACTCTTATGCTAAGCGCTGCTTCGCGAGTTCGCGGAACTCGTCGTAGAAGAAGAGGTTCAGGTGTTCCTGGAGGATTTTTTGGAGCTGCTCTTCGGTGTAGGTGCCAATCAATTTCTTGTGTCGCTCGGGGCTGTAGCGGCCCAAGACGTCAACATCATGGAAAAACTTCTTGTGGTCGGTGTCGTAAGCTTCTTCGCGGCTGACACCTTCCAAGGCATCGGCATCGTGCATGCTGATGATGTCGACAACTTCAGCCGTTTTTTCGGCGGGATAGCCCACTTCGGTCAGAATATCCTTGGCGATTTTAGCGCCGATGAGCATGTGCACCAATTTACCATTCTTGATTTTCTGTGGGCCCGTCACGTACTTGAAGTGCTCGTCTAAAATGGCGCTATGGCCAATGTCGTGCATCATGCCGGCGGGGACGAGTACGTCCGGGTCAAAGGTGAGGCTGCCTTGGTAGTTCAAAATAAACTCGGCTGTTTCCTTAGCGTGAATGTCATCCCCTGGCCGGCACTGGCTTAAGAGGGGAATGCACTTTTCCCAAATGGGCTGGTACTTTGCGGGTAGATTTTTGATATGGAGGTTAGACATGGATTTTCCTTACAATGCCTTGGTCGGCGTCGACTTCGACGGTATCGCCGTCTTTAAAGACGCGGGTGGCTTGGCGGGTGCCGACAATGCAGGGCTTTTTCATTTCACGCGAGACGATGGCAGCGTGGGAAATAATGCCGCCAGTGTCGGTAACAAAGGCAGCCGCGCGCTTCATGGCTAGCACAAGATCGGGGTTCGTGGCCGAGGAAATGAGAATGTCTCCCTCGTTCACTTTAGCAACGTCGCTGGCTACCAGCACGACTTTAGCTGTGCCGGTAACTTTACCGGTGTAGGCGGGCATGCCTTTTAACTCAGTGAGAGCGCTAACATCTTCGGCAGCCTTCGGGGAGCCGATGATCTCTTTTATTTTCTGTTCACATTCAGCTCCTTCCCAAACCTGAATTTCGCCGTTCTCAATATGGAAGCAACATTTTTGTAGGCGTTGCTTCACTTTGCCTGAGTAATCAGTGTTATTTACCAGTGCGCCTCGTATTTCTCCTTCTACGAGGTACTTTACTTCTTTAAGCGACAGTTTGAGCCGCTTCGCAATTTCCCTGAGCACAGTATCCATGGAAAGGTACGATTTTTGGTAGACGCCCTTGCGGTAATCCTTAATAAACATGAATTCAGAGGAGACTTTGAGTAAGTAGACCAGCTCACGCGGCAACTGGAGTTCTTGAATGAGCCGCTTCTTTTCTGCCTTGATAGTTTTGTAGTGGTTCTCGATTTTTTTCATTTGATCTTCGGCCGAGCCGCGTTTCAAGTTATCTTTGAGGAGAGCAAATAAGTGCTCCACTCGCATGGGCGGGCCTTCATATGCATACGTGAGCCAGCCGAACTGTTGTAGATGCTTTTCTACATGTTTTCCGGCGCGAGGGTGCTTTTTAACGAATTCTTCGTGGTTGCCTGCTTCAATGTCAGCGGTAGTCGCTTGCCCATCTTTGCCTTTGAGCAATTTCCCGAGCAGCTTCAAGCGGGCGATTTCTTCTTTTTGGACCTCGCTCTTTTTCTCGCTGGAGCTTAGGGTTGAGTAGAATCCAGCTACTTTATCTGCCTTACCCTGGGATTCAAGGTGAGCCCGCAGTTTCCCTAAAATAACGTTGGTAAAGGACACTTGTTCTGTCATGCCGTCTAAGAACGGCATCACCCACCCCCACACGCGCATGGCGCGCAGGTGGGCGACATACTGTGAGTAGAAGTCGGCGAGTTCTTCTCTTGAGGTGCTCGACAGATCTTTGCCAGCGGCATCTTCACAGAAGGCGAGGAGTTGGCGGCTATGGCTCTTGAGCTCCCTCACCACTTCGCGGTAGAAGGAGGGGTTTTCTAAGACTTGTGTTAAGAACGATTGCCCCACAGCTACGGTGGAGGGCATGTCATAGTACATTTCCAGGAAATCTTTGGTAATGACCACGAAAGATTCTTTGAGTACTTTGCCTTGCGTGATTTTACCGATTTCCTTGGTGGTGACCAGTTCAGAAATGTACCAGGGGTAGATGTACATGTTGTCCCGGTCGAAGACGCGCTGGAGGTTGTGGGTAGATGGGGTCATGGCATCTTACAAAATCTTCACGAAGCCGTGGTTAGCGCGGACTTCCACATCCATGCCGTCTTTGAGTACTTTGGTGGCGATCTTGGTGCCAATAATGGCGGGGATGCCCAGTTCGCGGGAGACAATGGCGGCGTGGGAAGTAATGCCGCCTTCATCAGTTACAATCGCCGCGGCCTTCTTGAGTGCGGGCATGTACTCCGGCCGGGTCATGGAGGTCACCAGAATATCGCCCTTTTGTACTTTGTGGAGAGAGGAAAAGTTGAGGCACATTGCTACCTTTCCCGTAACCGTGCCTGGATTCGCTACGGACCCATGAATCTCTTTCCCTGCTTCTGCTTGAGTGGTTGTCTGCTGCAGAGCTACGATGTTTTGGTAATCGGCTCCTGAAATTACATACTGCTGCGGCCCATCGTGAAGGAAATAGCACCCGCGTCGGCGCTCAGCTAGTTCTAAGGCGAGACCTTGCAGATCTTCGAGGGAGATAAGGTTAGTAATGTCTTTGGTGCCTAGGTAATAAAGGTCATTCACATCTATGCCGACGCGCTTAGACACCTCGGCCAGTATGCTACTCAGGTATTCGACAGTCTTGAGTACTTTTTCCTTGCGTTCATCTTGCCAGATCGTAATGAAGTCTATATTTCTCAGGAAATGCCGGGTTTGGGCACTCAAGCTCAGCGTCTTCATAAGTTTTTCTTTTTCCTTGGCAGAGTGAGCTCGCTTGATCTCTGTCTTTACTGGAGCTGCTTGCAACCTTTCCTCCAAAGTGTCGACGGTTACGCGATTTGGTCCCCGGTAACTGTTTTGGATCCAGCGGTATTGCTGAAGATGTTGCTTAAGAGCTCGTTGGCGTCTTGTTCCACTCCATCCTCGGATCTTTTGTAGTTCTCTGTCCTCCCGAGCCACAAATGATGGTGCGCTGGGGGTGGTCAGAGCGGCGAAATACTCCTTGACTCCGTCTTGGCCCAGTTCTGTTTTGAGGTTGTGTTTTAGCTCCTTTTCGATTTCTTGTCCCACGGCGTCAACGATGTGAGCGATGCCCACAGCATCTGTCATTGCTTCGCGAAGGTGTTGCACGAGCTTAAATAGTTTCTTATTCGTTGTATCGCTAAGTTTCTTGGTCTCTAGCTTCTTAAACAGACGTTCGTGCTTGGTAAATATCTTTTCATACAGTTGTTTGGTTTTTTCCAAATAGTGAGGGTCTTGGTCAATTTTGCTCTTGATGATTTGCCAGAGGCGGTCGAAGTCTTCAGTGTCATACCACATTTCCCCGTATCCCTCTTTAAAGTGGTACATGAAATGGCGGTAGGCATATCCCAGTTCTTGGTCCATCACTACGCCGCTCCAGGCTGCCACCTCAAGGAAGACTGGTACAGAATTAAATCCTTGCACATACCAGTCGTGTCTCAGCGCTTTTTTGATTTTCTCTTTGGGGGTCATGTTAGCTTGCCATGCGGATAATGCCGTGGTTCGCATTCACCTCGACGGTGTCGCCGTCGTGGAGAATCTCGGTAGCATTCTTGGTGCCTACAATGCAAGGCAGCCCTAGCTCGCGGGAGATAATGGCGGCGTGGCAGGTGAGACCGCCCTCATCAGTAATCACGGCTTTTGCTCGCTTCATGAGCGGCACAAATTCCGGCCGGGTCATGGTAGTGACCAGCACATCGCCGTCTTGGAAGCGCTTGAAAGCGTGTTCTCGTAAAATCACGCGGACAATACCCTTGACCTTGCCGCTCGAGGCAACCATTCCGCGCAACTCTTGATCGCCCTTCGCTGTTTTGAATTTTTGGATGATGCTATGTGCCTCGGGATCCGTAATCACTTCGCTGGTGGAATTTGCATAGCCATTGATAAGAGCGCTGCTTTCGAAGCGCTTGGCAAAGTTATCTGGATTCTTTTTCAGCTCTTCTAGTTCCTCGATACGACACCATTTTATGGCGAGTTCAGTAGTGTTTAACCCCTTGGCGCCCGCCTTGGCTACTTTATTTAACACAATATTCATGCCCTGGAGAAGCGCTTTGCGCTCTTCGCGCCACAGGGTCAGAGTGCGCAGCAGATGGACGAGGTTCTGGGTCTTGGGGTCGAGTACGGGATCAGCTTCTTGGTGCAACTGCTGTCGCGCGCGCAAAGATTCGCGGAGGTGAGCAGCCTCCTCGCTGTTGGCAAGTTTTTTCGATGATCCTCCTGATAAAATTTCTCCACCGTTCCATGTCCCTTGAGCGTACCAACGGAGTTTTCCGTCTAATGTCATTTGCCGCGGCAGGGTAGGGATAGATGGCGAAATGACTTCGTAGAGAAGTTTTTCATCAATCCCTGCTTGTTTTAGGCCGGCGGTGACGGATTCCTCCAGCTCGTCGGCAAAGGTGTCGGGCGTTTCGATTTTATAGGAGTCTGCCCAAAAGTCTTCACTCAGCGCATTGACACTTCTCCATGCTTCGAGCCAGTGTTTGTTCTTAGCGGTGGCGAGCTTATAGAGTGCCTTGTCAGTGCCTGCCCACTTTTTCTTCCAGGTCTCGAAAGCATTTATTACTTCGCTGCGTGACATGGCTACCCAAATATCCTTTTCTCGGGTGACACCGTCTTTCCCGGTATAAAACTTGGCGAAGCCGCGCTCAGCTAGGACAAGGCCATCGCTGCCAATAGAGCGGGCGGCAAATCGGGAAGGGATAGCGAAGTATATCAGGGCTGACTCTACGCCGCCGGAGAATGCGTAATCATTAAGGTCGGTGCTGATGTTCATACCTTCCTCACGATGCCTTTGTTAGCGTCGACAACCACTTCTTCGCCGTCTTGGAAAATGTCGGTCGCGCGCGGGGCTCCCACAATGCACGGTTTTCCCAGCTCGCGGGCGACTTCGGCGGCGTACGAGGTAACGCTGCCTTGCTCAATCACGAAGGCGGCAGCTTTCTTCATGGCGGCCAGCAGCGCCTGGTTCGTGGAAGAAGCCACAAGGATGTCCGTGGGTTTTACTTTAGCCATATCTTTCTTTGTGCGAACGACTTTGACGATTCCTTGAATAGCGCCTTCGGCTCCACATTGGCCAGCGAGTTCAACGAGCTGTGGCCGCACCTTTCCGCGGATAGTGTCGGCGGCTTGTTTGGCCTCTCGGCCGGTGTAGAAGACATGTTCACGAGGGTCAGCGTAGTAGACGGAGAATTTTACGCGGCCTTTAATGTTATCCAGGTCGATAGGGTCGCCCGATAGGCCGCGGCGGATTTCATCTTCCGTCATGAAATTGGCTTCTTTCACCGTTAAGCCGAATCGGCGCCCAATTTCCCGCATAACTGGTTCCATTTTATAGAGGGCGAAGAGCTGCGCATAGCGGCGATACACTTTGGTTACTTGGAAGGCCGCCCACGCATCAAAGAAGCGTTTTTGCTCGGGGTTTAGCTTCAGTTCCTTTACTAGTTTTCCACGCTCCCGCTCGCGTTCCTTACGTGCTTGCTCCTCTTCAACGCGAGTTTGCTTGAGGTCAGGTTCCCGGCTAACCAAACGAACGAGCTCTTTCAAATAATGCTCGAAGCTATGTACGCCTTGCTCCTCGGTGTAGCGGAACTTAGTGTAGAAATAGGTGGCGTAGTGGGCTTGGAGGGCTTTGCGGATGCTGGGGTGGATTTGGCTCACGATATCGCGCACACGCTCTTCGAACTTACGTTCATACTCGGGGCTGTGCGTATAGAGCCCGAACTCTTTCACGTCTTCTTCTTTGAATTTTCGGAAGAGCTCTTGGAAAAGGTGGAGCTGTTTTTTGTCTTGCTGAACTTGGATAGCAATCTGCATGAGTCCGTCGCGTTCGATGTCGATTAAAGTAGGTTCAGTCGGCTGGATCAGCGTTTCGAGGTATTCGTAAACGAGGGCTTCTTTTACGCCTAACTCTCGCAAGCGCAGCTGTCCTCGCCCAGTTAGGTTGTGCTGGAGGAGGTCGGCAGCGTACGGCAGCCAGCTCCAGTAATAGTACCGTTTATGCGCCTCGGCGTGCTGCTCATACCACTTGAGGAGCTGAGCGGGGGAGAGCTTGTTCAGGTCAGTTTCGGGAATGGTGCGGGCAAAACCGCGCAGCTCGTCGGATACTTTGTAACTTTCCTCGTTAATTTTCTCCATGAAGCCGAGATCCCTCTCGAAACGGTTCACTAAATTCTCGCCGATCTCGTAGGCGTCCTTCGCGTCGCAATAAAACTGCATGTGGTAGCCGCGGTAGATGGCGGCGGTTTTGGAGTACGCCTCTCCCGCAATATTGGCGTGGGAGTCA
>CAYHTZ010000029.1:0-5522 GCA_964359735.1 uncultured Candidatus Saccharibacteria bacterium
AATAGCGATAGTCGGCAGACTCTTCTTTGGTGCGCTGTTCATAGGTAGTGCCCGCTTCGCTATCGAATCCGCGCGTGGCTTGCGCCGGTATGCGGCCCTCTTCGTGTTCCTTGGTTTGGCGCGAGATTTCGTACTGGAGAGCTTTATCTACAAAGCGAAATGAATTAAGGTTTTTAATCTCTACCTTCGGGTTCAACTCTTTACTGCCCTGCTTACGCAACGACACGTTGGCATCGCAGCGCATCTGCCCCTTTTCCATATCCGCATCGGAAATATTCAACGAGCGCACAATCCGCTGTAAATCTTGGAGAAATACTTTCGCTTCCTCGGGAGAACGTATGTCAGGCTCCGTCACAATTTCAACCAGCGGGGTGCCGGCGCGGTTAAAATCAATAAGCGTGTAAGGGGCTTGCCCTGAGCCTGTCGAAGGGTGCGTGTTCTTCGCCGCATCTTCCTCTAAGTGAATACGTGTGATACCAATGGTGTGTTTTTTGTCTCCGACGGTAATGGTGAGCTTTCCCGCGCCGCAAAATGGCTGGTCATATTGGCTGATCTGAAAGCCCTTGGGCAAATCTGGGTAGAAGTAGTGTTTGCGGTCAAATTTACTTTCGCGCGCGAGCTCGCAGCCGAGCGCCGCTCCTAACTTCTGTGTCCACTCAATGGCAGTTTTATTGGGCACGGGTAAGGTGCCAGGGTAGCCGAGACATATGGGGCAGATGGCAGTGTTGGGCTCAACATCACCAAAAATATTGGCACAGCGGC
Source organism: uncultured Candidatus Saccharibacteria bacterium (assembly GCA_964359735.1). Classification (GTDB taxonomy): domain Bacteria; phylum Patescibacteriota; class Andersenbacteria; order UBA10190; family UBA10190; genus CAYHTZ01. The sequence goes on from CAYHTZ010000029.1 coordinate 763, forward strand.
AAAACATCTTGCTCTTCGTAGTCAGCTGCACGTGAATTTCCAGGCCAATCACCGGTTCGAGTTCCATGTGGCTAGTATTTCGCATTTAACCCCTCCTCGCAAGCACGAGCCGGCCTACTTCTTTGCTTTTGGCTGCGATCGCTCGAGTATTTTGACAATACCTTCCAGGCCATCGACTTCGATGTAATCTCCGTCGTGGAGTGCATGCGTGGCAAAGCGGGTGCCAATGACGCAGGGCTTGTGCAGTTCCCGAGCCACAATCGCTGCATGGCAGAGCGTGCCACCTTCATTCGTCACAAAGGCAGCGGCTCGTTTCATAATGGGCAGGTAGCTTGGGTCTGTCATCGTGGTTACCAGGACTTCATCGTCTTCAAAATACTTCATATCGTACCGGCTCCGGACGATGCGCACGTGGCCCTTCGCTTTCCCCTGATAGGCGGTTTGCCCTTTGAATTCAGCTAGGTCGCGAAGATCGTCGCGCTGCTTGAATATTCCCATTTTGTGAAAGACTTCTTCCGCTGCACGGCCTGAGAGGAGTTGATATTGATCCACAGGATATTGGCGGACATATAGCGATTTTTGCCGCTCGTTCAGTTCCTTGCGAGACGGCAAGGATGCTCCTTTCTTGATGTAGTTCTGCATCTCTTCATAAAAAAGGTACGACAGCTGCTCTGCGCTATAATCAGCAAGATGAGTTCGGGCAAGCCATTCGAGGTACCTCGGCATGAGCTTCATTTCGCCGTCTTTATAAAGAATCTCGGCTCGGCGGCGCACTTTCGTGATCCACTTCAAGTAGCGGGGTCTCATTTCTTCAGGCAGCTCATTTACGAAATCGGCCGAGTCGGCTCCCATGACTGCGAGCGCGATGACTTCTTGGTAGATACGGTGGAGCTCGAGGATCATTTCCCGATCATAGGCAGAGATTGGACGTTCCATCAGCGCCTCAAATTTCACCATATTCTCGTCTAGCTTCTGATACTCTTCCTCAAGTTTTTCGAAGGTAAGTTCACCGTGGCTGATCCTTCCCAGAAATCCCTTGCTCAAATTATCTCGTTCGCCTGTACGTTGAACATGATAAAACTCGCCATTCTTTACAACAGAGATCCACTCTTCAACTTTCGCTCCCAAGAACTCTATCGTCTCAGGTCTGAATAGCTGTTGAAATGTTGCGGTCATACCCACCATGGTGTATTCGCGCCGATGCTTTTCGTATGGAAGTTGCTCGGTCATAGAAGTAAAAATGTCCTTTATTGACCTTATTATACTGAAAATGCCAAATTTGGCAACTGAGCTTTATTTGGGAAATCGGAGGTGGCGCTCAATGGCAAAGAGTTTTTGTTCCTGACGGTCTAGTCGTTCAGCATGATCAGCCATAGTGGCCAGGCGGCCATCAATTGATTCTAGAACCTTAAGAATTGATTCAAGAATGCGGCTATGTTTTTCGAGAATTTGACTATGCTCTGCTAGAATCCGGCTATGCTCTTTTAACTCTTTCTTAACTCCGCTTATTTCATGCTCAAGCCCATCGATTCGACGCGTCAGTTCTCCGCCCCATAAGGAAAGATCATGCTGGGTAGCTGGTGCGGATCCGTTGACGCCGGAAGACTTCTTGGATTTGCGAGGCATGTAGATAAGATACCATTGGCATGGGAAAGTACAATTGCTAGGCTTATGAGATGATTCTTTCGGACCGTGATATTAAAAGGGCTTTGAAGGAAGGGCTAATTCGGGTGCAGCCCAAGCCCAATTTGAAAGAACAGTTGGGTTCATCGAGTTTGGATTTACGTTTAGGGCATTCGTTCCGAGTGTTCACGCACCGCAAACGGCCATTCATTGACCCGCTGAACCCTGAGACGACTCGAGACATGACTGAGGAAATAACCATCAGCCGTAAAGAACCTTATGTTGTCCAACCGGGCGAGTTTGTGCTGGCTTCCACGCTGGAGTGGGTGGAAATACCGGATAACCTATCGGCTCGCATTGATGGCAGAAGCAGCCTGGGCCGCTTGGGCCTGGTCATTCACTCTACGGCGGGACATATCGACGCAGGCTTCAAGGGTGTCATTACCATGGAGCTCACGAACGTGGGTATGATGCCGATTCTTCTCTACCCCAATATGCGTGTCTGCCAGCTCGTGTTCGAGCAGCTGTCTTCGCGGGTGGACCAGCCCTACACAAAGAAGCCGGGGGCAAAATATTTCGGTAAGAAACGAGCGGTGGAAACTGGCTTGAGCAAAGAAAAGATATGATTCAGTTCAAGGTGAAGCGCCTTTCCTCTACGGCGACGCTGCCGGCGAAGAAAGACCCGGTGGACGCAGGCATCGATATATACACGAATGAAACGCACACCTTGAAGCCGGGGGAAGTGCATGCCTTTGGTACAGGTATTACCTCAGAGTTCCCCAAAGGATATGTCGCCCTGCTGTGGGACCGCTCGGGGCTGGGCAGTCAAGGTATTCACCGCTTGGCAGGGGTGATTGATAGCGGCTACCGCGGGGAATGGAAAGTGGTTTTACTAAACACCACGAAAAAACCTTTCGTGATCCGCGCCGGGGACAAGATTGTGCAATGCATCGTGCAGAAATACGAACCGGTGAAAATTACGGAGGCGGGGCGGCTCAAGGCCTCTCAGCGCGGCAAGCGCGGCTTCGGCAGCTCGGGGAGATAGATTGTTACACCATCGGCAAGTTCCCGGGCGGGCGATCGCGGGCAGAGCGGGCGCGCTCCAGCCCCGGCGTCTTAATCCACTTGGTGGGAAAATGGTAGAGCGTGGCTAGTTCCTCAGCGCTGTACATCTGTCCCCCATGCCTAGCCCCTGGAAAGCGCATGTAATAGAAATACATCTGTCGGCGTTCCCGCCAAAAACGCCGCAAATCTTTCCACGCATACATCGGGCCGTTCGTTTTCGTTTTCGGATCCAGCATTAGGGCATTTAAATGCAAAGTATTAAACTGGCTAAAGGCGCCAATCGTCCGCTGCATGTTTTCGGCTTTGAGCTTGCCCACGGGAGCAATATGGACCACACGGATTACCGTGAGGTAGCCTTCACCTCCAATTTTTTCCACTATACCTTCCATTCTCGCGGTCTCAACCGGGTCGTAGAAATGAGCTTGACCTTCCACTTCCCCGGCCTCTTTAATCTTCTCAATTTCTTCTAGCCCTTCCTCTGCCCATTCACTGATGTGAAGGATATCCATGGGATGGACCAGAATTTGGAGCCAGAATTCCTCGCCGTCATCGAGACTCGTATAGGCCTCAACCAAGCCTTGGTGAGGATCAATAAAGTTCTCCGTGGGGGCAAGAGGATCGCCGTACAGTTTGTACGTGCGGATCGGGTACACATCGGATTTAGCAAATACGATTTGGCTGGCGTAGACATCGATCTGTTTACGGATAACATTGCGTAGGTCTGTCACTTTGAAGCGCTGGGTGTAATCGGGAACTTCTTTGAGTTGAGCTGTAGGGTACTGGCCGTAGATCACACCCTCAAAGAATTGGCGCTGTACCTCTGGGGCCACCAAGATGTAGCGGGCTTTCCCCTTCTGGCAATGAAGCTCAAGACTATAGATAGCTTCAATGTAGCCTTCAAAATATTTCTCGTAGGCGTCCGGACTTTTGTGAACGCCGGAGAGGACCGAAATCGCAATTTCCATGGCCTTGGGAGTTTGATCGGCGTCCTCGGGCAGGAGGATTTCCCACATGACCCAGCGTATGCTTTTGAAGTAATCAAGAAACTCTATCCACTCTTGCAGTTCTCTCAGGTACCACAAGGAAAGCCCAGCCACTATGAACCAGCCGAAGGCAATGAGCGGTGGAGCAAGCGTGGCGAAGGTGCCAGGCGGAAAGAAAGGAGCGCTGGGTGCAAACAAAACTTGGAGGACAAACATAGTAAGCCTTTGCTCTCAAGCATCAGGCTATTTGCCCGTTTTGACAATTCCCTTAGCCTGCCTACAGAGCTACTAATTGTCCGTTCCTAATAGTCTTGAAGAAAAAGTTTCTATTCAGACGGCCTTCTTCAAACACCATCTTGCCACTGACGCCGTCATAGCTTTCTAAGCTCATGACGTAATCCCTCATGCATTGGCTGTCACTTGGTTTACACGCCTTGAGCACATCCACGTAGATGCTGTAGATATCGTAGGCATTGTAGGCAGCCACCTGAGGTTTACCACCAACTTTTGCTTCAAACTTGGCAATGAAATCTCTTTGCTTCTCCGAGAGATTTGCCTCGTCAATCGGGAACGTGTAGATGAGGCCTTCGAGGCTCTGGCCACCTGCGTTCACAAGGTCAGAACTTTCGGTAGCATACTGACCGAAATACTGTGCTTTTAACCCAAGCTCAGCGGCTTGCTTTGTGATCTGCCCTACGATGGCTCCGTTGTGGACAATATATAAACCGTCAGGATTGGCATTTTTGACTTTCGTGAGAATTGTCCGAAAATCGGCAGCAGGAAATGGTATTGGTTCGGAGGCCACAAGTTCCCCACCGAGCTTTTCTACCTCGTTGCGAAAAGCAGCTTCGTGCACAACACCAAAATCATTCTGGAGGTATACGATTCCGAGACGCTTTAAAGTCATGTCGGCAACCGCCTTACGAGCAATAGCCCGCGCCTCTTCATCAGCTTCGTGTGACGCTTTGAAGGTGAAGTCCCCAATTTTGTTAGCTGCCCCCCAAGGGGTAAATGCAACTACTTGCTTCTCAGCAGCTACTGGGCGGACAGCCTCGATGCTCGATCCATTCAGGGGGCCGATCACGAATG
>CAYHTZ010000030.1:0-3341 GCA_964359735.1 uncultured Candidatus Saccharibacteria bacterium
CCCACCACCCGCCGTCACCCCCACACCCACAGTCGCACCCACGCCGCGGCCCGCTACACCCAAGCCCTCAGCCAAGCCACGCCCACCCGCGAGCGAAGAAGGCAATTCGTAACGAGCTCTCAGCTGGCGGAGTAGCTGCCCGCCGGGAGGGAGATACATGGCTGGTTGCCCTACTGAAGACGGAGCACAAGCGGGGCCTTGTCTGGGTACTGCCCAAAGGACATGTGGAGCTGGCGGCTGGCGAAAACTTAGCTGAGGCTGCCAAGAGAGAAGTAGGAGAGGAAGCCGGTATCCGCGACCTTTCCGTGAAGGACGAACTCGGTGTCACTCGTTTTAAATTCCAGGCAGAAACCGCCTTGGTATACAAAACCGTTCACTATTTCTTAATGGTTACCAACCAAAAAATTCTCTCGCCTCAAACAGAAGAAGGCCTCCTGGAAGCGAAGTGGTTTCCCATAGATGAAGCCGTCAGCGCCTTGGCCTACGACACTGATCAAGATATTGTTCTTCGCGCTCGCGAAGTCCTGCTGGGCCGAAACGAGCCCCGTGCTCGCCCCGCGAAGCCCCGTATTCGTATCTAGCGCTGGAGTGCAGCCTGCACCACGCTGTCGACAAATTGGCTAGGGTGAAGGCCTGCCGCTGCCAGCTGGCCAAGCAGGGGGGTGTGCGCAGTGATTGTGGGGACTGTATTTACTTCCAGTACATCAACATCATTGCCGTGCATGACCATATCTATGGTCGCCACCCCCTGACAGCCGAGCGCGAGGTATACATCGCGGGCAACTTCCATTGCTCGGGCCGTTTCGGGCTCTGCCGTCTTGGCTGTAACTAAGGCAACCCGGCCGCCGCGGCGCTTCGCGAGCGAGTCGAAATACGTGGCTACTTTCGGTTGAATAATAGTCGGAGGTAACACCCGGATTCTCCCCGTGTGGTCTTCAAATACCGTCACCGTCATTTCCGTCCCAGGCTGCTCCTCTTGCAAGAGAACGTCTCCCACCGCCTGTGCGGCCGCAATCGCCGCCGGCAGGTCCTCGGCTTTCTCCACTCGGCTGACTCCCGTGCTGCCTTCGGCTGCGTTAGGCTTAACGAAGAGCGGATAAGAAAAATCTTCTGGGAGAGTGGCCGCTGCCTCCTCGGGCTCCGCCCGTTGCGGAACAGGCAGCGAGACCGGCGTGAGCGCTACCATTCCAATGGCACGTGCGCAGGCTTGTTTGTCGGCTGTGGTAACACAGGTGAGAGACGGCGAACCCACATTGGCTGCCCCTACCGTTTCGGCTAAATTTTGGATTCTGCCATCATCTCCGCCTACGCCGCGCAGCAGCGTGAAAAAAGCATCTGGCTCGCGCGAAAGGAGGCGTGGCAAGGCCTGAGCGGGGGAGAGCGCCGGCACCGCCGCCTGTAGCATCTCCATTGCTCGCTCCGCTGACCCGCTGGCTGGTAAGCTCCCCAGTGGCACCTGCCACTCGCCTTGCTCATTCACGTGAACCGGGATCACATCATATTGGCTGCGAGGCATATACGTACTTACCGCGCGCCCTGTCTCCAGCGACAGGTCTCGCGTATTTGCTTCACCGCCAAAAAATACCGCTATCCGCGGCTTTCTCTTCGTCATGTTCCCCATTATATCACTTTCGAGTTACACCGCTCGTATCTTTCAACCACTGCAGCGTTTCTCCCAGTTTCCCAATAGTGTCACGGTCGCCTTCGCGGATGCGGCTATACCAATAATCACGATCTTCATCCGAGGGCTCTTGTTGCCACACGAAGTAGAACATGTAGGGAAACCATTTTGCCTCCAGTAGCTCTTCTGGCAGCACCACTGTGCGCGAGGTTTTACTGGGTTTGTTTCCTGAAACACGCGCCCCCTCCATCTTGGTAATTAAGTCCTCCTTCGTTGCCACCTCGCCGCTGTAGACGTAGTCCACCCAGAACTTGTTTTCTGACGCTGTCACATCTCTATCAAAAACAGACAGGTAAATATCGTTGATTTGCCCGATCAGAGCTCGGATGGCCGGGCGCACCTTGGTTAAATTGACGGCCGCATTGGGGGAGGGAGCAGGTTCGCTCTTGGCTGATTCCGCGTCACTGGCCTTTACCCCTTTAAAACCTGCCAGCGGGTGCCCCTTCGGGTAACGCCTCAAGAACTCCGGGAACTGGGATAAGACATACTTCGGGTTGTACCCGATCGCACTAAAAATGGCGGGGGAAGCAATCAGCCGCAATTTTTCCTTTTCCACCACATAAATATCCGGACCCAATTTCACTACCCAGCCGTCGGGATACCGCTCAATGTTTGACCCGCGCGGGTAGGCGGCAAGCTCTGCATCGGAGACCGCCACGCGCTGGCTTTCATCCGGGTAATACCAGGCTTCGTACAGATAGTCGGAGAGGAACAACCGCTTGCTCACCTTGCCCTCGCTGTTCTCTTCCACCTTCCAAATTCTGCCGCCGTGGAAAGCCCCACTGTAAATAACCATCCCGCCTGGCTGCTTGGCCCCCGTCAGCTCCGGCCCCGTCCCAAACTCTTGCAAGTGTGCTGCGGAAGTAGGGTAGAGGTTTTTCCCCGGGAACTTAAGTTTGCTGCGCACTGCTGCCGAAATCTTTCTCTTCCGCAATTTGTCGTCGATGTAATATTGCGTTCCGTCCGGATGTTGTAACACTTTGCCTACATACATGGGGTTTACCGAGGAGGTCTGTGGATACCGAGCTAGGTCACTGTCTGAAATCGTCAGAATAATGTCGTGTTTGTAGAAGTGGTTTTCACCCAGCCAGCGGTTCAAAATCTCGGGCAATACCCAACTCTTCTTGCCATTACGCACGTAGTACACGTCTGCTTTCCCGGGGGCTTTTACTAAGGTGCCATCGGGCAAAAAGTTCGGGTTAAGAGGAGAGGGGTAGAGGTGCTTGTGGGTAACGAAGGTTTTCGCTGCCGGAGTACTGGAAGAAATTTTGGTAACGGCCGCTAACACTTGAGGGGAGAACCCCTTCGCCTTTTGGTGCCCCATAGCACCAGCCAGGGCCGCGTAACTTGTCTTTTCCTGCTTCTGAACACGCTCGGCCCAGTACTTCCATTCTGCAAAGGTGGGATCTCGGCCATATACGCTTTTGAACGCTTCATTCACCTGGTGAATGAGCGCAGCTTGAGTTGGCCAAGCTATCACCAGCAATAAAAAAGAAGCTAGTATTAGCTTCAGGAGTTTCATGGAAAATCAGTATAGCACGTTTACGGGTGCTCGCAAAGAGAGGTCCCTCCTTCGCGGTCTTCGGAGCGGACTGTGTCCGCCGAAGCCCGCTACGGCGGGCGAAGGCGGAGGCGAGAGGATTCGACCCTCTGGACCCCT
>CAYHTZ010000030.1:3351-5470 GCA_964359735.1 uncultured Candidatus Saccharibacteria bacterium
TAGTTTTGCTATCTTTGAAGCCTCACGGTCTCTCGATAACAAAAATTGACAGCGGAGGCGGAAGGATTCGAACCTTCGGACCCCTTTCGGAGTCAACACATTAGCAGTGTGCTGCTTTAGACCGCTCAGCCACGCCTCCTGGTGCGTGCAGAGGGATTCGAACCCCCGACCGTTGCCTTAAGAGGGCACTGCTCTACCAACTGAGCTATGCACGCGTGTTGTGAGTTATACCTAGATTTTCTGGCGAAATCAACCATTTGACGCGCCTCCATAGAGGACTACATTAATGGAAGTTATGTACGAAGCAGAAATGCTCACGCTGGACATACTCTGCGACCGCAGCAAAAACGCTGTGGATGTCGGCGCTTACACGGGGGTGTATATTCAGGAACTTATCTCACGTAGCCACCATGTCTATGCGTACGAGCCCTTACCCTGGCTTGTCAAAACGCTGCGGCACCTCTTTCTAAGCCACCCCGTGTCTGTCCAGGAAGTGGCGCTCTTCAACCGGCAGGGAGCTGCCACGCTCTACACCCCGCGCTACACCAACCCTGCTGAAAATGTCGATCGCTTTGTCGATGAATGTTCCAGCCTTACTCAGACATTCGAAAATATGTGCCAGCAATATCCCTCGCGGTTCACTGAGGTACGCAGCATGCAGGTCCATACCACCACCCTCGATAAGGAAAACTTAAGCAATGTCGGGTTTATTAAAATCGACGTGGAAGGGGCTGAGAAAGAGGTGCTTGCCGGTGCTCGTAACACTCTGCAAAAAGACCGGCCGAACCTGTTAATCGAAATCGAGGAACGTCATCGGCGAGGCGCAACACAGAGGATTCCTGCCTACCTACAAAGCTTAGGATACGAAGGATACTTTTTGGCTGAGGGGAAAAGCTACTCCATGCAACAATTTGACGCGCATACCTTGCAGCAAGGGAAAGTATTTCCGGGGAGCCGGGATACACGCTATCCTCTCTACATTTACAATTTTCTTTTCCTGCCTGCCGAAAAGGAGGATATAAAGGCCAGGCTCCTGCACCGCTTTCCTCTAGCTCAACCTCTCCCGCGAAGTATTGGTGTACACCCAGCGCCCCTACCTGTTTAAGGTCTAGAACCCCAATCTGCGCATCCACGCATCGGTGAGCGGCTCTTCCATGTTCGTGTCTTCCCGTAGGAACTCCAGCAGAATATCGCGGATTTCCATCGGGTTGGCATCTCCAACTTCCAGCTGCAAAAGCGGGGACAACAATTTTTTGCTCCGCACCATAACCGTTTTTACTTGCCCAGGTACGTACACAATATTGAAGGCGGCTAGGTTTTTATACTGATACAGCCGGTCATTAATCGCTATCCCGTCTACCATCAGGCGATACCGCACCTCTCCGGGTTTGCGCTGCGAAACTACGTAGAGAAGCACGCCAATAAAGGCTACCGCCACTGCTCCCATAAAGTTGCCTAGGAAAGCGAGCAGGCCCACGGCCACTGTTACCCCCACTGCTAAAATCATGTACCAGCGTATTGACTGGGATGCTGGGGCAGAGTCTGCTGCCCGCCATTCAAAAAGAGTGGCTTCGGCCTCTACGTCATCAGCTACGGCGGCCAAGTTTTCTGCCGACTCCATCTTTTTCCTCTCCTCAATAAAACGCGTGTCTTGGGCGTGCTTTTTCAAATTTGCCTGAACTTGCGCCCGGTGGTCGTGGGCTGGGTATGGCTTATTGGCCTGCTTAGCCTTGGCTTTGACAGGCCCCAGTGCCCAAGCCGGGCGGAAAGCTGAAGGCACCTCTGCCTTGGCAAGGGGGAGAGTTCTAGCGACAGTTTTTTGCTCAATTGGTTGAGATTGAGCCAATACTTTGGCTTTCATTTGGGCCATGCGGGGAGTATACCATTCTGGATTTTATTCGCCAGCCATGGCATCCTGCTGGTACTGTAAGCACTCGTAGCTCAGCGGATAGAGCATCAGCTTGCGGAGCTGAGGGTCGCAGGTTCGATCCCTGCCGAGTGCACTTCCGTTGGAGAGGTCGCATAGTGGCCTAGTGCGCCGCCTTGGAAAGGCGGTATACCGAAAGGTATCGTGGGTTCAAATCCCACCCTCTCCGCTCTTACCTTACGGCAAGCGCAG
>CAYHTZ010000031.1:0-5174 GCA_964359735.1 uncultured Candidatus Saccharibacteria bacterium
CAGAGCTTGCTTAGGAGGGAACCAACGGAAGGCTCGTCGGCGCCTAACATCCAATCGCTCGAGAACTTTTTCTCAAAGGCTAGCGTGCGCTCTTTGGCAAGCAGAGCACGCAGCTCCTCAGCGGCGGGGTAGGCGCTATTAAAGGAGTAGAATCTCTTGCCGCCTTGTTCGCGGGTAGTGACGAGGCCGTCTTGTTCCAGCTTGGCGAGCTCGCGGACGAGGTTCGCGGTATCTTTGCCAAGCGTTTTGGCTAGCTCAGCTAAGTAATACTGCTGGCCTGATTCGCGAGTTAAAAGCCCTAGTACTTCGTAACTGGTTTGGGATTTGAATAAGTTCTTCATATTGACTATTGAGCAGTTTTTACTGTCCATCAGACAGTACTATAATCTGTGGAAAAATCAATGGGCAAGAACTGGGTTCAATATTATCGGCTTATATTAGCCATTATTTTTGATGAATTGAATTGTCTGCCAGACAATACCATTTTTCTTTTCGAAGGATTTTTTGACTCACTTCTCATTGACTGACCTTGACGCACACGCTAATTCTTTATATGATAAAGTAAGTTAATTCATTAAAAATTTATACTATGAGTGTAGGTGAAGGTACTGATGCAAGCTTAGCAGTAGAAAGTGCGCGGAAGCCAAAGGCTCGAGTGGTCGGGAAAATGGGCCGACACCAGGTGCAGGAGCGGAAAGAAGATGTCCATCCTGATCGGGCACAGCTAACATCTGAGGGGAAAGCTGGAGCCTTGCGAATGGGGCGAGATTTGCCGGAGGAATTTAAAGCAGCCGATCATATAGGCGTGTGGGCTACGGCGTTGCCTCGTAGCGGAGAGACTTACCTTACTGCGGCAGAGGCGGCAAAGGGCGGAGATGATGCGAAGGTGCTAGAACGTGTTGAAGGTTGGCGCCAGGCTGAAGGGGAAGTAATGAATTGGGGTGCTGATGAGAGTGGCTCGATGCCCCACTACACTGAAACAGATTATTTAAGTTGGCGCACAGGTAAGAAGTTAGTTAAGGGTGATAAGCTTGGGGAGTCTCGAGAGACCAACGAGGATACTCCCTATGCCAAAGCCGTAAAAGAAGCTGTAGCAAAAAAGCAGGGGCTGCGCTGGATGGTTGAACAAAGCGATGCGCTAGCTGTTGACCCTGAAAATGGTGCTGACCCCAGCGCGAGATCATTTTCTACCTATGCAGGTGTGGGAGCAGGGATTCTTCTCCATCAGGCTCGCAGTTTGTATCCAAACTTGACTGAGGTTGCACAGAAGGACAAAAAAGATATGACAGCAGCACGTTTGGTGGGGAGCCACGCCATGATCACAGAATGTCTTTTAATAGCGGCTGCTCGCCGGGTAGCGGAGCGCGATGGTGGCGACCCTAACCAGGCTGCTGAGGACATCTTGAGAGGCATTGAGGCCCGTAACAAAGACGGGATGTTTAAGCCAGGTGAGACAATTGATTATGAGATCACCGGTGACCCGCAGAGCCCCGAGATAGTGATTCGTTATGAGGGTTTGGAGTTGCGTCTAACCGTGGCGGATCTAGAGGCGATTTACATTCAGGGGTATGCGCAAGCGGATGGAATCGTAGATAGGAACGCGGGTCAATTACCTCAACAGGCGGAATATGAGGCTGAGTCTTCTCGCCATGATTTTTCTCCCGCTGGGAAAGAGGCCTCCCGCAAGGCTCTACAAGCGCTAGATAAGGCGAAATCTGAGGCACATGGTCGTCTTATTTGGAAGACTTCTCTTATTCCTCCGGAACGGTTCTACGATATGCTAAACTCTGAGCTCGCCAAAAAAGGACTCCCTACTTATTTGGACGCAGATGGAATTTGAAGGCATCCGCACGGTAGCGTAGACGGTTCCGTTCAAATTAATTTTCGGATCTTTGACTCAAGAGTAGGGGAGTCAGTATATAAAACGGTGTGGACGCCGGCGCGGGCGGGCTCGGTGAGGTTAAAGTCTTGGTCGTCGGTCATGATCGTCTCTTCCGGTTTAACGTTAAACTTTTTGAGAACGTAGGCGATCGTCTCTGGCGAGGCTTTGGGCAGCTTGAGGTCGAAGGTATTAATAATGTTCTTGAAATACTGGCGGATGTGGTACTTATTGAGGGCAAAGTTCAGCTGCCCGGGAGTGTTTTTGGAGAGCAATAAAATGGTGATGCCTTTGTCTTGAAGTTCGCGGGCGAGGTTGAAAACATCTTGGTTCAGGATTTGGTAGGATAAGTGCTTATCTCGAAGCTCCTGCCATGTTTCTTTGAGGCTCAGTTCCTTCACGGCGCCGGCGAATGACTCCTCCTCGGTGATTTCCCCGAGAGCGGCTTGGGAAAAGTATTTATGGTAGACCACGTCGTAGACGTGTTCGTAATCTAAGTTGTATTTCTTCGCGATCCACTGGCAGGTGTCTTTGTAGCTGCCCAGCATCATGACGCCGTAGAAGTCGACAATCACGAGTTTGATAACCTTTTCAGGCTTGTGCGGAATCGGTTTCGGTGGGATTTTTGCCAATAAGTTTAGCAGCTTGAGTTACAAATTGACTAGCGTTTAGTACCTCCACCAGCACAGGTATGTTGTGTTTGGTGAAGTGCACTATGACGTTGCCGACCTCCTGAGCATGGTCGATCGGCGCCTCGCGGCTCACTTCAACGGAAAGCACATCCGCCTCGGGTTCGTATGAAATTCGGCTATTCTGAGTCATATTGGCTTTTTCTGCCTGGATAGAATGTGATGATGGTTTTTGTGTTCTCCTCCTGCCTATACACTACCCGCAGGACGTGCTCAGGGTCAATGGATTTTTGAGCGATCAGAAGCGGGAGATGGGATTCGTCAATGAGATCGGGACTCTCTACTGTTTCCATGACTTGATCTTTTGTGATCGTGAATTGATGTCGTTTCAATACCTCAAATTTATTGAGTGCATGTTTGGTGAAAATTGTATTCACTTCTTAAGTATGCCATACTTTTTTAGTGCTTCTTGGAAAGCACTTTCACTACTCCCTTATCCGCATCCACCTCCACCAGGTCGCCATCTTTGAGAACCCGAGTGGCAATTTTCGTACCGATGATGCAGGGCTTGTTCATTTCGCGGGCGACGATAGAGGCGTGGGAGGTGATGCCTCCTTCGTTGGTGACAAAGGCGGCAGCTTGCTGCATGAGAGGAATAAAATCAACAGAGGTCATAGTGGCGACAAGAATTTCTCCGGGGTGGAATTTGTGAAAATCCTTGGGGCCGAGAATGATGCGCGCAATGCCTCTGACCTTGCCTTTATTAGCACTAAATCCCTTGAGAGTATTTACGGTCCCTGGTGCCTGAGAGGTTGCCTGGGTGGGGATAGCGCTGAGGTGGGCCTGGAGTTGCGCAATCTCTTTTGCATCCAAGAACTGGATTTGCCCGTCATTATCTGCGTATACCCCAACCACCATACGTTCTTCCTTAAGAGCGGGTATGTTTACTGCCTCTCCGGCGAGTAGCCGGCCTATTTCCTGGGTTGTGAGAAAGAAACAATCCCGCCAGGCGCTGCCGGTCATCTCAGCAATTTTTTCAAAGACAGCTCGAGCTTTCCAGGAAGCGTGGCTGAACACGCTTTTGCGAAATTCGTTGAGGTTCGTGGCCGTCTGGAGCATGTGAGCCAAGTGAGATATTTTCGAGTCGTTCACCTCTTCAATCTTCGCCTGGGCTGCTTTCACTTTTTGGGTGTGGTTCTTCTCCAGGTGCTTGAGTTCTTTGGCCGCGTCTTTTTGGAGAGCTTCTTTAAGTTGGTTTTTGGCATCGGCGAGTGTCCAGGCTTCACCGGCAAAGTTCACAGGAATGTGGCTGTAGTTTTCGAGCCAGGTTCGGAGGTGGCTTTCTCTATCGCTGCTGGGGTTCTTGTGTGTGATGGCAGCAATTTTTAGCATTTCGAGTTGAGAGTTAAACAAAGGAGTGTGTTCCGGCGGATAGGTAATTGCGCCGATAATCTCGGGTATTTCCTCCGGCGAGTAGCCCAGCTCTTCTAACCTTTGCATCAGTTTTTCATTGCCAAACCGCCCTAGGGTCAGGGTGAGGTTGAGGCCGGCATAGTACGGCGTAAGGTCCTTGATGTATTGCTCCCACGTGGCCGGGGAAATATCGGCTAGGCAGTTCCCTAAGGAGAGAAGAAGTTTTTCGGCCAGCACGTGGTATTGGTTTTTTAGATGCTCAATCTTTTCTGGTGTGTCCACGCTCTCGAGGACGATCTGCTTATATTGAGCAAAGTTCTCGGAGCTAAAGAATATGCGGGAATGGATGCCGTCGGTGTTGAGAATAAGTTGTTGGAGATGGTAGTCCACCCCGAACTTTTTGGTGTGATAGTGGCCAGCGATGTACGGGGTGACCTGCCAGAAGGGGATATTGCGTGTCACCATGAGCTCCCAAGGAATGCCCGCAATGGTAACGCGGTTAGGTTCTGAAGTAGTCATAGCTTTCTGACTATCCCTTTATCCGCATCTACTTCCACCAGGTCGCCGTCTTTTAATACCCGCGTCGCGTTCTTGGTGCCGATGACGCAGGGTTTGCCGAGTTCGCGGGAGACGATCGCGGCGTGGCAGGTGATCCCTCCTTCGTCGGTGACAATAGCGGCCGACTTTTTCATGAGGAGTAAGAATTCCGGGTGAGTCATGGTGGTAACCAAGATGTCGCCTTCATTGAACTTGGCGAATTCACCTTGGTGGTAGACAATGTTCACTTTGCCCGTAACTTTGCCTTTGCTGGCCGGGAACCCCTTGATTTCTGAAGAGGTCTTAGCGGCTGCAACTAGTTGCTCGACTGGTTTCGTTTCGTCCCCGGCATACACAGTCAACTTACCTTCCTTCAGCCAGTGGGCGAATCTTTTGTTCCTTGTTTTGGCGAGATCGCGAAAATCCTGGCCTTCTTTGAGGGCGGCCACCAGTTCAGGTTCAATCAAGCAATTGGCCTCCTCTCTAGTAAGAGTCAGTCTTTTGCCGATTTCTTCCCAGAACGGCAGCCAGAGGTAGTAGGCGTGGCGGCGGTAATCGTCGCGCATCTCCTTGAGGTACGAAAAGTAATGTACGATTTCAACCAGTTTTTTGAAGTGGTTGTCTTCGATGCTTTCGAAATACTGCTGATACTCCTGCAGGCCTGCCTCATGTTGGGAAGTAAGGTTGGCCAGCTCTGCCTTGGCGTCCTGTACCTG
>CAYHTZ010000032.1:0-5008 GCA_964359735.1 uncultured Candidatus Saccharibacteria bacterium
GCTTCCGGGAATGCGACGTCTACATTCACCTCCTTGTTGAACTCGGCCATGGTGACGAAGAACACATTAGAGAATTTCTCGACCGTGAAGTGGGAGAATTTTTTGTTCACGAAGGCGGTGGTAATTTGCTGCGCGCGGTCAGGCCGGTAGTTCGTGAAAATTACGGCATCACTGTCTTTGATAGTGCGCGGCGCTCCCCCCTTTTCGGCAACGATCATAGCGGGGGCTGTTTCAAAGCTGCGGGTATCAGCGTTTTTGAAGGCGGCTTGCACCGCGTCTTGCCAGGAAGAGTAGGTTTCGCCTTTGCCCTGTACCAACATGTCGTAGGCGACTTGGACGCGGTCCCAGTTACTATTGCGGTCCATAGCGTAGTAGCGGCCTACTAGAGTAGCAAGCTTCCCGGCTTTGTTTTCGACCATCGCGCCAGTCAGTTTTTTAATAAAGTTGTTAGCAGCATCGGGGGGCGAATCCCTCCCATCCAAAAAAGCATGCACATAGGTGCGGTCCCCTATTTTTTGCTGGGCCGCAAATTTGAGGAGCGCAATTTGGTGGTCAATATGAGCGTGGACCCCGCCATCGCTGGATAAACCCATGACGTGGAGAGCAGCATCTTTATTTTTCTTCACGTGTTCAGCGGCTTTGAGAAAGGCGGGGTTCTGAAAGAAAGAACCGTCTTGGATGGCGAGCGTGACCCGGGGCAAATTCTGGTAGAGCACGCGGCCGGAGCCGATATTTTGGTGGCCCGTTTCGGAGTTACCCATCTCGCCCCAGGGGAGGCCCACTTCCACGCCGGCAGCATGGATGGCCGCCATGGGGTACTCGTGGATGTAGCGATCCATGTTAGGTTGCTTGGCGGCTTTCACAGCATTGCCCTCTTCCACAAGGCTAATGCCATAGCCGTCTAAAATCATGAGTACTAACGGGCGGGGACGAGAATTTTGAGCCATTGTCATTTAGTATATCAGGCTATCATATACTAGATTGACAGCTTCTCTTACCCATACTATCAAAGGCACATGTCAGCGAGAAAGACGATAACGCTCGGCGGCCGCAAGGTTGGCCCGGGGCAGCCGACCTTCATTATTGCCGAGGTTGCCAATAATCATAATGGCAGTATCAAGCGAGCCAAGCAGCTGGTAGATGTGGCCATTGAGTTCGGGGTAGATGTGGTTAAGTTCCAGAAGCGGACTATGGAAGAGCTCTACACCGAGGAATATCTCAAGAACCCTAACAAGGGCGAACACGGGCTGCACTACATGGTGCCAGTTTTACAGGAGTTTGAGTTCTCGATGGAACAGATGCGGGAAATGAAAGCGTACTGCGGCGCCAAAGGGATTACGTTTTCGGTATCGACTTGGGATAAACCCAGTACGGATTTTATGGAATCCTTACATGTTCCGTTTTATAAGATTGGCTCGCCGGACATGACCAATACCGAGTTGATAGAGTATGTGGCCAGTAAGGGCAAGCCACTGATTGTTTCCACCGGGATGGCCACGGAAGCCGAAGTACGAGAGACTTTGAAGCTTCTCAAGAAGTTAGGGAACGAGTATGCCGTGCTTCACTGTAACAGCACGTATCCAGCGCCGGTGGATCAGCTTAACCTGTGGTACATGCACAAGCTCATGGAGCTTACAGATGTGCCGGTAGGGTTTTCCGGCCATGAGTTAGGCACAGTGATGGGGGCAGTGGCGGTGGCGCTGGGGGCCACTATTTTGGAGCGACATATCACGCTGGACCACGACATGGAAGGGCCAGACCACAAGGCGAGTTTGGAGCCTGAGGAGCTCAAGGAATACGTGCAACATGTGCGTGATACGGAAGCAGCACTAGGGAGTGGTAAAAAAATCTTTTCCCGAGGCGAGGTCTTGAACCGCGAGGTGTTGGCTAAGAGTATCGCCGCTCGGCAAGAAATTTCCAAGGGGACAGTTATTTCTCGTGAGATGGTTCAGGTGATTGGTCCGGGTAAGGGGCTCACGCCGCAGAGAATCGGCGATGTGGTGGGTAAGAAGGCAGACCATGATTATGAGAAGGGAGAATTTTTTACCGAGGATTTTTTACCTTTACCTGAAAAACTAGAAATCGATTCAGACTTTAGGTGGGGGTTTAAGGGCAGGTTTACGACGCTGGACGAGCTCGTGGATAGATATGTCCCCGACGTTTTTGAATTCCATATGTCCGATGAGGATACCCGCTCGAGCTGGTTGCCAGAAAAAAAGTATCCATTGGAACTCATTTTGCATGTGAGTGAATATCTGGGCCGGCGGATGGTGGATATGTGTATCGATGATGCGGAACAGCGCGAGTCTTCGCGGAAGTTAGTGCAGGACACGATTGAGAAAGCCCGCGCGCTGGCGCCGTATTTTGAAGGCACGCCGGCGGTGATTGTGCACGTGGGTGGCATGACGGTGGACCCAGCCTTCGCTCCTGAGGGAGCGGTGGCGGGCAAAGCCAAAATGCTTGATCGCCTCAAGCGGGAGCTCGAGAAGATTGATACCAAGGATGTTATTTTCTACTTGGAAAATCTGCCACCCCGGCCATGGTACTTTGGTGGACAGTGGACGCAGAATGTGTTTGCGGACGGGTGGGAGATAGCAGAGTTCCTCAAAGGGACCGGCTATGATTTTTGCTTCGACACTTCACACGCTAAGCTGTTTTGCAACTTGGCGCATAAAGATTTGAACGAATACGCGCAAGAGGTGCAGCCCTGGACCAAGCATTTACATGTGGCGGATGCGGCTGGGTTTGATGGAGAAGGCTTGCAAATTGGCGAGGGCGAGATAGACTTTGATTCCTTGTTCAGGGTACTGCGTAAAAACCCTTGCGCTATTGTGCCCGAGGTATGGCGGGGGCACCTGTACCACAACCGGGGCCACATCCTAGGCATGGAGAAGCTCGCCAAGTATATTAATAGGACATGAAAATCTTATATGTATAGCTGGTACAAGCTGAGGAAATTTTACCCCGCTGGGTTTAACCCTACGGAGTGGTGGGATAGGAAGTATGAAGGTGACGGTGAGCAGTGGAGCGACCCGGAGGAATATCGCCGGCAGCTCTTCTACCCTCTCCTCATGGAACACTTAAAGCCTGGGAAAAAGTACTTGGATGCCGGCTGTGGCCTGGGTGGGTGGCTGGCGTTCTTGCGAGCACGCGGCATGGATGTCGTGGGTATAGAATCGTCCAGGAAAGCGGTGGAGATGGTGAAGAAGCTCGACCCAAGCTTGCCTGTGCAAGTGGGAGATGTAAGGAAGCTAGCGTATCCCGACGAAAGCTTTGATGGATACATGGCCATTGGCACCTGGGAGTACCTAGAAGATGGGACGGAGGGGGCCGCCCGTGAGGCCAAGCGAGTAATCAAACCCGGAGGCATGCTCTTTATTGAAGTGCCATACGCCAACCCCTTTCGGCGCTGGACATACTTGCCACTCAAAACCCTGGAAGTAGCCCTGCGCACGTTGTTGGGGCAGAAAGCGATGTTCTCCAACCACATTTTCCGCAAAGGTGATATTCGGGTACTTCTCGAGGGCCTCGGATTCGAGATGGTAGCTGTGAAGGCGCACGATCTACCCGAGGAAAACAGCCACTACGGCCTCTGGATTGACTGGCCCTTTTTCCGAGGGAAGCGACCATATGAACTCAACGCGCTGGGACAGGTGGTAAAAAAGTTCATGAATAGTCTTTCTCCCTGGATGATTGCTACCGGCATGTTTGTAGTGGCCAGGAAGAAATAGCGTGATTATGCCCAAGCTGCTCATTACTGGCGGTTGTGGATTTATTGGCACAAACTTTGCTGAGTACTTTGCGAAAAAGGGTTGGGAGGTAACAGTACTGGATAACTTGTCGCGGCGCGGTTCGAGTGAGAACTTGAAATGGTTGCAAGAGACCTATCCGAATATTCGGTTCGTCAAGGCGGATATTCGCACCGACATCCCTATTTTGGAAGAAGAGGTAACAAAGCATGACGTGGTTTTCCATTTAGCAGCCCAGGTGGCGGTAACCACGTCAGTACAAAACCCACGGGAGGATTTTGAAATCAACGTGGTGGGCACCTTGAATTTGCTGGAAGCCATTCGCGGTAAGAAAGCGAATCCGGTATTGGTGTATTCTTCGACGAATAAAGTCTACGGCGGCATGGAGGATGTGGTGATTGTGCAGGAGGGTGAGCGGTACATCTACCGCGATTTACCGGGAGGGATTCCTGAGAATCGGCTGCTCGATTTCCACTCCCCTTACGGGTGCTCGAAGGGCACGGCGGATCAATACATTCGCGATTACGCGCGCATTTACGGACTTAAGACAGTGGTGTTCCGCCAGTCGTGCATTTACGGTCCGCGGCAATACGGTATTGAAGACCAAGGCTGGATCGCCTGGTTTACGATTGCCTCTCTCATGAACCGTCCGATTACGATTTATGGGGACGGCAAGCAAGTGCGTGATGTCTTACACGTGGCAGATCTCGCGCGAGCATACGAGCTGGCGGTAGAGAAGATTGATACGGTGAAAGGGGGAGTTTTCAATATTGGTGGTGGACCCGACAAAGCGCTCGCCGTCAAGGAAGTATTTCCCATGCTGGAAGAATTTTTAGGCAGAAAGATTCCGCTCACCCACAGCGATTGGCGGCCAGGAGACCAGCCGGTGTACATCAGCAATATCGAGAAAGCGAAAAAGGAATTAGGCTGGGAGCCGAAAATCACGCCCGAAGAAGGTGTACGCACTCTCTTCGCTTGGTGCAAAGATCACACATCCGACTTTGAGAGACTGGGGTTCTAGCCGACAAGCGAGGTCCGAATTTTCACGACTACTTTTTTGGTGGTGGGGTTTATGCCGTCCGAAATTTTGGGCATGTGGGCGTCGTGCGGGAAAAAAATGCCGAACGTGCCAGGCGTCATGATGAGGCTGGTGGCGGAGTCGGGCGCGGAGTAGTGACCGTAATCTTTTTCGGTTAAGAATTCCCCTTTTGGAGTTAGAGTTTCCAGCGGTGCCCACTCGATGAGCTCTCCCCCGCTGA
>CAYHTZ010000033.1:0-4470 GCA_964359735.1 uncultured Candidatus Saccharibacteria bacterium
TGTTATTCCACCACTGTTTTTGGTCCTTCATACCTGCAGGATATACGTTGGCAGGGGCGGAGGGAATCGAACCCCCGTTAAATGCTTTGGAGGCACTTGTCTTGCCACTAGACCACGCCCCTGTAGGGCCTACTCTACTTCTTTGCTTTTTCTTTGTGAAGCTGGTGTTTGCGGCAGAATTTGCAAAAACGCATGCGTTCGAGCTTCACGCCGTCAGCTTTCTTCAAGTTGCGGTCAGTGTGATAGTTATAGTTCTTGCACTCCGTGCATTGGAGGCGAACGAGGTTATCTTGGCTCATGGGATCCTACTCTAGATTATTTTGCAGAAGATTTCAAGATCCACTGGTTTAGATTTTCTTCCCACTCGTACACATTCTTAGGCGCGGGGTCTGGGAGGCCTCCCCCTTGCACCTTGCGCCACTCGCCGCCCGCGGGCTCGTAGCGGGCGCGAATAGACCACTCCGGGTGGACGGCATCGCGCACAGTGAGTAAGAGCCGCCGTTCCTGGCCGTTGGCAATACGATAATCGACAAAAACGACGTTCGTCTGCCCTGTGGTGATGAGCCGCACCGGGGTGGCAATGGGTTCACTAGCGATATCCTTCATGTGCCGTTCTATGAAGGCTGCCAGTTCGTCGTCCCGCAAGGGAGCAGTGATATTTCCGTCGGGAGCGGCCTGTTTTTCTTCTTCAGGGCGGTGATCCAAGCTCGCGATGGTAATTTCTTCTCCTGAGCCAGGAATACTGGCTATGGTTTGGGTGGCGCCCGAGGCTATGTGCAGGGAATTCAACGTACGCCTGTCTTCGGCTTGCCGCACAAAAATAACGTATTCAGCAGATGGGTCGGCGCGCGCCGTCAACAAAGTACCGTCCTCCCGAGCGACCACATTGTGCACCGTGCTCCGCAAACGCCAGAAAACAAAACTGTTTTCCTCTTGAATCGCGTAGATAAGGCTGCCGTCTTCCAACCACTGCAGGAAAGGGATATCACCGCGGACAATGACGGCTTTCGTATCACTTCCTTCATGGAGGAAGGTGAGCTGCGTGCGTCCCTGCGGCAGATTCTCAGCGAAGGCAACTGAACGGCCCGTAAAGCTCACATCCATTGCCCCAAAGTCGGCCGCCTCTTGGTGCAGCTGCCATTGAATATTTCTAAACCGCGCCTCGGCCTTCGGCGGCTGTACACCTACCACAATGAGCTCGACTTTTTTCTCATCTCTTTGGCCGCTGTCGGCCATATACCAGAGATGCGTACCCGCACTATTCCAGCGGGGCGGGGTTAAGGCATCGGGCCGCACGATATTTTCCACGAGCAAGCGCGTGCCGCCTTCGTCTTCATCGTACAACCACAATTCGGTAAGCTCTTTTTCCTCTTCATGAATGTTATCGAGAAAATAGGCGAGTTTCTTCCCGCTGGGGCTTAGGAAAAGACCGCGCGGGGCCACCAGGGTGGTTTTCGCTATCAAAGTTTCCGCCTGCCGTGCACCCGTCCCCTGCTTCACAAGATTATCGTCTTGATATTGATACCATACCCCTCCATTGGTGGCGGCTTCCGCGCTGGCGCCAGACGGCCACGACTTTGAGTCGCACCGGCGCTCATGACATACCCAGAGCCTTCCCCTGCCACCTGCATCTTTTCGCTCGAGGAGTACCGAGCGCAGCTCAAAGGCTACATCGTGTTCCTGAAATGTAAGAGTAGGAGTGGAAGATGGCGATGCTTCTTGATTTCCGTCTCGCAAAAAAAGAGCCACTGCGCCTATTCCTACGAGGGCAGCAGCAGTAATAAGAAATATAATTCGCATGAAGTTTGTATTCACGAGACTGGCCCGCCTTCGCATAAAGCTTCGGCGCGCTCAGCTTTCGCCCTCGTCTTCGTATCTGGCCGCAGGCCAGCCGAAGCCTTCGGCGAAGGCTGGAGCCGATGGCGGGAATTGAACCCACGACCTACTCCTTCGCTTGCACCCTCACTTCACTCAAAGAACTTATAGAGGGGCTAGACTGTATCTTGTCGCGGTCTGCGACTCCCTTGTCAGTCGTTCGCCCGCCACAACTTTTTGATGTTGGCGGGACGGTCTTGGCCTGTAAAGGCTATTAACCGTTATTCGGGATTCATACTCGGCATTCCTGCCAAGTTGGGCGGGGGCATGCGCCCCACCATGGAGTTGCTCTGCCACTGAGCTACATCGGCAAGCATACCCATTAACAGATCCCGGGCTTTCTTGTTGTGGTAGTAAAGAGTAACGACGCCATACTGACTCTTTTGTCTATAGGTTCCAATTGAGCCAGAAATGGTGACCACGGGTTTCTGAAACTGGGTCCTCTTTACTTTAAGCATCTTGACCCAAAAGTCTAGCGCCTGTTTGGAACTGATGTCAGTAAAAGTTTGTAAGCCGAAGCGCAGGTCCTCTTTTTTTACATCAAAGATTTTTGTCAAGAACCTAATGAACATGTTTAGCAATGCTGGGTCACTATTGCCCAACCTAATGGCATGCTTGTTAGATTTGGTGCCCTCACCCCAATACAACCCTAAACCAAGGCCGAGCAGCTTATATTCCCCCAAGGTGCGAGGTGGTTTGAACGTAAAAGGGTCGCCATTCGGATTTCTTTTTAGGTACGTTGCCTCGCTCCAGGTGCGCCGCTTGATGCCATATTTACGCATCCAGTACACAACTGTGTTGACGGAACAATTCATAGCCCTAGCGATGTCTTGCATTGACTTCCCTTTTTGAAAATACAGCTTTTTCAGTAAAGTTTTTTTCACCATAGTCTCATTATAGATCTGGCTATGGTAAAGCACAATCTAATTGAAATTATGCTTTGTTATGTTTTCTAAGCTTTTTTGAAAACGTGCCTCAGTGGGTAATTTCTCGTACCGTCGCATCTGCCAAAATTTTCATGCTGTCGTAAATTTCAAGTCCAGTATGGCTGGGCATAAGAAGCTGTAAATCAGTGCAGGCCAGTAGAACATACTTGACGCCTTTCTCCGAAAAACTTTCGACAATTTTCATCAGTTCTTCTCTATCTCGATTGTCATGCCGACTGCTGACAAGGCGATGGATCATCTTTCCTATTCTGGCTTGCTGAAGACCGTCAGGTATCACCTGTTGAATGCCTTTTTCCAGTAGCTGCTTTTCGTAGATTTTGTTCCTGAGAAGCGTATCGGTGGCAAGTAAACCAACTTCTTGAATTCCTTTTTCTTCCAGGAACCGACTAGCTTCTTCCGTAATGCTTAAAACAGGAATTTTGACAACGCTTCTCACTTGCTCAATGAAAATGTGGACTGAATTACAGGGCACCGCCAAGAAATCAGCACCGCCCGATTCCAGGCGTTTGGCAGCATCTATGAGAAATGGAAGGTAGCGTTCCTCGCCTTTTGACTCTCTGATTAGATCTGCCTCAACATCGAGTGGGATGGGAACGTTCCAAATCAATATTGGTGGACGAATTCCAGATTTTTCCTGGCAGCCAAAGTTAACTTCGAGATAAAACTCGGCTGTTGTCTCGGGGCCCAAGCCCCCAACTATTCCCGCTGTTTTCATAAGTGCGTATTCTATCTAGTAGCGAGCAGCTTGTCGAGTTCGGCTTTTTTGGCTGCAATTTCGGGTTTCGCGAAATGGTCACGCACGGGCTTAAGGAGTTCGATGAGTTCTTTAGCCACCGCAGCTTTCAAGTCGGCCGGGTGTACTTCCCCTGCCGCGTAGGCGGCTTCAAGCTTTTCGTACGTTTCAAACTCTACATTGCCGCCGTGCTTTTCTTCCCGTTCGATTATAAACGGTTGGGTCGTCCGCCGTCCGCCAGCTGGCGGAGCGGACCAAAACAACAGATGCCCTACCCAATTAAGGACAGGGTTGTATTTTGTTTCTTTTTCCGGGCAGAACGCCTGCGTAATCTTTTGCTTAATTTCCTCAGGCGAATCGTGCACCCAGATGGCAGAGCGCGGGTCAGATTTACTCATTTTCATTTCTAAGATGACATCTTTTTCCTCCACGCCCTCAGGAATCGGCCAGGTCGAGGGCTTTTGCAAACCAATGAGAAGTGGATGATGGATGACCACGGCCTTTTTCTTCCCTATTTTATTCGCCACGTCACGCATTATGACGTGAGCTTTGCGCTGATCTATACCAGCATGCGCAATATCTAAATCTTGAAAGAAAATATCAGCGACCTGCATGGCTGGGTATATGGTTTTGGCATGATCCACGTCTGTTCCCTCTTTGCGCCCTAAGATATCAATGCTGCGCAGCATGCGAGAAACAGTAGTGTGCTTGCTCACCGCAATCACTGTCTCCCAAAACTTCATTGGGCTTTTATCATACCAATCACTGGCCAAACGGTACTCTACTCTGTCGGGATCCCCGCCCACGGCCAGGAGGCTAGCTTTCATAGCCTCGGCAAAGTAACCGCGGCCGATAGTCTGGGCGGTTTCTTTTGTCCCATCTAACTTTTCGTTAATCCACGTATGCCAATCGGCC
>CAYHTZ010000034.1:0-3985 GCA_964359735.1 uncultured Candidatus Saccharibacteria bacterium
ACGGTGACGCCGTTAGCAGTGGATTTGGAGAGATTCCGGCCCGTTAACCACCCCGCCCAGCAACTGGGCACCCCTCCTTCACAAGGAGGGGCAAATTTGCTCCCCCTTGCGAAGGGGGAGCACTCTCGCGAAGCGAGGGAGGGGGTGGCGAAGCCTTACATATTATTCGTCGGCACGCGTGATATGCGAAAAAATGTACCATTGCTCATCCGTGCGTTTGCAAGAATCTGCGAAGATCTTCCGCACCAACTGGTAATTGCGGGGCGAACAGCACTGAAATCAGCCGCAACAGAAGAAGAAGAAGAAGACCGGAAGCAGGCGCGCGAATTAGGTTTACAGGAACGAATAATGTGGCTCAACTTTGTGCCGGATGAAGATTTACCAGTGCTTCACGCAGGGGCCGACCTCTTTGTGTGGCCATCTGCGTATGAAGGCTGGGGACTGCCGCCCATGGAAGCAATGGCGAGCGGTGTACCAGTGATTGTGAGCAATGGGGGGGCGCTACCTGAAGTGGTAGGGAGTGCTGGGGAAATTGTGCCATTTTCTAAGCAGAAGTTGCGGGAGCGGACGTGGGACATGCCATTTGAAGAGGTTCTTGCTTCGCGGATGCTGGCGGTGTTGGAAGATGAAAACAAGCGGCGTACGATGAGGCAGTTGGGGATTGAGCAAGTGAAGCAGTTTTCTTGGAGATCTGTTGCGGAAAAGACCTTACAAGTTTATAAGAAAGTGGCAGGGGTATGAGAGTTGTTTTTTTGTCCGGGCTGTACCCGCCGCGCGCAAAAGGCGGAGGTGAAATTTCGACATACTTGATTGCAGAAGAATTGAAAAAAATGGCGCATCAGGTACAAGTGATTACAGGTAAGGAAATACCTGGGTTATTGGAAAAACCATTATTTGAGCGGCGACACGCGCTAAGAATGGCGGTGATGCTCAAGAAGATTTTACCCGAAGCGGATATTATTCATGCCCATGATTTTCGCAGTGCATTGGCGCTAAGCGAGCTGAACTTACCAAATGCAGTTGTGACAGTGCGTGACTACGCCCCTATTTGTGGGACTACCAATAACGTTTTGGCAGACGGCAGGCGGTGTCACTGCACCTGGCATGATGTCCTGCGCACAAAGCGGTTCCAGGAGGTAGGCTTTCCACGTAACTGGGCTCGAGCGTGGCAGTATTGGTACAACACGCCCTACCGCAGGCAGGCATATCGTAAACTTAAGCATCAGATTTTCATTTCGCGTGCGCAGCAAAGAGAAATTGCGGAGCAATTCGATTTTTCAGGAATTGAAACAACAGTGATTTATAATCCAGTGCCCTTCGAGCACATGAGTTTCCCTCCTTGGCCGGAATCTTTATTCGATTTCAATGAAGTCATGGTTCCGCCAAAGGATAGGCGGGTCCAGGACATCCTATACGTAGGCAGGCTGGAGGATTACAAGGGCGTACAAGTGCTCCTTGAGGCATGGGAGGAGGTAGCCAAGGAGCTTCCTGATGCCCGCTTAAAGCTCATTGGCGAGGGAGCACAGGAGAATGACTACAAGCGCTGGACAAAGCGGCGTGGGTTACAGAAGCAAGTGACATTTTTGAGCCGCATGTCTCATGAAAAGCTTATGGAGGAGTATGGTAAGGTGCAGATTGTGGTGGCTCCGCACATCTGGACTGAGCCATTTGGCCGGACAGTGGTTGAGGCTATGGGCCGGAGCAAGGTGGTTGTGGCCGCCGACGTAGGAGGACCTGCAGAAATTATTCGTAATGGGGAGACGGGTATCTTGTTTGAACGTGGCTCGGTGAGTTCGCTGGCTGCTGCGCTGAGGCACGTGCTCCAGATGAGCTTGGATGACAGAGAGGACATAGGACTGGCAGCGGTGAAGTGGATAGGTGAGCACGTAAGCTCGTGGGAAGCCTACCAGCAGCATAAAAGGTTTTACGAAAAAATTCTTTCAAAGACGTAAGCGGGTTCAAGGGCTCTTAGAGTTTCGTGGGGCTTGTTGCCTAAGTCGAAATTTTTCTCGGTATGGTAGACGGGTTCAGTGCCGGGAGCACGAATGACAAAGCTTTGTTCCCCGCGCGGGCCGGTTTGCCTTTCATCCGTGGGGCCGAAGAGGCCAAACGTTTTTACTCCGGTAGCAGCTGCAATGTGCATGAGGCCGGAATCATTAGATACAAAGAGCTCACATTTCTGCATCACGGCAGCGGTGGTGATTAAATCGCTTTCAACAACAGTGGAGTCTTTATTCAGGCGGGCATGGAGTTTTCGCTTTAATTTAATCTCATCTGGTCCTCCGAAAATGAGCACATGGTAATTCTTCTCAATGAGAAGCTGGCCTAGTTCAACCCAATATTTACGCGGCCAGCGCTTCCACAGAAAGTTGGGAGCGGAGCCAGCGTGAAAGCCAGCGAGATGCTTGGAAGTAGGAATATCGAGTTTAGAAATTAAATCGTCAGCTCGTTTTTGGGCAGAGAGGGGAATGCTTAGGGAATAATGCACCTCGCCCACCTCGCTGAGAGTTGACCTCTCCTTGGTAAGGAGAGGTGCTTCTCCTTGAGAAGGAGAAGCCGGCTGTAAACCGGATGAGGTAAGTAGGGTAAGCAGATTCAAATTCTGCTCGATGTCATGCAGCGTTGGATTCTCTGCAATGGGGTCTGTCAGGAGAAGTTTCGTTTCTCTACCGAACAAAGGATAGGTATGCCCAATGCGTTTGGGAATGCCAGCAAAGAAAAGGTATGCAGCGCTTTTGATCAGCTGGCCTGGGGAGAGGACAATACCTAGGCTGTAGTGAGTAGTGCGTAGTTTATAGATTGTCCGCAGATGTCCTATCAGACTGCTCTTAATAGGCAGTTCTATCACTTCATCAATGTGTGGATTGCGCTTGGCGAGCGGCCGAGTGCCTCGCGGGGCAACCCAGAGGGTTATATGCGAATCGGGGTATGCTTTACGCAAGGCCTCAATGGCGGGGGATTGCATGAGGTAGTTCCCGATACCCGCCAGAGAGAGAACAAGTATTTTTTTATTTTCTGAATTCTTCATACAGTTTTAGGATCTTGCCAATGCTCTTTTCCCACATAAAGTTTTCTCGTACATGACGCATGCCAGCCTGAGCAAACTTTTCCTGTAAGGATTGGTTTTTCAATAAGGCAACCGTATGTTGAATCAGCTCCTTGCTCGTATTGAACAGTAAGCCAGTTTTCTCGTGTGGAGAAACAAAGGGAATGGCGCTGGCGTTGCGGGCGACCACGGGGGTGCCAGCAGCGAGCGCTTCAGCCAGCACAATGCCGAAGGCCTCATAAAGAGATGGGTGAAGGAAGATGTCGGCATACTGGTACGCGGCAACGAGAGTCTCATCATCCACTTTTCCCCAGAAATGTACGCGGCTGGCGGTGCCTTTAGCCCTGGCTTGCTGTTGCAACGTGTCTTGCATGCCAAAGTCTTCACCAACTATGACGAGATGCGTCTCAGGCATGTGTTCGAGGATGAGAGGGAATGCTTCCACGAGCTCTTCAAGGCCTTTCCCCGCAGAAACACGGCTCACGGTGAGAAGAATTTTTCCTTGGATATTCTTCTTTGGGTACGGGTTCAGGCGTGGCCGGTCAAATTTCGTGGTGTCCACGCCAGGCGGAATAAGCTCGAAGCGTTTCACCGGCAGGCCGGCTTTTTCGATAAGAGCTTGTTCGAACGGGGAAATAACTACGACGACGTCAGCTGCGGCGAAGGTTCTTTTGCCAATAGTGCTTTTGTAAAGCTGCCAGATCAACTTCTGGCGGTTTTCGTTTTCGTAATATAACGGGTGGAAAATAAACGGGATGTTATGTCTCTTAGCATAGCGGGCTGTTACATCAGCCGGCTGATACCAAAAACCATAGCTATGCAGAATTTCCGGCTCGTGGTGCCCGATGTAATATTTCAGCGCTTGCAGGCGGGAGTAGGCAAAGATAGGAGTAGCCATGTGGTGGAGGCGCTGCACATAGATTGGATCATCAAGTAAAC
>CAYHTZ010000035.1:0-3330 GCA_964359735.1 uncultured Candidatus Saccharibacteria bacterium
TTCCCCTGATGGATAGAGACGAACCTGTAGTCCGTGACAGTCATAAAATCTTTCAAGAAATTAGCAAATACAATGACAATCTAAAGAAGGGTGACTTCAATCCTGGAGATCCGATCCCAACCACCCGTATCTGTGCCCGACCAAGCTCGGCTTCTCGCTATCTTGGATTTGTCGCTGACGCTAGAATTATCCCTTTGAAAGATAATTCCATTGATGCAATTGTTACTGACCCTCCTTTTGGATATGGGTCAGATATGCTGGATGAAGCTTTGCTCGACACCTACAAAAGATTCCTCGGAGAAGCGTTTCGCATTTTGAAACCGCGAGCATGGCTAATAATGTGCTTGCTAGATAAAGTTAAAACAGGGAAAAGAGTTGCTCAAGAGCTGCAAACAGAGGCTGTGGTAGGAATGATAATTCAGGTCGCCAGCGAAATGGGAATCTCTTTCATGCCCCAAGAAGATGGATATCCAACCTTTAAACCGTACCGTCTCTTCTATTGGAAAAGCACACATGCCTTAAATAGAGCTATTCTCGTGGTGCAAATTGACAAGCCGGAGCGCTCTTGAGCTTGAGTAATGTGAAAACCTCAAAGTCTGGATCAACGACTAGAGCCCAGCGGCACCCCCTCACACCGAAATCCGCTCCACGATGTTGCGCGTCACCTGCTTGTGGCGCCGGTCATAGAGGCGGGTGGTGCGCGGATCGGCATGGCCCGCTAAATACTGCACGTCTTCCAGCGGCACGCCCTGCGTCAGTAAGTCGGTGATCGTGGTGGCCCGGAAGGAGTGGCAGGAAAGATTTCGCGCTGGCAACTCGGCATCCCGGAATCTGCGCTTCACCATGCGGTAGATGTCATTGGCAGTCATCGCCTGCGGGTTCAGCACCTTGGTCTTGCGCACCGCTGACCGGAACAAGGATGCCTCCCCCGGATCCCCCGCAATCCCCGCGGCCGCCAGATACGCCTCTACATACGTCTGCACATCATACCGGGCCGGAATGGTCCGCGCCTTGCCGCCCTTCTCATCAAAGCGAAAGCACCACTGGGTGCCGTCAGGGGAGTAGTCCTGCAGGCACAGCTTAGCGACCGCGCCCACCCGGGCGGCGGTATAGATAAGGATGGCGATGATCGCGCGATCGCGGAGGCCGACGACATGGCGGGTGTCGATCACCGCGAGCACCCGCCGGGCCTGCTCCACCGAGAGCGCCGGCGTCTTGCCTTCGACGACCGAGTACTTGGGTGCCCGCACCGACGCGGCCGGGTTCAGCACGATCGCATGGCGCAAGACGAGCTGATCAAAAAAATGTCGCAGCGCAGAAAGGTGCAATTTCTTCGTTGGTTTGGATCCCACCAGCTGTCGCCGGATATATTCACCCACGACGACCGGACTCACCTGGGGGAGCGCCACACCCAGCGTCTCGCACCACGCAAGAAACCGATCCACCGCCGCACGGTACGCGCGGTAGGTATGGGGACTCTCGATCTCGGCGCCAAAGAACTCCGCATACGCAAACGCCGCCGCCTTGCCCGCGGCGGTCACAATCGCTGGTGGCCCCGGCCGCTCACCTAAAACCGCCAGCTCTCGGCCCGTGACGGACACCAGCTCGCCCTCCATTTTTGCCCCCTTCTTTTTCCTCATAATTAGTGCCTGATAACGTCCTTTATCAGGCAGTATACCGCGCGGCGGGAGACGCGTCAAATGTGTGGGGAAGGGATGGTATGGAGACCCGCACGAATCGGGCGAAGGAAGGAAAGGAAGATTCCTAGCGGGAGCGGAGGAGAGGTGGCGAAATTTTAGGCGGAAGGCGACAGACACTTGTCCTCTAGTGACCACCTGGCAGCAGTAGCAGTGGTGTCTGGGTTTTTTTGTTTTTTCAACGGAACGTAAAGAGTCGTTGGACGCCATCGGCCACAAGGGTTGCAAAGATGGTTTGATGGTCAAGAGCAAGGCAAACCGCGCCAGGAATCATCTTTACATTGCGTTCCCATAGCAGGCTACCCGTGAAAGACACGGCAAGAATCCTGCCGGACACTATTCCTCCCTGCAAAGATTCGGGGGCGGCAAAATAGGCAGTATCGGCGCCATCTACCACAATGGGGCTAAGATCGACCACCTCATTCTTTGGGAGGCAATAGTTCCATAAGACACTTCCTTCCGGAGTAAAAGCCGAGATCGTATGACCGGAGCCAGCGACGATGTTGCCCTCATGGTTAATAGCTGGCTGCGTAAAGGTGCTTGAGTTTTCCACCGGACATGAGGCACTCTGAACAGGTGCTGACCACATCACTTTACCAGTGGATCTGTCGATTCGACTAAGAGCACCGTTTGTCGCTGCATAAAGCGCGTCGCCTTCTATCGCAAACACCAAACCCGAAGGGTTGTAACTGGCAGCCCAAAGCTGACTGCCGTCAGTGGCGTTAAGGGCATACATGCAGGTAAGAGTATTGAGGTAAACCACGTCAGCGGTCAACGGCAGCACGGGTGTGGAATAATCCACATGCCATGGAAAGCCGCTGTTTGACCACAACATATTCCCATCTGAGGAAAGTGCGCGAGCATAACTGTCGGTAGTGAAATATATAGTGCCGTTACCACTGACCGCCAGCCGACCACCGGCATTGGTGCTGAAAGAACCCGTCGTCCACAGTGTCGTCCCAAGTGCGTCAAATGCCTTTATGGTGTCATAATATCGGTCATGCATGTAAATGGTGTCGCCGCTCGGAGAAAGAGATACATCTCCCGCCCCACTTGACGGACCCGGCCGCTTCCAGATGACTGTGCCTTCGGCGGAAATAGCAAAAAGGGTAGAAGTGAAAGTATTGTTGGGATCAGTGAGACCGGTGACATATATAGTGCCGTCTGCGGCCACGACAGGGCATTGAGAAGATCGAACTGGCGAGAAGACGGTAGGCTCTGGTGTTTTTTGTGGACCTACGAAACTACTCCTCCCTGTACGCTGAGCATCATGCTGGAACATGGGCCAGCGGGGTTCCCCCAGTGCCGTCACCTCAGGAACGCTTGCAAAGTAGATTCTATCATCTGTCCCCCGTATCACCAGGTAAAGCGTGCCGGCCGTAGCCGCTGCTCCCGGCTTAGAGGAGGTCAGGTGGTCACCAGTCACCTCACTCCATCCTGTCCATCCTCCTGTAATCAAACGGTTCTGGGAAACTACAGAATTTATCCTCCGCACAAAGATCCAAAGCTCCCCGCCAAAAACTGCCGCTACAGGTCCTGAGAGGGTCATTCCTCCACCCACCTCAGCCCAGCCACTCCAACCAGCTTGGGCGAGTAGGTTGTCATAGATGCGGTTATCGCCTCCACGTACAAA
>CAYHTZ010000036.1:0-3204 GCA_964359735.1 uncultured Candidatus Saccharibacteria bacterium
TTTGTTGTAGAAAAAGGGCACGCCTCCGCAATAACCTTTGTCGTACTCCCTCATTGTGTTAAGGTTATCCGCGTTGTGCCAAACTTCCAATCTCTCAATTTTTAAGCCTTCTTCCTTTTCCAGCTTTTCTATGAGAGGCTCCATTTCCCGGCAGTGAACGCACTCTGTCCCATAAAATTCAATTAAATCTTCTGGCATACTTTTATATTATTCTTTTATAGATATTAGCAAGACCTTTATAAAACATCAATACTTCTTTTTTAAAATCGTCTAGTGTAATCACCTACTTAGAGGAGTAGCGCTAATCTCTGAATGTCTAAAAGTACGTCTTTTTGTTTTTGTTATGCGGAATATCGCTCCGCAGTTTGGGTCTGGGCAGGCGACTTCGTTATCTGTACTCATCCAGTCGTTCTTATGAGCTAATCGTTGTTTTGCCGGTAATAAAGGCAAAAGAGCTGCAAGGGCATAGATGCTAAATGTTTTTCTGGGCGGGATGGATAAGTTTTCTCCGCTCAACTCAAAGTAATCACCGATTTTGTGGTTACACACCATTTTACCCTCGCACCTAACTACCTCAACCTTGAGGTCGTAAAGAGAAAATTTATCTTTCTTTTGTAATTTACTTATTTTCTTTAGCATAAATAATTATTGTCTATTTTAGCTATTTTATTATTACTTTTAATGCCTACTGCGTCAATAAGTGGACTTGGGTGCCAGGTCTGTTAGTTCTTAACAGCCTGGCATCCCTTTCTGACGCCCATTGCTACTGGGCGTTCAGATTATACCGCATGATGGCGGCATGCTTGCCGCCCTTAGCGCGCTCGAGCTCGTAGACATCACCAGGCAATCCCGGCGTAGTCTCTATAGCCGACCTTATGACGTGGAGGTCACCATCGTCGAGCGTGAGTGCCGCCGCGTGAAGGATGCTTGCGATTCTGCGAGCGCTTGCGCCAAGAATAACCCCGGCGACAGCACGCTGACGCAGAACAAACGCTACAGCTACTTCTGAAACTGTAGCATTGTGCTTGCGAGCAATCTTCGCGAGCGCAAGGAGGAGCATCTGCAACGCGTACCAACCGCCGAAGTCATCGATCACCAGCTTGTACTTGATGAGCGAGCGATTCTGCATTTCGCGTGGTTCCGGCCTGCCCAAGTACTCCTCTGATAGGAAACCACCGGCCACTACACCGTAGCACAGTAGCTTTATACCCTCCTTCTCGCAGAACGTCTGCAGGGTTTGTTCAGGCCTCGTGTCTAGCGCGGAATACTGCACTTGGTTGGCCACGATGGTGACGCCAGCCTCTGCGATTTCTCGTAGATGCGTGGCGTCGAAGTTCGTAACGCCAAGGTGCTGTATCTTGCCTGCGCGTTGCAGGGCTTGAAGCAACAGCGCGGTTTCCACGTAGCCGGGAATGTCGAAGTCCCACCAGTGGAATTGCACTAGGTCTAGGCACTCCACGCCGATGCTGCTGAGCGAACGCTTGATGATCCACTCGACATACTGAGGATTTATTGTCGAGAGTCTATCGAGATCGGGCACAAACTTGGTGTGGAAGCGAAGGCGCGAGACTGCTTCGGCTCCACGTTGACGAGCGCATTCGGCGCGGAAACGACCGAAAAGCTCTTCAACACCGGTGTAGATATCAGCGCCATCGAAAGTAGTGATACCAGCGTCGTAGAACGCCAGCAACTCTTTGACCGCCTCCTCCCCCGTTTTGCCAACGCCGTGGCCACTGGAAAGCTGCCAGCAACCCTTTATGATTCTTCCCACTGTCACTACTCCTTTCTGAAGTGAGTTGTTTTGACTCGTTGCCTTAAGAACTCACCCGGATTAGCCTCTCCTCCAGTCCCTGAGAGATTACCGGTTAGTGCTGCGGGAATTTGCCGCGCAACAGCACGGTAGTGAGTCTGGCGGAACTCGTTAAAGAACTCGCCGCCTACTGCAATGCGCTCAAAGAGCTCTTGTGGCTGGCCTCGCCTACGCCACAACGCCATGAGTGTGTTTTCGGCTCGCACCCATCTTAACGCCTCTGCTATCTCTACTCGTCCTTGCCGCGGAAAGTACTGCCAGTTTGTTTCGAGATACCTCGTGTACTCTACGGGAAGCTCATTACCCCGAAACAGCAATTCCAAGAGAGGGATCCTTGCGGTGAATGCTCCGCTCGGTCCTTTCAGATTACGTAAGGGATTAGAGTTGAGGTATTTCCGAAATACCTCAAAGTGTCCCTCAGGCATCTGTCCCAGTTTTGCCGTAGAGGCAATAACCAGCAAGAGATCATCCTCGACTCCCGTGAGAGCTTGTGTAGCCGCGGGAACATCCGGATCGTGAGCGAGCACCATATTTGGCAGAAGTTCTTCCACGGCACTGCGAACCTTCAGTATGGCGCGCTCAAGGCATTCTTCGATGAAGTAATGCTCGCGGTAGAATGCCTTTTCTGTCTCACCTACAGTTCCCCTCGTGAACCTACGGAGATCGCCGGCAGGATTTGCCAGAACGAGCTCTTCGTAAGTAAGAGCGGGCGTCTCCCCAGCTGACAGCTGATCTACCAACTCTGTAAGACGAGGAGGCGGCGTCAGGCCAGAATGGACAATTCCGGCTTCGAACATCTTTACATCCAACGACGCAACGCTCGGCCATCCAGAGCTGGTCGTTCTACTAACAACTTCCTGAGACAACGAGGCTAGGAGCTTTTTACTCTGTTCCACAAGGACGTGCGGGGATAGTTCAAGCATCTCCGGGAACGCCTCAATTACGAAGTCACTTACCGCTTCTAGGGGCCTTACTCTACTCATGGTGTCCTCCATGCGGTATTTGGTTGAGAGTGGTGCCAGCGCGGCATCCACTCGTTGTTAAAGGTCAAACTTTTTTGCGCTGGCGGCTAAATGTTTTGAAGTATAATAAAAAATCCAGCCGTCAGCACAAACAAAAACTCCTCCCGCAAAGTCCGAGAGGAATGCCAAGGCTGGATTAAAAATAATTTAACGTATGCTCAAAAGCGGACTTTGCGAAAAGAAGTTCAAAGTCCACCACCAGTTGAGCATATTTACTTTTCTGCAATCGATATTCGGCATATCGTAATTCTACTTTATCGCAACCAAAGTCCCTTGTCAAGGTTTTTGAACCTCTTTGATTAATTTTTCTGTTAAAGCTTTTGGAAGGCCGGCAACGCTGTCAATATCTCCCTCAACGGTCTTGATGTAATC
>CAYHTZ010000037.1:0-2089 GCA_964359735.1 uncultured Candidatus Saccharibacteria bacterium
GTGGCAGGAGCGATTACAGAGCCACCAAAGCGACCAGGTGAGCGTTACACGGCAACTAGATGGCTTACAGCAAGAAAAGTCTAACCTACTCACAGAAAAGCGTCGTAACCCTAACCTCTATACTGATGAGGACTTTATGGATCAGATGACCGAACTCAAAGGCAAGATTGCGGCTATTGAATCTCTACGATCCGAGAACGAGGCTGAACGAGACGATTTCGAGGAAGTGCTGACAGTAGCCTTCAACGCTCTCAAGAATCCGGTGGAGAGTTGGGAAGCCCTTACCATAGACAGGAAAGTAAGGTTCAACCAGATATTCTTTGAAGGAGGTATTTTGCACGATGGCAAAACCTTGTCGAACCCGAAAACTTTGCTTCTCATGCGTCTATTCGAGGCTGTTTCTACCGAAACAGAAAAATCGAAGGAATCAATTTATCAATCAGTCCGGGGAATAGGAGTTGAACCTATCTTCGCGGATTTACAGTCCGCTGCATAGCCGATCTGCCATCCCCGGGAGCCGGTTGTCGGGATTGAACCGACGGCCTACAGTTTACAAAACTGTTGCTCTACCACTGAGCTAAACCGGCCTGTTTTTAGTATACCAATGAAGGCGCACTATACCCTAGAAAAGATGCCCACGCAACCTACCGCCTAGACAAGAAAGCAGCCCTGGATCACACTGGCCCCATAGCTTAAAGGGGGTGATTTTGATGGAAGCAACAATTCGTAATATGTGGGGAACTTTTGTCATCGCGGCTGTAGCCGTGCTGCTTGCTATCGTGCTCGCCCGTCCGGCTGAGGCGAGCGGCACGTGGTGGGGAGGCGGCTGTACATGGTGTCAGCCACAACCAGTCTGCCCTTGGCAATGGAATCAACCGACGTGGGGTGGCGGTATGCAATGGGGGGGAGGCATGAAAATGAACATGAATTGGCCGCAGCAGAGCTGGAACTGGAATTGGTAGACTCTCTCATTTTTCACAAAAAACAGTTGCAAAATTTTTCGAAATCGGTATTCTAGACCGGATATGTTGGCAACAAGAATTTTTTCACAAAGCAGAATAATTATGGGAGGAATACTGCTCGTGGCAGCTGCCGCGGCCGTTTTTATCTGGAGCACGCCGAGCACTGAGGCTATGCATCCGTATGCCTGCACGATGCAATATGATCCGGTTTGTGGTACCGATGGCAAAACGCATGGGAATAGTTGTGAAGCGGCTGGTAACCATGTAGGAATTGCTCACTGGGGGCCTTGTCGAGGCACGGGCACACCCGCACCCACTATGACGCCAACCCCTACTCCGCAACCTACCTTTCCACCTCAGCCCACTTGGAACCCTTGGCCGTCGTTTCCGCCGTTACCAAGCATTCAGCCATTTCCCACACTTGAACCCTTCCCAACCTGGCAACCTCAGCCTCCTTCCTGGTGGTCGTGGTTCTGGAACCCAGGCCGATTCCGAAGTGGGACCAAATACTGGAGCTGGTGACACACCAGCTGTAAGACAGAGCCAAAGTTTGCTATCGTACCTGCATGGACAAGCAGGTAATTGTTGAACGCCTAGTAAAAAACCTGGCCGAGATTATCACCGCAGACGAATTTCGCGAACGCCTTGCTTCTGGCGACGAGCTAGTTCACTACCAGGGATTCGAAATTTCGGGATACGTGCATTTAGGCACCGGCCTTATGAGTTCGCTCGTCATGAAAGATCTTCAAGATCTCGGTGTGAAGTGCACCGTGTGGCTGGCCGACTGGCACACGGCAATCAACCACAAGCTTGACGGTACCAAAGAAACGGCCGCCAAAATCGGCCAAGGTTATTTTACCGAAGCCATTAAAGCGTGTTTCCTGACCGTCGGCGGTGACCCAGAGAAATTAGAATTTCGCCTCGCTTCCGAGTGGTATGCCAAAGACATGTCAAAATACTTTGAAACTGTTATCCGCATTGCTCAAAAAACAACTGATGCTCGCTTAAAGCGAAGCATTAGTATTATGGGTCGTGAGGAAGGCGAAAATGTCGAAGCGGCCGCCCTCATTTACCCCCTTATGCAAGTGGCCGACATTCTGTACCAGAAACTGGACATTGTACACGAC
>CAYHTZ010000038.1:0-2031 GCA_964359735.1 uncultured Candidatus Saccharibacteria bacterium
CGCCGGCAAAGCCATAAAAGACCTTGAAATCTTTGCTCACGGAGAGGCCACTATGATTGCCATGGCCGCAAAGGAAGGCATCTCTACTAAAGGAGCTGAAATTTATGTCACAGTCTTTCCGTGCCCATCATGTGCTATGGCGATAGCTAACGCTGGAATTAAAAAAGTTTATTACAAAGAAGGGTATTCTCTTTTAGACGCAGAAAGAATACTGAAGAATGCTAGTGTCAAGTTGATTTGTGTCCAAGAGTGACTAGAATATTGTCTTTAAGTTTACCGCCCTTTTTCTTCTTTCCCCCTACCAATATATGAAAATGAAGGTGATCAAGAGTTGCTCCCGTATAACTCATATCTCCGGAGCGAGCAAATAGGGAAGCTCCTTTGACCTTCAAATATTTTTCGAGCCAAGAGATGGTTTTTAACAATTCTACCCAAGCCTTTGGAGTAATTTGCGTAATCTTATTTAAATGCACCTTGCTTGCTATGAGATAGTGACACACAGCGCCTTCATAGGGATAGTCATTTTTCTTTACAAACCAGTATTTGCCGTTTTTTATCGCAGGTGCGGCGCCCACTTTCAAATAATTTCCATGGCAGAAAAAGCACCCCACTTCTCTTTCAAGTCTGCGCATCCTTTCAAGCTGTTCGGGATATCGGGCATTGTCGTGCCGTACCTTGGCTTTTTTCATAAACGCCATATTACCAGCTTGGCGGAATAAAGAAAAAGGCCGGCATCGCAGTGATGCCGGACCTTGCCTACTTGCGTTCCCAGACTTCCCAGGTAAAGCCGTACTCGTGCCTGGCGTCTTTCGCATGGCTCTGACTGGAGATTAAACGCCAATCGTGCCCGCTCCACTTAGGGAAGAACGTGTCGCCCGCGAGAATAATGTTGACGCGGGTGAGGTAGAGATGCGAGGCGTGCGGCAGGGCTTGCCGGTAAATCTCGCCTCCGCCGATAACCCAAATGTCTTCTTTCTCCGAGCGCTCGAGTGCCTGACGAAAGCTGTAAAGCGTCGTGATGTCGCGATTCTGGATGTTGTTCTGGCAACGAGTCAAGACGATGTTCTCGCGGCCCGGCAGAGGGCGGAATTTTTGCGGAAGCGAATTGAAGGTCTTCCGTCCCATGAGGACCGGGCTAGTGCCCGTCTTCTCCCTGAACCATTTCATGTCATCCGGCAGTTTCCACGGGATGCCGCCCTCGCTTCCGATGACGTGGTTTTCCGACAAAGCAGCGATGATTTTGATTCCCATGGCTATTCCGTGACGGGAATGTCGTTCATGGCCGGGTGAGGGTCGTAATCGGACAGTTCGAAGTGCTCGCCTCTTAGAGCCAGGAAATCAGCGGGTGCCGAATCGATGATACGAAGCGTAGGGAATGGTCGCGGCTTGCGTTCGAGAAGCACCTTGACCCACGGGTCGAGCTGGTTCTCATAAGTATGCGCATCCATAAAGAAATGCACATACCTGTAAGGAACCACCTTAAGCTCTCGCGCCAAGGCGAGCGCCACCGAAGCATAACCTATCATGTTACCTACGGCCCCGACCGGCATGTCAGCTGAACGCTGGACATGCTGAAGAGTGAGTTTCCCGTTGTTGATAATTACGCGTACAGCGGTGCCGTGGCAGGGAGCCACAACAACTTTCCGCTGTCTTGTCTTCGAGCCGAGCGCGTAGACCGGCATCCAACTCGTGACCATGTGCGTCGTCAGACTCGGGTAGTCCCGTATCTGGTCGATCATTGCCAGGAACTGGTTGAAGCTTGTGCCGTCCGGCGCCGGATACTTTCCGAACACGGAATAGGCGCCCTCGCCCATGTCGCCGGCAGGTAAGCCAAACTTGGCGCATTTCTCTTGGTAAACCCAATTTTTCCAGAAATCCGGCCAAGTCTTCTCGTCGCCGTAATGGTGCAGTTCTTCGAGTGTGCGAGCCCCGTTCATGAAAGCCCACATTTCGTTGACGAACTTGCGCCAGAAGCCGATCTTCCGTTCGGTGATGAGCGGAAAACCGTTCTCGAACTTGAAATCGAGTGGC
>CAYHTZ010000039.1:0-1708 GCA_964359735.1 uncultured Candidatus Saccharibacteria bacterium
AGCACCTTCACAATTAAAGTGGGGGTAGAACGCAGGAGGAAAGGCCATGATACGACCATCTGCCAGTTTTGTTGACCGGTACTTCCAGCGAGTAAAAACCACCAAATCCATACTTTGTGTTGGACTGGATCCAACGCCTGCACATGTGCCACCCGCTTTCCGGATTGGGAAAACTATCGACCAAATCGAGGGCTACCTTCACCAAGTCATCGAAATCACGGCTTCCCGGGCCCCTGTAATCAAGCCGCAGATCGCTTACTACTCTGCGCTTGGTGTGAAGGGTGAAGAGATGCTGGAACGTCTGATACTCCACGCGCACAGCGTGGGTTTACTCGTCATCTTGGATGCCAAACGCGCAGATATCGGCGATACCATGGAACAATACGGTGATGAGGCGTTTGGCAGATATCGTGCGGATGCCTGTACTTTCGTTCCGTATCTCGGGCCTACATTCGCCCCATCCTGGATGAAATGGCTGGCCGAATGCGCCATGGTCATTCCAATGATCCGAACCAGCAATCCCGAGGCCGCAGTGATTCAAGATCTCGAGCTCAAAGAAAGCGGTCTCAAGGTTTATGAGTACATGGCGCAACTCGTAGCGACTTGGCATGCCAAAGTTTCGGAGGCCACCGGTGGCGTAGGCGCAGTAGGAGGTGTGGTCGGCGCAACATGGCCAGAGCAAGCGGTACGATGCCGCGAACTCGCTGGCGATGACGTGTTCTTCCTGATACCCGGGTATGGTGCCCAAGGCGGCGGAGCCGATGGCGCTGTCGGCGGATTGCCAAACAGCCGTGGTGAGTTAATGGGTGTAGTTAACAGCTCACGCGGCATCACGCTTAGCTGGTGGGACAATACCAAAAAGCAGCCGCGTGAAGGCAATGCGCTTGAGCTGGTAAAAGCCGCGATTGGGGCGGCGAACGCAGACCTAAACGCCGCGCTCGAGCGCAAGCTCGGCATTCCCATGGCGCAGGCCGTATCCCTCAAGGCATAAGATCCTCAAGCAAGATTCATTGCCGCAGAAAGGAGGAAATCATGATTCAAGATGCATTACAGGTTCTTCAAAGCACCGGTGCACTGTTAGAGGGTCACTTTGTCTTGACCTCGGGCAGACACGCAAGAGAATACCTGAACAAAGATGCTCTTTATCCGCACACGGCGGAAACCTCTGAGCTGTGCAGACAAATCGCAAACCTCGCAGATTCCAGCACCCAGGTGGTTGCGGCGCCCGCCATTGGGGGAGTTATCCTTTCCCAATGGGTGGCGCACCACCTCAGCATCTTACTGCAAACCGAAGTGCTTGCTGTGTATGCTGAACCCGGTCTAGACAACACCTTAATCTTCAAGCGTGGCTACGACCTGCTTATTCCCGGGCGCCAGGTACTCGTGGTAGAAGATGTGCTCACCACTGGCGGTTCGGCAAAAAAGGTGGTGGACGCGGTTCGTACGCTTCAAGGCGAGGTGACAGGTGTTAGCGTACTCTGCAATCGAGGCGGAGTGACTATCGAACAACTCGGCAATGTTCCTTGGCTTCTCGCCCTCACAACCCTTCCTATGGAGTCTTATCCACCGGGAGACTGTCCTTTGTGCCGAGATGGTGTACCCATTAGCACAGAGGTTGGAAAGGGTGCGGAGTTTCTTGCAAATAGGGCTAATGTCCGCTAGGGCACGGCCAGCCGCTGAACGATATTCAGCGGCTTTATTTTTGTGC
>CAYHTZ010000040.1:0-1673 GCA_964359735.1 uncultured Candidatus Saccharibacteria bacterium
TCTCTGCGCGAAAGTGAAACGTAGCGAACTCGCCGTCGACGAAGCCATCAACATTTTCGAGCACCTGCCGCACCAGTTTATAGAGCAACGGCGGGAACAAAACACAGAGAAAGAATAGCAGCCGGAAAGGTGGGGGCAATGACTGAAAAAGAACCCGTGCTCCGGGAGATCGGGCGTCGTATAGCGTTCTTCGGCGTTATGGGACTGGTCGCGGTGAGCGGGCTCGCCATGCCGGAACGAGGGTATGGGTGGGGGGACTTGGCACATCAAGTGATCTGCGAGATTGCTTTTCAAGAACTCACCCCACCCGCCCGCGGCGAAGTGAAGCGACTAATCCAGCAAGACCCCGACCCAAACTTTCGCCGCTTTGCCAATGCCTGCACCTGGGCCGATCATCCCCGCAAACGCGCGGCAGAGCATTTTCTGAACCTGCCCCGGACGCATACGGCCATA
Organism: uncultured Candidatus Saccharibacteria bacterium; assembly: GCA_964359735.1. Lineage (GTDB taxonomy): Bacteria > Patescibacteriota > Andersenbacteria > UBA10190 > UBA10190 > CAYHTZ01. The sequence goes on from CAYHTZ010000040.1 coordinate 454, forward strand.
ACCGACGCCGACCGGCCCTGCCCGCTGGCTGCCACGTGTTTATTCACTGCCATTGAAGCCGATACCGCAGTGCTCAAGGACGCGAACGCCTCAGATGCGGACAGACGTAAGGCATTAAAATTCCTGGGCCACTGGATGGGTGACCTTCATCAACCGCTGCATATTTCGTTCAAGGACGATAGGGGCGGGAATGAGATCCGCGAAACCGGCCCGTGCAGCAACGACCTCCACGCCGTGTGGGATACCTGCTTGATAACACGCGGGATAGGTCCGCAGGCAGCGAGCATTGTGGCGGCCTTGCGCAGCGAACTTACCGAGGAAGACCGGCAGGCATGGACACAGGGCGACATGGTCACCTGGGCGAACGAGTCGTACCAGATTACGATTTCGCCGAACGTACAATACTGCATTCAGGTAGGCAGCACCTGTCAGTACGCCGCCAATAATGTCACCTTTGATCCGGGAGAGACCCGGCGGAAGGTGGCGGTCAATGCGAGCTATATAGCAACCCATGCGCCGACCGTACGGAGCCGCCTCCTTAAAGCCGGGGTTCGGCTTAGCCATCTACTCAATGGGATTTTGGGCACGACGGAATAACGGGGGCAGCACGGTAAGAGATAATGAGACGCGTTCTCTTTTTGTCCGTGAGCCTTCCGCTGGTTGTGGTCGTGGGAGTGCTTGGCCGCTATGGAACCGTGTCCCCGTGCGGGATTCTCTCGCACACGCTCAAGATGCAGTTGATCCGCGCCACGCTCGCCCAGCCAGAGACCGGGACGAAGGAAGAGCTTGACGCGAAACTCGCCACGCACCTGGCGCTCCCTATGATTGCGCGTCATCAAGGCAAAGTCGCCCTGGACGTGCATCAAGGGGCTCTATCGTGTGTGGGTGAGAGGAGAAGAGGTGTACCCGCTTCCTCAAGACCCAGCGGAGACATCCCCGTAATTAGGCACCGTCATCCCACCGGAAATCTGGGGCACGATCAAAATCTACTGACTGTGAATTACGAAACTCCCTTTAAGTCGCAGAATGCACAGAAAGCGGCAGAGAAAAAACAAAGCTCAGACGAGCGGCGTATGCGCTGAAAAAATATAGATTTTTTCCTTGACGGTAGCATTACATCTGGTCTATAACAGCGTGAAGGGCAAGGAAAGCAAGTTAGGGGGAGGGAGGAGTACGGGCCAAACCCTGGGTGACCAGGGGACGGAAAGCCAACGGAACTT
>CAYHTZ010000041.1:0-1501 GCA_964359735.1 uncultured Candidatus Saccharibacteria bacterium
ACTTATGTCGAGAAAATTTGGCTCAAGGAAGGCCGGGGCATCAGGATTGCTTTTCTCGGCGAGCGCACCCAAGAGGACTCGGCCCTGGTTGAAACCAAGCTCATCACTGCCAAGGGCAGCGAGATTCCTATCGGCTACCGCATGTACCTTGTAGCCGGCGAATGGAAAGTGTACGACATTCTGATTGATGGCGTGAGCTTGATGAGTAATTTCCGCAGCCAGTTCAAAAAGATCATCGTCCAGCACTCTTTTGACGAGCTGCTTAACCGGCTGCGGAAGAGGGCAGCAAGCGAGTAGGCCGCCGTGGAGCCACGGCGGCTTTCCTTTGCGGCGGAAGCTGCATATGATGACAGTAATAATGCCATACCGTTTCCCTAACGGCTTTTTGTGGGGCGCGGCCACAAGCGCTCATCAGGTTGAGGGCGGCAACCGCAACGACTGGACAGAATGGGAACAGGCCAATGCTGAGCGTCTGGCGAACGAGGCGGCATCGAAGTTTTCGAACTTAAAGAATTGGCCGGAGATCAGGGTGCAGGCCCAGGACCCGAAAAACTACATCTCCGACCGGGCCTGTGATCACTACCACCGCTTCCGCGAGGATTTTGATATTGCCAAGCGCCTGGGCCACAATGCCCACCGCTTTTCCATTGAGTGGTCGCGGATTGAGCCAGAGGAGGGAAAGTTTGATGAAAAAGAAATTGCGCACTACCGCGAGGTGATCTCTGCACTCCGCGAGCGGGGAATGGAGCCGTTTGTGACGCTGTGGCACTATACCCTGCCACTATGGGTTGTCCGGCAGGGAGGATGGATAAATCCCAATGCGCCGGAATGGTTTGCGCGCTATGCCGCACGAATGGCTGTCGCATTTAAGGACTCCGTGAAGTTTTGGGTTACACAGAATGAGCCAGAAACCGTTGCGCGAAACAGCTACCTGATCGGTGCTCGTCCCCCACAGAAGAAGAATCTCTTCACGGCGTATCAGGCGTTGCGACGAATGCGCACAGCGCACGTCAAGTCGTATCGTGCTATGAAGGCGGTAAATCCTAACTTTCAGATTGGAATCGCAGAGACCCTAGTGTACTTCGACGCCTACCAAGACAAATTGATCCATAAACTTGCGCTCATCCCACTTCGCTGGTGGAGGAACAACCCATTTTTTGATTCGTTTGTCGACACATCTGACTACATAGGCCTTGAATACTATTTCCACACCCGGGTGCGTTTGAATCCCTGGGTTTCTCAGTGGGGATTTCAATACAACGATAACGCCATGGTGAGCGACCTGGGGTGGGAGCTGTACCCGCAGGGGTTACTGCCGCTACTCCTCTCGCTGGGTGGATACCGAAAGCCGATATACATCCTTGAGCATGGTCTAGCCGATGCCGCAGATAAGCACCGTGGTTGGTACACATGGGAAAGCCTAAAGCACGTTAGGCTCGCAATCGAGAAGGGGACGGATGTGCGTGGGTATTTCCATTGGTCGCTCCTGGATGACTTTGAA